>CAYUVF010000001.1:0-162142 GCA_964448045.1 uncultured Rhodothermales bacterium
AGGCGATGACGATGACCTGGTCGCCGGGAGCCGCGAGCCGAGCGGCCGGGCCGTTGAGACACACGGTGCGCTCGCCCACCTCGCCCGGAATGGTGTACGTTTCGAGCCGGGCGCCGTTGTTGACGTTGACAACCTGGACCTTTTCGTACGGCAGAATGCCGGCTTCCTCCAGGAGCTCCGCGTCGATGGTGATGGAGCCCTCGTAGTAGAGGTCGGCCTCGGTAACGCGCAGGCGATGCAACTTCGCCTTGAACATCGTAATGGTCATCCGGTCGAGGATCGATCAGGGTGGGTGGAAGGAAGCGGTTACGGCGCAGGTGCCTGGACGAAGGCGTTGTCGATCAGCCGCGTCTCACCAAAGAAGACGGCCACAGCGGCGAGCACCTGCTGCCCCGGGTTGATGCGCTCGATGGGTTGGAGGCTGCGGGCGTCGACGAGTTCGGCGTACTGCACGCGCGCATCGGGCGCCTGGGCGAGTTTATTTTGCATCGCTTCAACAAGGGCTTTTCCACGCTGTTCCCCCTTCCGAATCCGCCTCTGAGCGGCCTGAACGGCCTTGAACAGTACCGTCGCCTGCTCCCGCTCCCTCGGGCTCAAATACTGATTGCGGGACGACAGCGCCAGGCCGTCGGGCTCGCGCTTGGTGGGCACGCCGACCACCTCGATATCGAAATGAAGATCCTCCACCATCCGCTGAATAATGACGAACTGCTGCGCATCTTTGCGCCCAAAAACGGCCGTGTGAGGTTTGCAGATGTGGAACAGCTTTGATACAACCGTCGTCACGCCCCGGAAGTGCCCCGGCCGATATCGTCCGCACAGATGATCGGTGAGCTGCTCGACTTCCACCCACGTCAAAGTAGTTCCGTCGCCGGAGGCCGCATCGGGATACATCCCCTCAACCGAGGGTGCAAAGAGTACATCGACGCCGTGCTCGGCCAACTGATTGCGGTCATGGGCCAGATCGCGCGGATACTCTTCGTAGTCTTCGTCCGGTCCAAACTGCGTCGGATTGACGAAGACCGAGGTGATGACTTGATCGGCGCGCTCGCGGGCGGCCTCGACGAGCGCAAAGTGGCCGTCGTGTAACGCGCCCATCGTGGGTACAAGAGCCACGCGATACCCGGCACCGCGCTGGGTATCGGCGTAGGTCTGCATCGCGTCGACCGTGCGAATCACATCAATGGCCATTCGTTTGAGCAGGGTGGATAAGAAGGGGATTAGCGGGAATCCTCGGTAGTGCGCAACACCATATGCTTCATGGAAAAATTGCCCATCTCTTCTGCACAAACGCTGCGGCTCCCCTATGTTTCAGTGAGCATATGATGGTCTTTGAGCCCGGCGAACGGGCGGCTTGCAACAAGTCTGGGCCCGTGGCTTGTTCTCGCCTGGCCCTTCGATGGCAAAGCAGCCCCAAACGTTTCACTGCACGGTTCCTTTCTCATCAATCCACGCGCTACAACCATGTCCGATTACCGCATCGAAAAGGACTCGCTCGGGGACGTTCGCGTCCCATCCGAACGGCTGTATGGCGCCCAAACGCAGCGGGCAGCCGACAACTTCCCGGTCAGCGACTTGCGTTTTCCACGCCGCTTCATCGAAGCGCTCGGCATCGTCAAACAATCGGCGGCGAAGGCGAACCACGCCCTCGGCTTGCTCGATGCCGAGACCAAAGACGCCATCGTCACGGCTTCGCAAGAAGTCATCGACGGCACCCTCGACGAGCATTTCGTGCTCGATATCTTCCAGACGGGCAGCGGCACGTCGACCAACATGAACGCCAATGAGGTGATCGCCAACCGGGCCTCGGAGCGGGTAGGCGCCGAGCGCGGCAGCAAGGCGATCCACCCGAACGACGATGTGAACATGTCACAGTCCTCGAACGACGTGATTCCGACCTCGATGCACGTCGCCGCCCGGATGGCGCTCGAAAAGGAGTTGCTCCCCGCGCTGGATGCCTTGTACGACGCTTTCCTCGACAAAGCCGAGGAGTTCGACGATGTGCTCAAAAGCGGCCGCACGCACCTTATGGACGCGACGCCCGTGCGCCTCGGACAGGAGTTCGGCGGGTACGCGACGCAAATCGAGCTGAACATTGAACGCCTGGAGCGCGCCTCCAATGAACTCAGCGAACTGGCCCTCGGAGGTACGGCGACTGGCACCGGCCTCAACCGCCACTCCGAGTTTCCCGAGCAGGCGATTGCGCTCATCAGCGAGGCGACGGAGCTGGAGTTCCACGAGGCGCCCAACCACTTTGCGGCACAAGCGGGCAAGGACGCCTTTCTCAACGCTCATGCCGCCCTAAATACCTTGGCGTCGACGCTGCTCAAAATCGCGAATGACCTCCGTCACCTTTCCAGCGGTCCCACCAGTGGACTCGGCGAGATCAAGCTGCCCGTTATCCAACCCGGTTCGTCTATTATGCCCGGCAAGGTGAACCCCGTGCAGAGCGAGCAGGTGATGATGGTCGCTGCCCGCGTGATGGGCAACCACACCACGATGACGGTCTGCAATCAGCACGGCAACTTCGAGCTTAATGTGATGATGCCGGTGATGACGCACGCCATGCTCGAAAGCCTCGACATCCTCGCGGGCAGCGTCGAGGCCTTCCGCACGAAGTGCGTCGACGGCATCAAAGCCGACCGCGCCCGCTGCCAGGAACTGCTCGAACTCAACCCGTCCATCGCGACCGCCCTCAACAGCGCCATCGGATACGACAAAGCCTCCGAAGTCGCCAAGAAAGCCGCCAGGGAGCGCAAGTCGGTGCGCGCCATCGTGCAGGAGATGGGCCTGCTCTCCGATGACGAACTCGATGCTTATCTCGATGTGCGCGACATGACCGAGCCCGGCATCCCCGGCGAGAAGTGAGCGGATGCGGCCCGAAAGCCCCCGGCGCCTGTGATTTGCCGATGAAGCCTCGCTCCACGCCCGGACGCCCGCAACGATCGGGCGCATGCGCCTGCCTGATGCGATGACGCACGCTACTTTTTCATCGGATGTCTCGCCTACGTATGCTACCCTCGAATCCCTTCCTCTTCGCTGCCTGCCTCATTCTCGGTCTGCTGCTCGTGCGCCCCGCCTCGGCGCAGGAGGCGGCGCCGGACTCGCCCCTGGCCGTCGACCGAGATGCGCCGACGATCGAGGTGCTGCCCCTCGGCACGTTTCACTTCGACCAAGCGCCCGACTTCCACGACCTGATGGCGCCCGAGCAGCAAGCCGAGATCGAAGCCGTCGTCGATTCGCTGGCCGCCTTCAAGCCCACGAAAGTCGTCGTCGAGTGGCCCTTCGATGAGGCGGCCCGGTTCGACAGCCTGTACGACGCGTACCGGTCGGGCCGCCATCAGCTGACGGTCAACGAGCGGCAGCAGCTCGGCATGCGGCTCGCGGCTCAGCGCGGCCACAAGAATATCTACGCCATCGACCACCAACAGCCCTGGGGCATGCGCGAGGTGATGGACTGGGCGCAGCAAAACGATCCGTCTTTCATCGAATATTTTCAGGCATGGAAAGCGCGGTCGAATGCGACGGACAACCGCCTCCATCGCACGAAGACGATCGGTGAAATCCTACGGCACACGAATCAGCCGGAGACGCTGGAGCTGCTCCAGCACGCCCGGATGCGCATGATCGAAGTGGGCGCCGGGTCGACGAACGTGGGCGTTCAGCCGCTCACCTCGGTGCACGACCGCAACTTCAAGATTTTTGCGAATCTGCTTTCCATTGCCGAACCCGGGGATCGCATCGTCATCATCTACGGATCTGGCCACTCTTACTTCTTCCGAACCCTCACCCAGCAACACCCCGATCTCCGTCTCGTCGATCCGCTGGATGTGCTCTGATGGGATAGGCGACCGCCCCCAGGTGTCCCTGTGACAGACCGGAGGTGGTATCGTAACACTTTCGGGACAAGACCGGGTATACGAAATGCCCCGGTGCCGTCGTTGTAATACTCCCTTCGTGGGCGAATGCTGCCAGATTGACGGATCGGTACATCCGGCACATTTCTTTCTCGAAGGGCCCATTGGCGTGCAAAACGACTGACGCCGCGATCCATCCTCCCTACCCGCACGACCCCGATGTTAATCCGATACCGCTTATGAGCGCTACGCGAAAAGTCTCTATCGTTGTCTTGGTTGTCGCCGCCTTCGCCGCCGGCATCTTGTTCACGACAGCCGGGGCCAACTGGTTTGACTCCGGCGAGACGGTTGCTACGCCGACTCGCGCCGAGGGCACCACAGCCATCAACCCGTCGACGACGGCGGGCACCGCTCCAACCGCGTTCGAGGAAGCCTTCACCCGCGTCGCCGAGTCGGTCAATCCGACGGTCGTTCAGATTCGTGCCGAGCAGGCGCCCAGCGAACGTCAGATGCGAAACCCCTTCGAGGGCACGCCCTTCGAAGATTTCTTCGGACGCCCGCCCCAACAGCGCCGCCGCTCCCCCGCGCTGGGCTCCGGTGTAATTATCCGCTCGAACGGATACATCGTCACCAACAACCACGTCGTCGCCAACGCTCAGGACCTCAGTGTAGTAACCTACGACAATCGCGAACTGAATGCCGAGGTCGTCGGCACCGATCCGTTTAGCGATCTGGCTGTGATCAAGATTGAAGAGACTGGATTGCCCGCCATTAGCTTCGGCAACTCCAATTCTATCCGCGCCGGGCAGTGGGTGCTGGCTTTTGGCTCGCCGCTGTCGATGGATCTGGAGAACACCGTAACCGCCGGCATCATTAGCGCCGTCGGGCGCGTCAGTGAAAACCTGACCCAGATCAACGCGGCGGCCGAGCTAATCCAGACGGACGCCGCAATCAATCCGGGAAACTCGGGCGGACCACTGGTCAACCTGAACGGCGAGCTGATCGGCATTAACTCGGCCATCGTGTCCCGCTCGGGCGGCTATCAAGGCATCGGCTTCTCGATTCCGGTGAACGTGGTGGACGACGTGACAACGCAGCTGATCGAGAGTGGCGAGGTGCAGCGAGGCTATCTGGGCGTTCGATTTGGCGCCGTCTCCTCCTCGCTGGCCCGCGCACTGGATGTGCCCCGCGGCGCGGCGCAGGTGACCTCGGTGGAGTCGAGCACCCCCGCCGCCGAGGCTGGGCTTAAAGAAAACGATATCATCATTGCCGTAGATGGCCAGCAGCTTACCAACTTTAACCAGCTGCGTACGACGGTCAGCAGCAAACGACCCGGTGAATCGGTCGAGCTAACCGTAGTTTCCCCCAGAGGCGATGAGCGCACGGTCACGATCGAACTCGCCAACCGGGACGAGTACCTGGCCGATAGCGGCTCGAACTCTGGCAACACGCCTCAATCGGAGAGCGGCAGTCTCGAACAGATGGGACTGAGCCTGCAGACGGTCACGCCCCGCCTGCTCCAGCGGCTTGGCATCGAGCCCTCCGAGGAGTTTCAGGGCGCCATCGTGACGGATATTGACCCGAACAGTAGCACCTACAAAGACGCTGATGTGCGCCGCGGCGACATCATCGTCGAGGTGGACCGCCAGCCGATCTCCTCTCGCGAGGACTTCATGGAAGTCTACGCCGGGATCGAATCGGGCGCGTCCTTCCTCGTGCGCATCATCCGGATTCAGGAAGGCGAACCGGTCTCGACGCTGACAGCACTAACCAAGCCTTAATCTGGTCCAATACCCCTGGAGGTGCTTTAACACGCGCTTTTGTCCGGTCTGCCTCGGGCTTTGCGCATGTACTTATAGCACCTCTTAGAAGACCTTTGTCGACGCCAGCTCTCAAGGTCTCGTTCAACGATGGGGCAGCCGGTGTGGCGGTGACGCGCTGCACCGGCTGTATTTTTTGTCTCTCACCGCGAAGGAAGTCGCGTCAGCCGCAGGTGATCCACGTGCGCAGCATTCACGACGCCATTCATATTGCGGTCGGAGGACGTGAACACCACCGTTAGCACGTGCTTCCCGGCCTCCAGATCGACCTGAACCGGGTTGCTGTAGCCCCAATCGGTCCAGTCCCCTTCGCCGCGCTGCGGCATCACGAGGGGGCCCACCCGCTCGCCGTCCACCCGTAGCGTGCGAATACAGGCCTTATTGTTCGTGTTGATAGGCCCGTGGCCGTTGGCGTACCGTACGTCGATGCTGTATCGCCCGGCCTCCGGCACCGTGACGGGAAGGGTGATCTCGGTATGCGTCGTCTGGGTGATCGGCAGATATCCCGCCCCACTGAAACCGGCGTGCTCGGTTTCGAGCCCCAGCGAATCGGGCGGCTGAAGGATCGCGGTCGATGCTCCGCCAACGAATCGGACCGGTGCACTCAGGAAGGAAGCGTGCACATCGGACTTGCTCTGGACCTGCACTTCGGTGAGCGCATCGGGCACGGAGGCGCGTACGATCGTATCGGCCGTCACATCGGCCACCGCACCGCGCTCGTAGACCACATACTGCTCGGCATCGGGCGAGCCGGTCCAGGTGAGCGTCTGCCCCGCGCGCTGAAGCACCGGCGTGGGCGGCGCAAACCGGTTGGACTGGAGGTTAATCGAGCGTTCCGGCATCTGCTGGTTCATGGTGATGCGGATCGTGTGCGCTCCCGTCAGGTCGGCGGGAATAACCGGCCCATCCAGCGGCTGCCCATCGAGCGTAATCGATGTGACGCCGCTGCCCCAGCCCTCGATTTCGATTGTCAGCGTCGCACCGCGGTAGGAGATGCCGTCGAGCCGCCGGGTCCCGCCGTACGCCGCCGGAATGAATGGGTCGAGATGCAACCCATCCGGCCTAAAATCCATCCCGAAGAAGATGCGATACACCATCGCCAGGTTGCCCGCCACGCTCCAGAGCTGCCGATCTGAGTTGATCTGAGTCCCCTCGAAGTGCCCCGTCTCAGCGACCATGTTTTCCTTATTGGTGAGGAAAAGCGCAGCCGCGCGGTAGATGGATGCCAGGCCGTGCTCGACGCCCGCTGCATTCCCGGCCTCGGCGGAAGCCCACGTCCAGTACGAGACCACAAAGGGCCAGATGCCGTTGTTGTGATACGGCGGGATACCCGGAATGTACGGATAAAAGCTCGGCACGCCGTACGGCACAACCGGCACCTGCTCCGCCATCCGGTTTGCCTGTTCGGCAGATGCCACCCCGCGGAGGATCGCCAGCGCCTCGCCGAGGTGCTCAGCGCGCGGGGAGAGCTGCATAGCGTTGCGCCCATAGCGGAACTGGCCGTAGTACCCCACCTCATCCTGCCAGAGATAGTGGTCGAGTGCACGCGCCGTTTCCTGGGCAACGGAGTCGTAGCGGGTGGGGGAGTCGCCCAGTTCCCGTGCCATCGCGGCCAGCAAATCGTAGGTGGCGTAGTGAACTACGTTGGTCCCGAGGTTCTGTGAGAGATAGATATCCTTCGGATCCATCCAGTCGGGGTAGGACTGTTCGCGCCAGTCGAGAAACGACGACTCGCCGCGAAACAACCCGGTCTGCGGATCGCGCACCGTCTTCAGATCGGCCTCAACGGATCGGCTGATGATGTCGTGGGCTTCGCGAAGCCAGTCCCGATCCCCGGTCGTCAGATAGACCTCCCAAGCGGCCAGCGCCCACGTCATCCGATCCGACGAGATCGGCCACGATCCGCCCGTGCCCGTATCTTGAATGATGCGCCCGTCGTCGGTAACCTTTTGCATCAAGCTGCGCCGCGCGCCCTCCGGATCGATCAGTGCGAGCGAAAGCAGGATGCTGTAGCTGATGTCGCGGGTCCAGACGCCGGTCCACTTCGCCCCCGCCATGTAGGCGCCATCCTCGCGGATATTGAGCAGCAGCTCTTCGAGAGACAGATTGTACAGCACATCGACCAGCAGCTGATCAGACCGGTACTGCGGGAATGCCGAAACGTCCTCTTGCAGTTGCCAGACGACGCGACCGGCATCGTCCAGCGGCCGCAGATCGCGCTGCTCGAAAGTCAGCGTGATGGTGTAGATGCCATCGCCATCGGGATCGTTCAGCCGGTAGCGGTCGCTACCGGAGAGGGCGTCCCAATCCCACGTGAGCGGTGGCGTGTCTCCCACGATGTAGACGCCCTCGAAGTCGTCAGCGGCGATGGGTGCGCCCGCCGGCGGATCGTACCAGCCCGTTTCGCGGAAGCGCTCGTGCACATGTTGCATATCAAGCCGGAACGTGACGTCGAACGTATCGCCGGTGCCGCGTGCCGAGGCTCGATTTGGAAGCGGCGTCCCCTGATTTTCGACCGATCCGAAGGTCAGTAGCGGGGTCGTCACCTGCCCTCCGGCGGGCGCCAACCGCAGCCGGTGATCATCGCCCGAGGGCCGCTCGTTATCCCGCCTGTTGATACTAAACTTGAAATTGATCGCCGTCCGCTCCCGCTGATAATTCGAGGTCAGATGCGTGCGGGAATGAGCCACCGCGCGGAAGGAATCCTGCCGGACTTCGGCCGGCCCCACCGTGAAGGCCTCCGATTCGTAAAGGGGCTGTTGCGCCGCAGCGCTGGGGACGAACATCAGCAATACAAGCGTAATCCAAAAAACACGTCGCATGAGAATCCCCCCTCTAATCGGACAACAGATGAGCGTAGCGGTGCCCTGTACGATATCAATGGGCGGCTGTAAATTGCAATAACGGCACAAATCTCCCGCGCAGTTTAACGATCTCAGCAAGTCAGGTCCGCTCCCCAGGCGGGCGGTTGTAGCTTCTCACCTCCGCGCATAGCTTATCATCGAGCTCATCCCATCATATGCTACGGTTGCCATGCCTCTGACGCCCGAACAGCTGCAACACGTCGTCGATCACTTGACTGAAAAGATCGGTACGCCTCACTGCCCGCTGTGCAACGCCTCCAACCTGCGGATCCAGCGCGACCTCGGCACCGTGCCATCGGCGGAGATGAAAACGCAGGTGATCGCTGGCCCCCAATCGCTGAAAGTCGTCAACGCCGTCTGCCCCTTCTGCGGATACGTGATGAGCTTCTCGGCCGATCAGATCGGCCTCACCTGAGCCTCGCGTGCAAATGGCGGCGCGCACGAATATATTGAAGCGGATTCGTACCCGCTCACCCTGCTCTCGATGTCATGTCGCTCCGATCTGCTCTATTCGCTGGTCTCGCGCTGCTGCTCCTCGTTCCGGCCCAGGCCCAACAGCGCCTCTCTCCCACCCGCCCGGTGGCAACCTACTCCATCGTAGCGCGCGACTCCACGACGGGCCAGCTGGGTGTCGCCGTGCAGTCGCACTGGTTCTCGGTGGGTGCCATCGTGCCCTGGGCCGAACCTGGCGTCGGAGCGGTTGCGACGCAGTCGTTCGTCGATCCACGCTACGGCCCGCTTGGCCTCGAACTGATGGCCCAGGGCCGCACCGCCTCTGAGGCGCTCGACGCACTGGTATCGACTGATGGCGGCCGCGCCGTTCGTCAGGTCGCGATGGTGGACGCAGAGGGGCGCGTCGCTGCCCACACCGGTGCTAACGCGGTCGAAGCCGCCGGCCACTACACCGGCGCCCAGTTCGCAGCACAGGCCAACATGATGAAACGCGCGACGGTGTGGGACGCCATGGCCGAGGCCTACGAATCGGCCGACGGCGACTTGGCCGACCGGCTGATAGCTGCGCTTGAAGCGGCCCAATCCGAGGGCGGCGACATCCGGGGACAACAGTCGGCCGCGCTGCTGGTGGTCCGGGCCGAGCCCACAGGACATCCGTGGAGCGACCGGTTGTTCGACCTCCGCGTGGAGGATCACGCTACTCCCGTGCAGGAACTCAAGCGCCTCGTCCGGCTTCAGCGGGCGTATCACAAACTCAACGAGGGCGATGAGCGCGTCACGAGGGGCGACATTGAGGGCGCGATGGAATCCTACCGCGCGGCCATGGACCTGGTCCCCGACGAAGCGACCGATGGCGAAGCGCCCTTCTGGGTCGGCATCACGCTGGCGAGTGAAGGGCGCGTCGATGAGGCCCTCCCGTATCTGCAACGCGCTTACGCGCAGCGCGAACAGTGGACCGAACTCGTCCCCCGCTTGCCCGACGCCGGTCTGCTCCCCGACGACCCCGCCCTCATCGATCGGCTGGTGACGGGCATGACGGAATCAGAATAGCGCTTTCTCATCGGGGATAGGTCATCCGTGATCGGGGCGCGGCGCCATAGCGACGAGTAGCACCAACTCGGCGTTGGTGTCATTGCGGACGCCGTGCGCCGTGCCCGCCCGGGCGATGGTGGCCTCCATCGGCTCCAGTTCCGCCGCCTCGTCTCCGATGTGTACCGTTGCCGTGCCCTTCAACACGACATAGATCTTATCTTCATCGGCGTGGCGATGAATTCGCTGGGCCTGCCCCGGCATCAAGCAGTACTGATCGAAGAACATGCGATCGGAGTCGACCACGGGATGCTTCTGCATTTTGGCCTCATCGAAGTGTCGCTGATTCAGCAGATTGGCAATTTCCATGATGATTGGTTGTGTTGAAGAAAAGCTCGTCCGCTTTGCGCGGCGATCTACGCTTTATTGAATAGCTGCCTCATCGCCGATTGTCCGAGATGGTGTAGCTGAACACCGCGTCCGCGCCCTCGCTCACGAAGGCTCATGCACCGATGGAAACATCCAGCGATCTTGGCACACCCACCAACTCACACGATCCCTCTTCAGACCCTAACGACTTGTCCATGACTGGAAAGGCTGATCCTGTCAAGCGTGCTGTGGCCATGATCATCGACGCGCTCATCGCGGCCGTGATGGGGGCCATTCCCTATGTCGGCGGGATCGCAAGCGTCGGCTACATGCTCGTGCGCGACGGGCTGGAACTCGACTTCATGAATCAGCGCTCCATCGGGAAGCACCTCATCGGGCTGAAGACCGTGCGACTCGACGGGCGCCCGATGGACATTGAGACGTCGGTGCGCCGCAACTGGATGTGGGGCATCGGCGCCATCAATAGCATCCTGATCTGGATCCCCATCCTCGGCTGGATGCTGATGCCGGTGGTCGCGATCGCGGCGATTGCCATCGGCCTGTACGAGGTCTACAACGTCTTCACCGATCCGGAGGGCCGCCGCTGGGGCGACCGGACCGCAGATACCAAAGTTGTTGCAGCTGAGGGCGCGCTGTAAGCCGGGCGTTACTCCGATGCGCCGAGGTTGTCGCGCAGCGAATCGGCGGTGTCCTGGAGCATCTCGGATGTAACCTCCAGCCGCTCGGCGGTGCCCTCCAGCCGCTCGGCGACGACGAAAAGCAGGTGCCGGGCCACCTGCTCCACGCCCATCTCCGACCGCTGGGCCGCCTCGTCAATCTGTTGGCGCTTGACGTTTTTGACGTCGAGCACCTCGGCAGCATGCTCCAAATCGTCGAGCGCATCGCGGACGTAGTCACACGCAATGCGTACGGTCTGGGTCAAATCGGTCTGCGGTACAAAATCGGTCTGGGGACCACCCGAAGACTCACTATGCATGATTGAGTGCTGAGACCTGAGGTCGGATCGATAAGGGATGGTGGGGCGCGTCGCACCTGACGACGTTGATTGTAAACCGGTGGCGCAAGGCGCAGGTTCAAGTAAGGTACGCAGGCGCCACACAGTTTCCTCATCCGCTCCGTAATGCCTCGGCGGACTTTTGGAGCCTCATTGCTGCTCCATAAAGGCGTCCTTTGCCTGGAGGGCCTCCTGAAGCCGGATCCAGAGCCGATCGCGGCGCTCCCGCTCAGTCGCCGTGGGCGGATGCAGCGTCGGTTGCGTTACGCCGCTCGTGTTGAAGCCACTTGCGAGCCCATAGATATCACCGCGCACATCACGGAGCCGCTCCGCCAGGGCCTCGGCGGAGTCGGCTCGGGTGGATAAACCGGGCGAGAGCGATCCGGCTTCGTCCAGCGAATCGCGGCGTGCGGACAGCGAATCGTGAAGGGTGGTCATCGCCTCGGCAGCCTGCCAGGCGTCGCGCTGCATCTGGAGCACATCGACCAAGAACGCCTCGCGGGCCCGCCACTCCGCCGGCGTGAGGTTAATCTGCGAATCGGCCTGCACGCGCACCCGACGGGTCATCCGCGTGCTTCCCGCCTCCATGGTCACGGCATAGATCCCGGGCGAGACGAACGGCCCTTTGGGTTCCAGCGACTGACGGAGGGCGGGCAAGATCGTGTCCGGTTGCACGACGCCTCCCTCCTCGTCGGCCTCGTCTTCCCCGACGTCGGTGGGCGGCGAAGCGTGCCGCAGCTCCCACCGCACCTGCTGAATCACACCGGACTCCCCGGACGCCGTGAGACGGCGAACAACTTCACCCTCGGGATTACGGACCGCGAAGTGCACTGAGTCAACCTCTGTGGGCAGGTAGTAGTGCAGCAGCGCACCGAAGGGAGGATTCTTCCCGGAATACGCCGCCTGGCCGCGGTACGACGTGTTTTTCCAGTAATGATGGATCGTCGCGGGACGGACGGAGAAGAAGTAAGGCGACCCGGCCTCTTGCGCCGCGGCCCACTCGACCATCGGAGTCGTGTCGTCGAGAATCCAGAGGCTCCGGCCATGCGTGCCCATCACGAGATCCTTCGTGTGGGGATGGATGGTCAGATCGTCGTAAAGCGTTGTCGGAAGATTGGCCTCAACGGCCGCCCACGCGTCGCCTCCCGTCGTCGACACGAAAAGCCGATGCTCGGTGCCGAGGAACAGCACCTGCGGATTATCCGGATGCTCGACGATGACGTTAACGGAGCCGTCGTCAGGGAGCCCCTCGGTGATGCGTCGCCACGTCTGCCCAAAATCGGTCGTCTTGAAAACGTACGGATGGAAGTCGCCGTCCCGATGTGCATCGAGCGTGGCATACGCAACGCCCTCGCCGGCTGCCGAAGCCTCGACCCGGCTGACGTACGTTGTGTCGCCAACCGCATCGATGTTGCGCCCGACCTCGCGCCATGTTCGTCCCCCGTCGCGCGAAACTTGGATGTTACCGTCATCGGTGCCCACCCAGAGCACATCAGGGGTGAGCGGCGACTCGGTGATAGTCGTGATCTCGCCGTAGCTTGCGGTGCCATCGTGCTTCGACAGCATATCGGCGCGACCGGGGACGCCCATTAACGCAAGCGAATCGCGTTCGATCTGCTTGGTCAGGTCCTCGGTGCGCGTCCAGCTATCGCCGCGATCGCGAGAGATGAACAGGCGGTTGCCACCGAGATACACGGTCGAGGAATCGTGCATCGAGACGTGCGTCGGCGTCACCCAGTCGAAGCGGTAGTCGGCATCCTCGGGCTCGATCGGCTCGACCTCCTGCCGATCGCCCGTCACTGGATCGACGCGGGTCAGCCCGCCATTCTGCGCGCCGACGAACACGGCCCGCGGACTCGACACCTGCTGGTACATCCCATCACCAAAGCCAATCTGCTTCCAATCGTCGTTGATGATCCCGATCCAGCGTCGTGTTGCGCTCGGACCCATCCACGAATGGTTGTCCTGCATGCCGCCGTAGATGGTGTACGGTGTACGGTGGTCCAGCCCAACGGCATAAAATTGGCCGATGGGCAGGTTGTTGATGCGCCGGTAGGTCTGGCCCCGATCCCACGTCTCGTGCAGGCCGGCATCACCCGCGAGGTAGAAATGCTCGGGATCGGATGGATCGACCCAGAGCGTGTGGTGATCGCTGTGTACACCGACATCGTACGTCGGACGGGTAGGCATCTGCATGAACGTCTGGCCTCCGTCCTCGCTCATGTAAAACTCGGTGGCGAGCACGAACACGCGGTCCGCGTCGGTTGGATCCACCTCGATGTGGCTGTAATACATCGGCCGCGGATTGAGGTCGTTGACTTTTTCCCAGGTGCGCCCGGCATTCGACGTCCGGTACGTGCCCGCGCCTTCCGCGTGCTCAATAGTGGCATACAGCACATCGGGCTGCGTCTTCGCGATCGCCAGGCCGATACGCCCCTTCTCGCCCGACGGGAGCCCGGACGTCAGTTCGGTCCAGGTGTCGCCGCCATCCGTTGTCTTGTAAATGCCGCTGCCGGGACCGCCCCCATTAAAGCCCCAGGTGCGCCGCAGCCGCTGATAAGGCGCGGCGTACAGCGTATTGGGATCGACCGGATCCATGACGAGGTCAACGACGCCAGTGAAGGAGTTTGCGCCGCTAAAGACCTTCGTCCACGTCGTGCCGCCGTCGCTTGTCTTGTACACCCCGCGCGCCTCCGACGGTGTCCACAGATTACCGAGCGCCGCCACGTACGCAACCTCCGGATCCTCGGGATGCACCTGAATGCGGCCGATGTGGCGCGTATCCTCCAGCCCGAGATGCGTCCACGTGGCGCCTCCATCGGTGGAGCGATAAACGCCGTTGCCCCACGAGGTGCTCTGGCGATTGTTTTGCTCGCCCGTCCCGGCCCAGATGATGTCGGAATCGGACGGCGCGATGGCGACATCCCCAAACGTACTTACCGGCTGATCATCGAACAGCGAGGCCCACGTTGTGCCACCGTTCGTCGTCTTCCAAAGCCCTCCCGAGGCCGTCGCGGCGTAGATCGTCGCGGGATCATTCGGAAGCGCCTCGATGTCGTGGATACGCCCGCCCGTCACCGCCGGACCGATGCTGCGGGCCTGCAACGAATCGAGCACAGAGCTGGAAATCGGGGCGGGCTGTGCAACAATGTAATCCGCACCGGCGAGAACGATCAGCAAACCGGCGACGACTGCGGCGGTCCATCGGGTAAAACGGACAGTAGTGGCGTTCCAGAATCGACTCATCTGAACATCGAGCAGGTGAGTAAAAAGTAGTCACGCCGTAACGTAGGGGTGCCACGCCCCACCGTCAACTGCACCGACGTTCATTGCGAACGCGCGCTCGCCCCCATCGTATGTATGTGTTGTACCCCTTGCATCGCCGTCCCGAACCACCTTCAACCCCATCGACCACGGTGTCCACAGATAGTAACGCGACCGAAGCCGCCTCCCGCTCTAACTTCATCCGCGACATCATTGATGAAGACCTCGCCTCGGGCACACATGACCGCGTCGTGACGCGCTTCCCTCCCGAGCCGAACGGCTACCTTCACATCGGGCACGCCAAGTCCATTGTGCTCAACTTCGGCCTGAAGCGCGACTACGCCGATCAGGTGCCCACACGCTGCCACCTTCGGTTCGACGACACGAATCCGGAAACTGAGGACATGGAGTACGTCGAGTCGATCAAAGACGCCGTGCACTGGCTGGGCTATGACTGGGGTGAGCACTGCTATCATGCCTCCGACTACTTCGAGCAGTTCTACGATTACGCCGTCAAGCTAATCAAAGATGGCAAGGCGTACGTCGACAGTCAGAGCGAGGCCGAGATCCGCGAAAACCGCGGGACGGTGAACGAGCCGGGCACGCCGAGCCCGTACCGCGACCGCTCCGTCGAGGAAAACCTTGATCTGTTCGAGCGGATGCGCGCCGGCGAGTTCGAGGACGGCGAACACGTCCTGCGGGCCAAAATCGACATGGCCTCGCCGCATATGATCATGCGCGATCCGCTGCTCTTCCGCATCAAGCACGCGCATCACTACCGCCGCGGCGACGAATGGTGCATCTACCCGATGTACGACTTCGCCCATCCGCTCGAAGATGCCATCGAAGACATCACGCACTCGCTGTGCACGCTGGAGTTCGACACGAACCGGCGCGTCTATGACTGGGTGCTGGAGCACTGCCTGGAGCCCGAGGAACTGCCGACGCGCCCGCACCAGTACGAGTTTGCGCGGCTGAACCTCGACTACACGGTGATGAGCAAGCGCAAGCTGCTCCAGCTCGTCGAGAAGGGATGGGTGGACGGATGGGACGACCCGCGGCTGCCGACAATCGCGGGACTCCGGCGCCGGGGCGTCACGCCCGATGCCATCCGTTCGTTCTGCAACCAGGTCGGCGTGACGCGCTCGGTGAGCCGCGTCGAGATCAGCCTGTTCGAGCACGCGATCCGGGACGACCTCAACTTCAAGGCGCCCCGCGTGATGGGTGTGCTCGATCCGCTGAAGGTGACCATCACCAACTTCCCCGAAGGCAAAACCGATTGGATCGAGGCGCCGCACTGGCCGCGGGAGATCGACAAGGACGACCACCGCGAGATCCCGTTCACGCGAACGCTCTACATCGACCGCGACGACTTCCGCACCGATCCGCCGGAGGACTTCTTCCGCCTCGCGCCGGGCCGCGAAGTGCGCCTGCGCTACGGCTACTTCATCACCTGCGACGAGGTCATCACCGATGAGGACGGCGCGGTCGTCGAGCTGCGCTGCACGTACGATCCCGAGACGCGCGGCGGCAACGCCCCGGATGGCCGCTCGCCGAAGGGCACGATCCACTGGGTCTCGGCCGATCATGCGCTGCCCGCCGAGGTGCGCCTGTACGACCGCCTGTTCGACGTGCCCGATCCCGACGGCGGCGACGACGACTTCAAGACGCACCTCAATCCCGGCTCCCTGAACGTCGTCGACGGCTTCGTCGAACCCAGCGTGGCCGGCGATCCGGCCGATGCGCGGTACCAGTTTGAACGCGAGGGCTACTTCTGGCGCGATCCCGAGGACGCCTCAGAGGATGCGCTCATCTTCAACCAGATCGTGCCGCTGCGCGATACCTGGGCCGAGCGCGAAGCCGCCGCCGAAAAGGCCGAGATGGAACGCAAGCGCCGCGAGAAGGAGCGCGAGAAAGCGCGCCAGCGGGAACGCTCCATGGCCGGCGAGCGCGATCCGGTCGAACTGCTTTCCGCCAATCAGCGCCCGCGCTTCGAGCGCTACCGGGATGCGCTCGGCCTCGACGCGGAAGACGCCGCCATCATCGCCGGCACCGACGCCGTGGCCGACTTCTTCGAGGCCGCGCTGCAGACGCACGACGCCCCGCAGCCCGTCGCCAACTGGGTCGTGAACGAGCTGATGCGCGTCGTCAAAGAGCACCCGGTTGAGACGCTGCCCTTCGACGCAGGTCAGTTCGGCGCGCTCGTCGGACTGGTTGACGAAGACGTCATCACCAGCCGGGCCGCGCGCGAGGTCTTCGAGGAGATGCGAGCCTCAGGGCGCGACCCCAAAACGATCGTCGACGAAAAAGGCCTCCGCCAGATCGAAGACGAATCCGCGCTGGCCGGAGTGGTGGACGATGTGCTGGATGAGAACCCGGATGAAGTCGAGCGTTACCGGAGCGGCGAACGCAAGCTGCTGGGCTTCTTTATGGGCCAGGTCATGCGCGCCACCCAGGGCACGGCCAATCCCGAACTGGCCCGTGACGTGCTGCAGGAAAAGCTGGAGGGCTGATGGGAGTCGAAAAACGGTGAAACGATGAAACGGCGAACGGCCTCCGCTCGTCGCCTCTTCGGCTCCCCCGTTTCACCCTAACGTATCCACCGCGCGGCGCAGGCGACGGATGCACTCGTCTTTTCCGACCGACACGAGAAGCCCGAAAACGCCAGGCCCGTACGTGCGCCCGCTGACGGCGAGGCGCGCCGGATGGATGATGCGGCCCGCACCCACGTCCTGCTCATCGGCAAGGGTGCGGAGCATCGTGTTAACCGTATCGGTATCGAACGTATCGGCGGCTTCCAGGCGATCGGCGTACTCTTCGAGCAGATCCGCGGAGTCGTCTTTCCAGCGCTTTTTGATGCCCTGCTCGTCGTAGCTGTCGGGCGCCTCGAAGAAGTAACGCGCATCCGTCGCAAGGTCCGAGATGCGGTCCAACCGATCCTGCATGATCTCGCAGATGAAGCGCAGGCGCTCATCCGACACCTCGTAGCCTTCCGCTTCGAGATACGGACGCGCCCGCTCGGCCAACTCGTCGACCGACATGCGGCGGATGTACTGCCCGTTGAACCAGTCGAGCTTGTCGAGGTCGAACTGCACACCGCTGGAGCCCACGCGGTCCAGTGAGAACGCCTCGACCAGCTCGTCCAGCGGGAAGACCTCCTGCTCGGTGCCCGGATTCCAGCCGAGGAACGCGAGAAAATTGATCAGCGCCTCGGGCTCGTATCCGGCGTCGCGGTACTCATTGACGAACACCGGGATGCCCAGTTTGTCGGCGTCGCGCTTGGAGAGCTTACCGCCCTCGGGGCTCATGATGAGCGGGAGATGCGCCATCGTCGGCGGCGTCCAGCCGAAGTAGCGGTACATAAGCATGTGCTTGGGCGTGGACGAGAGCCACTCCTCGCCGCGGATGACATGGGTGATGCCCATCAAATGATCGTCCACGACGTTCGCCAAGTGGTACGTCGGCATGCCATCGGATTTGAGCAGCACCTGATCGTCGAGCCCGTCGGTGTCGAACGAGACGGCCCCGCGGATGGCATCGTCGAACTGTACCGTCTCGCGGCGCGGCACCTTCAGGCGAACGACGTGCTCGGCGCCATCGTCCAACAACCGCTGTACCTCCTCATCCGGCAGCGTAATCGAGTTGCGCATCTGGCGGCGCGTCACCGCATCGTACTTGGGCGACGGGTTGTCCTCCGACTTCAGGCGCTCGCGCATCGCCTCCAGCTCTGCCTCGGTGTCGAACGCGTAATACGCGAACCCTTCATCAACTAATTGATTCGCATATTTATGATACTTTTCCTTCCGCTTCGACTGATAATACGGCGCATCCGGACCACTAACGCCGGGCCCCTCGTCATACTCTAATCCGACCCATTCGAGCGCCGCAATGATGTCCTCCTCGGCCGACTCGACGTAGCGCGACCGGTCGGTGTCCTCGATGCGGAGAATGAACGTGCCGTCGTGCTTGCGCGCGAGCAAGTAATTGTAGAGGGCTGTGCGCAATCCACCGATGTGCAGCAGGCCGGTAGGACTGGGAGCGAAACGCACGCGCATGGACGCAGCCTCGGAGTCATTCGGGTCAGCCATAGAGCAAGAAAGCGTAGATGAGGGAGTGCGAAGCGAGTCTCGGCGATCAGAGGCACCAAAAGCCTCGTTACGGAACGAAATGCGGCACGTGGTCGAACTAAAATACGTACCGTTACCCCGACCATGCGGAGGCAAATCCGAACAAATATCGTTGGTGAAAAGCACGCCTCGCACGGAGGGTTCCTTGCCGCCGTGGGGCTTGTGTGAAAACCCGTCGACCGCACCCGATCGGAGGGGAACTCAGACGCGTTCGGCTCGTGGTGCACTCATGGTTCACGGTTCCGAGGCAGGACGTCTGCAGGCCCGAACCGTTTCCACCGGAGCGCCTGCCCCGGCGCACGTCTTCGCTCCAACGCGTACTATTCATGCGTATATGCTTCACATGATTAATCGCATCGTTTGGATCGGGCTGGCATGTTTCGCCATGCTGTGGGCCGGATGCCAACACACGCAACCCTCCCCCCCTACGGCGACGAATTCCGAGCCCATTATCCTCGCGCGCTACGCGGATCAAACCATCACGCTCGACGAATTTGAGCGCCGCTATGCCCGATCCGTGGGCGACAGCGCCCAGGCGGCATCGGACTCGCTGGCGGCCTATCGCGACTTTCTGGATCGCTACGTCGACTTCCGGCTCAAGGTGCACGCCGCACGCGAGGCCGGGATGGACACGCTCGCAAGCTATCGGCAGGACGTGCAAGGCTATCAGCAGCAGATGGCCCGGCCGCGGCTGCTCCGCCGCGAGGTGATGGATCCGCTCATCGGCACGCTGTACGACCGCCGCCAGCAGGAGGTAGACGTGAGCCACATCCTGATTCGGGTTGCCCCAAATGCTGCTCCGTCGGACACGCTGGAGGCCTACCGCACCCTCGCCGCACTGGTCGATTCGCTGGATCAAGGAGCACACTTTGGCGCCTTAGCCCAGCGTCACTCCGAGGACCCCTCAGCGCAGCAGGAAGGATCGCCCGGATACCGGGGTCACTTGGGCTATCTGACGGCCGGCCGCACGGTCAAAGCATTCGAGGACCGGATGTACACCACGCCCGACGGCGAAGTATCTCCGATCTTCCGGACCCGCTTCGGCTATCACGTGCTGAAAGTGCACGGTCGCCGCCCGCGCCGCCCCGACATCGACATCGCCCACATCATGGTTCGCCCCGATGGCGGCACATCACAAGATACGGCCCAGGCTCGTGAAGAGGCGCAGGCGCTCCACGACTCCCTCTCGTCCGGCGCCGATTTTGCCGCTCTTGCCCGCCGCCACTCCGATGATACGCAGAGCGCCCGGCGGGGCGGGCGACTCGGCACTATCAGCTCGGATCGGCCCCTACCGGCTCCGTTCAAAGAGGCCGCCTTCGCCATTGACTCGGTGGGGGCCGTCTCGCCGGTCGTCAACACCCGGTTCGGGTTTCACGTGATCAAGCTGCTCGACCGCCAGTCGCGGCCGTCGTATGACGAGGCCTACGATGATTTGAAGGACCTGGCGGGCCGCCTCCCCCGCTCCTACGCCGCCGAGCAGCGGTACGCCCGCGAAGTCCGCCGTCGCCTCGGCGTACAGGTCGACACCGCGCGCGTGCTCCATGCGCTCGACGTATCTTCCCTGAACGCGCCCGTCAGCCATCTGACGGAGGCCAGCGGATCTTCTCTTGATCATCGAGCGGTCGCCCTCGGCGATTCGACGTACTCGCTGGCCGATGTCGCTGCGTTCTCGCCAAGTGAGGGTGCCCCCGTGATCGAAAGCGTCGAGGGACAAATCGATGCCTTTCTCAACGATGCCGCGATCACGCACGCCGCGCTTCAACTCGAACAGCGCGACCCCCAGTTCCGCCTGATGATGAACGAGTACCGCGACGGACTGCTCCTCTTCCAGTTCATGCAGGACTCGGTCTGGACGGCGGCGGCCCAGGACACCGCGCGCCTCCGCGCTTATTTCGAGGCGCACCGGAGCCAGTATCGCCTCCCCGATCGGGTAGCTGTGGCGGCCTTCCGCAGTCCGGCGGACTCCCTGCTGGAGCCGGTAGTACGGGCTGTCGCCGAAGGCACGCCCGTCGACTCCGCTATCACTCAGGCCGAGCGGATCGCATCGGTGCAGGCCGACACGGTGATGGTGCCGCTTAATCCAGATACGACCCGCAACGCCCTCTATCACCGAGCACTGGAGGTGGACGAAGGCGCTGCAGTCGGTCCCCTCCGGGATGGCAACCAATTTGTCGTTCTCGTACGGGGTCCGATGCATCGCGCACGCTCGCAATCCTTCGAGGAAGCGCGCAATGCGGTCGTGCAAGACTACCAGGAGGTGTACGAGCAAATCGTCGTGGACCGCCTCCATCAACGCTATGCGGCAGAAGTTTATCCCGAGCGGGTACAGGCAGCATTTGGCGGAGGGGAAGCCGCCCGGCCCCCGAGCCGCCCGTAGCACCCGACTCGACTCATCTACCCCGTACCGATGCCTATCCGACTCACTCGCGTACTGATCGTGCTCGCGCTGGGAGTGTTCTGGAGTGGGTGCGGGGAGCCGACGCCTCCCGAAGAGTACGCCGCGCGGGTTGGTGATGCGTATCTGACGGAATCGGAGGTCCGGCAGGCCATCACGGGCAGCCATCCGGCGACCGACTCGACCACGGCGCGGCAGCAGTACATCGAGCAGTGGGTGACGAATGAATTGCTTTATCGAGAAGCCGAGCGTCACGATCTGGCGAACGAGCCCGCCGTCCAGCAAAAACTTCGTGCGCAGGAGCGGAGCGTGCTGATCAACGAGTTAACCAGCCGCCTTTTTGAGAACATGTCAGCCGCGCCCTCGCCGGCCCAGATCGCGACCTACTACGAGCGCAACAAAGAGCAGCTGCGCCTCCGAGAACCTTTTGCGCGGATCCGGTATCTGGCGACGACCAACATCAACACGGCCCGGTCGGTGCACGAGGAGCTGGTGGATCTCGATGACAGCGCTTCGGCGGATTCACTGTGGGACGTCTTCATCGAGCGGTACGCCGCCGATCCAGCAGAGGCGCGCGAACTGGCGGCTCATCACTATCCGGTATCGAACCTGTTCCCCCGGCACCCAGCCGTCCGCGAGGCGCTGAATGAGCTGGTCCCCGGCGAAACGGCCCCGGTCGTGCGCAGTCGTGGTTTGGCACACGTCGTCCAACTGGTCGACCGCGTCGCGGCGGGCACCGTGCCCGAGCTGAACTGGGTGGAGGACACCATCCGCCGCCGGCTGCAGATTCGCGCCAGGAAACAGATGTACGAACGTGAGGTTCAACGCCTCAGGAATGAAGCCCGCGCGGATGATCAGATTGAGATTCGCTGACGCCGCACTGGCCTCGTTTTGTCCCCCCATCGTTCGAGGCGCTACTCGTTGGACTCTTTGCTCACGAATACTCGCTCTATGCCTGTCCGTTTTCGCTGGTTTGTCGCGATATTGGTGTGTATGGTCGGTTTTGCCAGCACGGCTCAGGCGCAGGACCAGAAAGTGCTGGATCAGATCGCAGCCGTCGTTGGCGACGAGATCATCCTGAAGTCGGAAGTCGATCGGCTGGTGATGCAACGGATGCAGCAGGAGGGCCAGTCGTCGTACTCGAACGATATGTGGATGGGCGCGCTGAATCAGGTCATCGACCAGGCTGTGCTCGCCGAGCAAGCCCGTGCCGACACCACGATCACGGTGACCGAGGAGCAAGTGAACCAGCAGCTCGATCGCCAGATCCAGCAGATCGTGAGCCAGGTTGGTAGCAAGCAACGCCTGGAGCAGATCTACGGCAAGAGCATTTTGGAATTGCGCGAAGACTTCCGCCCGGACATCCGCGAGCAGATTCTCGCTCAGCAACTCCGCGGGCGGAAGATGCGCAACATCGACATCACGCCGAGCGAGATTCGCACCTGGTTTGAGCGGATCCCGCAGGATTCGCTGCCCCGCCTCCCGGCCACGGTGCGGCTGGCTCACGTCGTGCGCTATCCCAAACCCTCGGAGGATGCGCGCGAGGAAGCGCGCGAGATCATCACCTCCATCCGTGACTCCATCGTCACCGGCGGGGCTGACTTCGCCGAGATGGCCCGCCAGTTCTCGGAGGATCCTGGCTCGGCCCCCTCTGGCGGCCGGCTGGAAGACGTAAACCTCAATGACCTCGTGCCCGAGTTTGCGGCGATCGCCTCGCGCGCACCCGTCGGTGAGGTGTCGCAGGTGTTCTACAATCCGTCCCAATCGGGCTATCACATCCTGCGCGTTAATGAGCGCTCCGGCGACGTAATCGATTTCAACCACATCCTGATCCGCATTGACGACTCCAGTGCGGATCCGACGCAGACGATCGAGTATCTGAGCGCCGTGCGTGATACACTGCTAAATTATAACGTGCCCTTCGCCCTGATGGCCCGCCGCCACTCCGAAGAGGACCGCTCCAAACAAAACGGCGGCCGCGTGACGGATCCGCAATCCGGCCAGCGCGGCCTTGTGCTGAATGCGCTCGGCCCCTCGTGGCGACAGACGATCGACACGCTCGACACCGCCGAAATCAGCAAGCCCGCGGAGGTACGCCTGCTCAATGGCGATCAGGCGTATCATATCGTCAAGCTTCAGCGCCGGATGCCTGCCCACCGCGTTGGCCTCGACACGGATTATGCGCGAATCAAGCAATTTGCCCTTCAGGAAAAGCGCAACCGCGAGATGCGTAAATGGCTCGATAAGCTGCGCGAGGAAACGTACGTCGACATTCGCATCTCCCGGGACGAGTTGACCGCCTCCCGCTTCTGAACTGCCCCCCACGCCCCTCTCTGATTGCACCGCCCGACCCGCCCGTTGTATGGCTACTTCCCCCGCGCGCACCGAGCACCCCGAAACCCTGAACGAGCTTAGCTCGGCTTTCGAGCGCCTGCGCCGCGAAATCGGCAAGGTCATCGTGGGCCAGGAAGACATCGTCCAGATGGTCGCTGTGAGCCTTATGGCCCGCGGCCATGTCTTGCTGATTGGCGTGCCGGGATTGGCCAAGACCCTGCTCGTCCGCACACTGGCCGGCGCCCTCGATCTGGACTTCAGCCGGATCCAGTTTACGCCTGATCTGATGCCGAGCGATATCACCGGTACCGAGATCATCCAGCAGGATGACACCTCGGGCAAGCGCTCGTTCGAGTTCGCCCACGGGCCCATTTTTGCCAATATCATCCTCGCGGATGAGATTAACCGGACGCCGCCCAAAACGCAGGCCGCGTTGCTCGAAGCGATGCAGGAAAACCACGTCACGGCCGCCGGCGAAACGTTTGAGATCGATAAGCCCTTCTTCGTGCTCGCCACGCAGAACCCCATTGAGCAGGAAGGGACGTATCCGCTGCCCGAAGCGCAGCTCGACCGCTTCATGCTCAACCTGTGGCTCGACTACCCCACCTTCGATCAAGAAGTTGAGGTCGTCCGCAGCACCACCAGCGGCCCCGAGACCGAGGTCGAGCCCGTGATGAGCGCGCAAGAGCTCCTCGATTATCAGGATTTCGTGCGCCAGATTCCCGTGGCCGATAACGTGATCGAGTTTGCCGTCAAACTGGTCGGCCAGACTCGTCCTCAGCGCGACGGCGTTCCCGATTTCGTCGACAACTACCTCAGCTACGGGGCCGGGCCGCGGGCCTCCCAGTTCCTCATCCTGGGCGCCAAGGTACTGGCCGCCTTCGATGGCCGGTACACGCCGCTCGAAGAGGACGTCCGCCGGATGGCAGTGCCTGTGTTGCGCCACCGGATCGTGCCCAACTTCAACGCCGAGGCCGACGACGTTTCGTCGGTCGATATCATCGAGCAACTGCTCGCCTCGTAGCGTTTCCCATCTTTTCCTCCTGCCGTGCACCTTCTTCTCGTTGGGGGCGGCCACGCGATGCTGCCCACGCTCACCCGCGCTCGCCTGTGGGTCGACCACGGCATGCGCGTGACGCTGCTCGATACCCATCGCTATCTCTACTATTCGGGCATGGTGCCCGAGTACCTCGGCGGCGTCTATACCCAGGATGAGGTGCGGATCGACCTAAAGGTTCTCTGCGAAGCGGCCGGAGTCCACTTTGCCGCGGATCCGGTCGAACGTCTTGACCCGAACCGGCGGATGGTCCGTACCGATTCGGGACAGCGGATTCCTTACGACCTCGTGGCGTTCGATGTGGGTGCTCGTAATCCGGGCGTTCGCCCTGGCGTCATCCAGACGAAGCCCCTGCATCACATCGAGCAGTTGGCCCGGCGGATCGACGCCACGCTGGCCGCTCCCGATAATCGGCTGCGGATGGTGATTGCGGGCGGCGGCGCAGCGGGCGTGGAGGTCGGCCTCAATGTGGCTCATCGGTTTGCCGCAGAAGACCGCGCCGATGTGCTGGACCTGACGATCGTGGAGCAAAAACCGGCGCTGCTAAATACCTTCCCCCGTGGCATGCAGCAGTACGCCACGCGCCAACTCGTGAATCAGGGTGTGACGCTGCGCACAGGCACTCGGATTGAGGCCGTTACGCAGGACGGTGCCCACCTGTCCGATGGCCGCCACATCCCCGCCGACGCACTGCTCTGGTCCACCGGATCGGTCGGCCACCCGATGTTCACGAAAGCAGGCGTCCCAACCGACGCTCGCGACTTCGTCCACGTCCTGCCCGACCTGCGCCCGCCGGGCTTTCCGCGCGTCTTTGTAGCGGGCGACTGCGCGACCGTGCTCGGCCATGAATCGCAGCGGAAGGTGGGCGTGCACGCGGTCAAACAGGGCCCGGTACTTCGCGACAACCTCGGCGCTGCACTCGATGGAATATGCGACGGAGTCCCTTCGCATCGGTGGGCACTCAGGCCTTTTCGCCCGTACGCGCTGGCGCCGCTCATCCTGTCCACGGGCACCCGCGACGGTCTGTGGACGGTGGGCACCCGCTGGATGCATGGCCGTCCCCTCCTGCGCCTCAAACACACGATTGATCGGCGGTGGATCCGGCCCTATAATGGAGCCTTCCGGAATGCCGGATTCAGCGACCTTGTCGATGCCGCCTCAGCCTCCGATGCACTCTGAAGCCCAAACACCGATCCGGGCTGGCAAGTATACACCATCGCTTCCTCCCTCTCGACGAAAGCTCCCCCTCATGGACACCTCGCGCTACTGCCGTATCCAGCTCGTCGACCGAATCGATTTCGCGGACGACCTGGCCGTTTTCTACTTCGAGGCCGCAGAGGACCTCGATTTCACGCCGGGACAGTACGCAACTATTGGCGTCGAAGACGAAAGTACGGGACGACCGTTGCTGCGCCCCTACTCGGTCGCTTCGGCGCCCCACGAAGACCGATTCGAGCTATTCGTCGAACTCGTGGAGGATGGCGCGCTCACCCCTCGGCTATGGGACCTGTCGACGGGCGCTTCGCTCTGGATGCGCAAGAAAATCGCAGGACGCTTCGTGCTGGATGATCGGCGGACGACGCATGTGATGGCATGCACGGTGACGGGCATCGCCCCATACGTCAGCATCCTGCGCGACCAGATTCGGGCGCTCGATCGCGGAACGCTGGAAAACCCGCACGACTTGATCATCATCCATGGGGCCAGCCGCTCGTGGGAGCTCGGCACCTATCTCGATGAGTTGCGCTCTGCCGCCGAACGGCACGACTGGCTCACCTACGTGCCCACCATCAGCCGGCCGTGGGAAGATCCCGACTGGACCGGCGAGGTCGGGCGTGTGGAAGATGTGCTGCGCAAACACACCGACCGCGCCGAAGTGGCTCCGTCCGAGGCTGTCGCGTATGCTTGCGGTCATCCGCAGATGATCGAAAAAAGTATGGGCATCTGGAAGCGCGCCCAATTTGAGGACGACTTCATCCAAGAGGAGAAGTACTTCATCGAACGGACACCCACGCCCAAAAAAAGCTCATCCACAAAAGGAGAGCCCACGCTTCCGCCCACGTCCTGACGGAGCTTATGACGTCGTTTTTTGCGTTCCTGCATCCCCCGAGACGCGTTGGGCAAGCATGCGCAGGGGCTTACGCTTGTTGAAGCTCAGGTTGAACCGTATCGAGCCGAGCATTCCACTGACGCGCTCAGCACGCGCAAGCTGGACCAACTGCTCCGGGGTCATCGTGACCTCGACAATTTTACCGACGACGCGTCCGGTCTCTGTCGCGCGCCGCTCATTCGGGTTCTTCTCCCACTCGTAACTCTCGCTGTCGGCTTCAAACGTCACGGAGCGATCCGAGATATACAGCGGTGTGGTGCCATCAGTGTAGAACTGCACGACGACTTCCGAGGGGCGGCACTTCTGGCCATCGCATGAGGCGCGCGCCCGGAGTTCAATACTTTTCCGTCCGCCATACGTGCCCATCCCGCCTCCTTCCAGGCCAATGCTAATGCGCCGCGATTCGTACGTCGTAACATTGCGGTTGTCATTGTACTCGGTATCTACCAGCGTGCGCGTGCCGGTTCCACACCCCGCGAGAAGCACAGCTACAAGCAAGAAAAACAGAGATTGTACACGCATGACACGATCAAATCAGTTGAGGAGCAGATGAAAAGCGTTTTACCTGGTATGATAGTTCTTTTACGCGCCGGTGATCCGTCGGGGATCTGATTGCCTCGATTATCCGAAGCGCTGAAGCCATGCCGCTATTCGATCCGCCGCATCCAGGCCGGTATGCAACGCCCGCCCCACTCGTCCTTGTCCCACGCGCATGTCACCCGCAAAAAACACCCCCACGTCCTCCCCTCGGTCGAGCCGATCCGTATCCGCCGCGGCCGTCGGGAGCGCGTATCGCCACCGCTGATGGTCGGCCCACGCCAGTGGGGGTAATGGCGTTTCGAGGAGGGTTTCGACGAGCGGACGCACTTCGGCGACGAGCTGTTCGCGGGGCGCGTCGAAACGATCCTGCGTCCATGCCGGCGCCATCTGCACGATGAGCAGACTCTGCCCGTCGGGGACGTGTCCCGGCTTATCGTCTTCGAAGCTCAACCACGCAATCGGGTGAGCCCGGTCGGTATTCAACAGGGCAAAACAACCCTCCGGGCGATCCACTTGCGACTCGAACGCCAGTACCACCGTGAACTGCGCCTGATACGAAGCCGCTGCCAGTCCGGCTATAACCTCGGTCTTGCGGTCATCTTCCCATTCGCTCTTCGTCACGAGGGCGCGCGACTGGGGCGCGGGCGGTGTCAGCAGCACTGTGTCGTACGGGCCGTGGGACGCCTCGTCCGTCGTCTCCAACTCCCAGGCTGAACCCGTTCGGTGCAATTGCTCGATGTGAGTCTGCCGTAGCACCTCGGCCGAGGCCTGCGCCGCCAGATGCTTCCCCAGCGTGCTGATCCCCGATCGGTACGTCCACTTCGGCGCGGCGTTGGATGCGCTATCACCCGGTGCAATCTGGCCGAACTGGTCGAACGTCCAGACGTCACCCTCGATGGGCACCAACTCCTCGGTGGGCAGTGCCTCGCGGATCACATGCTGGACGGCGCCCGATTCGATTTTGATGTAATTAGCGCCATGGTCGTAGCGGATGCCATGGCGTCCGCGCGTGGCCGCCCGTCCGGAGAGTCCCCGGCTCTTTTCGAACACGGTCACCTCGGCATCGGTGGTGCGGAGCGCCCAGGCAGCGGCCAATCCGGCCACGCCCGCACCTACAATCGCTACTCGGTTCATCGGCTACCCTGAAGACCAATCAGAAGGGATATATACGGATTGGGTTCAATGCGGGATGGGGGGGCCGTGTCCCCGTGAGTCGCAAACGTGCCAAGATTGGTAAATTTAGCCTCTCGAGCCGCTCGCCAGTGCAGCGATGGAGCCTTTTGCCGATCTCTCCGTATGGGGTGATACAGCACTTTCCACGGGGACCGCCCCACCCACGAGTTGCCGCCCCCCCATGCTTGGACGCCTCATTCTGCTCTTTCTGTTAACGCCCGCCATCGAGCTGGGCCTGCTGATTCAGGTCGACCGCCTGATCGGCTTCTGGCCGACGATCGGGCTCATTGTGGTGACGGGGCTCATCGGCAGCTACCTCGCGCGCCGCGAGGGAACCTCGACCTGGCAGCGCCTCAACCGCAAACTTGCGCAGGGAGGGCTCCCCGGCAACGAACTGATTGACGGCGTCATCATCCTCATCTCCGGGGCCCTGCTCATCACGCCCGGCGTCCTCACCGACGTGATCGGCTTCATCGGGCTCGTCCCGCTCACGCGCCGGCCCATCCGTAATCTGCTGATGAAGCGGTTCAAGCGCAAGATGGCCGACGGCACGATGCACGTGCAGTATGGCGGATTCGGGATGAGCACGCCGCCTTCCTCTCCCAATGGATCGGACGCTCCCGAAGCCGATGCACCGCAATGGGAAGGCGCCCGGCGCGACGTCCCCCACCACGCCGATACGCCTTCGCCGGAGGACAACGATGACGCTTCGCGCTAATGCGGGGCGCGGCCGTTCGATGAAAGACGGACGACGACCTGCCAGGCCCGGGCCAGATCGGTAATCATCTCCCGCTCGGGATCGGTAATCGTGCCATCAGCACGGGCGATGTGATTCAGGTCATCCAGCACGAGGATGAGCTGGATAGGGGGTAGCCAATCTTTAAGCGCTTTCACCGACTGCTGAAGCGCCTCGCGGTCGGGTTCTTCGGCATAGGCCTGGAGAACATCACGGACCACCTCTCGGGCTTTCTCCTCCCCACCCCGGGGCATCCAGTGATGGATACGCTGGAGGATCACGTCGATCTCGGGATCGGTGAGGCGGCCATCGGTACTGTGGGCCACGACGACATAGACGAGCACGAGGTCGTGCAGGAGGCTCCACGTCTGCACCGCATCGACGGACGCCGTGGCCTCCGACAACAGCTGCCGGCTGAGCTCCTTTAGCGACCAGGCCCGCCCGAGCTCGGTGATCAGCGTTTGCTCGGCTGTGAGCATGATGCCATCGGCTTCGGCGATGCGAACGACCTGCTCCAGCGCGCGGCGGAGGTCTTCTTCCTCCAGCGCTTCAGCGAGATCAAGCACAGCACGCTTGACCTCATCTTCGGCATCGCGCTCCATGAAGATGGCGAGGGCCTCCAGAACGACCTCCCGCACCGCCTCAGTATCCAGCCCGGGCCGCCAGTGGGCCACGGCCTCAACGAGCCTGTCCATTTCATCTTCGCTCAGCTCCTGATCGGTCCCGTAGGCCAGGGCAATAAAGATCAGGGCGAGGTCGTGAGCGTTCGTCCAGGCGTCGGTTGAATGCGGCATACGCGGTCAGTGGTCAGGAGCAGAAGAGCACAGACAAGGGGTGCTGCGGGCATGATAGCCAATACGCCCGCTAAAACTCAATGCCGTGCGCTGTGCTGCCGCCGAGCCTACCGTTATTTCACCTGTGCCTACGCCGCCTGCGCAACCGACTGGACCGCATCGGCCAGCTCGTCATCGACCTCCTGCCATCCGCCGTCATCGTACCATTCCAGCAGATTCTGGACCACTTCGCCGGAGTCCAGCCCGTCCTCGATGAGGCCGCTGCGGAGCTGGCGAGCCCCAGCCGGTCGCGCGCCCCACTGGAACAGCTCATCGCCCGCCTCATCGAACGCCACCAGCTTCGGAATGCGGCGCCCGCCTTCGGTGAGGTACTGGTCCATAATGTCCAGATTATCGTCCCGAAGCAAAATGCGCAGCGTCACCTGATCGCTGAGCGCCGCGGCCTCTGCAATCACTGTCAGGTTATACGCCGAGTCGCCGCACCAGGGCTCGGTGATGACCATCCAGAGCTGCGGCTCGTCGATGCGCGCCATGGCATCCCGCAAGGCCTCCGAGGGCTCGTAGGCTGTCTTCACCGCTTGGCTGCGCTTCCAGTTATACTTGTAATAGTGGATCAGCTTGCGCTCGCTTTTGTCCTCGGCCTCACCCGGCGACCGGCTGGCAAGCTCCTGCCAGTGCTCCAGATACGCGTCGTAGGTGAGACCCTGATGAGGACGGCGCTCGCGGAAAAACTCTTTCATGGAAACGTCGGGGGAATGAGCGAACATTTCGGATGGATAGGGCGCTGGTTTGTACGGAGGGTGACTTCGAGTGAGCCTGCGGGACCGGTCGATTAACCGCGAATTGACGCACTCGCCATTCCACGCCGGCCTGGACACCGGTTGGTCTCCCCCAAACCGCTCGCGTTACAACCTGCAATCCGCCGCGTTAAAACGGGCGCGCCAGCAGATTCCAGTACAGCAGAAACGGCACGTAGCAGGTCGCCGCTATCGCCACCACCGTGTAGTGGATGCGTGCGGCCTGCGACCACACGCGTTCACGCCAGGCCCGCACGGCAAATCCCAGCACGCCTCCTGTAAACACGACCGCCAGAATGGGGATCGCGAGCATCGGGCGGATGACAGCAGGATTGAGATGAAAGATGCCCTGCGGCCCTGCCAGATACAGCCGGATGCCCAGCACAAACAGAAAGCCCAGATGCAAACCTGCCATCAACACGGCCAGCGGCCGCGCATACTGCATGTTCTCGGGCAGATGCTCCTCCCCTTCCCCATGCGCGTAGACCCATGTCTCCAAGGCGGGAAAAAGCAGCGCCGATGCCATCCCAAGCAAACAAAACAACCCCAGGCTCCACTGTACGGGCAGCGTCTCCCACCAGCCGATCCGCTCGAAAGCGGCTGACGAAAATAACAAGAACTGCCCCTCACCCTGCCGATTGGTGCGGAAAGCCGCCCGAGTCGGATTGGGACCGCCGGTGGAATACAATCCCGACGTGCTCGGCCGCAGCAGAAACGTCTCCCGTCCAACCTCCACCACCAGTGCCGAATCGCCTGCAACCGCTACCGTGGCATCCGGGACTGGTAGCCCAAACAGCACAACCATCTTCTCAAACGTCGTATGCGGATGCCGGGTAAACCGATACGTACCCGACAACGCCTGGGTCTCTGCTGTAAGCTGCGCGGGAGAGACCGACGAATCGGCCGGCGGCGGCGTGCGGAAAAACCGGCGCGCGAACGCCTCTACCATCGCATCGCCAAAGCCTGAAGCCTGCCGATTTCCCACAAGAACGAGTCCGATCTGCGCTTCGGGAAAAAGTGCGACTACGCTCCGCCACCCCGGCCATCCGCCCTCGTGCTGCAAGACCCGCTGCCCCCACACCCGGCCTTCCTCAAAACCGTATGTGCGACCGGGCAGCCCCGGATGATGACGAGCCTGCGTCTGATGCATCAGGGCACGAGTGCTATCAGTCAACGAGATCTCCCCTGCTGCCGACGAGTCAGCCAGATGTGCGGACAAGAAGCGCCCCATATCGCGCCCGGTGGTGTAGAGTCCACCGGAGGGCACCAGGGTGATGTAGTCGGGCGGCAGCGGCGTGAGTCGATCGTCGTCGCGCATGTAGCCTGTGGCGAGCGCTCCCTGCAGCGCAGTCGGCGGCTGCCGAAAGCTGCTGCGCGTCATGCCCAGGGGGTCGAAGAGGTGCGCGGCCTGATAGTCGGCAAACGGCTCGCCGGAAGCGGTCTCCACCACGCGTCCCGCCAGCGCCATGCCGTGGTTCGAGTACGTGATAATCGAGCCCGGTGGTCGCACGCGCGGTGGGAGCGTGCGCGCGAGCACAGTACGCAGATCAGGAGGCGGATCGTCGTCGCCCGCAAAAAGCAGCCGCTCGTCGAAACCGGCCGTGTGCGTGAGCAGGTGGTGCAGCGTGATGGGCGCAGCGAACGTCGAATCGATCTGCAGCTCCGAGAGGTACGTGTTCACATCATCGTGTAGCCGAAGCCGCCCGGTATCGTAGAGCTGCAAGATGGCCGCCGTGGTAAATAACTTGGACACCGATCCGACGCGCACCACCGTCGTGTCGGGATCGAACGGAATCTGCGCCTCCCGATTGGCCCAGCCATACCCCGAAGCATGGAGTACGTCCGATCCCCGAACCGCGACGAACACCGCGCCGGGAACCCGCATCGAATCGAGCAGCGCCGGGATCACGCGATCGGCGAACGCGCTGACGGCCTTGGCCGACAGTGAATCTGTCCCGGCCGGGTCCGGTTGCGGCTGGGCGGAGACGCTCATCGGACCGAACATCCATCCGGCGATGCAGAGGATCGCCAGCGTATGCGCCAGTCGGTTCACGCCGCCTCCTCCGTGTCGGTTTCGGGTTGCACGCGGGCGACCCACACCGGACACTTCGCCTTGCGGAGCACCCGCGCCGTGACGCTGCCCAGCAGCATTCCTTCGAGCCCGGAGAGCCCGTGCGAGGCAATCATGATGAGGTCGCTGTCCAGCTCCTCGGCGGTGTTCAGGATCACCGTGGCAGCGTGACCTTCGGCGACGTGAGGCGTGATAGCAACCTCGGGCCCATCCACCCGGTCAGCCAGTCCCTTGAGCTGCTCGGTCGCCTGATCGGTCGGATCCGGGATGAGGTCGTGGATCGTGACCGCGCCGACGAGCGGAGCAGGAAAGGGCAGCGGCTCGACGACATGCAGCAGATCGATCTCGGCCGTGTACGCCTCGGCCAGGGTCTTGGCCGAACGCAGCAGCGGCACGGTAAACTCCGACAGATCGATAGGAACGAGCATCCGGTCGATGGTCGGCGGCGTGAAATCGCCCTCGGTTTCGCCGTGGACGGTAAGCACCGAACAGGGCGCCTGGCGCACGACCTCTTCGGCGACGCTCCCGAGGAGGAACCGCTTGATACCGCGGCGCCCGTGCGTGCCCATAACCACGAGCTCGACATCGTGCTCCTCGGCATGCGACAGAATTTCGGGACCGGGAGCGATGCCGCGCGTGTAGTTCAGCTGGATGTTGACGCCGCTGGAATCAACCTGCCCGATCAGCTCCATCATGCGCTCCTCGGCCCGGTCGCGCATCTTCTTCAGTGCCGACTCATCCCCCGCCTCGATCTGATACGCCGAGCGGATGGGGTCGTCGCCCTCCGTGGGGCCCACGTGGAGCAGATCGAGATCGGCGTCGTGCTGCCGGGCCACCTGCAGCGCGTAGGTGAAGGCGTGCTTTGCGCACGCAGAAAAATCGGTGGGATGCAGCACGGTTTGGATATCGAGCATAGCAACCAATCAAATAAAAGGTAGAAGATTCCGACCGACAGGCTAAGGTATTACATTAGGATGCCTCGACCAGGGATTTCCCGAAGCTCTTCACCGTGAAGACGGGGCAGGATGCCATCCGAACCACCTTCTCCGCGACACTACCAAGTAGCAAATGCTGGATTCCCGTCCGCCCATGGGTGGCGATGACCACCATCGACGTGTCGCGTTCCTCGATGAAATCCAAGATGGAGTGAGCCGGATGGCCGACGCGCAGGTGCGTCTGCACATCGATTCCGTCGTCCTGAAGCGGAGCCGCACGCTCTGCAAGCGCATCGGCCGTGCGACCGCGCACATCATCCATTGCAAAGACATCGCCCTCGACTCCATAGACCAGAGGCAGCGCCATCCTCTCCACGACGTGTAGCAGATCGATCGCAGCTTCGAATTGCTCCGCGAGGGCAGCCCCATGCGCCACCAACGCCTCACTGTGCTCCGAGAAATCGAGGGGAACGAGAATGCGGCCGCCTTCGATATCGGCAGCGCGCCCCTCGTGGCAGACGGTGAACACCGGGCAGTTGGCCAAGCGCACGACTTCTTCGGCGACGCTGCCCATCAGCAGCCGCTTCACCCCCCGACGGCCATGCGTGCCCATGACAATCAAGTCGATGTCGTGGGTTCGCGCATACTGAAGAATGCCGCCCGCCGCTGACGGGTGGGTGACCTGTTCCTCGCGGACGGGCTCCCGCGTCGCCTTCCCCACGGGGATGTGGAGCTCACTCAGAATATCCTCCCGGCGGATATCAATTAGCTCCGATAGATTGTCGAGATTGTTGGTGCGCTCCTCCACGACATTGAGCACGTGCAGCTCGGCGTCGTGCAGTTCGGCGAGGGTAGCGGCGCGGTCGTGGGCTGCCTGGGCGCAGCTGGATCCGTCCGTGGGAAACAGGATTCGGTCGATGTGGAGCATGATGGTCGGCGGGATAATGGGAAGAAGCGCGGAGGTTACTACCCAGCATCGGGCTGCACGAGCGACTTGCCGAACGACTTGACCGTGAACACGGGAATCGGCGAGCGACGGACGACCTTCTCGGCCACGCTGCCCATAAAGAAGTGCTCCAGCCCCGTCAGTCCGTGGGTCGACATGACGAGCAGATCGGCCGTAGTCGACTCGGCGAGCTTGGTGATCTGCCGCGCCGCACGCCCCGTCCGGACGTGCGTCGTGACCGTGTCGATCGCAGGCCCCTCCGTCTTATCGAAGAAGGTCTGCAACTCCGTCGAGGCTTTCTCGTCGAGGTCGGGCTGCACATCATAGATGGAACCGACTCCGCCGACGTAAAAGGCCGGATGCAGGTTTTCCTCAACCACATGCAGGAGCTGAATCTCGGCGTCGTAGAGCGCCGCTATTTCGCGGGCGTATCGAAGCGCTTCCCGCGAGTGCTCGGAGAAATCGACGGGCACCAGGATCGATGATACGGCGCCGTCGATCTGCGCCGGCTCGCCGTTTGGAGCGCGGACGGTCAGCACCGGGCACCCGGCGCGGCGGACGACCTCTTCGGCGACGCTGCCCAGCAGGATGCGCTTCACGCCCCGGTGGCCATGCGTGCCGGCCACGATGATGTCGACGTCGTGCTCGGCGGCGTAGTTGAGAATTGCCGGAGCGGCGGCCACGTCGCGCTCGACCGCCGTCTCTACCCCAAACCCATCCGCTTCGATGGTCGTGCCTTCCGGATCGCGCAAGAGATGGTCGCGGATCTGCTCTTCGGCCGACCCCTCGGATACCGACGACGAGAACGGGTCCTCGTGAAGCACCTCGGCGTAGAACAGATGCAGCGTCGCTCCCGATTCGCGGGCCAGGTACAGTGCATAATGCAGTGCCTGATCGGACACCGGCGAGAAGTCGCGAGCGAGCAGGATGTTATCGACCTGAATCATAGCGGTGGTTCGTCATCTGAGGAAAGAAACGCGAGAGGTCAGCGCGCGGTGTATCCGCCATCGATGAGCAGAGGCTGGCCGGTCATGAACGAGGCGGCGTCGGAGGCGAGCCAGAGAACGGCATCGGCCACTTCTTGGGCCGTGCCAAAGCGGCGCATGGGATGCGACTCGACGACCTGCTGACGCTCGCGAGGGTGGATGAGCGTGCCCGTTCGCATCTGAAGCTCCGTCTCGACGAACGAGGGACACACCGCGTTGATACGAATGCCGTCCCCGGCACACTCCAGAGCAGCGGCGCGGGTGAGCCCGATAACGCCGTGATCGGCCGCGACGCGGGCGGGGGCGTTGCGCAGGCCCACTGTGCCAAAGGCTGAAGCCACGTTCACGATCGTACCGCCCCGCTTCTGCATCTGCTGGATCTCGTACTTCATGCAGAGCCAGACCCCCCGCAGATTCGTGTTCATTACCCGATCCCAATCGGCTTCGCGGTACGAGGCCGTCGTCCCCCGAGCGCCCTCGATCCCGGCATTGTTGCAGGCGCAATCCACCGGCCCCAGTGTATCCGCCACGGTGTCGAGGAGCGATCGGACGGCGGCCCCATCGGCGACATTCACCGTGAACGGCGTCGCAGCACCACCGGCAGAGGTGATATCTTCGGCGACGTCGTGGGCACGATCGGCATCGACATCGGCCACGGCCACTTCCGCCCCGGCCTCGGCAAAGGCTTTCGCCGTCGCTCGCCCGATCCCGGCTCCTGCCCCAGTGACCAGCACTACGTGACCGTCATACGTCCCCATCGGCCGCCTCATCTTTGGTGAGCACTGACGCCTCCTAAATGCCCAACGATGCTATCAATGTCAACCCATGACGGCCCCGCAAACAGCACGGGCCGACGGGTTCGCTAAAAGTTGATTGAGTGCCTTTACAATAACAGAACCTATCTGTTTACTCCAGATCTGCCTTCCGAGCAATCAGCCGTACAACCCCGGCCTGGCCGCGAAGAAGCGGTCCTTCTTCGAGCGATACATCAGCCGTGGCACAGTGCACGATCTCATCCGCGCTGAAGGGCTCATGCACCTCGGCGAGCGATACCATCCGGTCTATCTTACTCGGTCCGACGCGCGCAAACCGGTCGTCCTGCAGATGAGCTGGCCGAAACCACTCGCCCAGGATCCATCCGCCGGGGCGAACGGCCTCACGCAGGAGCTGAAAAAAGCGCGGGCGCTCCTCCGGCAGAAGCTGGACGTACGTAGCGAACGCCACATCCCAGGTGGTGTCGGGCGTCCACGTGCGCAGGTCGGCCTTGATGGTGCGGAGGCGCACTCCGCGCGAGGCGGCCAACGCCTTGCCATCCCGAAGCGCCGTCGCCGCAAAATCGACCGCCGTGACGGCATGACCAAACCGCTCGGCCAGATCGATCAGCGTGCGCCCCTCCCCCGCGCCCAGCTCGACGACCTCCGACGCCGCGCTGAAGCGCTGCGCTTCCTCGGCAATGAACGCGTTCGGTTGCGTCCCAAACAGGTGGTCGTTCCGCCGATAGCGGACGTCCCAAAATTCAGCGTGACTGCTGGCTCGATCCGAAATAGCTCTTCTCTTTCTTGTTCAACCAGAAGATGAATTGACCTCTGCTTGGCCCTTACATTTCAACGAGTCAGCCGGACCGGACGAAGCCAGTTTCTCTGCCTGGTCGATGAGCGCCTCGATGGCATCCAGCCCTTGATGCCAGAACGCCAGATCCGTCAGATCCACCCCCAGCTCGCCGACTAACTCGTGAGGCCAGTCCGATCCTCCAGCTCGCAGCAGATCGACGTACTGCTCAGCGAAGGCCGCGCCCTCCGACTGGTAGCGTGCATAGAGCGCCAGCACCAGCAGCTCGCCGAAGGCGTACGCGTAGACGTATCCTGGCGTGTGGATGAAATGCGGGATGTAGCTCCACCAGTGCTGGTAGTGCTCTCCCAGGGTCACGCTCCCCGCAAACATGTCTTTTTGTGTCTGCATCCAGAGCGTGCTGAACCGCTCGCTGGGCAACTCGCCTTCGCTGCGGCGGGCCGTGTGGATGCGATCCTCGAAGCGGTTCATGGCAATCTGGCGGAAGACCGTGGCCAGCGTATCGTCGATCTTGCTGACGAGCATCGCCAGTCGATTCTGGGGATCGTCTTCCTGCCGCATGAGCCGCTGAAAGACGAGCATCTCCCCGAAGACCGAGGCCATCTCGGCAGTGGTCAGTGGCGTATCGGACTGGAGGACGCCCTGGTCGCGCGAGAGGTACTGATGCACCCCGTGGCCCAGTTCATGAGCGAGGGTCTGCACGTCGCGCGTCTTGCCGGTGTAATTGAGCAGCACGTACGGGTGCGCACTCGGCACCGTGCTGTGGCTGAAGGCGCCGCTACGCTTGCCATCGGAGAGGGCCGCGTCGATCCAGTTCTGGTCGAAGAAGCGCTGGGCCGTCTCCGCCATCTGCGGATGAAAGTCGCCATAGGCTTCCAGCACCATCGACCGAGCTTCGCTCCAGTCGTACCGCGTGTCCGCCTCCCCGATGGGCGCGTACCGATCGTAGTCGTACAGCTCATCGAGGCCGAGGAGCTCCTGCTTGAGGGTGTAGAACCGGGCCACGAGATCGTAGCGCGAGGTCACGGCGTCGATGAGGGCGTCGACGGTTTCATCCTCGACTTCGTTGGAGAGATTGCGGCTGGCCAGCCAGTGATCGTAGTCGCGCAGCCGGTCCTCCGAGGCCTTGTCGGCCAAGATCGTGTTGAACACGTAGGTGAGCGTGCGCAGATGCTCCTGGAGCCCCTCGGTAAAGCCGAGCGCAGCCCGGCGGCGCAAGTCCCGATCGGGCTCGTAGAGCTTCGTCAGGATGTGCTGCTGGGTGAGCGACTCCCCATCCAAGTCGAAACGGGCCGCGCCCATCGTCTCATCAAAGTACCGATTCCACGCGCTGCGCCCCGTCACCGACTTCTCGGAGAGGATCTTCTCCTCCGGTTCCGTCAAAACGTGGTCTTTGTGCAGCCGCTCCACTTCGAGGTAGTGGCGATAGTCGGCCAGCGCCGGATCATCCACCAGCGCCTGCGCCCGGTCCTCATCCAAGTTGGCCCACTCCAGCTCAAAAAAGAGCAGCTGCTGATTAATCTCGTTGTACTGTTCACGGACGTGCTGCAGCTGGGCGCCGCGCTCGGCACTGTTGGTATCGGTGGACCAGTGCAGGTAGGCGAACGCGTACGCCCGCCCAACGCGGTCCAGAATCGATTCGTAGCGGGCGAGAGCGTCGGCCAACTGCTTGGCCGTCAACTCCGCCACGCGGTCGTGGTACGTTGCGGCAAATTCGGCGGCCTCCACCTGCGCGGTGTCGAGGCTGTCTTCCAGGGCCTCGGGGCTTTCGTGCAAATCGTCGAGGCGCCAGCGCACTTTGTCGGCTCCAGTTGTTCCGTCCATAGCGGGGGTGGTTGTCGTTCGGATCGAGGATCTCGGGGCGGATGCAGCATCCATCGCGTCGTACGTCGGGCACGGGCCTTTGTTGTCGTCCAGATTCGGGTGCACGGATCTGCAACTCCGGGGCACGGCGTATCGTTTGTCGAGTATCCATCACATAAGGCCGGTTCTCGTTCGTTCATCCGTCCCCGAATCACAATGACCCGTTCCCCGTTTCGATCCCTGGCCTCCGAAGATGCGCTCGACGACGCGCTGGCGCGCTCCGAGACCGAGCCGGTCGTACTGTTCAAACACAGCGCCACCTGCCCCATCAGCGCGCTTGCGCATCGGCAGGTGAAGAAGCTCACGGCCCCGGACGACCCACCGGTCTACAAACTGATCGTGCAGAAGCACCGCCCAGTATCCAACGCCATCGCCGAGCGATTTGACATCCGTCACGAATCCCCGCAAGCCATCGTCGTGTACGACGGGCAGCCGATCTTTCACGTCTCGCACACGCGAATCTCGGCAGATACCCTCCGCGATATCATCACAGAAAAAACTCCATGACCCGTTTTTCTCTTCGGTTTTTGACCATCGTCCTGCTGCTGAGCGCTCTGGCCAGCTGCTCGTCCGATTCGCCCGATCCCGAATCGGCGCAGCGCGTGCGCACCCCATCGACCACACCGGCCGGTCCGGGCGAACCAACAACCGTCGAGGAACCCGCCCCGGAGCTGACGCTGGACACGATGGCGGGCGACCAAATCGACCTGGCCAACCACTCGGAGGGCGTGCTGATGCTCAACTTCTGGGCGACGTGGTGTCCTCCCTGTCGCGAAGAGATCCCCGACCTCGTCGCGCTACAGGATGAATGGGGCGCCCGCGGATTGCAGATCGTGGGCATCGCACTGGACCAGGAGGGCGCGGAGGTCGTCCAGCCCTTTTTGGAGGAGCACGACGTCAACTACCCGAATGTCCTCGATACCGATGGCACCATCTCGAACCAGTTTGACGAGGTGTATGGCCTCCCGACGACGATTGTCATCGGCCCGGACGGCATGATCCGCCACCGGGTCCTGGGCGTTTTCCCCGTGGACAAGATGAAGCCCAAGCTGGAGGCGCTGCTGAACAACGGGTCAGCCTGAGGCTTAAAAAAAATACCCCACCGTGCCGGGCACAGCGGGGTGCAAATCAATCCAACACAAGATACCCCGAAAGGGGCGCGGGGCTATCCTTCTTCGCGAGACATCAGGTAGTCCTCGATGCTGCCCACGACGATGCGCGTTTCCTCATCGACCTCGACGTCTTTAATATCGCCTGCGCGGATCAGCTTCTTAATCTTCTTGCGGTCGATCTGCTTGAGGATGCGGCGCGCTTCGGTGCGGCTCACCACGTCCTCGCGGTAATCCGCGGCAAACGAGCGGAGAAAGCCCATCGTATTGTCGGACAACTTGATCATCCGAACTTCTTCGTTCTCGTCCGATAACGACCAGTACAGGTCGGCGTCGACGAGGTGGCGGTCTACCCAACGTACCAGCGTCTGCTTTGAGATTTGAAGCTCGTCGGACAGTTCGTCCAGCGGCATCGCTTTGGGCTCCTGCGATGTGGTTGAAGGTCCAGCCACAGCGTTCCTCGTAGATTTTGGATGGTTTACATAGACATAATCAGAACGCTATTTTTTTATTTTTGTTCCTCTGGCATAGACGTTCGCGGCACGCCCCTTTTCTTTCCTGACCTCGCCACGCCATGACCCGCACGCCCCAAACCAAAGCCGACTGGATCGACCGCATCGAGCCGCTGCTGAACGACTCGCTGGAGGACGTGAGCGAACGAATCACCAGCGCCGCGCCGGTGCAGCGGTGGCTGCAAGAAGCCTCGTTTGAGGCCGCTCGCGACCTCGGCGGGGCGTCGGACATGCAGGCCCAGGCTCAGGCGCACGCCTGGATGCGGGATGATCTGGAGGCGACGTTCCCTGCACTCGTTGCTGCAGTCGATGAGCTCACCGAGGGCTGCGGATCGCTGAGCCTAAGCTGGCGCCCGCTTCAGCCGAGCTACAGCCGCGTCCACATTACATTCGACCGGGATTTCGAAGTGGACCTGTTCTGGCGCTTTTCAGCGCTGGACGCCAATCAGGCGCAGGCCCTGCTCCGCCAGCTTCGCAACAACCTGCCGAAGGGCACCCCCTTCCCCAACCGTCCCAATAAAGCGACCGCGCTGGCAGCCCATGCGGGGCGCAGTACGGGCGTCCGGCTCCTCGACTACGCAAGTGAGACTCAGAAGCGTTGGCAGACAATCACACTGCTGCCGCACGACCACGAGCCGATCGAAAAGCTTGCGCCCACTGACGCGGTCGATCGACTCCTGCGGCTGCTGGCCGCGCCGGACGCGTAGAGCGCACGTTACGCGGTGGCGCCCGAAAGCGGCACCACATCATCCACGCCCTGAATGGTCCAGCCGAAAACCTCTCCATTGGTGTGGAAGTGGAGTTCGGCGCCTGGCTCCAGGAACTCGCTCAGTACCCGGACCATGGCTTCGGGGCGCGCATCGGGCAGCCTATCGCTGATCGGCTCCAGCACGCCGTCTTGGATGCGAAAGTAGCCGATCTCGAACAGCAATGGCCCCTCCGTCTTCGAACTCATCGTGCGATACACGCTACTCTGCTTGCGGAGCGACTGGACCAACTCCACGGTCATCCACATCTTATCCTGCGAGGCCACCAGGTCGTGGTGGCGCCGGTTGAAAAGCTGGCGGATCAGCGCTTCTAACGCATCCACCCGGTCCGGTCGCACTTGGGCGTTTACAGTCTCGCAACGAATGTCGACAGCCACGGCACAAGCACAGGTAGCGAAGGTAGTACGAGTCACCGTCTACACGACGTACCCCGGCTTGCGTTTCTCTCCCCGTTCTTCGCCCCTTGCTACACATGGATTCCCTCACGCAACTTACGCTGGGCGCCGCCGTCGGTGAGGCCGCGCTCGGGCACAAGGTTGGTAAGAGGGCTCCCTTGTGGGGCGCGTTCTTCGGCACGCTACCCGATCTCGATGTCCTGGCGAACCCGTTCCTCTCGGAGATCGATGCGCTCGCCTTCCACCGGAGCCTCACCCACTCCCTCCTCTTCATGGTGCTGATGAGCCCGCTGATGGGATGGGCGCTGCACCGTCTCCACGCTACGGATTCGGTGAACACGCGCCGATGGGGCTGGATGATTTTTGCCGTCCTCGCCACGCACGTCGGGCTGGACTGCCTGACCACGTACGGGACGCAGATCTTCTATCCGTTCAGCCGCTACCCGGTCATTCTTGGCACCATCTTCATCATCGATCCGCTCTACACCGTGCCGCTGGGCGCCGGGCTGCTCATCGGCCTCATGTACGCGCCCACACATCGACGGCGCCGGATGGCCAACTACATCGGCCTGGGCCTGAGCACCGCTTATCTTGTGCTGACGGGGATCAACAAGCTTTACATCGAGCATACGTTCGAGACCGCGCTGAAACGCCAGAGCCTGCCCCACGAGCGCGTCTACACCAAACCGACGGCGCTGAACAACGTGTTGTGGTCCGGTATCGTAGAGGATTCGACGGCCTTCTGGGTCGGCTACTACTCGCTCTTCGACGACGATACGCATATCCGCTTCGAGCGTATACCCAAAAACCACGAACTGCTCGGTGCCGCAGCGTCGAGCCCAGCCATGGACCGCTTGCGCTGGTTCTCGCGCGGCTACTTCACGGTGTCCCGTCACAACGGCGCCCTGTACGTACACGACCTGCGCTTCGGACGCAGCGATCTTGGGATGTCGGACTCCGGACGATACCTATTCACCTTCCGCCTGATCCCCAACGAGACGGGGGAATACACGGGCTTCTCGCAGGCAAGACCCGAGTTCAACTTAAGAGGCCCGCTCCTTCGTCGCTTTTGGGCCCGGCTCTTGGGCCATCCGCATCCGGCAGAGCCTTTTAGAAAGTCGTAACATGATCGGCGTGATTTTGCAGATTCCGTCGGATACGTTAGATCATCCTTTTCGGCCTTCTTCCACGAACCGCACCGATCCATGGAATCCTTATTCGCGGATATCTCCCTCACCGGAGTTTTTGCGTACGTCCAAAACTTCGTCTTCGGGCTCATCGTCCTGATTGCGGCCCGCTTCATCGCCGGATGGGGCCGCAGCCTGATCCGCAAGGGGCTCGATCGCCCGCGCTTCGACGTGACGCTGACGAAGTTCGCCAGCAATCTCTTCTACTATACGATTCTGGTGCTGGGTCTGCTCGCTGCGCTCAGTACGATGGGCGTGGAGGTCGCCAGCTTCGTCGCGATCCTCGCTGCGGCTGGGTTTGCCGTTGGCCTCGCCCTTCAGGGAACCCTGGCCAACTTCGCTGCTGGCGTCATGCTCCTCATCTTCCGCCCCTTTCGCGTCGGCGACTACATCGAGCTGGCCGGTGAGACGGGCTTTGTGAAAGAAATCCAGCTCTTCTACACCACGATCGATCAGCGCGATAACCAGCGGCTGGTCATCCCCAACAGCGACGTGTTCGGCTCCACCATCAAGAACAAGTTTCACCACGACGTCGTGCGCGTGGATGTGGGCGTGGGGACAGACTATCCGGCTGATATCGATCAGACGCGCGAAGTGCTGGAAGAAGCGGCCGAGAGCGTGGACGGACGGATCGAGGAGAAAGGCACCAGCGTGGCGCTGAAAGGCCTCGGCGACTCGGCCATCGACTGGGAGGTGCGCGTCTGGGCCACGCCCGAGGACTACTTTCGCACCCGCCAAGAGCTGACACGCGTGGTGAAGTATGCCCTCGACACCGCCGAAATCGGCATTCCGTATCCGCAGATGGATGTGCACATGGACGAGCTCGCCTGATCAATGCGACGCCGTCCGTCAGCCGGATCTGCTTCCCTCTTGAGACGAGCCCGGCTGCGTCGTATGTTGTGAGGGTTTCTCATTCACCGCGCAGCTGGGACGGGTTTCATGGCCGAGCCGTTGTACGACCCCCGCGACATCATCACGCCGTACGCCTTCGAGCTCGATGACGAGCTCCTGGGCGCCGAATTAGCCACGCCCTCGCGGCGCCTGGCCGCGATGCTGCTCGACCTGTCCATTGCCGCCGTAACGACGCAGCTCGGTGGGGTGTCGCTGGGTCTCATCGTGGCGTTTTTGTTCTTTCGGCTGGCTACGCGCCGCCGCATCGAGCAGCCGCTCAAGCGCTGGGCGCGCGCCTCGCTGGCGATCATCGGGGCCCTCGTGCTGTTTGCAACGGTCGTCAGCTATGTGGGCTCGGATGACGACGATCCAAACGATTCAGCCATTACGACTGCCGATCAGGACTCGATCCGGCAGGCCACGATCGACAGCACGCTGCAGGAGCTCAACCGCCGGGGCCTCTCCAGTGCCGAGCTCTCCAACCTCCCGTTCATGCCCCAGGCAGTCCTCGATGTGATGGAGACAGCCCAAACGCCCGACAGCATGAGCGCTGAAACGCGCGACGCGTCGGCTGTGCTGGCACAACGCTACGCCGAGGCGCTCCGTCAGAACGACCGGGCCGCCCGTGACAGCCTGCGGCCGGCCGTGGCCGCGCTTGCGGCCGGCCCGCAACTCGATGAGCTCCGCCGCCAGCTGGAGCGCGCTGAGGAGCGGATCGATGAACTGGAGGATCGAAACGAGGAGTTGGAGACGCGCGCCAACAATCCCAGCGCGTGGCGCTTCGTCAAAGGCACCGCGAACGACGTGGGGCTCACCTTCGGGTGGATCGGCGTCTACTTCACGCTTTTCCTGGCGTGGTGGAACGGCTACACCCCCGGCAAGTGGCTCATGGGCATCCGTGTCCTCCGCCTTAATGGACAGCGCATGTCGCTCTGGCCCGCTTTCGAGCGCTTCGGCGGATACGCGGCCAGCGTCGCCACCGGGCTCATCGGCTTCGCGCAAATCTACTGGGATCCCAATCGGCAGGGTATGCACGACCGCATTGCGCAAACCGTCGTCATCCGCGAGCGGTCCGGCTCCGAAGTGTCACCAAATCCGGACATTGCATTTGGAACGTGAGCAGGTGCGCGACTTAAGCCCTCGTGACACCGAGTTTCTCTTCTCACTCAACCTCTCGATCTCCTATGCCAACACGTTCTGCCGAAGCAACCTGGACGGGCGACCTCCAGAGCGGCAAAGGAACCATGAAGGTGGAAAGCGGCGCGTACGAGGGCGCCTACTCCTTCCACACGCGCTTTGAAGACGGGTCCGGCTCAAACCCGGAAGAGCTCATCGGGGCCGCTCACGCAGGCTGCTTCTCGATGGCACTCTCCAACATCCTCGCCGAAGCCGGGCACGACCCCCAGCGCGTCCACACTACAGCCGATGTGACGCTGCAGATGCGCGAGGACAGCGGCCCGACGATTACGAAGATCCATTTGACGACGGAAGCGCAGGTGCCCGGTCTCGACACCGACACCTTCCAGAAACACGCCGAAGCGGCCAAAGCGGGCTGCCCCGTATCCAAAGCCCTCGTCGGCCCCGAAATCACGCTGGACGCGACGCTCCAGTAAGCTGTACCCCGAAATCGGCCCGAATGCTGCCTCAAGCCTCTCGGCACAACGCCGGGAGGCTTTTGCTTTGGGCCGGACAAATGCCAGTCCGCTGGCTCCCGTCAGCGAGATGCCTTCTCGTGGCTCCGGTCTCAGAGCAGTTGAAGTACAATTTTGCCCACGTTCAGATTGTTCTCCATCCGCCGGTGGGCCTCGCTCACATCGGTCCAGTCATAGACCGAATCGATGACCGGCTCGATATCACGGTCGACGAAATACGGGAGGATATCGGCTGCAAAGTCTTCCGTGAGGCGGATTTTGTAGCGCGGATCCCGCGAGCGCAGCGTGCTGGCCAAGAGATGCACCCGCTTCGCCATCAGGTCGCGCAGGCTCACCTCGTCGACGGTACTCCCACCCAGCGTGGCCAACTGCACGATGCGTCCATCCACGGCCAGTGCTTCGATATTTTGATGGAAGTACGGGGCGCCGATGAAGTCGAGAATGATGTCCACGCCGCGGCCGCCCGTGACGTCCTCGATGCGCGCCGCGAAGTCCTCTGACTCATAATCGATGGTAATCTCGGCACCCAGGTCCCGGCAGGTTGCATGCTTCGGGGCGGACGCGGTGATATAGGGATGCGCCTGGGCCATCTGCACCAGCTGGATCGCCGCCGTGCCCACGCCGCTGGCGCCCGCATGGATCAACACGCCGTCGTCGGGCTGGATATCGGCGAGCCAGTGCAGCGCTTGATAGGCGGTCAAGAAGACCTCGGGGATAGCCGCGGCCTCCTGCATGCTGAGGCCCGGCGGGATGGCCATGGCCATGTCGTTGTGGATCAGTGCGTACTCGGCGTATCCGCCTCCGGGAAGGAGCCCAAAGACGCGATCCCCCTCATTCCAATCCACGCAGCCCGGCCCCTTTGCGGCGACCGTACCCGCCATCTCCAGACCCAGAATCTCGGAGGCGCCCTCCGGCGGCGGATAGTGGCCGCGCCGCTGGAACGTATCGGCCCGGTTGAGAGCGGTGGCGTGGACCTTGACCAGCAGCTGGTCGGCGCCGGGTTCGGGCGTCGGCGCCTCGCCGAGGGTCATGTGCTCGGGGTCGCCTTCTTGCGTGACGATGACAGCGCGCATGGATACAGTCCGATTGGTGACGCGTTCAAGTAACGAATGAGGTCGGCTGGTACAACAGCCCTGTTAATCGGGTTTTAATCACTCTTCCTTCAACGATGTTCGCACTCGAATCTCCCCGTGGAGCGTGCGATGCACTGGGCACTTATTGGCAATCTCCTTAAGCCGCTGCCGCTGATCTGCATCCAGCGGTCCCACCACCTCGATCTCCCGATCCAGCCGGTCAATCATGCCGTTATCCGACTCGCAGTCCTCGCAGTCTTTCGCATGGATTCGCTCGTGGCTGAGGCGGACCACCGCTTCCTCCAGCGGCCACTCCTTCCGATCCGCGTACATGCGCAGGGTCATCGACGTGCACGCGCCCAGCGAGGCCGCCAGCAGATCATACGGCGTCGGCCCCGTGTTCGTCCCGCCAATGGACTCGGGCTCGTCGGCAATGAGGCGATGGCCGTTGGCGATGATCTCGGTGCGCAACCCCTGGGCCGTACGCGTGACGACGCGTCCGGACTCGGGCTCCACCTCCGTCTCGTCCGGCTCCTCCACATCGATGTACTTGCGCGCCCAGCCCCCGAGCACCGCACCCACGTAGCGCGAATCGGCCGGATCGGTGAGCAGGTGATCGGCCTGATCGAGGGAGATGAAGCTCTTCGGATGCTTGGCCGCCTTGAAAATGCGGGCGGCGTTGTCGATGCCGACGACCTTATCGAGGGGCGAGTGAAAGATCAGCAGCGCCCGGTCCAGCTCCCGGATCGCATCGGTCATCCGCGTCGCTTCCAGATCATCGAGAAACTGCTTCTTGATGGTAAACGTCCGCCCCGCGAGCGTCACTTCGGCCTCGCCCTTCGCCTCGATCTCCTCGATCGAGTCCTCCATGTGCTGCACCACGTGCTCCGGATCGCACGGCGCGCCGATGGTTGCCACCGCCTGGGCACTCTCAATCCGATGCGCGGCCTGCAACACCGCCGCCCCGCCCAGCGAATGGCCGACCAAGATTTTGGGGGCCTCAAACTCGGTAGCCATAAATTCGGCCGCAGCGACGAGATCATCGATGTTGGAGGAAAAGTTGGTATCGGCAAAGTCGCCTTCGCTCTCCCCGAGGCCGGTGAAATCGAAGCGCATCACGGCGATGCCCTGATCGGTGAGCGCCCGACTGATGTTACCTACGGCTTTCAAATTCTTCGAGCAGGTAAAGCAATGCGCGAAGAGGGCGTACGCAACCGGTTGATTGTCAGCAGGTTGGTCCAACCGAGCTGCGAGTTCGACGCCGTCCGGATTCGTGAACGTGATCTTCTCAAAGAGCATAGAGATAGCAGTTGATCGACGGATGAATGCAGGCCCCTCGGTGCGGCCGGGGAAGCGTCCGTTACAGCCCGCACCGGGGCCAGCCGTAGCATACACAGATTCAGCCCGGGCGTCAAGCCGCGGCGCCCGGTCAGCCGTCAGCCGATGGGATCGGCGCCGTGGGATCGTCCGATTGCTCGAAGGAGAAGCGTCGCGTGGCCTCGGGCGTGCCGCGGTTGAACGTCCGTTCGGCAAACGTGATCGTTGCGTCGCGCCGGATCATCAGCACCGTCGACGCGCGGGTGCCGTAGGTTTCGCTCTCGATGAACATGGGCGACAGGAGCCGCTCGCCCGCGAGGCCGATGCCGGTGTCGGGCAGCTTCTCATCGACGGGCTGCTCGGTGTCGTAGAGCAGATCGAGTAGCGGACCGGGCGCAGGGGCATCGCGCTCCAGATGGCGGGCCAGCGTCTTCTTCCCCCGCTCCACCTTCGGCCATGCCGAATCCAGCAGATGGTTGCTGAGCCCATAGATCCCGGCTCGAAGCGTGCGGATGGACCCGTCCCGGTTCGAGAAATAGTAGGCGCCTGCGGGCGTGCCGACCAGCAGGTTGAAGCCGTTGTAACGCTCGCTGGAGGAAGCGACCTGCTCGATATAGGCTTGCGGATCGGGCTGCTGCTTGAGATAATCGGCCACCAGATCGCCCCGAGACGGCGCTTCGTCCTTGTGCTCGGCCTCGGGGTCGCGGTAGTTGGTGATGGCCGCCCAGTGCCCCGAGCGCGTGACGCCCATCCAGGTGCCGCCCGCCTTTTCGTCGCGCCCGGCGAGGACATGCGGCGCCTCGGGCCAGACGTGCGCTGGCGCCGTGGGCCGCTCGTAAAACTCATCCCGGTTGGCCGCCACAATCAGCGGGACCTCGGGGTGCGCATTCAGGCCGAAGAGGATGAGGCACATGAAGCTGCGAATGGGCTGTGGTGGATGTGCCAGTTCAATGCACAGGACTGGGGCTTCGTTCTTGCAGCCGGTGCGCTGCCGTCGGCGTGAGACCTGCTTTATCGTCGCCAAATATACACCAAAAACTACACCCCCTCCCACCTGATCCGGGAAGCCTACCTCGTCGACCGCACCGCCGACCGCATCTTTACGTTCAACAGCAATGGCGGAGGCGGGAGCTGATTCAACGCCGCCCATCGATCTTAGGAGTCGGTGCTGGCTACCGGTCAGTTTTTGAGCACACGGCCCCGAAACCGCTCCCCAGTGTGTCATCCCGAGCTTGACGAGGGATCTCTGAGGGCAAGTTTCCGCTGCATTCAAAGAGATTATTGCATCAGTACCACAGGCATGACCTACGGCCCTCGCGCTAAAGCGCTCGTGTCTTCGTCAGGCTCAGAATGACAGCTTGTTCGGGAGCGGTTTCGGGGCCAGGCCAAGTGATATTCCAAAAGGGTCCGGTAGCTAAGAGCCGGTGTTCTTCACGGAACGCCGGCTCTTTTTTGTTCGCTGGACCGCCACCAACCGGGGCGCGTTAGTCCGATTAGTGCAACGGTAGCTGACGGCGGCAAACGCATCGGTATCGAGCGCCTCAGCCCACTGCTGGACGGCCCGCGCCTCCTCGGCACCTCCATCGTGGCCGGTGTACAGAACGGCCGTGATCACGCCGCCGGGCCGGAGCAGCTCCGTCGCAGCATCCAACGCTCGAATCGTGGTGGCGGGCCGGGTGATGCAGGTTTTGTCGCTGCCGGGCAGGTAGCCCAGGTTGAACATGACCGCCCCCACTGTGCCGGTCCACCCCTCGGGCGCTACCGCTGCCATATCTTCATGACCGCGATGATGCAACTCCACGGGATCGCGGATCCCGGCGTCCGCCAGCCGGGCTCGCGTCGCCTGCAGGGCCTCGGCTTGGACGTCGAAGCCGAGGACAGCCCCGTCGCCCCCCACACATCGCGCCAGAAACAGCGTATCATGGCCGTTGCCGAGGGTCGCGTCGATGGCCCGGTCGCCGGGCGACAGCGCATCGGCGACCCCTTCGTGGGCTGCGTCGAGAATTGAATCAAACAGCATGGGTTGTCTTCGAATCAGATCTGGGCTGCGATGGGGCCAACGGGCCATCCGAGCCGAGGTTGCCCGTGCGGAACGCGCTCCGCCGCGCGGCGTGTCGACTCCCCCGTACTGCTCATCCACGCTCGCCCTTATGTCCTCCCCTGCCCCCGCCCCGACCATCCCGATTCACCTCGACGGCGACCGCAGTTACGCCATTCACTTTCGTTCGCTCTCGGACGTCCCCGAGCTGCTCACGGAAGCCGGCCTGCATCCGGGCCGCTGCCTGCTCATCACCGATGAACACGTCGCCGCGCACTACCGGTCGCCACTCGTTCATGCGCTCCGGGAGGCCGGATGGACGCCGAGGGTCATCGTGTGTCCGCCCGGCGAATCCACCAAATCGGCCGATCACCTGCAGTCCATCCACGACACGGCGCTCGATTGGGGGATCGATCGGCAGACGCCGGTGCTGGCCCTTGGCGGCGGCGTCGTGGGCGATCTGGCCGGATTCGCGGCGGCGACGTTGCTGCGCGGTGTGCCCCTCGTTCACCTTCCCACCTCACTCATCGCACAGGTCGATAGCTCGATCGGCGGAAAGACGGGGATCAACCACGCGACGGGCAAAAACCTGATCGGCGCATTCTATCAGCCGGACCTCGTGGTGACCGATCGGCAGGTGATCGACACGCTGCCGCAACGCGAATGGATGAGCGGCATGGCCGAGGTCGTCAAGCACGCCCTCATCGCGGATCCCGACTTTATCGATTTTCTGGAGGCGCACATCACCGAGGTGCTCCTGCGTCATTCTGGCCCCACGGCCGAGATGATCGCTCGTGCGGCGCGCATAAAAGCCGAGGTCGTGAGCGCCGATGAGCGCGAGCAGGGCCGCCGGGCGATCCTCAACTTCGGTCATACGTTCGGCCACGCCATCGAGCGGGTATCCGGGTACGGGACGTTCACCCACGGCGAGGCCGTTGCGCTCGGGATGCGCGCGAATCTGTACCTCACCCACCGTTTGCACCCGACGGTCGACTGGCAGCGCGCCGATCAGCTCGTCTCCTCCATTCCGGTCGACGGCTCGCCCACTGAGCTGTCCTTCGGCGAACTGCTCGAAGCGATGCAATCCGACAAAAAAGCGGTTGCCGGAACGCTCCGTTTCGTCGTACTCGATGAATTGGGGCACGCGTATCTGTCCGATGCCCCCACGCGCGCCGACCTGCAGAAAGCCTGGGACCACGTTTGCACGGCGCATACGTGAAATTGACGCGCGCAAGGCACATTCCGCAGCGCTCGGGGTAGTAATATGTTGATTTATCCCGCCTCGATTTCGTTCTAACTCGCCGTTGCGCTCCGTGGCCGCCCGCGCACTCACTCGTATATCCCGCCGCCTGCTCATCGGCACAGCCTATGCTGTGCTCCTGGCGGTCGTGGCGTTTTTTGCGCTGACCCGCACGGAAGTCGGGCGAAGCCAGCTGCGCCAACAGGTCGAGTCCCAATTCAACGACCGGTTTGCGGGAACGCTTTCCATCGGAGAGCTGGAGGGCAGTCTGCTCAACACGCTCTACGCCCGCGACGTGCGCATCCGGGACGACGCCGGGCAGCTCTTCCTCGAAGTCGACACGGTCGTTGCTCGGCCGCAGTGGTCCGCGCTCTTCAGCCGCGAGGTGGCGCTCCGCAGCCTCACGCTGATCGGCCCTCGCCTCACCCTGCGCCGATCGGCCGACAGCACCTGGAATGCGACTCGCATGTTTCGCCCGCGCAGCACCGATTCCGGAACGGGGCCGACGTTTGCCCTGGCTGATCTCCGGGTTCAGAACGGATCGATCACGACGCTGAACGAGGGCCCGCTGCCGCGGCTCGTGCGCGAGGGGTGGCTGTTCGATTATGCGAGCAGCCGCGTGCACGATGTGGATGCGCGGCTGACCGTCGAATGGGGCGCGGAGGAACGCTTGATCGATATCTTTCGCTTCACCGGCGACCTCGCCAATTCGCCGCTCACCCTGACCCGGCTCCAGGGACAGCTTTTGAATCAGGGAGATCAGTGGTCGGTCACGCAAGCTGAAGTCGCCCTCGACTCGACGCGGCTCGCGTTCGATGCCACGCTCGATGTGCCCCGTGAGGATCGCCTCGCCTCGGCCCCCTTCGACGCCGACCTGCAGCGCAGCGCCCTGCACTTCGACGAACTCCGCGCCCTCGTCCCGCGCCTCCCCCTCTCCGAAGAGATCACTGCGCGCGCCCAGATCCAGGGCCCCGCCGCCGAGATGCTCGTCGAGTCGCTGGAACTGGCGCACGGAGCCAGCCGCCTGCAGGGCCGCGGGACGGTGTTCGGTCTGCCAGACTCGCTCGACGTCGAGTTCGAGTGGACAGAGAGCACCCTATCCGCGGATGACCTCAGCGCGGTCTGGCCCGCCGCCCCCACGGACGCCTGGGCGCACCTCGGCCCCGTCGATGTTTCCTGGTATGTGGCCGGGACGCTTCCCCTCGGCGGCGATATTCGACGCGTGCCGTGGGAGGCGACGTCCGAGTTTACGGTGTCGACCGCTTCGAGCGGAACCCTGCAGGGCACCGTCGAGGCCGCCCACCCCGCCGATTCGCTAATCCGTTACCAGGCCCGGCTCACTACCGATTCGCTGGATGCAGGCACCCTCGCGCAGATGCCCCCGCTCCAGAGCCGGCTGAACGGCTCGGTCGTACTCTCCGGGCGCGGCCTGCAGCGAGACCAGATAGCCGGACAGCTCGATGCGCAGTTTGGCCCGTCGACCCTCGATGGTCAGCCGCTCGATTCCCTTCGCCTCAGTATGAACGCTCGCACCGGTGCGTTCACGGGTCAGATGGATCTGATGCCCACGAACCGGGGCCGCTTCACGCTGGAGGGGCTGCTCAACTTCAATCGGTCGACTCCCGCATATCAGCTCACGGCCACGGCGCAGAACTTCGATCTGACGGCCCTGCCCCTCGGCGCAGTCCCCGCGACGCGCCTCAACATGACCGTCACAGCCGATGGCCACGGTCTCACTCCGCAAACCCTTGCCGGCGTCGTGCGGGTCCAGTTCGATAGCTCCACGGTGCAGCACGGCACGACGGCCCGCCTCATCCCGCCGAACCAATCGACGCTCGCTCTCCGCCCCCCAACGGATGAGCCCGGCCTGCTCTCGATCGACGGCGACCTCATTCAGGCTCGGCTGACGGGTGATGTGCAACTGCGTCCCGTCTGGGCCCTGGGCAACCTCTGGGGCCGCGCGGTGACGCAGGCGGCGCGCACGGCCTGGGCGAAGCCCTACGACGGATCTCCTGCCCTCGCCGCGGCCCTCCCGGCCGTCTTCCCCCCCTCGTCTCCACCGCCCTCCGAATCAGTCGCCCAATGGCGGCGCATCGCCCGCACCACCCTGAGGGATCACGGCCTGCTCGACGGCGCGAACCTCACGCTGGATGTCGATTTCCACCGGACCGACATCTTGAACCGCCTTTTCCCCGGCCTGGGTGCCATTCACACCGACGCGCAGAGCACCCTCACGCTGCAGGCCAGCGCAGACGCGCTCGCCCTGGAGGGCAACCTCAGCGCCGACAGCCTGTACGCCGCCGCGTGGCGATCCGACAGCCTGAGCGCCACTTTTCAGTGGGACGGAACCCTCGATGCGCCGCTGTCCGAAACGCTTACAGGCCACCTCACCCTCAACACCCGCGAGGCCGCTCTGGGCCCCCTTCCGCTCGTCGAGCCCACCTTGCAGATTGACTATGCAAATCGGCGGGGGGAGCTTCGATTTGCGTCCGAGGCGCGGGATCGATCCGGCCCCTTCCGCCTTCACACCTCCGTCGACCTCCTGCGCGACCGGAATGAAATCACGCTCCATAACGCCCTCGTCGTCGCCGGCGCGTACCGGTGGACCAACGTCCGCCCCGCGACTCTTTATGCCTATAACAACGCGCTGGTGATTCCCGATGCGCATTTCGAGAGCCCGATCTCCGGCGCTACACCTGCACAGCGGATTCAGGTCGACGGCATTCTCTCGACGAACCCGCGCGACACGGTGCACGTCGCTACCGAGAATGTGCTGCTGCACCCGCTCTCCGAACTCCTACAAATGAACCGGCCCGTCGGGGGCATGTTGAACGGGGCGCTTGCGCTTTCCGGCGGCTTGCAACGCCCCGCCATCAGTTCGCAACTGGAGGTCTCCTGGCTCAGCTTTGGCAACCGGCTGCTGGGCCATCTCGATGCGGCAACCCGTTACGACGAGCCCAGCGCCTCCATCACGCTGGATGCCGGCCTCGCTCCCGAGACCGATGCCCTCGCCTCCCGGCCCGCGTATTTGCCCGCCACCTTGCAGCGCGCCGAAACGAATCAGCTGCGCGTGCGTGGCGGCATCCAGCTCCCGGCCTCGCCCAGAGGAACCGCCTCCCTCCTCGCGGCCAGCACCTTCGACCTCGACGTGTCTATCGACCGCGCCGACCTCTTTTTCTTCGAGTATGTTTTCGCGGATAAAGTGGAGAATGTTAGTGGATTCGTCGCCGGGCGTGGCCAGATCAACGGCCGGTTCTTCGACCCCCTTTTCCAGGCCGATCTGCGCATCGAGGAGGGGCAATTTGATCTGCCGCAGTTCAACCTCACCTATCAGATTGCGGGCCCCGTCGGCGTCGATCGCACCGGCATCCAGCTCAATCAGGTGACGCTGACCGACACTGGATCGGGCTCGGCGCAGCTGGAGGGGACGGTCTTGTTCAATGAGTACGAGTACTTTTCCTTCGACGTCTCGGCCCGGCTCGATGAGATGCAAATCATCGACGTAGAGCGCTCGCAGGATCTTCCGTTTTACGGCACCATCTGGGCCTCGGGCCTGCTGACGCTCAATGGGCCGCTCTCCGATGCCACGCTCGCCGCGCCCGATGCGCGTACGACTCCCAATAGTGAACTGTACATCCCCATCACGGAAGAGGACGTCGCCAGCGAAACCGGCTTCATCATCTTCGCTGACTCGACGGGCCAGTTCCCCGATCTGCGTGAGGTCACACAGCGCGACAACGTGCTCGCCGACCGGCCGGCCGGGGAGCCGTCGTTTCTCGACGGGCTGGAGCTGGACCTCAACGTGAATGCCCCCGAAGGATCGACCATCCACATGGTCTTCGATCCCCTGCTCGGCGATGTCGTCACGGCGCAGGGCTCGGGTCGCATCCAGATTCAGCGCCAGCAGGGCGAGTTTTTCACGTACGGGTCGCTCGAAGTTACGGGCGGGGAATATCTGTTCACTGCGGGCGACGTGTTTTATCGCCGCTTCGTCATCGACCAGGGCACAATCACCTGGGACGGTAACCCCACCAATGCCCAGCTCGATCTCGACGCCTCGTATCGGACGCGCACGTCAACAGCGGGCCTGCCCGGCAGCGTCGATCAGCAGTCGCGGATCCCCGTCGTCGTGCAGCTCGATATCACGGGACGGGTGGAGTCGCCCCGCGTCGACCTCAGCCTCTCTGTCGATCGGCAGAACCAGACGACGTTCGTCAACGAAACGCTCGACGCCGTCCTCAATCAGCCCGGTCTTGCAACCGAGTACGCCACAAGCGTACTGCTCACCAATACGTTTCTGCTGACGACCACGCCTTCGGCAACCGGAGCGACCAATGCGAGTGAGCGGCTGGCCAGTGCGGGCAACCAGCTGGCGTTTACGAGCGTCTCCCAACTGGTAGCGAGCCAACTCAACCGCTACCTCAGCGCCGCCGTCCCCGTGCTGGACATTAATCTGGAACTGCAGGGCGAGGACCCGCAAAATCTGGATGTGATCTACGGAGTCGCATTACGGTTGCTGGACGAGCGGCTCATCATCCGGGGCGAAGGCGTCTACGCGAGCAACGAGGAGCAACGCCGTCGCACCGAAGGCATCGAAGGTCAGTTTGTCGTGGAGGTGCGCCTGAGCCGCAACGTCTCGGTCGAAGCGTTTTACCGGCGCTCCGGCAACGAGCTCCTGAACGATCAGACACTGACGAGCAGCACCGGCGCGGGCATCTCATACCGTACGGAATTCTCCAGCTGGCGTAACCTGCTGAATCGACTTCTGGGCTGGCTCATCGGAACGGAGGACGAACCCTCCAATGAATCCGAGACCGACGAGGCGACCCCGGCGGCGCGAGCACCGACCAATCGCGAGCGATAAGCCGCGCCATGTCCATATTCTGCTAATCATGGCCGATCAGCGGCCGTACGTGAATCTTTCGAGGCACCGGCGCTTTTGAGTTATGATCACTTCAAGTATGGCTTGAAGTGTACGACGACTGATCCTTCACGAACGCCTGTCCGCTTGTGGCATCTTCCGATTCCAGCACCCTCCGATCGCGCTCCGATTTGAAGCGCGCCATTCTCGACTTTCTCAGCGACCGCTCCGACAAAAGCTACCGTTCCGGCGATCTCGCTCACGCCCTCGACATCGAGGACAACGACGAATACCTGCGCTTCGAGCAGGTCCTGAACGAGTTGCGCTCCCACCACGCCGTCGCCCTGGAGGGCGATAAATTTACGAGCCGCACAGCCTCGAACGAGGCGATCGGCCATCTCGCCGTGAAGCCACAGGGCTTCGGCTTCGTCACCCCCCGCGACGGGGACGAGGAGTTTTTCATCCGCGAGTCGAACATGGGCACCGCGTTGGACGGCGACATCGTCCGGGTGATGTTGGGCGCCCAGGCGCGACCGAATAAGCTCCGCGAGTGCAAGGTCGTCGAGGTTATCCAGCGGCGGCGCACGCAGGTGGTGGGCACCTTCCACCCGCACGGCACCTACGGATTCGTCGAGCCTGACGATCAACGCATCCTGCAGGATGTCTTTGTCCCGAAAGAAGCGTTCGGTGGGGCGCAGAAAGGCGAAAAGGTCGTCGTCTCCATTGACAGCTTCGAAGACCGGAAAGCCTCCCCAGAAGGGCAGATTTTGCGCGTACTCGGCTCCAGCGAGGACCCCGAAGTACGGGTGCTCTCCCTCGCGATGAGCATGAACGTCAAATCCGATTTCCCCGAAGCCGTCTTGGAGGAAGCCGCCGCCATCCCGACCGAGATCCCGCAGTCGGAGATCGACCGCCGGCTCGATCTGCGGGACAAAATGATTTTCACGATCGATCCGGACGACGCGAAGGACTTTGACGACGCCATCCACATCGAGCGGCTCGACAATGGCAACTACGAACTGGGCGTGCATATCGCCGATGTGAGCCACTACGTCGAGGACGACTCGGCCATCGATGAAGAAGGATTCGAGCGCGCCACCAGCGTCTATCTGGTCGATCGCACGATTCCGATGCTGCCGGAGAAGCTCTCGAACCACGTGTGCTCGCTACGGCCCCACGAGGACAAACTGGCGTTCTCGTGCATCATGGAGGTGACACCCCAGGGCACGGTGAAGGACTACGCGATCCGCGAAACCGTCATTCACTCGAAGCAGCGCCTGACCTACGATGATGCCCAAACCTACATCGAAGGCGGCCATCCGGGCGACCCGGTCGCATCCGATGTCGTGCAGGCGGCGCGCCTGGGCCGGACGCTCACGAAGAAACGGATGCGCGAGGGCTCGATTGACTTCGATCTGCTCGAAATCAAAGTCATCCTCGACGATGGAGGCCACCCCGTTGACATCGTGCCGAAGCATCGCGAAGAGGCCAACCGCCTGATTGAGGAATTCATGCTCCTGGCCAACAAAACCATCGCCCGCCACATCGGCGAGCAGGGCTCGAACGGGCAGAAGCCTCCTCCTTTCGTGTACCGCGTGCACGACACGCCCGACGCCGAAAAAATTCGCGAGTTGGCTGATTACGTGCAGTTGTTCGGGCACGACCTGGAGCTCACGAACGGCAACGCCCGCTCGAAGGACCTCAACGATCTCATTCAGGCGATCAAAGATCAGCCGGAAGAAGATGTCATCGAGCGGGCAGCGCTCCGTGCGATGTCGAAGGCTGAGTATGCGACAGAGAATCTCGGCCATTATGGCCTGGGCTTCGACTACTACACCCACTTCACGAGCCCCATCCGGCGCTACCCGGACCTCATCGTCCACCGCCTGTTGAAGCAGTACGCGGCCGGCGGCTCCCGCGCCGACCTGGGGACCCTCCAGAACCAATGCGAGCACTGCTCCGAGCAGGAACGCAGCGCCGTCGAGGCCGAGCGCGAATCCGTCAAACTGAAGCAGGTCGAGTACGTGCAGGAGCACGTCGGGGACGAATTTGACGGGGTCGTCAGTGGCGTAACGAAGTTCGGCGTGTTCGTTGAAATGACAGACCTCTTGGTGGAAGGGCTGGTCCACGTCAGCGATATGGACGACGACTACTACACCTACGATGAGTCCACCTTCACGATGTCGGGCCGCAACTCCGGCAAAACATATCGACCGGGCGACGAAGTGCGCGTTCAGATCGTGAAGGCCAATCCGGAAAAGCGAGAGGTGGACCTGCTTTTTGTGGCGTAAGCCCGCCGCGAATCCGGCTTGTCCTCGCGCTGAGGACGCCACACGGCATCGCATGGCATCGGTGCAGGCTGACGGTTAGATTGGTCGCGCTGTCGGGGGCCGCCTACTTGATTGGGGGTCGGACCGCCCCGACCGGCCGCGCTGATTCGCTGTCGTTCCGTTTCCGTCGCTTCTTCCATGCCCATCGACCCTGAAACGCTCCGCCGTCGCCTCGGGCTGATTGTGGGCCCGCTCGTCTTCATCGCAGTCCTCCTCGCCCCCGCTCCGGCCGGACTCGATCTCCCGGCGTGGCGCACTGCCGCGCTGGGTCTGCTGATGGCGACCTGGTGGATTACCGAAGCGATTCCGATTCCGGCGACCGCGCTGCTCCCGCTCGTCGCGCTCCCTGTGATGGAGGTCGTTTCCATCGACGAGGCCGCTTCCCCGTACGCCAACCCAATCATCTTTCTTTTTATGGGCGGCTTCATGATCGCCCTCGCGATGCAGCGCTGGGATCTGCATCGGCGCATCGCGCTGAACCTGGTCAACTGGGTGGGGACGCGACCGTCTTCGATCGTGATCGGATTCATCCTCGCCTCGGCCTTCCTCAGCATGTGGGTGAGCAACACCGCCACGGCGCTCATGATGCTGCCCATTGGCCTGTCGATCATTCGCGTGACGGGCGACCGGCGCCCGGCAGAGGCCGACGATCCCCTTCACGCGAATTTTGGCATCGTGCTGCTGCTCAGCATCGCTTACGCATGCAACATCGGCGGAGTGGGCACGCTTATCGGGACGCCTCCAAATGCGCTGCTCGCAGGCTTCATGGCGGAGGCTTACGGTGTGGAGGTGGGATTCGCACAGTGGCTGCTCATCGGCCTTCCGATGGTAATCGTATCGCTCCCGCTGATGTATGCCCTTCTCACCTGGGTCTATCCGCTGGATGCCGATGAGCTCCCCGGCGGCGGTGACCTGATCGATACGGAGCTGACGAAAATCGGCCCGGTCACTCCAGCCGAAGGGCGGGTCGCGCTCATCTTCGGCGCGACGGCCCTGCTCTGGATCACCCGCCGCTTTGTGGAACCGTACGTGCCAGGCCTTTCCGATGCCGGGATCGCCATGACCGCCTCGCTCGTCCTCTTCCTCGCCCCCGCAGGCGGGGAGCACCGGCGCCGGCTGCTGACCTGGAACGAGGTGCAAGACCTCCCGTGGGACATCCTGATTCTTTTCGGAGGCGGCCTTAGTTTAGCTGGGGCCATCGACCGTACGGGACTGGCAACCTGGATCGGAGAAGCAGTACGCGGACTGAGCGCGTGGCCTCTCCTCCTGATCGTCTTCGCGGTCGTGGTGCACATCATCCTGCTCACCGAGATCACAAGCAACACGGCCACCGCTGCGGCCTTTCTGCCCATTATGGGATCGGTGGCGGTGGGTATCGGGCAAAATCCCTTCTTGCTGGTCGTCCCGGCTGCGCTGGGCGCCAGCTGTGCCTTCATGCTCCCGGTTGCAACGCCACCGAACGCCATCGTGTATGGCAGCGGACTCCTCACCATCCCTCAGATGAGCCGGGCTGGCCTCTGGCTAAACCTGCTCTTCACCGGCCTGATTACGGTCGCCACCTATGCCCTACTCGGATGGGCCTTTGGGGTAGAGATTGGCACCCTGCCGGCCTGGGCGCAGTGAGGGTGGGCCATCGATCCGCGGGTAACTTTGTAACGAGAGGGACGCCAAAGCCCCCATCGGGCCTGCTCCAAAAGACGAGACCTGTACCCCGTATTCCGGATAGACTTTTGCAGAGAGGTGCACGGGCAGGTGCAGGCAACCATCCGAACTCCTGCCAACTACGTCGTGTCCGATCTTTTGCTTCCTCCATTATGACGTACCCCACGCTGCTCCGCACGCACTGGTCGGGTTTCGTGCGGTCTTTTGAGAGCGTCCACACCCGCCCCGTATCACCGGGCCAGGCGATCCTGGGCAGCTACGTCGCCGTCGTGCTTCTATGTTCGGGCCTTCTGTTTCAACCCTTCTTCGCCCCGAACCATTCCCCGGTCCATCAGCTAAACCGCCATCTCATCGGCCTGCTTGCCGGATTTGTCGTTATCCGGTTTCTGTTTCAGAAGCCCCCCCGCCTCCAGCCGCAGCACTTCCTACACCTGCCGGTTCGCCGCTCGCGGCTGATTGCGTATGTGCAGTGGGCTTCGCTGGGTACGGTGTACAACCTGTTCCCTCTCTTCTTCTTCGCCCCATTTGGCCTGCGATACCTCCCTGCATCTACCCCTCTGGCGGAGGGCGTCGCGTTTTGGATCATAGGGATCACGTGTGCTATCCTCATCACACACTACGCCGCCCTGGCGCTGCGCGTCTGGCTGGGGCGGAGTTCGCTCTCCGTGCTGGTGCTGATCAGCGCGGTGATTGGATTGGAGATGTTCGATCAGATGGTGGGAGCCTCCGTCATCCAATCGACCTCGGCTGCGCTATTCGATGGCCTTCTCGATGGGCACTGGACAACGCTGCTGCTCCTCGCTTCAGTCGCTGCAGCTACGTATCTGATCGCCGGGCTGGGCCTCTGGCGGGCCCTGCTGTCGGAGGGCTCCTCCTTCTCCTCGCGCGAGTACGCGCTGCCCGTGCGACTGCCCTTCAGCGGGAGTGTCCTCCGCAATCTGGCGCTGCTCGAAGTCAAGATGATGTGGCGTAGTAGCCGGACCCGCCAGTACGTGCTCATCTCTATCGTCGTCTCCACCGCGTACACGGCCTTGCTGCTCTCCGACCTGAATCTCTTCACCCACCAGCGCTGGATGTGGGCTTTAATCGGCTTATTCGCCTCCGGCGCCTTTGTGCTCAACTACGGGCAGCTCATGTTCGCCTGGGAAAGCCGCTACTTCGACGGCATGATGGCCCGCGCCACCCCGCTCGATACCATGGTGCAGGCGAAGATTATGCTGCTTCAGGGGTCCTGCATTGCACTCTTCCTGATCAGCCTGCCGCTGTTCATCGCCATGGCACCTCACCTGATCCCACTCCACGTGGCGTTCCTCTTCTATAACGCCGGCATCACGAGCGCCCTGATGATCCTTCTCGCGGTCCACAACCACAAGCGCGTCGACCTCACCAGCGGCGGCTTCTTCGAGTACGAAGGCTTCTCGGCCATTCACTGGCTCTGGATGATTCCCACGGTCGTCCCCCCGGCCCTTATCCTGATGGTGCTGCCCGACCGGACGCACCTTGCCTTCTCGCTCATCGCGCTCCTCGGCCTCGCGGGCATGCTCCTCTCGTGGCCCTGGAGCCAGGCACTCGCCCGGCGCCTCACCCTCCGCAAACACACCATGGCTGCCGGCTTCCGGCACACCCACGACTAACTCCACCACCCATGCGCGTTCATGTACGGAATCTGGAAAAGCAGCAATCCGAGCCGTTTCGGCTTCGGATTCCCGAATTTGTGGTCGAGCCCGGATCGACGCTGGGGCTCGTCGGCAATAATGGCGCCGGGAAGACGACCTTCCTGCGGCTGCTGCTGGATCTGATTCCCGCCGACGCAGGCAGCGTTTTCCTGGGCGGGAGCGCGGTGGACACCTCGACGGATTGGAAGCCGCACACCGGCTCGTTTCTGGACGACTCGTTCCTGATGGATTTTCTCACTACCGACGAGTTTTTCGACTTCGTAGGCCGGCTCTACGGGATGTCCGCCGCCGCAATCACCACCGCCCTGCGCCCCTATCAGGACTTCTTCACCGACGAGCCGCTGGGACAAACGGCGCGCTACCTGCGTGACCTTTCGGCGGGAAACCGCCAGAAGGTGGGACTGATAGCGGCCATGTTCATCCAGCCCAAGCTACTGGTGCTCGACGAGCCGTTCGCCAATCTCGATCCGCGCTCCCAGTTTCAGCTGCGCGCCCTCCTTCGGCGGCTCAACCGCGAGCATAACACTACGCTGATTCTCTCCAGCCATGACCTCGCGCACGTAACGGAGGTCTGCGAGCGGATTGCTATCATTGAGGACGGCGAGATCATCCGCGACGTGAGCACCCGGACGGATACGCTTCCGGCCCTGCGGCAGTACTTCGCCCAGCCCGTCGAGCCACCCGCGCTGCGTTCCGCCTGATCCCCCTGGTTGATCACATCATTCACGTGATCCGCTCCAGCGCACGGCGCTGCGCTTCGAGGGTTGCCGTGAGCTCGTCGTCGCCGTGGCAATCGGAGAAGAAAATAGCTTCGAACTGTGAGGGCGGCAGGTACACGCCCTCTTCGAGCATGGCGTGGAAGTAGGACGCGTAGCGCTCGGTGTCGCTCGTCTTCGCCGTGGACTGATCGACGACGCGCTCCCCCGTGAAAAAGAGCCCGGCCATCGCGCCGACGCGCGTCAGATAGTAGTCGATGCCACGCGCATCCAGCGTCTCGCGCATACCTGATTCGAGCCGTTCACCGTACGCTTCGAGCCGCTCGTAGAGTGCCTTTCGCTGATCGGCAATCTTGCGGAGCACGGTGTAGCCTGCCGCCATCGCCAACGGATTCCCCGAAAGCGTGCCTGCTTGATAGACCGGCCCCACCGGCGAGACATAATCCATAATTTCCTGCCTGCCGCCGTAGGCCCCAACGGGCAGCCCACCCCCGATAATTTTGCCGAGGCACGTCAGATCCGGCGTCACACCGTAGCGCTCCTGCGCGCCACCGGGCGCCACTCGGAAGCCCGTCATCACCTCATCGAAGATCAGCACGATGTCGTGGGCATCGCAAATCTCGCGGAGACCATCCAGAAAACCCGGCTCGGGCGGGATGCATCCCATGTTGCCCGCGATGGGCTCAACGATGATGCAGGCGACCTCACCCTGATGCTCTTCGGCCAGCTGTCGGACATGATCGAGGTCATTGTAGCGGGCCAGCAGCGTATCCTGTGCATTGCCGACGGTCACACCGGGCGAATCAGGATGGCCGTGTGTGAGCGGACCGCTCCCGGCCCCGATCAGGAAGAAGTCACCATGGCCGTGGTAGTTGCCCTCAAACTTGATGATTTTATCGCGACCGGTGTAACCGCGGGCCAGCCGGGCTGCGCTCATCGTGGCCTCGGTGCCGGAGTTCACCATCCGCACCTTCTCGATCGACGGCACCAGCTCGCAGACGAGTTCGGCCACATCAATCTCGATCTGCGTCGGCGCGCCGAACGAAGTCGACTTGGCCGCCGCCTGGTTGACGGCCTCGACCACATCCGGATCGGCGTGCCCGAAGATCATCGGGCCCCACGATCCGACGTAATCAACATAGCGGTTGCCATCGACATCCGTCATGTAAGCCCCGTGCGCCTCATCGATGAATAGAGGCGTCCCCCCCACGCTCTGAAACGCCCGCGCGGGCGAGTTAACGCCACCGGGGATGACATGCTGCGCCTTTTCGTAATGGCGCTCGCTGGTGCTGATATCGAGGTTCTTCGGAGCAACCTCCATGATAATCGCGGTTGGTGAAGTGAGAAGGACTCAGCGGGGCGTATTGGAGTCGACGCGTCGAAAGATGGCCCGCACCAGCGATGCGCCGTGCTCGTCAGTGCACTCGGGCGCCGACGCTTCGGCCAAATCGACGGCGTCGGCGGCCGCGCCCAGTTGATCGGGCCCGTAGCCGTCGGTATCGGGCAGCGCGATGTACACCCAGCCACCGGGCTTGAGGAGCCGCCGGCTTTCCCCGAGCAGCTCTTGCACGGCCTCCGGAGACGATGCGTAGTTCTCGGGCCGATACGCGACGATCCAATCGAAGGTGGCATCGGGATAATCGAGCGCATCGAGAGAGGCCGCGCTGACGGCCTCGCGGGCGTCCTCCGCGCCGGAAATCGAGGCCAGCCGTTGGCGCACGGCCTCGACTGCAGCCGCCCTGGCATCACACGCATCGACCTCAAAGCCGAGGCGCGCGAGGGCTTCGGTGTGGGCGCCATCGCCGCAGCCGAGATCGAGCACCCGGCTGGGAACCGGAACGGCAGCCAGAACCCGCAAGACGTGATGGGACGGCTCATCCATGGGCCGTGGCAGCAAGCAGTGATGAGAACAGATCCACGCTTACGCCTGCGGGGCTTCGGTGGCTTCCACGGCTCCGTTGCCGCTCATCGACGTCGTCGCCGTCTCCGGATCGGCCTGCCAGCAGCGGGCTTCGGTGATGCACTCACAGTTGGGACAGCGCACGTCGCGACTATCCGCCGCGAACCGTGGCAACTCATCGAGCGGACGCAGTGGGTAGTCGCCACCAGCGGCGACGCCGTCGCCGGAACGGCTCGGGCGCTTAACATCGGGCGATAGTCCCAACTGGGCTACGGTGGCCTCCATCAGCGCATCGATAAAGAGCGGATGGTTGTTGAGCCCGGAGGTGACCTCGTAATGCTCAATGCCAAACTCCTCGGCTTCCTCCCGCACCTCGATATCGAGCTCGTAGCTCGTCTCGATGTGATCGGTCACGAACGCCACGGGAATCACCAGCACGTCCTTATGACCGTGCTCGGCCAGTTCCTCCAGCTTATCAGGCGTGCTCGGCGTGAGCCATTCATTCGGTCCAACCTTGCTCTGGAACGCCGTGTGGAAGGGCCGGTCGTGCTCGCGGTGCTTCATCACCTGATTCACCGTCGAGTGCACGAGGCAGCAGTACGGATCGCGCCGGTCCGTCATCTCCTTGAGTGGCGTCCCGTGGGCACTGAAGAGCAGGTGTACATCTGAGCGGACCGCACTGGGGAAGCGTTGCAGTCCCTCGTCGATGCGCTCACTCAGCGCTTGAATGTATTTTGGGTTAGCGGCGTACTCGAAGACCGTGGTCGTGGGCCACGAGGGAATCTCGCCTGCTTCTTCGAGGGCTTTCCAGTAGACCAGCGATGAGCCAGTCGTCGTTTTCGAGTACTGCGGATAGAGCGGCAGCAGCACCACCTTGTCGATACCGTCTTCTTCCATCTGTGCAGCGGCCTCCTCGCTGAAGGGATGCCAGTAGCGCATCGCGATGTAGGTATGAAACGAGGCACCGGTCGCCTCGCCGTACTGGGTATTTAGCTGACTTTCAAGGCTCCGGGCCTGCTCGCGGGTGAGGCGATTAATGGGCGATCCGCCGCCGATCATCTCATAGTCTTCGCCGACCGTTTCCGAGCGCTTATCGGCGATAAACGAGCACAGCTTGTGGCGGAGCGCGCCCCCGAACGGCTTGTTGAAGATCCAGTTGAGCGAGACCTCTTTATCGCCAAAAACGGGAATGTTGAGATCGATGATCGCCGGATCCATGAAGAGATTGTACAGGAACGGCTCAACATCGTCGAGCGTGTCGGGCCCTCCAAGATTCATCATCACGACGCCCACCTTATCGCCCGGCTCGATGGGCAACGGATCGGTAGGATAGTAGGTGCCGCGGATGATGCGCTTATCGAAATCGTAGACCTGCAGAAATTCGCGGGGGGTCATAGGCGGCTTGGCGGGCTAAAGGCCGTGAAACGGATCGTGGCGGTCGGCAGACAACAAACGGTAATAGTTTATGCGCCGGGGGCGATTTACAGTTCCTATGCAGCGTTGAACTTTCTTCTAATCCCCTGTCTGTCAACGGGATGGATCCGCTGGATTGAATGGGGGCAGACGTTACGCGCCCGGCACCGCGTCGGCCGGCAGGTCGAGCCAGTCGTGCGAAGTAAAAAACCATTGCGCCTGGGCTTCGGGAGAGCCGGGCTCGGGCTCGAAATCGTAGTGCCATTCGACCTTGGGCGGCAGGCTCATCAGGATGCTCTCGGTGCGCCCGCGCGTTTCGATTCCAAACTTCGTTCCGCGATCGTACAATAGGTTGAACTCAACGTACCGCCCCCGTCGCATGGCCTGATACTCACGTTCGCGCGCACCATACTCAGCGTCCCGCCGACGCTCTACGATTGGCAGATAGGAGCGAAGAAAAGCCCGGCCCGCGTCGCGGCTGAATAGGAACGTGTGCTCGGGATCGCCGCGCAGATAGTCGTAAAAGATCCCGCCGATGCCCCGCGCCTCGTCCCGGTGCGGCAGGTAAAAATAGTCGTCGCATTCCTGCTTGAACGTTGCATAATCGGCTACGCGGTCGTGCTCGTCGCACACGCCTTTCCAGACCCGATGGAAGTGCTGCGCATCTTCGAGGCGCGGATAGTACGGCGTCAGATCGGCTCCGCCGCCAAACCACTGGTCGTCGGGATCCATCAGATCGTCCCCCAGCGCAAAGTAGCGGAAGTTGGCGTGCACGGTGGGCACGTGCGGGTTGCGCGGGTGGATGACGAGCGACAGCCCCGTCGCGAAGAACGGCTTGGGCTCGACCTCCAGCACCTGCGCCATCCGTGCCGGAAGTTCGCCGTGCACAGCCGAGGTGTTGACGCCTCCCTTTTCGAAGACCTCACCGCCCTCGATCACTGATGTGATGCCGCCGCCGCCGCCGTCGCGCGTCCACTCGTCCACCTGAAACGAAGTGCCGTCGTCGATCGATTCCAGTTTTTTGGTGATGCGCAGCTGCAGCGCTTCGACGAACCGCTGCATGCGGTGCGCCATCGAAATATCGGTGCGGGGCGCTTCGCTCAAGCGCTCGGCGCGTGCCTGATCGTCGGCCATGAGAATGGGGATGGGTGATGAGTCAGAACGTGATCGTCAGCGCTGGTGCGGTGCGAGCAGCCGCTCGATGCCCTGGCGCAGCGCATCATCGAGCACGCCGTTCCACGCGTCGGGCGGCGGCGCGGCCCACGAGCGCCCCACGTGCTCCACCGGATGCTCCAGTGCCAGATAAAAGCTGTGCAGCGCGAGGTTCTGCCCGTCCAACTCCCGCTCCGCCCCGTAGCGCAGATCGCCGCAGATCGCGTACCCGCGCTCGGCCAATTGGACGCGAATCTGGTGCGGGCGGCCCGTCTGCAACTGGATCTGCAGCAGGCTGAGGCCGCGGCTCTGCGCGACGGATTGCCACCGCAGCTCGGCCCGTTTGCCCTTCGGGTCATCCGCCGAAACCACATGGACGTGCCGGCCGTCCTTGCGCAGATAATCGACGCACTGCCCAATGCCCGCAACGTGCCCCTCGACGAGCGTCAGATAGCGCTTGTCGAGCGTGCGCTCGCGAAATTGGCGGCTCAGGGCGCGGGCGGACTTCGAGGATCGCGCCAGCACCATCACGCCGGAGGCGGGCCGATCGAGCCGGTGCACGAGACGCGATCGCCCTCCGTCGTCCCTCGCACGGTCGACCTGGTTGCGAGCGAGGGTGAGCACGTCGGGATCGCCGGTGTGATTGGCCTGCGCGAGAAGCCCCGGCGGCTTGTTGACGACCAGCAGATGCCGGTCGCAGTCCAACACGTCGAGCAAGGGTCCCATCGATCGCAACGGTTCAAGCGCGCTGGGCGGCAGCCGAGTACTCTTGCACGGCCTCAATAAAGGCGCGGGCGTGATCGGGGTCGTGGTCGGGGTGCATCCCGTGGCCCAGGTTGGCAATGTGCCTCTGCGGTCCGAAGCGGGCCAGCATATGCTGCACCTCGCGGCGGATGGCCGCGGGCTCGGCATAGAGGGCACACGGATCGAGATTGCCCTGCAAGACGACCCGATCCCCGACGATCTCGCGCGCCTCCTCGGGGTCCATCGTCCAGTCGAGACTGATTACGTCGTAGTCGGTCTCCACCAGCTCATCCAGGGCGTAGTGCGCCCCCTTGGCAAAGACGACCAGCGGCACCTCCGGATGTGCCGTCTTCACCCGCGCGGCAATTTGCTTCAGATAGGGCAGCGCCATCGTGCGGAAGGTGCGCGGCCCCAACAAGCCAGCCCACGAATCAAATACTTGCAGCATCTGCGCGCCGGCATCGACCTGCCCGATGAGATAGTCGACCAGCAGATCAGTAATGCGCTGGAGCAACTGCTGGCTCGACTCGGGAAATTGATACAGCCAGCGCCGCGCCTGTTTGAACGACTTACTGCCGCCCCCCTCGATCATGTACGCCATCAGCGTCCACGGCGCCCCGCAAAACCCGATCAGCGGCACGCGGCCTTTGAGCTGGCGGCGCGTCTCGGTGAGCGCGGCAAAAACGTGGCCCAGCGATGCGTCCACATCCGGGTCCACGAGCCGGCGCACGTCTCCTGGCTCCGTCAGCGGATTGGGAAAGTGGGGACCTTTGCCCTTGACCATCTGCACCTCCAAGCCAAGCGCCTGTGGCACCACGAGGATGTCGGAAAAGATGATGGCGGCATCGACCGAGAAGCGATCGACCGGTTGCAGCGTCACCGTGGCGGCCAGCTCAGGCGTCTGGACGACGTCGAAGAATTCGTGCTCTTCGCGGACGGCCCGGTACTCGGGCAGATAGCGGCCGGCCTGGCGCATCATCCACACAGGCGTGCGCTCGGTGTCCTCGCCGCGAGCGGCACGCAAGATCAGATCGTTGCTAAGCGGAGCAAAATCGGGCATAGGAGCAGAATTGGTTCAATCCGCCGCATCGGCATCAGGCGGGCTCGAGGTGAGGACGATCCGTCGATACGCCGCGTCAGTTGTTGGCTGCATAGAGGTGAGTGCGGAGGAAGGTGGTCGTGCGCTCCCAGGCCTGGGCGGCGGCATCGGGGTCGTAGTTTTGGCCGGACGGATTGGCGAACGCGTGCCCGGCCCCTTCGTAGAGGTGAATTTGCGCGTCCTTGCCCAACTCATCCAGGGTCTGCTCGAAAGCCCGGACGCTCTCGACGGGGATGCTACTATCGTCCATCCCAAAGTGCCCCATGATGGGCATCTGAAGCGTTTCGAGCTCACTACGCTCGGCGTCAGACACTCGGCCGTAGTAGATGACCGTCGCATCGAGTGTCTCTGGATCGGCGAGGGCCGCATTGAGCCCCATCCCTCCGCCGAAGCACCAGCCCATCACCCCCACGCGGGGAGACTCGATCTCATCGCGCAGGAAGGTGTGCGCCGCTTCGAGGTTGGCAATCAGCCGGTTACGATTTTGCATCGCTTGCTCCATCAGCCCACGTGCCTGATCGGGCGTCTCGGCAACGCCGCCTTCGTACAGATCGACGGCCAGTGCCTCGTACCCCTCGCCGGCGATGCGGCGGGTCGCGGCTTCGATGTTGTCGTTCAGGCCCCACCACTCGTGAATCACGATGACGCCGGGGAGCTCGCTCGTGGCCGGGTCCATTCCGCGCGCCTCCAGCACCGAGTCGGGATTTTCGGGACGGGCGATGTATCCGGTGATGGATTCGCCAGCGGTCGTCGTGCCATACGCGATGGTGCCGCCGTCGACCGGCATCATGGGCTCACGCGCCATGGCGGTCGCCTCTGGCGTATCATCGGCATGCTGCTGCGCCATGGTATCGGCGTAGGAGCCCTCACCCTCTCGCGCACCGTCCCCGCCGCCGCATCCGGCAAGAATCAACAGAAGTGCGAGGCCGAGATAAGCTGTCGATGGGTTGAGCATGGGCCGATTACGTTGATGAGCGGGAGGCAGTTTGAGTGCACTACATGTGATGTAGGCCGATCGGCCGCTTGCGTTCCTAATCGCACGCCGAACTTTTGACAGAGTCGCCGGGTTCGGATGATGCCTCGCCGCCCTGCTCGCTGGGTTCAGCCCGCCCGATGAACGACTCGCCCGCCGCCCTGCCGTCCGAGGACGCGCCGGATGCCACCAATATGACTTCCGAGATTTTTCCATTCTCGGCGGAGGTCCGACGCAAACTGCTGCACATCGCCGCCCTAATTCTCCCGGCAGGAGTAGCAGTCCTGGGCCGAACCACCGCACTCGCCGTGCTGGTTCCGGGCGCCCTACTCGCCGTCGGCGCCGACGTGCTGCGCTCCCGATCCGCCGCCTTCAGTCGCCTGATCCGCCGCATCTTCGGCGCAATGATGCGCCCGGACGAGCTGCCTCCGGTGGGCGGCCGTGTCATCTTCAACGGGGCCACGTGGATGGTGCTCTCAGTCACGCTCATGACGGCACTATTCCCCGCCCGGATCGCCGTTCCGGCGCTGGTAATGTTTATGCTGGCCGACGCGATGGCGGCCCTCGTGGGGCGCACCTGGGGCCGTACCCCGTGGGGTTTCCAAGGACGCACCGTCGAGGGCTCCCTCGCTTTCGTGGCGACGGGCCTCGCCGTGATGGCATGCTTTCCTCTTACGTGGGGTGTGGGCGCAGCCGGGGTCCTCGTGGGCGCCGCTGCCGAAATTCTCCCGCGCCCGCTCAACGACAACCTCCGCGTGCCCCTCGCCACCGGCGCCGCGCTCGTGCTACTCGAATGGCTGCTTTAATCCAGCTGGATCAGCCTCACCTCCCTCCACGAATCTGCAAACCGGAGCAGCGGTACAAGGAATCGTGATTGCCCGCCTCCTCCACCCCATCGGTACGCCATGCCCGACCTAACCACCTCCGCACTGCAACGCTTCGCTAATTTGGAGCCGTTTCCGCAGCCGTCGATCATCCCGCTACGCCACCCCGTCCTCCTGATGCATGGCTTCGGCATTCTGGCTTCGGTTCGTCGCGGAGGACACATGCACGAACTGGCCATGAATCTGCGCTTGCATGGCGTCCGCGCGTACGCGCCAAACGTGGCGCCGTACAATACCGTGGCGGCACGATCGGAGATGTGGCTCGAGCGGATCGACCAGATGCTCGAGGAAACCGGCGCGGATCGCTTTACCATCATCGCCCACTCGATGGGCGGACTGGATGCGCGCTACCTGATCAGCAAGCGAGGCCTCCATGACAAGGTCGAGGCGATCGTGACCCTCTCGACGCCCCATCGCGGCACGTCCATCGCGACGCTCGCGCTCAATCAGCCAGAGAAGGTGCAGGAATGGCTGGCGAACATGGCCGACTGGCTGGGCTCGCGCGCCCTCAACGACACCCCCTCCGATGCGATGCAAACGGTGAAGGAACTGACCCCGGAGTACATGACGGAGACGTTCAACCGGGAGGTGCCAAACCACCCCGCAGTCCAGTACTGGTCGTACGCCGGACGCGCCGGCAAAGGCACCGAGGTGACGCTGGACCCCTTCTTCTACGTGTTCAACAATTACCTGTACAAGCGCGAGGGCGTAAACGATGGCTACATCTCGGTCGAGAGCGCCAAGTGGGGCGATTTCCTCGGCACCATCGATGCCGATCACGCCCGGCAGGTGGGCCTCAACTCCAACCTCGGGGCAGACTTTGATGCGAATGCATTTTATAAGTCGATCGCCCATATGCTCTACGAAAACGGATATTAGAGCATACTACCTCAAGTAGAACCTTATGTCTATCTCTCATCAGCCTCCTCTTTCTGCGTGAGCTTCGGACCCAATCAGCTCCAGTTCAAGATTTTCTCGGACCCGGTGCATGGTTTCATTTCCGTGCCGAAGAACCTGATCATGGACCTGATCCAAACGCCGGAGGTGCAGCGTCTGCGCCGCATCCGGCAGCTGGGCGTCGGGCACCTCGTCTTCCCCGGCGCCGAGCACACCCGCTTCAATCACGCCCTCGGCGCCATGGCGCTGATGCAAGATGCGATCAAGAGCCTCTCCGAGAAAGGCACTCCCATCTCGTCGGAAGAGTACACGGCCGCCCTCGCCGCGGCGCTGTTGCACGACATCGGCCACGGGCCGTATTCGCATACGCTGGAGCATCAGCTCATTGCCGACTTCCACCACGAGGCGATGAGCCGCGTCCTGCTGCTCCATCTGAATGAGCGGTTTGATGGCGCCCTGGACCCCACGATCGCGATGTTCGATGGCGACTACGAGCGGCCTTTCTTTCACCAGCTCGTCTCCAGCCAACTGGATATGGACCGGCTCGATTACCTGCGCCGCGACTCCTTTTACACGGGCGTCGCCGAGGGCGAAGTGGGCGTGCAGCGCATCATCAAAACCATGCGCGTGAATCCCCTGGATGGCGGCCCCAATGCCAACATCACGATCGAGTCGAAGGGCATTTACGCCGTCGAAAACTTCCTCATCTCACGGCGGCTGATGTACTGGCAAGTGTACCTGCACAAAACGGTTTTGGCGGGCGATCAGCTGTTGCGCGCGATCATCCAGCGGGTGCGCGATCACCACAGTCCTGCTTCGGGGGCCTCACCGGTGCTGGAGGCGGGCGCTCCGGCCCTGGCCTTCTTCCTTCGCCACGAGGTCGACGGCGCCCAGCTGAGCGACCCCGCCATCCGCCGCCACTTCACCCGGCTCGATGACACCGATATCCTCTTCAGCCTCAAGCAGTGGATCCACAGCGACGACCCTGTACTGGCCGATCTGTCGTGGCGCTTCATCAATCGGGCGTTCTTCCGTGTGACCTTCCTGGCAGATCAACCCGAGCCGGGCGCGATCGACGACTGGATGCACCGTATCGCGCAGTGGCTGTACGAGGAAGGCCTGACCACGGCCGATCAGGCGGAGCACGACGCTTCGTACTATCTGTCGGTCGACTTCTCCCGCCACTCCGCCTACGAGCGGACGCACGAGGCCATCGGCATCCTGAACCGGGACGGCACCGTCCGCGAACTATCGGAGACAGCCGACACCGCCGCTGTGGCCGAGTTGACGCAGTTCGTCGTCAAACCGTACGTTTGCGCGCCGAAGGCCGTCGACATCGCCCCGGCGACATCCTTGCGCTCGTAGTTGGTCGCATCTTCACGCCCCTTTCTGGGACCGCTGTAACACTCGCGGCGCGCTCTTCGTCATGCTGGGTGACGACGGACGGGGGACGTTCCCCACCTGATTTTTTGCCTGTGTGATTGCCCCGCGCACCCGTGAGCACTTTTGAACAGCAGGTTCGGCAATACCAAGATCGTGTGTACGGCTTTGCCCAGTACTACCTTAAAAATCGTGAAGTGGCCCAGGACGTGACGCAGGATGTGCTGATTCGCTTCTGGGAGCACCACGATGAGATCAACTCAAACAAGGCGCTGGGCTGGCTCCTGCGGGTAACCCGCAACGCGTGCATCGATGAACTCCGCAAGCGAAAGACGCGGCGCAACGCCCTGACGGTGGATACCGATGGGCTGGAGCACGCCTCTGGCTCGCACCCCTCCCCCGCCGACGACGCCGAGGCAGCTGACTTCCGGGAGCATCTCGAAGATGCCCTCGACGAAGTCGACGAACCGTACCGCAGTGTTATCATCCTGCGCGAAATTCAAAACCTAAAGTATAAAGAGATCAGCGACGCCCTCGACATGCCCATGAACACGGTGAAGGTATACGTTCACCGGGGTCGCAAGAAGCTTCGCAATCAGCTATCGCAGGTGACGCACCATGAAGTATCCTGACGCTTCCCGCCTACACAACTGGATGGACGACCGGGTCGAAGCCTACGTCGACGGCGATCTGCCCGCCGACGAGCGCACGACCTTCGAGCAGGTGCTCAACGAGCATCCGCAGTGGATGCACGAAGTCCGCCAGGCCGAGCGCATCCACCACGAACTCAACGACTTTCCGGCACTGGCGTGTCCCCCGCAGGTGACGCAGGCCGTGCTGGAGCGCACCCGCTTCGCCGATCAGCCGCCGGGCTGGTCGGACGTCTGGAGCCAGTTCTGGACGCAGATCGATGAACTCACGCGCTTCGGCTGGAAGCCGGCGATGGCGATGGCCTCGCTCGTGATGATCGTCGCGGCCGCCGTCCTCTTCAGCCCGGCGCCCTCTACGGTGGGCGGCACCTCGTACACAACCGCCGAAGTCGAACGCGCCGAGGCCCAGGCCAAATGGGCCCTGGCCTACATCGCCCAGGTCGGCGACGAGACACAGCACACCCTCCGCCGCGAAGTATTCCAAGAACAAATTACCCGCCCCACCCGGCGAGCCCTCCGCCCGCTCGATGCTCGCACTGAATCCTCCCGCAACCGCTAATTGGTTATTCTCATGCGTACGCAACCGCTATTTTCTCGCTTTCTAAGCGCCCTCGCTATCGGGCTCCTGGCTGCGAGCCTGACCCTCCCTGCGCAAGCTCAGGACCGATCCGAGCTCGCGTCCAACCCCGGCTACGTGGATCTGAGTCAGGTCGGCAGCTGGTTCAACACCACGCCCAACATCGAAGTCAACCTGATGGGCACCTTGCTCGATCTGATCGCCGGCTCGGCCGATGACGGCGAATCGGATTTCTCTGCACTCGTCAGCCAGCTTAAAGCCATTCAGGTGCGCGGCTACCCGATGCGCGGCGCCAGTATCGAAGACATCCGGCAGCGCGTGGATGCGTTCTCGGCTCAGATGGAACAGGACGGCTGGGAGCGGGTGGTGTACATCCGCGACAACGAGGAACTCGTCAACATCTACGTTCGGCCCAATGGCGACTCCATCGCCGGGCTCACTGTCCTTGCAACCGATCCGTCCGATGACGAAAGCATCTTCATCAACATTGTCGGCTCCATTTCGCCGGACCAGATCGGCAAGATTGGGCGCGGCTTGAACATCGAAGAGCTCGAAGATGTCCCTACGGATTCGCAAAACAGCCAAAGGAATTAGCGGGACTCGCCCCGGGCGGATTCGTTCGTTCCCGATGCGCAGCCCCGCTAATGCGGAGGGCGGCCCACCTGACTCACGTCGGGTGGGCTTTTTTTCGTGCCCCGGCTGGGCTATCATGCCTGTTGAGACATCGGAGCCTGAGACATCGGAGCCTGAGACATCGGAGCCTGAGACATCGGAGCCATCGCCTGCCTGTCGCCGCCAATCCTTGCCGTGCCATGGATACCATTATCGAACCGTTTCGCATCAAAGCCGTCGAGCCGATCCGCATGACCACGCGGGCCGAGCGCGAGGCCCTGATTGAGGCGGCCCACCACAACCTCTTCCATCTCCACGGCGACGATGTCATCATCGACCTGTTGACCGATTCGGGCACCGGCGCGATGAGTGCCGATCAGTGGGGAGGCATCATGCGCGGCGATGAAAGCTACGCGGGCTCGCCTTCGTACCATCGCTTCGAGTCGGCCGTCCGCAACCTGATGCCCTTCGAGCACATCATCCCCACGCACCAGGGCCGCGCCGCCGAGCGCATCCTAATGGGCATCGTAGGCGGGCCCGAAGCCATCATCCCAAACAACACCCACTTCGACACCACGCGCGCCAACATCGAAGCCACCGGCGCCACGGCAACCGACCTCGTCATCGGCGAGGGCACCGATCCGTCCAACCGCCACCCTTTCAAAGGCAACATCGACCTTGACCGGCTGGAGGCCCTCCTCCACGAGCAGGCCGACCGCGTGCCCATCGTGATGCTTACGGTCACGAACAACTCGGGCGGCGGCCAGCCCGTCTCGATGGCCAACCTGAAGGCCACGAAAGCGCTCTGCGAGGAGTATGGTGTACCGCTCGTGCTGGATGCCTGCCGGTTCGCCGAAAACGCCTACTTCATCAAGTTGCGCGAGGAGGACTACGCCACCACCTCTGTCCCCGATATCGTGCGCGAGATGTTCAGCCACGCAGATGGGATGACGATGAGCGCCAAGAAAGACGGCCTCGCCAACATCGGCGGATGGCTGGCGCTGAATGATGATGACTGGGCCCAGGAAGCACGCAACCAACTCATCCTAACGGAGGGTTTCCCCACGTATGGCGGATTGGCCGGCCGCGACCTCGAAGCCATCGCGATCGGGCTCCGCGAGGTCGTCGATGAGGACTACCTACAGTACCGGCTGGCCTCGACGCGCTACCTCGGACGCGCGCTGACCGACATGGGGGTGCCCATTGTGCAGCCGGTGGGCGGCCATGCGGTGTATATCGACGCGCGGGCGATGCTACCACATATCCCGCCGCTGGAGTACCCGGGCCAAGCGCTGGCCCTCGCGCTGTATCTGGAGGGCGGCATCCGGGGCTGCGAGATCGGTACGGTGATGTTTGGTCGCCAGCCCGATGGCTCGGACAAGCCCGCGGCGATGGATCTGGTGCGCCTCGCGATCCCCCGGCGCGTGTACACGCAGAGTCACATCGACTACGTGATTGAGTGCATCGAGGCGGTTCACGAGCGCAGAGATGCGCTCTGCGGCGTCACTATCACCGAGGAGCCGCCCCAGCTCCGCCACTTCACCGCTCACTTCGCGCCTCTTGAAGGGGACGACGTGCTTCCGCCGGCTTAAACTCAGCCAAGTTATGATCAAAACTCAGCCAAGTTATGACCAACACCCCATCGCGAACGTGACGAAGGAGCTCTAAACTTGAGCTCTATGCTTAACGTGGAGCCCTTTCCGACGAGATTCCTCCTCACCCTTAAAATGACACAAAACGTGAGGTCAGCTGATGTCTTGCCTCCTATCGGGCCACCTCGGATAGCTGCCGGGTGCCCTGCGTCGCGGCCCAGAGGGCGCGCAGCGGCTTCATCTGGCGTCCCCCGAGCCGCACATCGTCTCGCCCAAAGCGGAATCGCAGCTTGTTTGCCTCGACCATGCGCCCAAACGTGGCGGCCGGGACGGCAAACCACAGCTCTTCGAGCGGCCCTTCGCGCGTGGCGTGCGACTCGTACGCGGGCTGCGGCGCATCGAGCGTCGTGTCATCGTCGAGGATCAGCGTCAGGCGCCGGGCCGGGCGCATGTCGAATCGCCGCGCATCGTACGGCCCCGGCGGCGTCTGGACGGCGAAGAAGAGCGTGAAGCGGGTCGGCTCACAGGGCCTCCCATCCGTGATCTCGCAGGCGGTGAACGCGTAGAGCTCCGCCCGCACATCGCCCCGCTCGCGGAGCGGCCCCACCAGCTGAAAGCGCACGACGGTGCGGACCTCCCCAGCACGGGCCGGATCGGCGCGCTCCAGCGGCAGAGTCTGTTGCGGCCACTCGCCGCGCAGCCGATAGCGCGGGTAGACCGCCACGACGGGCGGACCGGCGAACTGCGTTGTATCCGCCGTGACGAAATCGAACGTCTGGTCCGAGTTAAACGGCACGCCGCTCCCGGCACATCCCATGAAACTCCACAGACCCATCAGCAACCCCACGAGGCTGATCGGACCCACAGCGATGGGAGCGGCCGGTTGGCGCCGTTCAGCTGCCGTTTTCCTCTTCATCCAGAATGTAAACGCTATCAAGGTTGCGCGCAATCTGGCCGTAATCAAGCCCGTAGCCAATCACAAAAAGATCCGGAATCTCGAATCCGACGTAGTCGAGGTCGAGGTCTACCTGCGTGGAATCGGGCTTGTGCAAGAGCGTAGCCACGCGTAGGGAGGCCGGGTTCATCGCCTGCAGTCGATCCATGATAAACTCCATGGACAGCCCCGTATCGACGATATCCTCCACCACAATGACGTGCCGATCTTCGAGGTTCGCATCGATCTTCTTCAGCTCATGCACGCGACCGCTGGATACCTTTGCATCGCCGTATGAGGAGAGCTTCATGAAGTCGATCTCACAGTCGATCTCGATCGCGCGCATCAGATCGGCGATGAACATGAAAGCGCCGTTGAGCACGCCGATGAGGATGGGCGTTTTGCCGCCGTAATCCCGGCTGATTTGAGCGCCGACCTCGGCGACCCGGTCGTGGATTTGGTCGGCGTCGAGATAGAGCCGGAAGCGTTCCCCCTGGCACCAGAGGGTTTCGTTGGTGGGGGGCGCAGCCGTTTGCGTCAAGTCGCGCGTCGTAGGCATGGGTTCGAACAAATGTCAGGGGGTGATGGACTAACCAAATTAATGACTGGCACCGGGGAGGCGCAAATCAAGACCTCTCGGACTGGATGTACGCCAGACGGGCCACCGTGGTTGTCTCTGGACGCACCCGCATGCGGTGATCCAACCGATGGCCGACCACCCACACGATCCGATCTCCGGAGCAGAGCACCAGCACCTGGGCCCGAGCGTGTGGCGGGACCTGCTCATCCGTCAAGAAATCACTGATACGCTTGGTTCCCTCCATGCCAAGCGGCTGAAACCGGTCGCCGGGCTGCCAGGACCGCACGAGCAGCGGATCGGTTAGCGTGTTGGCATCGACGAAGGCGACCGCGGGCGTGCCCGAATCCAGGTGGTATGGCGCCTCCGGCAAGCGCTCAACGCGAAGCGTGCCACCCGGCAGATCGACCGGCTCCCCCCACGAGAGCCTCTGTGGGGATACGCGATCGGGCGCGGAGGCGCCGGCAACAACACGTAGCTGATGGCGCTCGCGCCAGATGAGCGCACCCCCCAGCTCGACGCGGCGGCCCACCTGCGCCTCAAGCAGTTCTTCAACTGCCGCAGCCACGGAGGCGCGCTGAGGCGCTTCGGGACCCCAGCGGCGGAGCGCTTCGAGGATGATCCGCTGCCGCCAGACGGAGGACATCTCTGCCAGCCGCTCGACCGACAGCGTGCCGCCCCCCTCGGCCGGGCCTGCCACCCGGTCGAACCGCCGGATCAGCTCAGGATCCTGCGTCGTGGAAAGGTAGTCGCGAATGCGCGTGGCGGCCGCCGCGATGTTTTCGGTCGCACCCTCAAAGGCGTCCTCGATCGCCGGCAGCAGATCGTGCCGGACGCGGCTGCGCCGGTACGAGCGGCTCCAGTTGCTCGCATCCGTGCGCCACGGGACGTCGTTCGTCTCGGCGTAGGCTTCGATAGCTGCACGACGCACGGCAAGCATCGGCCGGACGAGCGTGCGGGCCACGTCGTCGGCGAGCGGGCGCGTCGGCGGCATCCCGGCAAGCCCGGCCAATCCGCTCCCGCGAAACAGGTTCAGCAGCAGCGTCTCGGCCTGATCGTCGCGGTGATGAGCCACAGCCACCCGCGTGATCTGATGCGCTTTCGCCCGCTCTGCAAAATAGCGATAGCGGAGAGTGCGCGCCGCCGCCTGTACGGACTGATCGTGGGCCTCGGCATGAGCCTCTGCATCGAGGACAGCCACATCGAGCGGTACAGGCGGATCGAACTGATTGCACCACTCGCGCACGAACGCCTCATCGGCGTCCGCCTCGCCCCCGCGCAGGCCGTAGTTGACGTGCGCCGCCACGGGATCGTAGCCCAGCCGCCGAAGCACATGCACGAGCACCACGGAGTCGACTCCCCCGCTAAGCCCGACGAGGACGCGCTCCCCCGCCGCGAGCAGCTCGTGCTGCTGGATGAAGCGGTCGACCGCTTCGAGGATCGCGCCAGAGGGTCGATTCGCCGAGACGCTCATTTACGACCGGAAGGATTTGGCAAGTTCATCCATGGACAGGGTCACCATAGTCGGGTTTCCGCTGGGATCGGCGTACGGCATTTCGCAGTCCATCAGATCGTCCAGCAGCCCACGCTGCTCACCGGGTGCAAGCGGCTGGCCGCGGCGGACGGCGTGGCGCTGCGCCAGGGCCAACGCTAATCGTTTCGGCCGCCCATCCACGACCGACCCGGAGGCTTTGTACTGCTCCAGCACCGCTTCGAGGCTCATCTGATCGCCCTGCTGAAACCCTGCTGGCACGGCGCGAATCGCCACCGTGCGACCGCTCAGCCGGGCCACATCAAATCCGAGGGCCTCCAAATCGGGCAACAGCTCCTCGAACAACTCCACATCGGAAGGCGACAGGTCGAGCGTTTCGGGAAAGAGCATCTGCTGCGAATCGGCCTGGCCCTCGTCGAGGTGGTGGAGGGCCCGCTCGTACAGGACGCGAACGTGCGCCGCTCGCTGATCGATCATCCGCAGTCCCTCCTCAGTCGGAATGAGCAGGTATGTATCGTGGAGCGCCCAGACCGGCCGGCGGCCCTCTTCCATCGTTGCTGTCTGATCGTCGGACGATGTCGACGTCTCCGCACGATCCACAGCAGCGGTATCGGGGGCACGGGAGGCATCGGGACCGCCGTAAAGCGCCTCGGCCCAGTCGTTTCGGTCGGACGAGGGCGTCGAGGACGAGGGGCGCCGTCGCGGGTTCGATGGGCTGCTGTTCTGATCGTCACCGGAGAAGCCCCCAGCACGCGAGCGAGGAGATTGGCCGGAGGAACCGGACGGGGACGCGGTCTGGTTCCCTGATGATCCTGATGACAGGGTGGCACGGCGGGCATCCGACAGCTGCGGCGTCAGATTGGTCGCCTCAAGTGCATGCCGCGCGGCCTTACGCACAAACGCATAGACCCCACTCTTGTCGTCGAATTTGACCTCGGCCTTGGTGGGATGGACGTTGACATCCACCCGGCGCGGATCGACCTGAAGGAAGAGCGCGAAGAACGGGAACGCCCCCTCGGGCAGCAGCTCGTCGTACGCGGTGCGAACGGCGTGGCTCAGATACCGACTCTGGACGGCGCGGCCGTTCACGAACAGGAACTGTTCTCCGCGGGTCTTCCGGTAATACTCCGGCTGGCTGACGTAGCCCTCAACCGACAGGTAGCTGCTCTCATCATCGACGGGGACGAGCTGCCCCTCGCGGTCGGTTCCCAGCACATCGATGATGCGCGTTCGGACCCGGTCGAGGAACGAATCGCCTTCTACCGCAGCCAGATCATAAATGGAGTGGCCGTTGTGGACCAGTTGAAAACCGACGTCCGGATTGGGCAGGGCTTGCTCCTGAAATGTATCCGTGATATGGCGGAACTCGGTGGCCGGGGTCTTCAGAAAATTACGCCGTGCCGGGACGTTGAAGAACAGATTGCGAACGGCGATCGAGGTGCCGTTGGGCGCCGCGCAGGGCTCGTTCGCAGTGATTTCGCCTCCCTCCACGTGCACTCGGATGCCCGCCTCATCTTCGACGCGCTTCGTCTTCAACTCCACCTGGGCCACGGCAGCAATCGATGCTAAAGCCTCGCCGCGGAAGCCGAGCGTCTGAATCCGCTCCAGATCCTCGACCGCGTTGATCTTGCTCGTGGCGTGCCGCTTGAAGCACCGGGTCGCATCCGAGGGACTCATGCCGCAGCCGTCATCGACGACCTGGACGAGCGTGCGTCCTGCCTCCTTCACGATGAGATCGATCTGCTGCGCCCCGGCATCGAGGGCATTCTCGATAAGCTCTTTCGCCACCGAAGCGGGCCGCTGGACGACCTCACCGGCGGCGATCTTATTCGCCAGCGGCTCGTCCATCACGTAGATGATGCCGTCTGATTCCGTCGGGTTCTCAGCCACGATTCATCTGGTTGGCTAAACGCACTTCAGTGCAAAGGGGCCCAACAACTTACAGCACACTGTAAATGTAGAGCGTCAACAAAAGCAGCCCGACCAAGTACAGCAGGCTCGTCGGGCTGCGGCGCTGGCTTGTCTTACGCTTCACACGCATCCGGCGCTTCAGGTCTTCGTCTTTGCTGGGATCGTAGTGGCGCGGCTCGTAGTCGAACTCGCGCGGTTTTCTGCCCGGTTGAAACAGACCCATGGTGTTCGGGGAAAAGTCGCCATCCATCGCGGATGTGAACCGTACCCGGCCTCGGGCGCATCGTTCCTCTGCGGCGCTCAGCCGATCAGCCCGGCGACGTGGTGTAAATAGAGGTAGATGAGCGGCGCGGCGACGGTCATCGAGTCGAAGCGATCGAAGACGCCGCCATGGCCGGGGATGAGCGTGCTGGAATCCTTGACACCGGAGGAGCGCTTCATCGCGCTCTCAGCCAGATCGCCGAGTTGACTGAGGCCGCCTCCGATCCCTCCCAATACGAGCACATCGACCCACGATAAGGCCGGGAGCAAAACCAGCTTGCCCGCAACGGCGATACCGCCCGCAGCCGTGAGGCCGCCCAGCGTTCCTTCCCACGTTTTGTTGGGCGAGATCGTGGGCGCCAGCGCTCGTCGACCCAACGCTTTCCCCGTGTAGTAGGCAAAAATATCCGTCGCCCACACAAGCAGAAACGTGAGCAGGACGAGAAAAAAAGCCTCCGTGGTGCCCACCTCCGGTCCACGCGCTTCCCGCAGGGTGGCGAGGAAGCCGAGCAACCCCGCCGGAAAGAGTGCCCCAACAATCGTAGCAGAGAGGCCGGGAATGAGCTGCTCGCGCTCAAAGAGAAACGGGCTCAGGACAATCAGTCCAATCCCCCAGACCACCGCAGCCGATCCGGCCGCAGGCCACAGCGCCACGCTCGTGAGGAGGCCGCCCAAGAGGGCACCGGCCGTCCGCTGAGCGAGGGTGTCTACCGCGCCCGTCATCGTGTAAAACTCCTGCTGTGCGGCGAGCGCAACGAGCAAAACGAGCGCGCCGAAGGCCCATCCCCCCAGATAGGCCAATCCCACGGCCAACGGGGCGGCAATCAGGCTGGTAATGATCCGCTGCGTCGCTTCAGTCACCGGAATCGCCTTCCTCCAAGGGCAGACTGTGTTGAAGAGGAGTACGCGGAATTACGCGGCGCCGGTCTCCGATTCGTCGTCCTGCTCGGAAAACTCGATCTCCTCGTTGCCGGAGTCGAGTTGCGCCTCCTCGCGGGGCGAGTGCGCGTCCTCGGCATCGGGATCGGCGTTGAGCGCGGCTTCCTCCAGCTCTTCATCACTCAGGATCTCAGCGCGGATCAGGCTGACGGCTTCTTCGGCGCGACCCGGCGGGACGAGCACGTAGACTTCGGCCAGATCGCCTACGTTAAGGTTGAAGGCGTGATCACGCTGCGTCAGCACCACAGCGGGGATCCCGCTATCATCCAATCGATCGCGCACGATATCGGCTTCATAATCTGTTCCGCTCGTAAAAACAACGGACCAGTCTTCGTAGGAGCGTGCCATAATGGGTACGTCGGCGGTAATACAGAATGGAGTGAGGAGGCGTGCGGATGAATCAGGGCGAGGAGTCCGGCCTCAGCGTGCGGGCGCGCCTGTGCAACACGGCCACGACGCCCCCGAAGAGCACCATACCGGCGCCCACAATATACCAGGGAACGTGCATAGTTTCGAGCATCTCGGCGTCCATGTCGGGCTGAGCGGCCAGGTAATTGGCGAGCAGCACCGAAAACGCGTTGTTAGCGAAATGGACCACCACGGCGGGCCAGAGGCTTCCCGTCCGCCAGACGAGATAGGCGAGGTATACCCCGAGCGCCGTGAGCGGGAGCACCTGGGTGAAACGCAAATGATAGATTCCAAAAAGGACGCCCGAAGCGATGATCCCCCCGGCCGCTCCGAGGCCGCGCTCGAACTGGCGCTGGGCGTATCCGCGAAAAAGCAGCTCCTCACAGATCGCTGGGACAACCGCCAGCATGACCAGGTTGAAGCCCACCCCGAGGCCGCCATCCAGCACCCGCTCGATCAGTTGCATCTGCGTCTGCTCCATGGCCTCCAGCCAATCGGGCAGGGGAAGCGATTGGTTGATCGCACCGAGCCACTGGACGACGGGCGTGAACGCCACGAGGCCGAGGACCGCTCCCCCGAGCAGGGCTCCGTCTATCGACCGCACCCGCAGCAGCCGCGCAATCCGACGCGCATGCAACCGCGCCAGCAGGAGCGCGGGAAGGGCCAATCCCAGCACCTGCCCGATGCTGTTCCCGATAATCAGCTCGCGGACGTTCTCTTCCACCAGTCGCGTGAACGCTTCCGGCGTACTGAAATCACCCAGCGAAACGCCTTTGGCCAACAGCAGGGCGATCGTGAAGACCGGGCTGATCACCAGCTGAAACAGGAGAAACGAAACGATGAGTCCCAGCGCCCCGGCCAATACCGCCCGTCCTCGGCGCTGCGCGGGGGAGGCGACGACGCGCTCGACCGGCCCATCCAGCACGATGCCCCCCTGCACGTCCCACGGGTCGGGGAGCCTCGGGCGCGAAGGGGAGGCAGCAGTCTCGTCCATAGGACAGGCAAGCGATGGATGGAGGATATGGAGCGATGAATGTACAGTGCAGAGCAGGCCGTCGTTTGGGCTTCACTCAATCTTTGCATCAAACGAAGAACGCAGCGGCACCCGATGCCGCTTGATGATTTGCCGGCTCCGAATAATCGTAGCACGTCTTCGCAAATGTGGTGCTTTTGGTAAAATGACTACACCAACATTTGGAAGTCATACCCGACCCCACACGAGGACGGAAGTCCGATTGACGAGCATAGCGAGCTAATCATGAATCCACTATGCCATCGTTCAATCTGGTCAATATAGATTTTCTATCAAGTTGGGAATGACCCACCATGATTTTGGTGAAGGGGTATCCGATGCGATCGTACGCACCTTGACGTCAACTCGGCCTGGAAGTCGGCCGATTCGCACATTCTTCGCCGGAACACCCCCCCCGTAATCGAGCATATACTTGAGGCGGAGTGCAGCAATATCTATTGTCGAAAGCTCCAGTATTGTACATCATGCGCTCGTAGCTCAGTTGGATAGAGCGTTGGATTCCGGTTCCAAAGGCCGGGGGTTCGAATCCTCCCGAGCGCACTGCAAACCCCGCTTTGGTTGACGCCAAGGCGTGGTTTTTGTCGGCCGACTCTGATTTTCGTATTCCCACCCGACGTGTAGCCTCCCACGTACGCTGCGCCAGGCACAGGGGGAAGCGCGGTGAAATCCCGCCCATTTTCGATGCGCCCCCTGCCGCTCTTTCCATTTTTCACAATCGAGACCAATCGGTCCGAAACCTCAGAAATCGCGGCCTGTAGTTACAGTGCGGCCATTATGGCTGCTTCCACACCTCATGGGTATCAATCTCATGAGGAGTGGTGATCAGGGAAGGTCGGTCGAGATGCCCCTCTCGGCCGACCTTTTTTCATTGAGTTCGGCCTCTTCGCCCGCCCGATTTACCGTGTTAGCTACGAATTCCGCAATTGCTCCAGCGCAATCCGAGCCGTCTGTTCGAGCGACTGCGCATAGTCATAGGGCGGCTCGAATGCGAGGGCGTTCTCGTAAGCCGCAATGGCGTGCTCGGTTTTTCCCTGGTCGCTGTACATCTCAGCGATGTAAAGCTGCGCCCACGGCTGCCACTCAGCGCGTGGATCGCCGGGATGATTGACGACATACGTATAGGCGCCGAACGCCTGGTCGTAATGCCCCTCGGCCTGATGCACACGCCCGATATAAAAAGCTGCCCTGCTTTTCTGAGCCGCCGTCGCGGTCGGGTCTTGGTGGATCGAGCGCAACTCGGCCTGGGCGCGATCGTACTGCCCGCTGTGGTACAAATTCTCGGCACGAAGGAGCGCCTGATCCAATGAATCCAGCGGAGCATCGATGCGCTTTTGAGCCCAGCGCTGCGCATAGCGGTCGCTGTCAAAGTCGCGCTCCGTCTCCACCTCGCGGTAGTACGCAAGAGCCGCCTCCCGGTCGCCGGTCATTTCCAACGCCAGCCCTAAGCGATAGCGCGTCATCGCCCGGAGCGCCGGCCCCTGGTGCCGCGCCAGGTACTGCCTGAAGCGTGGAATCGCATCGGCGAAAGCATTCTGCACGAAGAGCGACTCGCCCAGGTAATAGTCCAGATAGTCGATGTAAAAGTATCGCGGATCGTTCTGCTCGATGACGCCGCGCAGTATGCCCTCGGCTGCTGCGGCCTGACGGTTCGAGTAGAGCGCAAAGCCGTACAGGTGCGCGTAGAGCATACTCTGCGGATGCGACTCGTAGAGGTGCTTTAGCCGCTGCGTCCCGGATTCGATCTCTTGATTGAGCACGATATCCGCCAGGGCGAGCAGCAGCGCCGCGGGCTGCTGATTGTAGCGGCTCTCGGTAGCTGCGCGGCGGAGCTCGTCGTACCCCTGCACAGCCGTCCCCTCAAAGCCAAGCCACTTCAGCAGATCGCGCCAGCCCGCCGGCAGCGAGGCGACAGTCAGGTGCAGGAGCCCCATGCCCAGGTACGCATCCGCAAACGACGGATGGGCCTCGACCAGGGTATCGAACTGGTTGAAGGCAGATCGGGCAGCCAGCGCAGCCCGAATGTAGCGCCCCAGCTTCCCCGCGGCCAACACCCGCTGCAGCGTTGACTCGGCCTCCAGTTGATCGCGCCAGACGCCCGCAGGCTGGTTCTCCAAGATCGTCCGCAGCGAATCCGACCGCTCGAAGAAGGTGCGGAAGTGGGCATCGTCATCGGTGACGACGCCGCGCATCAGCGCTGTCAGCGCCAGATGATGATACGCAGCCGGCCGGCCATCGGAACGACGAGCCAGCTGCCGAAAGTGAGCCTCTGCCGGGCGAAGCCGAAAGGCCCAGAGGTCGCTACGCCCCTGCGCCAGCAGGCGCTCGGAGGCCTCCGTCTGAAGCAGCATGGGCTGCTCATCTCCGGCCGCAGCCGCCCCATCAGCCGACTGCGCCGTCGCGGATCCGCCGAGCACGCTCCCATTCAGGAGCAGCGCCAAAATAAGAATCCAGGTCCATCGCATCCAGCTTCTCCGTTTATGGCGCTCCTACCGTGCCGGAGCATCCTGCAAAGCCTCATTGGCCTCAACGTTGGCGATGCCATCCTCGGGCGTCACGCTCAGGTCCAGCGCGTTCTCCGTTCCCGCAATGACCGACGCCACCATGGCATCCCCGGTGATGTTGTTCGCGGTGCGGAGCATATCGAGCGGGCGGTCAACGCCGAGGATCAGTGCAATGCCACCAGCCGGCACCCCGATAGCTTCCAAAATAACGACGAGCATCACGATGCCTGCGCTGGGCACCGCCGCCGTCCCGATAGATGCGAGTACGGCGGTGAGCACGATGGTGAGCTGCGCACTGAAGCTCAGATCGATGCCGAGCACTTGCGCGATGAAGACAGCCGCCACCCCCTGATAGAGCGCCGTACCGTCCATGTTGATGGTCGCGCCGAGTGGCAGAACGAACGACGAAATCTCTTCGGAGACGCCCAGATTCTCCTCCGCGCAGCGCATCGTCACCGGCAGCGTAGCCCCGCTGGACGACGTCGTGAGTGCCACGAGTTGTGCCGTGCGGATCCCGCGAAAGAAATCACCCACCGGCTGCTTGGTGAAAAGCCGCAGAATGAGCGGATACACGAAAAAGACCATCACCGCCAGGCCAAGCACCACGACAATGCAGTAGTAGCCAAGCGCATAAATAATCTCCATCACTTGGCCCGGATTATCCCCCGCAATCGAGGTGATGGCATCAGCCAACAGCCCAAAAACACCAATCGGCGCCATCTTCATGATGAGCTCGACGGCTTTGATGATCAGCGCAAACAAGCCGTCGAAAAAATCCAGCAGTGGCTTCGATTTCTCCTCCGGGATCAGCAGCATGGCAATGCCGAAGAAGATAGCAACAAAGACCACCTGCAGCATATTGCCGTTGTCGGCAGCCGAGTTGAAGAAGTTGGCCGGCACCATATCGACGATTGGCTGCAGCGGCCCACGATCCTGCGCCTCGCGGGCGATCTGGGTGCGCTGCTCGATGTCGCCCTGATAGTTTTGCTCGAGCTGAGCCCGCATCTTATCGGGGACGGTCTGGCCCGGTTGCAGCGTGTTAACCAGCACCAGCCCCACGAGCAGCGCAATCGTGGTCGTCACGATGTAGATCGCCAACGTCTTGCCCCCGATGCGCGAGAGCTTCTTCAGATCGGCCAAGGAGGCCACCCCGACGATCAACGAGGAGAGCACCAGTGGGACGGCGATGAGCTTCAGGAGATTCAAAAAGATCGTGCCGAAGGGCGCAATCCAGTTCGTCGTGAACTCGCCCCATCCCTGCGTGGCGGCTATCATGCCGAAAACGAGGCCAAGCAGGAGGCCAATGATGATCTGCCAGTGGAGCTTTTTGTACCAGGGCATAAGCGTGAGGACCGTCAATAAATCAACTACGAGGAAGCGGGCGCCGGTGGGCGCGCCCGGATAAACTGCTTCACAAGAAAAGCATCAGCGGGTACGCGCACAACCGCCGTTGGTTTTGGCAGTGGAGGATGGATCGGCCGAGGCCTTTCAGCCGAGTACGAGCGCGGCGCCGAGGATCGCCGTGAGGGCCCCGGCCGCCGTACCTATGCCGTTGACCCGGTCGTTCGTGATCCCTGCCCATCCCCGGACGCGCTCCAGCGCCTCGCCCTCCCGGCGAGGCTGCTCGACCAGTGCACCCGTCTCGGGATCGCGGTACTGCACCTGCACCGTTGCCCCGGCCAGGCTATCGGCGATTGCGCCAACGACGCCGCTCCCCACCACGATCGCAACTCCGGCCCAGGCTGGGACCAGCCCCTCTATTTCGGCCAGGAACGGCGCTGCGCTCAGGCCAATGCTGGCAGCGCCCCCGAGCGAGGCCAGCGTGCCGGTGAGGGAGACGGCGCCCGAGGTACCCCGGGGCACCCGGCGGCCCGTCCGCAGCGAGCGGGGCTGTCGTGGTGAAAGCGCCCCCAACTCAGTCGCCCAGGTGTCGGCCGCGGCTGCCGCGAAGGCGCCCAGGAAACCGATCCACAGATCCGGATGAGGGGCAGCCACATACACGAGGAGCAACCCCCACGCGACGCCTCCGTTGGCGTAAACCTGACCCGCATCGCGCACCACACCCTTCTCGCTCCGCTGATGCAGTTCATGCTTCAGCCCCTGCCCAATGCGCGAAAGCGCGCTGGACAGGACGAAAAATACGAGCCCAGGCACGATCCAGGCCCATCCGCCCAAACCCACCAGCGCAGCGGCGAGCAGGCCGCCCGCCACCGCACCGGACGCGTCGAGCGCCTGTAGCGAATAGGCAACCCCGGCAAAGACTCCGCCGGCAGCGACGGCGAGCACGAGCACGGGCCACTGCTCGGGGTGATGCGCCAGCGGGAGTAGCACGGCGAGCACGGCCACCACAATAAACAGATTATCCCAACCGCGCCCGCTCAGCGCCTCCACCACGGTGCTCATCAACGCTACCAGGCTGCCTGCTGCAAGCACTTCGACAAGACTCCACGGGAGTGCACTCGTCCGGTTGAAGATGAGCAGTGCCCCGGTAGCCACGATCCAACTGGTCAGGGCGAAGGCGATACTCCCCGGAATCGATTTTGATGTAGAGCCCAACTGATACGACGACGCCGCACCCCGTGCGGTGCCAACCCAGGCCGCCATCGGATCGGCGACGGCGAGAACGAGGAAGGCGGTCTGGAGCGCAAAGAGGCGATCGGGATCGAGCGACCACGTCGCCGCCAGCGCGGGAAGGAGCGCGAGCGGGAAGGTCACGGTGCCCCAACTCGATGCGCCGTCGCCGTGAATACCCGCCCACCATCCGCCCTGCCACGCCGCTGTATTGATCAAGACAAACGCCACAGCCAGCAGGTAGACCGGCACCGGCCCCGCGAAGAGCAATGGCGTCGACGCGACGAACAGGCCCACCCCAGCGTGGACGATATTGCGCGAGCTGCGAGCGGTCCATCCGAGGGCACGGAGTCCTTCGCCCATTCCTACCAGCGCCAACAGGGCCGCTCCGCTGGCAAGCAGCGTTCCGCCATCAGCCCAGAGCGCTTGCCCCAATGCGCGCATGGCGTCGGCCATGAAATCGGCGGGTAATCAGATTAACAGCGAGAGGCCACAAAAAAGCTCCTGCCCGGCATATGCGGGCAGGAGCCAAGGGAATGTATCAGACGCCCCCCACAAGCGCTCGGTTACTTCCGGAAGGTCAGTAGCAGCGAGAACCGGAGGGTGTTTGCGAGCGGACTCTCCTCCTCCATCGCGTACAGGTAGGAGATGTCGACGCCGATGATGTTGTAGCGCAGTCCCGCCCCGAAGGTCAGGAACTCGCGGTTACCGTTGTTGGGATGCTCGTAGAAGTAGCCGGTCCGCAGCGCAAAGAGATCGTCGTACCAGTACTCCAGCCCGGTGCCGATGGTAAACTGCTCCAGGACGCTGAGCGAGGAGGCCTCACCATCGGGGCCGGTGATACCATCAGCCGAGCTCCAGGAGGTAAAGATCGACTGATAAAACGGATCGGGGTTGGACACAAAAGTCGTATCGCCATCAGAGATTCGCATCTCTTCGTCGACGCTCACGAGCGACTTGTTGAAGTCATTCGTGATTGTGAGCGAGTTGTACTCGTCGAACTGGATGTCGAAGGCCGTACCAAAGCGCAGGCTCATCGGGAGGGGCTCATCGACCTCATTGTAACTGATGGCCGGGCCCATGTTAGCCAGATTCATCCCGGCAGAGATGGTTACGTCCGAGTTGCCCACAGCGAGAGGCCGCGTCCGGTAGAGGCCGGAGAGATCAAACGAGGCGGAGAAGGCCGTTCCGCTGTCGATGTCCTGTGTCTCGGGGGCCAGGTTCGAGTAGATGGCGCGCAGGCTGGTCCCGAAAGCGAAGCGATCTGAAAGCTTGACGCCGTACGACCCTCCCACAGCAAGGTCATAGGAGCGGAAGGTGCTGATCAGTCCCTCTTCGCCCGGGCCGATGCGGCGCTCGCTTTCGCCCAGGTTGAGGAACGTGACTTGGGCGCCAAAGGTACCGGCGCCGGGTACGTGATACGTACCGACGAGGTACTCGTAAAAGAGATCGGCGTTAAACTCAGGGAGCCAGTTGGCGTGCGTCAACCCGATCTGCGTTTCGGATTGAAAGCCGAGTCCGGCAGGATTCCACCACATCGCGTTGGCGTTGTCAGCCAGTGCCACGCCCGTATTCCCCATGCCTGCGGCCCGGCTGTCGGGGGCAATTTGAAGGAAGGGGACCGCGGCTTTGCCGGGCTGGGCCTGTGCATCGGGTGGGGTGCCAACGGACAGCAGAAGAACGGCGGTGGCCACCCAGACCCAGCGGGCGTGAAGGGCAGAGCGGAGGAGGGAGCGTGCTACCATGACGATAACCTGAGGATTGAGCGTGTAAACTATCTTTTCGTCGTCTACGCGATGGAACAGCGCCAAACGGCGCGACACCAATTATCGGCCCAGCGGTCCGACTCGATCCCGTATGCGGGAGCTGAAGTCACGTTCCGGTTGGGGGGGCTTGGCGTCTGTGAAGAGATCTCCAACGCGTCGTCTGTAGCGGTTATCTCGATACTCAGGTCAATAATTGGTACAGAAGAAAAGCAGATAGCCGGGCTCTACGCATCAGGGATTTCCTGGATCGCAAATACAATCTACCGATCAGGCGCTTCAGACACAACCCGGCGCAAGGTCCCGGCCGTGCGATTCATTGAATCCAAGCGACCGGGGTGTTCTTGACGTTACTCGCGGGGGCTTGGTTCCAGATCGTCCCGGAGCTCCTGCAACTTCTCCATCGATGACCGCAGCTCGATGGCGGCCTCCTGGATGTCTTCCACCGACGCGACGGCCTGCTCATCAAGGTTAAGCGCCTGTTGCAGTTCCAGGAGAAACTGGGCGTTGCCATCAATCACCGAGAGCGGATTTTTGAGATCGTGATGTACCTGCGCTAACTGCGAGCGCACTTTTTGAAGGCGAACGTTAAAGGAGCTGGCACGAGCGTTTAGGATGGGCGGCTTGGAAAAGAGGGTCGACATAGATGCTTCGTCGTCTTGCGTTAAAGCGCATCAAGCGGGCGCGGCTCGACGGTAGTGATGCCTCGATCCGTCCGCGCGACGTCGGCTACGGCGACCTCCGGGTCATGCTCGAAGAAGAGCGACCACCCGGCGTCGCAGGCCCGGTCGAGAACGTCGTTCTTCTCTTCGATGGTGACGAGCGGACGCACGTCGTACGCCATCGTCCAGGCAGGTCCCAGATGCGCGGTCGTGGGCAATAGGTCGGCCACGTATACTAGTGTATCGTCCGCCCCGTCCGAAATCTTAACTATTTGCTGCGCTTCGGTATGGCCATTCACCAAATGTACTGAAATGCCAGGCCAGAGCTCCTGCGGCCCATCGAGCAGATGAAGTTGCCCAGCCGCCTCCACCTGTGCAAAATTGGGCTGCAGAAAGGAGTTTCTCTCCTTTGGGGTCGGGTCGTTCGCCCAGTGCCAGTGGGCCCGCTGCACGTGATGGCGAGCCTGCGGAAACGTGAGCCCCAGCGCATCCCCCCGGCGCTGCGTCGTGCCGCCGCAGTGATCGAAGTGTAGATGCGTCAGGATCACATCGGTGATGTCGTGCGCATTAAATCCGGCTGCTTCCAGCGAGCTGTGCAGATCCGCATACGTGTGATCGATGCCGTAGATGTCGGCAAACTTGTCGGAGTAGGTATCCCCGATGCCATTATCGATCAAGATGAGCCGGTCCGGCCCCTCGATCAGCAGGCAGCGCATATTGAGGGGAATGCGATTGCGCTCATCGGCAGGAATGCGCTGGGTCCAGAGCGGTTTCGGCACGATGCCGAACATCGCCCCGCCGTCGAGACGGAAGCGGCCGGTTTCGATGGTATAGAGCGTGTACGGACCAATCTCAGCAGGCATAGCAACAAGATCTCGATGGAGGCAACGACTAACGCGATCAATCTGCCAACCGCGCGGACGAAAGTCCAACCGCCCGCTCCGCCCTTATCGAACGGATGAATGCACCACACCGATGCGCTACACCTGCTCCGGCGGGAAATCTTTGAAGTGGCCGTTCGAGCGGACCTTCCGGCGGAAGTCTTCCTGCTCCTCGATCTTCGGGATTAGCTGCTCGAAGTGTTCGATCAGGTACTGGATGCGCTCGTTTTCCGATTCGATTTCGAGCAGGTCCTGCTTCTGCTCATCGTCCAATCCGGCATTCTGTGCCAGGACGAACGACAGGTATTCGACATCCTGATAGAGCCCGGGCCGCACGGTGCGCCCGGCCAGCTCCAACAGCTTCATATGCTGGGTGATGACGCGCTCGCGCACCTGATAGTCGACCTCTTCATCCGGCTCGTCGATGAGCTGGACATCAGCCGTGTAGTAACTTTCGGTGCTGAAGAGCTGCTCTAACTCAAAGCGGTCTTCCCCTTCGACCAGAATATCCTTGCGGCCATCGTCATACTCGTTGATCACTTGCACGATGCGAGCGGTGCACCCCACCTCAGCCATCTTGCCTTCCTCGAAATGCACGATCCCAAACGGAGCCTCTTCGCCCAGGCAGTAGCGCGTGAGGTCCTTGTAGCGCTCCTCGAAGATGTGTAGCGGGAGGCGCTCGTTGGGGTATAGCACCAGCCCCAGCGGGAATAAAGGAAGGGATCGAATGACAGCCATGATCCACGAAGTTTACCGATGCAAAAGCGTGACACTGAAATGATCGGCTCAGCACCGGTGTTTCCCTGTCGGCGCGGCTGATCGGAAGGCGCCGTGTCCTCCGTCGCTGTCCTTAACCTGCCCTCAGCGCCGCTCCACGCCACTACAGAACCCCTGAGTAGCGGACGGATCGGATGCGTATCGTCCGCAAAAACGTTGTAACATCACCCCGCGGACGGCCTCGTGTCCTCGGGACTGCGCAGCCGATAGAGCCAGACGCCGCCCCAGGCCGCCGTCGCCAGCATCGCCCCGGCAACACCCCAGCGCAGCAGCAGCACCCCGCCGATGCCAAACATGGCCCCGAACAAAATGAGCAAGGCTGCCCCCGTACGCTGCAGGCTCCTCTTGAGCGAGTGGCCCGGCGCCAACCCGGTGCGCGCTCGCTGCACTGCCCAACCCGTCCCCCCCGGCCGAGCGATGCGGTAAAAGCGATCGAGCGTTTCTGGAGACTCGGGTGGGGTCAGGCTCATCACCGTTAGCCAGATGAGCGTCGTCAACGCCGTGATCAGCAAGAGGCGCAGGCCGAAGTCGTCGATGGTGAGCACCGGCACGACCGTCGTGAGCAGCCCAACGACGAAGCCGGCCAGCATGGCCGAGAGCTCGGCCCAGGCGTTGATCCGCCACCAAAACCAGCGCAGGATGAGCACCACCCCCGGCCCCGTCCCGATAGCGATGACCAGGCGAAAGACCGTCGCCACTCGATCCGAAAAGAAGGCGGCCATCGCCCCGAAGATTGCCACGATCACCGACGCCGCGCGCCCAACCATGACCAACTCGCGCTGCGGGGCCTCCGGATGAATGAAGCGCTTGTAGAGGTCATTCGTGATGTAGGAGGCCCCCCAGTTGATCAGCGTCGACACGGTGCTCATGAAGGCCGCCACGAGAGAGGCCACCACGAGACCCAGCATTCCCACGGGAAGAAAATCGAGCATCAGGCGCGGGTAACCCAGCTCCGGATCCTCCAGATTGGGATACAACACCAGCGCCGCCAGCGCTACCAGCACCCATGGCCACGTGCGCACGACATAGTTCATGATGTTGAAGAGCCATGCCGCCTTCTCAGCATCATCCTCGGTGCGCGCGGCAGCCAAGCGCTGGATAAACTCGCCCCCGCCATCAGAACGGCGGAACGTCCACCATTGGAGAAATACGTACGCCCCAAATGTGGTGGCCGAAATCCCAGCGAAGGCACTCCACCCGACGCGCCACCACTGATCCGGGCTCCAGGTGATCGGCACGAAAGCGAGCACGTCGAAATCCGTCTGCGTCTGCGCTTTTGCCACGAGGCCAGAGAGGCCGCCTACCTCCGGACTGCCGATGGCGTAAATGGCCACCGCGCCTGCTCCCAACAGCGCCAGCACGAACTGAAAGAAATCGGTTGCCACCACACCCCAGAGGCCCGAGAGTCCGGCATAGAGCACCACGAGAACCGTCACCCCGATGACAGTCAGCAGCTTGGGATCCATCCCGGCGATTTGCTCGCCTTCGGCCCATCCGAGGCTCGACCACAAACCCAGCGCCCCGATTACCTTCACCGCCGCCAGCATGATGTAACCGATACTGATGCAGTTGATTGGCACGGCGAATAGAAAGGCTTTGACGCCACGCAGAATGGCAGCCGGCCGGCCGCCGTAGCGCAGCTCGATGAGCTCGGCGTCGGTGACGATGGCGCTGCGACGCCAGAGGCGCGCGAAGACGTAAATTAGCACCACATGGCCGATGCCAAAGGCCCACCACTCCCAGTTTCCGGCGATCCCGCGTTCGCCAACGACCCCGGCGATGTAGAGCGGGGTGTCAATCGAAAAGGTGGTCGCGGCCATCGACGTGCCGGCTAACCACCAGGGCAGCGACCGCCCCGAGACGAAGAAATCCTCCAGCGAGCCCGAGGCGCGGCGCGACAGGTACCCCCCCACGCCCAGCGTCGCGACCATGTACGCCACGACGATTCCCCAATCGATCCAGTGCATCGTCCCAGAACGCGATAATTCTAAATCGTGGCGTTTCGGCACCCTTTATCCGGCGCCGCCGCAACATACACGACGTACCCCAAAGAAGACAGATTCGCCGCCTCTTATTACGTTTCTACATAAATGGGTTTTTTTCTCCATATAGCGCCGCAATTCACTAATCCCCTGATACAGTGAAGTATTGATGATGCCCGCGCAGACATAAATCATCAAATCGGTTTATAGCGCGATTGGACAGCGATTTAGTCGCGCTTATCGTCTCATCGGACCCGAATAGATAGGCGCTCAGTCTCCTTAGACGATCCAAAGGATTCCCACGGTATATCTTTTGGATGATAGGTGAGCAGGCAAATAACCAACCTGCCACACTAAGCATCCCGAACCGATGGCATCCACGCGCTACGCCACCCGCCTCTTCACGGCATTCCTTCCGGTCATGCTCTTCCTCTCGTTGACCCCACCGGTCCTCGCACAGGAGCACTTCACCGACTGTGTATCTAATCTGAATAACGCAACACTAATCATCCCAGAAACGATCGTGACATCACTCGGTGATGGACACGAGCTGCAATCTGGTGATGAAGTTGCTCTTTTTGCGGATGACGGTACATGCGCAGGAATGGCAACCTGGGACGGATCACAAACCTCAATTGCGGCAGCCCGTGGAAATGAGTTCGACGATTACTCCAATGGGTACGACCCCCAGGAAGCGTTAAAAGTACGGGTATGGGACGCATCCGAAGACGTGGAATACGACGCAGGCAGTAGCGGCCTTGCGTATACGCCCTGCGAGGAGGGCGACGTGCTCTGCAAAGACGATGGCCTCTACACAACAGACCGCGTTTTCACCCTCTCCGAGATCGACGCCTCTTCCACCCTTCCCGTCGAAATGACCTCCTTTGACGCCCGCGTCGATGGCAACCGCACCGCGCTGGAATGGCAGACCGCGACGGAGACGAACAACGCCGGGTTTGAGGTGCAAATCCAGCCCGGCGATGCCGATACGGAGACAACGTCATGGACGACGCTGGACTTTGTAGAGGGGCATGGCACGACGTCCAAGCCCCGAACCTACCGCTATGAAACGAAGGAACTTGATTTCGGTAGCTATCGCTTTCGGCTGAAGCAAGTGGACTACGATGGCGCCTTCGAGTACAGCGCGACCGTTGAAGTTACCCTGACGATGTCAGAGGCCTTTCGGCTCTCGGCCCCCTATCCGAATCCGTTTCAGAATCGGGCCAACGTGGCGCTGACCGTGGCAGAACAGCAAAACGTGGAGATTGCGCTCTACAACACGCTCGGCCAGCGCGTCGCCGTCGTGCACAGCGGACCGCTGGCCCCCAACACGAAGCATGAGTTCAAGGTCAACGGCGGGCGGCTCCCAAGCGGGCTCTACCTCATGCGCGCGCGAGGCGACTCCTTCAGCGCGACGCGGCGCCTCACCCACGTCCGATAGTCCGATATCCGAAGGAGACGACTCCCTCGTCACCGAAGGGCGCTTTCGATAGCCGGCCCCTCGGCGGGCACGCGGCGCGAGTCCCGGTCGGTGTGCTGGCCCGGAGTCGAGTTTTCTGGCGCCGGATCTGCGTACATGCTGACGAAATAGTCGATGTAGGCCCCTGCAATCTCCGCTTCCTCCGCAGCCCGGCAAAGGTAGTAGCGTTGCTTGTAGGGGCTATCCCACTGACTCGGGAAAAAGAGCTCATCACGCTGGGCAACCGTGAGATCCAGTACTTGACCTGCTTCGGGCCAGAGGCGCACGCCATCATGAAATCCACCGGCACGCAGAAGCGCCGCCCGCGAATACCGTCCGCTTTGGAGTAGCGCGTGTCCGGCAATACAGCACTTGAAGCCCTCGGGGCGAGCTCCCGTATCAAGCACGGCTCGCGTGTTGCGGGCAAAGGCCCACTGAGCTGCACAGAACTGCTCGGGATGGAAGACGATGGCGTCTCGAACCGACTCCAACAACTCGACATTCATGACCGTCGCGATGCTTGCATGAGGAGAAAGGGCAGGCGACCGCTCGATCCGGCGGTGCTGTAGCATGCACGCAAAGCCCCGGGATCAGTTTCAATATAAACTGAAAGAAATTATCCGTCATCGGATGAGATCGGGTGAGGTACCAGAGCTCCGTGTTCGATCCGAAAGACCCGATCGGCGATCGCGGCGAGCGACGGGTTGTGCGTCGCCAGTACGAAGGTTTGATTCATGGACTCACTGAGCCGCAGGATCTCCTGATGGAGCGGCTCGGCTGTCTGGGCATCGAGATTGCCCGTCGGCTCATCGGCGAGAATGAGGGCGGGTTCGTTCATGAGTGCCCGGGCTACGGCCACGCGCTGCTTCTCTCCACCCGACAGCGCACTCGGCCGGTGTTCGGCACGGGGGGCGAGGCCCAGCGTATCGAGCAGCTCCAGCGCACGCGGGCGAACATCCGCTATCTTTCGATGCTGGATGAGGGCCGGCATCGCGACGTTCTCCAGCGCAGTGAACTCGGGCAACAGATGATGAAACTGGAAGACGAAACCAATTGAGGTGTTACGGAACTGGGCGAGCGCCTCATCATCTTTGGCAAACAGGTCGTTCCCGGCGCACACGACCGTGCCGCTCGTGGGGCGGTCGAGCGCCCCGAGCAGGTGAAGCAGCGTGCTCTTTCCGGCGCCGCTCTCGCCCATCACCGCCACGATCTCGCCCGCCTCGACGGTCATCGACACGCCGCGCAACACCACGAGCGGCTCCTCGGCCCCGGTGTCGTACTGCTTGGTCAACTGATCGACTTCGAGTAAGCTCATGCGCATCGAAAACCAGATAGGTCGAAAACCAGATAGGGAGCCTGGCCGATAGAGCGGGATGGCGCTACTCGTCGCGCTCGATCCCGTACTTATTCAGCTTATTGTAGAGATGCGAGCGCTGGATGCCGATGGTCTTGGCCGTCTGGCTCACATTCCAGTCATTCTCGTCGAGCTTCCGCTCGATGAAGACCTTCTCGAAGTGATCGCGCGCATCCGAAAAGTCATCGTACCGGCTGATGAGCTCCAGCGCGGGCGAGGCCCTACCGCTGGACGGGCGGATGTACTGCTCCACATCGGCGGCGTCGATTTCGTCGCTATCGCTCATGATGATGAGCCGCTCGATGACGTTGTTGAGCTCTCGGACGTTACCGCGCCACTCGTAGCGCTTCATCTGGTCCAGCGCCTCGTCGGAAAACTGCTTGGGCGGCAACCCGTTGCGGCGCGCCAGCTGATCGGCGAAGTAGCGCGTGATGGGCGGAATGTCGGCGCGGCGCTTGCGGAGAGGCGGCACATCGATCAGAATTACGCCGATGCGGTGATAGAGGTCTTCGCGGAAGGTCCCCTCCTCGATTTCTTCGAGCAGATCTTTGTTCGTCGCGGCCACCACGCGCACATCGACTGGAATGCTGCGGTCGCCGCCGACGCGCTCGATCTTGTTCTCCTGTAGGACGCGCAAAACCTTGGCCTGCGCCGAGAGGCTCATGTCGCCCACCTCATCGAGGAAGAGCGTCCCGCCATCGGCCAGCTCGAACTTGCCGATGCGCTGTTGCGTCGCTCCCGTGAACGAGCCCTTCTCGTGCCCGAAGAGCTCACTCTCGATCAGCTCTTTCGGGATCGCCGCACAGTTGACCTCCACGAGCGGCCCATCGCTTCGGTTCGACTTCTGATGGATCCACTTGGCAACGAGCTCTTTACCCGTGCCGTTTTCGCCCATAACCAGCACACGCGCCTCGGTGGGTGCCACGCGATCGATCGTATCTTTAATCTCCTGAATGGCGGCGCTCTCTCCGATGATCGGCGCGAGTTCGCCTTCTTGCTGCTCGGCGATGGTCTGGCGCATCCGGCGATTTTCGGACTCCAACTCACGCCGATTCATGGCGTTGCGGAGCGTCACGAGCAACCGGTTGAGGTCGGGCGGCTTCTCAATGAAGTCGTACGCCCCCAGCTTGGTCGCTTCTACGGCCGTTTCGATGGTCCCGTGGCCGGAGATCATCACGACGGGCAGATCGGGGAGCTCTTCGGCGATGACCTTCAGGACCTCCATGCCGTCGCGCCCAGGCATCTTCACGTCGAGCAACACGAGGTCGTACGACGTCGAACGGATGGCCTCCAGGGCTGCTTCGCCATCCTTGGCTTCGGCCACGTCGTAGTCCTCATATTCGAGGATCTCGCGGAGCGTCCGGCGAATGCTGGCCTCGTCATCAACGACTAAGATCGTAGGCATGACGCGCGAGAGCGGCAATCAGGGATCAGGATGGGGATCGGGGGGCGGATGCGCGGCGCTACTGCTGCCGGGCCCGAACCTGCGCAATGTAGCGGTCGATGTTTTGCGCCTGCTCCGATTCGGGATACTCGTCCTTGATCGTCTGATAGACGGAGAGCGCTTGCTCGTACTCTCCTGCTTCGACGTAGGCCTCTCCGGCGTCCATCAGATAGCGGGGCGTCGTGAGGTCGCTCTCAAACTGATGGGCCGCTTCCTGATAGCGCTTCGCCGCCGTGGCGAACGCATCCCGGCTCTCGTAGATGGCCGCCTCGGCCGCAAGCGCGCTAGCCCCGATCAGATCATTCGTCTTGTCAAACCGCTGGAAATAGGTCAGGGCCCGGTCGAATTCGCCCATCCGGTAGAGGGCATCGGCGGCGTAGAAGGTGGCGAGATTGCCTGCCTGCGTGCCGCCGTACTGGTCGGCAATCTCGAGGAGGCCGAGGGTTTCAGCCGTACCGTCGAGCGCCTGCTGATAGTTGCCCTGCTCGTAGGTGGTGACGATTTGGGCAAGCAGCTGCTGGGCCTGCTCTTGCTGCTGCGTCTGGTAATACGCATAGCCAGCAATCCCGAGCGCCACAACGACCACGCCCGCCAGGGCCCCGTAGACGACGTTTCGGTTTTCTTCGAAATACATCAACGCCTTGGCATAGAGCGTAACGATACTATCTTGACGCAGCTCTTGCCGCTTGGACGTCTTTTCAGGTGTTTTCAGAGCAGACATAAACGATTACAGCGTGACCAGTCGAGTGAAAGAAATCGGGGCGGCCGCCCGGCAGAGGGTACTGCGGGGCCGCACATCATCCGGTACGTTGAGGCGAGTCCTATGATAGCCGATGGATGATGGACTCGCAATCTTTTCGGCGCACGCTTTAACGCGCCGTCCGGCTTTCGTTTCCTGTAGAGCGAGAGTCCGTACGACCTACTATCTTTTTGCATGTGTTTTTTACTAAGTTTCTGTCCTACAGGACCACTACCTCTTGCCTCGGTACAACCATAACAGTTAGCATTTGAGTACAAGCGTTTCTGCGCCACTGCAGCTACTGCGCATCACCCCTTTCCGCGAACTCTCACGATAATCCCGACACTCTCATGGCTATCAAGCTCGGTATCAACGGATTTGGACGCATCGGCCGGTTGGTCTTCCGCTCCATCCTCGAGCGCAACGAGGATATTTACGACATCGTCGGCGTCAACGACCTGACCGACGCCCACACGCTGGCCCACCTGCTCAAGTACGACTCGGCGCATGGCCCCCTTCCCTTCGATGTCGAGGTGCAGGACGGCGCACTTATCGTGGGGGGCGACCGGTTCCGCGTCTTCAACGAAAGAGATCCCTCGAACCTCCCCTGGGGCGAGCACGACACCGACGTCGTGATTGAATCGACGGGCCTCTTCCGCACCCGGGACGAGGCGGCTAAGCATCTGGCTGCCGGTGCAGACAAAGTGGTCATATCGGCCCCGGCCAAGAGCGAGATCGATGCTACGCTCGTGCTCGGCGTCAACGACGACATCCTGACCGGCGACGAAGAAATCGTCTCCAACGCGAGCTGCACGACCAACTGCCTCGCGCCAATGGTTAAGGTCCTTGATGACACCTTTGGTATCGAGAGCGTGCTGATGACCACCGTTCACGCCTACACCTCGTCGCAGAACATCGTCGACGGGCCGCACAAGGATCTCCGCCGCGCTCGCACCGCCGCCCAGTCGATCATCCCGACGACAACCGGCGCGGCCAAGGCCGTGGAGCAGGTACTCCCCCACCTCGAAGGGCGTCTCGACGGTATGGCGATGCGCGTGCCCGTGCAGGACGGCTCGGTAACGGATATGGTCGCCAACCTCGGTCAGGATGTCACCACCGATGAGGTCAACGCGGCCTTCCGCGAAGCCGCCAACGGCGCGATGAACGGCATCCTCCAGTACAGCGAGGAACCGCTCGTCTCCGTTGACATCATCCACAACCCGCACTCGTGCGTCTTCGATGCACCCTCCACGATGGCGTCCGGCTCGATGGTCAAGCTCATCGGCTGGTACGACAACGAGTGGGGCTATGCCAACCGCACTGTCGATGCCGTCGAACGGCTGATGAACGCCGGTGCGTAATCGCTGATGCATCGTCGGAGCGGGGGGCTGCTGCCTCCCGCTTCGGTGTATGCCGGATCCGTTCCTTTTCAGGCTGACTGACCGCCCGCTCGTTTATGGATAAGCTGACACTCAACGACCTCGACCTGCAGGGCCAACGCGTTCTCGCTCGGGTCGATTTTAACGTCCCGCTGCTCGATGATGAAAAGGGGAACCGGCGCGTGGGTGATGACACGCGCATCCGGGCCGCGCTGCCCACCATCCGCCGCATCATCGACGCCGAGGGCAAAGCCATTCTCATGAGCCACCTCGGCCGTCCCGGCGGCAAACCCGACCCCGACCTGAGCCTCTCGTGCGTGGCCGATCATCTGGAGGATTTGCTGGGCGAGCGCGTCCGCTTTTCCAGTAACACCACGGGGGCCGCGGTGAAAGAAGTGATCAATAACATGCCCGCGGGCAGTGTCATGCTGCTGGAGAACACGCGCTTCGAGCCGGGGGAGAAGAATAATGATGAGGTCTTCGCCGCCGAACTGGCCGAACTGGCCGATGTCTACGTTAATGACGCCTTCGGCGCTGCCCACCGCGCCCACGCCTCTACCGAAGGCGTCGCTCGGCAGATGACCCAAGCGGCGATGGGGCTCCTTATGGAGCGCGAGATCGAGGTCCTCACCCGGGTCCGTGACCATCCCGAGGTCCCACTGGTGGTTGTGCTCGGAGGCGCCAAAGTGTCGGACAAGATTGGCGTCATCGAGGCGTTCTCCGATAAAGCCGATCAGGTACTTGTGGGTGGGGCGATGAGTTATACGTTCTTGAAGGCGCTCGGCCACGAGGTCGGCGGTTCACGCGTCGAAGAAGACCGGCTCGACCGCGCCGAGGTTCTGTACGACCGCGCCCCCGATACCATCGCGCTTCCCAGCGATCACGTGATTGCCGACGACTTCAGCGCGGACGCCGCGACGCAAACGGTGGAGGGCGATATTCCCGAAGGCTGGATGGGCCTCGACATCGGTCCGGCTACGATCGACGCCTATCGCTCGGCGCTGCACAACGCTGCAACGATCATCTGGAACGGGCCGATGGGCGTCTTCGAAATGGAGCCGTTCGCAACCGGCACTCGTGCGATGGCCGAGGCGCTCGCCGAGGCCACCGACGCCGGCGCCTTTACCGTCGTGGGCGGCGGTGACTCGGTGGCTGCGCTGGCCGAGGCGGGCTACACCGACCGCGTCAGCCACGTCTCGACCGGCGGCGGCGCGATGCTAACGTTCCTTGAAGGGTCGCCCCTCCCCAGCGTGGAGGCGCTTACCGATAAAAGCTGATTCTACTGCCTGCGCTCGCCCTTGCCCCCCCAGGGCATTGCTCCTCAGATCCTATTATGACGCCGCTCGCTTCTGTGGTGCTCGCCGCCCCTCTGCAGGCTGCCGACTCTACCCCCGCCTCCACGCTCCCCCGGCTCATAAATCAGCTTCAGGAGGCAGCAACGGATCCCGCCGTGTGGACCGCCATAGCCGGGACGCTCCTGCAGATCGCCCTCATCGTTGCCCTTGGCATCGTGGTACTGCGTCTCCTCGATGGCGCCGTTACCCGCTGGAAGGGGCGCGTCGAGGATCTGCCCGCGCACGCCCCCAAACGCCAGCGCACCTACACGATCGGCAACCTGCTGACTTCGGCGGGGCGCTACGTGATCTGGCCCATCGTGGCCATCATGGCCCTCAGCGAGCTCAACGTGGACGTAGGCGCTCTGCTGGCCACGGCGGGCATCGCCGGTCTGGCCATCGGCTTTGGGGCGCAGACGCTTGTCAAAGATGTCATCGGGGGGATCTTCCTGCTCTTCGACGACATCATCCACGTTGGCGACCTCGTGCGCATCGGCAACGACACGGGGACGGTCGAAGATATTGGCGTGCGGTTGATCAAAGTCCGCAGGTTCGACGGCGAGCTGCTGATGGTCCCGGCCGGCGAGCTGCGCGTCTTCGGTAACCGGAGCATCGAGTTTGCGCGCGTAGTGGTGCCCGTCGGGCTCTCGTATGAGCAAGACATCGAAACCATCCTGCCCGTGATGGAGCGCGTGGCGAATGAGTGGATGGAGGCCACCGATCCGGACATCCTGATGGAGGAGGCGCCCACCGTGCAGGCAATCACCGACTTTGGGGAATCGGCCGTGACGGCGCGCATCGTGATGAAGGTGCGGCCCGGCGAGCAGTTTCCCGCCGAGCGCGAGCTGCGCCTGCGCCTCAAGCGTGCCTTCGATGAGCTCGGCATCGAGATCCCCTTCCCCCGCCGAACCGTCTACACTCGCCCCGACGACAATCCACCGCCCCGCGCCATCACCGACCCGAAGGCCCCGTCCGATGCCCCGGTCAACGCCGAAGGCAGCGACTGAGTCATGCCGCTGTAACACTGCCCGGCGGGTCATGCGTTATGTAACTCAACCCTCTGCCACCAGCCCCTGATCTCCCATGCCCGACCCGGCGGTCCACGTTGAGTCGCTCTCGAAGACCTACCGAAGCGGCTTCCTTGGTCGCGACACCGTGCAAGCCCTGCGCGATGTAAGCCTGACCGTGAAGCAGGGCGAAATCTTCGGGCTGCTCGGGCCGAACGGAGCGGGTAAGACGACGCTGCTCAAAATCCTGCTCGGCATCGCTTTCACTTCGGAAGGGCGCGCAACCCTCTTTGGCCGCTCGGTCGACGAGGCGGCCGCCCGCCACCGTATCGGGTTTCTGCCGGAGAAGCACCGCTTTCCCGACTTCCTCACCGCCGAGCAGATGCTCCACCTCTACGGACGGCTCTCCGGTGTCGGCGCCGAGCAGCGGGTCGAGCGCATCCCCGAACTGTTAGACACGGTGGGGATGACGAAGTGGCGCGACACCAAGATCAAGAAGTACTCGAAAGGCATGATGCAGCGGGTCGGGCTGGCGCAGGCCCTGATGAACGATCCCGACCTGGTGTTTCTGGATGAGCCGACCGACGGGGTCGACCCGGTAGGCCGGCGCGAGATCCGGGATCTGCTGCTTTGGCTCTACGATGAAGGGAAGACCATCTTCCTGAACTCGCACTTGCTTTCGGAGGTGGAAAAGGTCTGCACCCGCGTTGCCATCCTGCACGAGGGGCGGCTCGTGCGCCACGGCACAGTCGAGGAGCTAACCACCACCGAGCGCATCTACGATCTGATCGCTACGGCCATCCCCAACGAAGTGCTCGCCGCGGCTGGCGATGCGCTCCGGCGCGTCGAGGACAATCCCCCGAGTGCACCCGACCTGCAGCGCTTCCGTCTGCGCGCCGAGGACCGAAACGACCTGAACGCACGGATCGACCAGCTTCGCGCGGCCGACGTCCAGATCGACGCCGTCCACCCGGTGCGGCGCTCGCTCGAAGATTACTTCATCGACGTCGTCGGTCAAGAAAACGCCGCCAACGACGCATCCTGACGGTTGACCCTCTTCCACCATTCCACATCCTCACATGACTTCCCTCGCTGGCATCGTGCTGCTGACGTTTCGTGAGCTGTGGGCCAAGAAAACAGTCATCGGCCTGTTCGTCGTGAGCACGCTCGTGCTCCTCCTGGCCGCGTTTGCCCTCAACCTCGACATCGTGGAAGGGTCGCTGGCCGGCATTCGCCTATTCGGGCAGGACGCCACGCCATCGAGCGGGGAGGGCGATGCCATCAGTGAGGCGCTGAACCTGCGCCGGATCGTCGTCGCGGTCGAAGCCGCTGTAGCCGGCACGGCCTACTGGCTGGGCATCCTGCTCGCCCTCTTCGCGACCGCACCGCTCTTCTCCAGCATGCTGGAGCGCGGCCACGTCGACCTCCTGCTCGCCAAACCGATGAGCCGCCCGCAGCTCATGTTCGGCCACGTGCTCGGCGTCTGGGCTGCGATGCTGCTCCTCTGTATCTACCTGCTCGGCGGCGTCTGGCTGATCATGTCGATCAAGACGGGCATCTGGAACGCCCGCTTCCTCCTGTCCATTGCCCTGGTCCTGACCATGTTTGGCGCTATCTACGCCTCCGTCGTCCTGATGGGCGCCTGGACCGAGAGCACGGCCCTGACGCTCATCGTCTCCTATGGCCTCATCTTCGTCTCCCTCTTCCTGGCCGGCTCCGACACGCTCGCCAACCAGCTGAACACTACATGGCGCCCGGTCTTCTGGGGACTCTATCATACGCTGCCCAACTTCGCAGAGGTCTCCGCGACAGTAGGCACGCTCTCCAAAGGCGAAGCCGTATCGTCATGGTACCCCTACTGGTCATCGATGGGCTTTGGCGCCGTCTGTTACGGCCTCGCCGGATGGATCTTCGCCCGAAAGGATTTTTAACGGGGCGGCTGTAACAACGTCCGCCGGTCACTCGTCCTTTGACCGGTCCATGCGCCTGTTTCACCCGACCCGCTGTGCTGATTATGAATCGCCTACCCCGCCTTTCCACCGCTGTCTTGAGTCTGCTGATGCTCGCCCTCCTCGGGGGCTGTGGCGACGACACGCCCTCGCTTACCTCCTCGGCCGAGGAGGCCGCACGGGTGCTCCCCGCCGATGCTCGGTTCGTTACGCGGCTGGACCTGCGCACGCTACAGCAAAATAGCGGGCTGACGCTCTCCAGCGAACGCGGTATTACCCTCCGCCTGCTCGATAGCGACGTTACCTTCAATCCGCTTTCGGAGGCGACCCAGTCGCGCCTGCAGGCCTTTATTGACGCGACAGGCTTCGACCCGGCCAGCGACCTCGAATCCGTCTACGCCGCCGTCCCTGGGGACTCCAGCTCGCCGGGCGACCAGAGTCTCGGCTTTGCCATCCTCGCCGACATGAATCCCGATCAGCTGCGCGCCTACTTGGCCGATCAGGATTCGCTCGTATCCGACGGGGCGACGTACCGCGACGTCCCCGTGTACCACCTCACAACGCTGGGCACCCGCGCGCCCCAGTTTGCCCTACTGAGCGACCGCCTGATCGCCGTGGCGCCAACTGAGGCGGCACTGCATCAGATGATCGACCGCTATCAGGGCCGCACATCCACGCTGGCGGACCGCACCGAGGGAGCGCACCTCTTCGCCGAGTCGGTGCATGAAGGCTCCATCGGGATGGTCGCCTACGACCTGGGGACCCAGCGTCTCCTGCAAACGGTAGATCAAGAGGACAGCAACCGCTTCACCCGCATCGGCCGGGCCGTGCGCGATGTAGTCGCCACCTTCGACCCGCAGAAGGAGCGCGTCCACGGGCGGCTGTTGCTCACGACCGATCAGAACGCCAGCGACCTCGCCGATGTCGTGAAGGGCGCCATCGCCGCCGTCAAGACGGGGGGTGATCTTTCGGAGGCCGAGCGCGCCATGCTCGACCGCATTCAGGTCAGCAGCCGCGACGACACCGTTACGATCACATTCGACATGGAGATCGAGCAACTCGCCCGATGGGTTTTCGACCAGCCCCGCCTGCGCACCTGATCCCTGCGCCTCGGAGGGGCCCTGTGCTCTGGCAGGAGCGGTTGGTTTTGAGGGAGCGGCTGTTGTACCTTGCGCACAACTTGCGCTTCCCCGCTCTGTTGCCCCATGCCGCACCGCTCGCCCATGATGTACCGCACCCCAGCCGACCTCAACTTCGCGCTCGCCGATCTGCCCGAGGTGACCCCTCCCAACCGCGTCGTTCTTACGACGCCCGAGCACTTTGACGTCGAGTACGTCATCAATCCCCACATGGCCGATCACGTCGGCACCGTCGACCGGGCGCGTGCCCGAGCGCAGTGGACGGTGCTCAAGTCGACCTACGAGTCACTCGGGATCACGACCGAGATCGTCCCGGGTATAGAGGACTTGCCGGACATGGTCTTCTGCGCTAATCAGACGCTCCCCTACTTCCATCCCGATCACGACGCGCCCGGGGTCGTCTTAAGTCACATGCATGCGGACCAACGTCAGGACGAAGTGGCTCACTTCGAACACTTCTTCCGGCAACAAGACTACGCCATCAAGCGCCTCCCGCCCGAGCTGCAGACCTCCTTCGAGGGCATGGGCGATGCCCTGTGGCACCCCGGCCGCTATCTGCTCTGGGGTGGCTACGGCTTCCGTACGGGCCTCCGCGCCTACGAGTACATCACCGACCTGCTGGACGTCCCCGTCCTTCCACTCCACCTCGACGATCCCGATTTCTACCACCTTGACACCTGCTTCAGCCTGCTCGATGCCCGCAGCGTACTCATCTACCCGGAGGTCTTTGACCCCGAGGGGCGCGCCCTCATCGACCACCTGTTCGATACGGTGGTGGAAGCGCCCGAGGCCGAGGCCCGCCATCACTTTGCCTGCAACGCCCACTGCCCCGACCGGCAGCATGTGATCATCCAGCAGGGCTGCACGACCACCAACGAGCGCCTGCGCGCCGCCGGCTTCACCCCCGTCGAAGTCGACACGAGCGAGTTCATCAAATCAGGCGGCTCCGTCTTCTGCATGAAGCAGATGATTTGGTAGTTGATACGTGCGCCGGGTTCAGCGATGCGCCCGTGCGGCTCCTTGAGGGGGAGAGACTACTTCACCAGAGTGATCCGCCGGGTCGCACGAAACGAGTCCCCGCGCACCTGCACGAAGTAGAGCCCGCTCGGCAACCCGCGCCCCTCGATCGCGAGAACGTGCTCCGTGTTCAGCGTGAGCGGCCCCTCATGCACGAGAGCCACGCGCTGCCCGAGCGTATTGTAAAGCACCACCTGCACGTCCTGTCCCCGCGCCAGCACCAGCGTGAGCTGGGCCTGGGTGCGGAACGGATTGGGGTACGCTGCGGACAGAGCGTAGGGCGAGGCCAGCGCAAGCGTCACCTCGACGATCGGGCTGTACGCGAACGCACCATCGGTATCGACCTGCTTGAGCCGAAAGCGATAGGCCCCGACCGCCAGCTCGTTCGTCTCGTAGCGATACGTCTGCGGCTGGCCGGTCGTGCCCTGCCCCTCGACGAAGCCGAGCGCCGTCCAGGACGGATCTTCGGCCGATGCGTCGGCCGGCTGAACCTGGACCTCAAACCCGGCATTGTTCGATTCCGTGGCCGTCGTCCACGTCAGCACGGCCCGCGCCTCCGCCGACCGAGCCGTGAAGGAAGTCAATTCGACCGGCAACGCTGAGGCCGCGTCGATCGCCGCGAGGTGCATGAAGGCATCGGTGCGGTAGCGCCCGTCATCGTGACTGCAGGGACTCACCTCCGTGCAGGGTACGAACGCAACGGCCTCGCTCCCCGCCTCGAACACGGTCTGCTCCGACGCATCCCACACCCTGAACTGAAGCAGCTCGCCCGGCGCGAACCCGCCCGTGCTGTCGGGCTCGAAATCGACCTCGCCCGCGGCCGAGATGACCGCATTGGTCCCCTCCCAGGTCACCACGCCTGCACAATCGCCGTCGTCGGTGAAGACCGCGATCTCATCCCCCACATCGAGCGCCTGCCCGTCGCCAAGGGTGACCGCGACCGAGTCGGAAACGAACACCGTGGAGTTGTTTGCGCTCGTTAGGCACGAGGTAAAATGCTGCGCAGCGGCAGGCTGCACGCCCGACAAAAAAACAAGTGAAACGAGGACGGGGAGTGCCGCACCCAGGGTGCGGAGAATAACCGGCGGAATGCCCATAAAAAGAGGCAGAATGGATCAGAGGGAGTACCCGTCGGGCTGGACGTCGACCGCGGGGCGGAGGAACACGTGTGCAGTAATCGGCTGATGGCTGCCTGGAGCAATACGCACAAGAGTGCTCCAAAAGATGAGAGCCAACCACACAGTAAGACAATCCGGGCACGAAGACAAAGATAACCTCTTTCTTCACAACAAGATAACATGACCATCTCCATCATCATCCCGACGCTAAACGAAGCGGATACCCTCGGCGGGACGCTGCAGGCTGTGGCGCAGCAGGCGGGTCCGAAGGAGATCATCGTCGTCGACGGCGGATCGGCGGATGCGACGGTGGAGATCGCCCGCCCCCACGCGACGGTGCTCGAATCGGCGCGGGGGCGGGCCCGGCAGATGAACGCCGGCGCCGGCGCCGCCACGGGTGAGGCCCTCCTCTTCCTCCATGCCGACACGCACCCACCGGCGGAGGCGCTGCCGATCATCCGCACCACGCTCGCCGATCCACAGACGGAGGCCGGGATCTTCCGGCTCGGTTTCGACCGCTCGGCGCCCCTGCTGCAGTTCTATGCGTGGTGCACCCGCTGGCCGTGGATCCGCCTGGCCTTCGGGGATCGGGGGCTCTTCGCGCGCCGTACGGCCTTCGACGCCGTCGGCGGCTTTCCCGACTGGCCCCTCTTCGAAGATCTCGAACTCGCCCACCGGCTCTACCGGCACGGGGGGTTCTGCTTTCGGCCCGAGGCCGTCACGACCTCGGCCCGCCGCTTCACGCGCAATGGCCCCCTCCGCCAGCAGGTGCGCAACCTGCGCCTCTGGCTCCACTACCTCCGGGGCACTCCGCCCGAGCGCCTCACGCATCTGTACGCCTACGACGACCCCGGCGGATAACCCACGCCGGTGCGCCGGATCATCCCCCCATCGCACTCGGCCGCGAAACAGTGCTTGCATTATTACTACTTTTATAGTATAAATGGAATGGATTCTGCTTCTCATGCGATCCGAAGTGTCCTATGCGTCGTTGTCGCACCCTCCTTCTGATGGGGCTGCTCTGGTGCAGCCTTCTCGCCCCCGCCGCGGCTCAGTCGCCGCATGATGCCGTCACCGAGGCGGCCGAGCGGCTGCTCCTGCGCGGCGCGCCCCAGGCCGCCGCCGACACGCTTGCCCGCGCCGACTCGCTGACCCCCACGGGGTATTTTTTGCTCGGGCGAGCCCGTCAACGCCTGTATGAGCACGACCGGGCGGCAACGGCCTTTGCCCGGGCCGATACGACATCCGCCTCCGTCCTGGCGGCCTGGGGGGCGAGCCTCCGCCAGCTCGGGCGCCCCGCCGCGGCCCGTACGCGCTACCGTCAGGCGTACACGCGTGATACGACCAACCGGCCCGTGGCCCTCGCCCTGGCAGATCTGCACCGGCAACAGAACGAGCCCGGCGCAGCGCAGGCCCTCCTCGCACCGATGGTCGATCACACGCCCGACAACCCGCTGCTGCACGCACGCCTCGCGCGGGTCTATCAGGCAATGGACTCGACCCGCGCGGCGCTCCATCACTTCGACCGCGCGTTTGCGCTCAACCCGCAGAGCGTGCCCGTAGCGCTGCAACTGAGCAGCCTCTACGCCGCCGCCGATTCGCTGGACGCGGCCCGCAGGGCGATCGACACCGCGCTGGATCACCACCCGGAGCACCGCGGCCTCTGGAAACAGCGCGGACGCATCGCCTTCAAGACGGCCCACTATCCGATGGCCATCCGCTCCTATCAGGCCGCGGCGTATCTGGGCGATTCGACGGCGGTCACGCTCCGCAACCTCGGACAGGCGTACTACCTGACCGACGATTACGAAAGTGCCCTTCCGCTGCTCAAGCAGTCGCTCCGCGCCGAAGATCATGCCCTGACCGCCTTCTTTATCGGCGTCGCTCACAAGGCCCTCGGCCAACCCGACTCGTCGCTCGTCTATCTGCAGAACGCCACGAAGCTGTTCCAGCAGTCGGCCCTGGCGGATGTGTACGAGCAGATCGCCGACGCGCACAAGCAGCTCGATCAGTACCAGCAGGCCATCGACGCGGATCGGCTCAGCCTGCGCCTGAATCCCGACAAGAACGCCGTCTACTTCCACCTCGCGACGCTCTACGACGACTACTACGCCGACCCCAAGCCCGCGCTGATGCACTACCGGCTCTTCGTGCAGCGCGGCGACAGCGCGGCGTATCCGCAGATGCACGCCTACGCCCGCTACCGGATGCAGGTGCTGGGCGAGCGCGATTTCTTCCGCCGTCCCCCGGCCCCGCCCAACGAACCCGCCTCCGTCACCGATACGTCGCGGTAGCAACGATCGCCGGTGGCGCGCCCTTCGCAGTACCAAGCACAAGATTATACCGCCCTCCGCTTGACAGGCGGATCTGTTGTTATTACTATGATAGTAGTACAATCAAACCAACCCGCCTTATGCGACGAAAATCCCTGACCCACCTCGGCGAAACCGAAATGGAGGTCTTGCACCACGTGTGGGCCCTCGACACGGCCACGGTGGCCGACGTGCGCGAGCGCATCCTCGCCGACCGCGACATCGCCTACACGACGGTGATGACCGTGATGAAAAAGCTCGCCGACAAGGGCTACCTCGAATACGAAAAAGACGGGCGGACCTATGTCTACTCGCCCGCCCGCCAGCCGGGCGAGGTCCAGCATAGCCTCCTGCGCCGCCTCATGGACCGCGTCTTTAAAGGCTCTCCGATGGCGCTGATGCAGACGCTCGTCAAGCACGAGGACCTCTCCGACGCCGAGCGCGCCGAGATCCGTGCGATGATTGAAGCGATGGAAGAGGACGATACAGAAGACGAAGGAACGGAGGATGGCCGATGACGGAATCCTGGATGGATGCACTCGACCTGTTGCATACGATCGGCGCGTGGGGCGGCCCGGCGCTCTGGCTGCCCGTGCTGATCTGGACGGGGCTGGCGCTCCCCGTGAGCGGCGCGCTGCGCGTCTCTGGATGGCCTCCGGCGCTCCGCTACCGGATTCAGCAGGCGCTCCTGGCGGCCCTCCCGGTCGGCCTGCTCGCCGGCGCGTGGATCGACCTGCCCGCCCTGAGCGGCCTCGTGGCCGGATGGCAGTCCGAGCCCGCAGCGATAGGCACGGTCATCCTCTCCGACGCGACCGTCACCGGCGCGGCTGAAGCGGCTGCATCCACCGAATGGGCGTGGACGTGGATGCACACGCTGGGCCTCTTCACCGTCGCCGCCGCCGTCGCTGCGCTCATTCAAGCGATTCGGCTCGCCCGAAGCGCAGCTGCGCTGATCCGCCTGCACGCCAGCTTACCCGACACCGACCCCGGCCCGGCGCAGCACGTGGCCGTGGCGCTTGCGACGACGCTGCGGCTCCGGCGCCCCGTGCAGGTGCGCTGCACCCCGGAGGCGGTCGTGCCAATGACCTACGGCCTCCTCCGCCCCACCATCCTTGTGCCCACCGCGCTCACGGGCCGCCCCGACGCCCTCCGGATGACGCTCACCCACGAGCTCGTCCACATCCGGCGCTTCGACTTCCTCGCGCGGTGGGCCGAGCAGCTCGTCGCCGCGGCGGCGGCCATTCATCCGGGCGTGTGGTGGCTTACCCGCGCCATCGAACGCACCCGCGAGCTGGCCTGCGACGCCGAGGCGCTCGGCCTGACCCGCTGCAGCCGCAAGGCCTACGCCGACCTGCTTTACGGCTTTGCCGCCCCCACCCGCCGCCCCGCGTTTGCCGTCAGCATCGCCGAGACCTCCTCCTCCCTCAAAGAACGCATTCACGCCATGATGACTTCCGACCGCTCGCCCCACCGTCTCACCCGCTTCACGCCCTGGATCGCGGGCGCGCTTGTGCTCACCCTTAGCCTAAGCGTCGTCGCCTGCTCCGATTCGATCACGCCGCCTGAAGACTCCAATACGCCGGACGACGCCCAGACCGCCCAGACGGCCGAGCCGGCCGAGGAGCTGAGCGGCGACGTCTTCGTCGTCGTGGAAGACCCGCCGAAGCTGAAAGGCGGCATGGAGGCCATTCAACAGGAAATTCGCTATCCTGACCTGGCAAAAAAGGCCGGGATCGAAGGCCGCGTATTCGTCCAGTTCGTCGTGGACACTAACGGCACCCCCCGCAACGTGAAGGTGACGCGCGGCGTGCACAAACTGCTCGACCAGGAAGCCCTCCGCGCCGTCAGGCAGATGCAGTTCGAGCCCGGGCAGCAGCGCGGCCAGGCCGTGAACGTCAAGATGTCGCTGCCTGTGACGTTCAAGCTGGGCGAAGGGGCTTCCTCCGGATCCTCCATGTTCGAGGACGCCGGAATGAAAAAGCTGCCGATCCGCATCGATGCGGACGGGCAGGTGTTCGTCGATGGGCAGGCGGTGGCCATGAGCGGCGTGCAGTCGGCCGTTGAAGCCGCGCTGGGGCGGATCGACCCGAAGGTGTACGTCTCGCTCTCGGTCGACCAGGAGACGCCGATGGGCCTCGTCAAGCAGGTGCAGGAGCAGCTCCGCGCCGCTGAGGCCAACCGGATCGAGTACAAAGGGACGCCGCCCCCTCCCTCCCCAGGCCCGTCATCTAACTCGTCGGATGCGAATGGGAATGTGCAAACGCCCCCGCCGCCTCCGACGACCGCGTCCGCTGCGACGTCGAGTTCTCGGGAATCCTCAACTTGGGCACCATCGACTTGGACACCCTCAACGGAGGCCCGCGGCCCTGATAACCGAATGGAACTGGTGGACGTGACCACCTCAGGGGGCACGATCTCCGGCCGCGTGCTCCATGGAGAATCGGGGTCCCCGGTGCTGGGCGCCAGCGTCACGATCCCCTCTGCGAATGGCGGCGCAGCCACGGGTCCCGACGGGCGCTTTGTGATCCATGCGAGTACTGAGGACGTGTCTGAACTGGCTATTTCGCACGTCAACTTCAAGCAGCATACCGTTGCTCTTCCGTGATCCACGCCCCTCCAGAGGCTCCTCCCCTCGCGTTTGGCACTCGACCTGTACGTGGCCTCTCATCCATCCAGCGCGCCAGGCGCGGGTCCTCTCGTCGGATCCGTCCAGGTCGTCCGCGACCGGAGCGGTCTCCAGACGGCCCGAAGTTCACTCATGCGGAGCGGCGACGCTCAAATAGTCCGGAGCGCAGAACCGAGTCCCGCCGCAGTGCACCGCTACCACTCCACGCTGAAGCCGAAGTTCGGCAGGAAGCCGACGTTGTCCACCGTCCGCCGGTTGTCCGGCTCCGACGGGTCCTCGGTGTACGCGTAGCTGAAGATGTTCGTCCGGTTGTAGACGTTCTGGATGTCGAGGTAGACGACGGCGTTCCACCCCTCGAACGCGAACCGCCGGTCGATGCGCACGTCGAGCCGGTGGTAGGCCGGCACGCGCTCCGCATTGAGCCGGCTGTAGTCGGGCACGCCGCGGCCGGTGAGCTCGTACTCTTCGGCGGACGCCTCCGGGTCGAACGGCGTGTACGGCCGGCCCGAGAGGAACCGCCACTTCACGCCGAGCTCCCACCGCTCCCCGATCCGGTAGCCGCCGGTGAGCGACACGGTGTGGCGCACGTCCCAGCTCGACGGTCGCAGCGTGCCGTCCGCGCCGGAAAACTCGCTCCAGCCCAGCGTGTAGGCGGCCAGTCCGTAGAACCGCTCCGTCAGCTTCTTCTGCGCGAACAGCTCCGCCCCGTACGCGCGCCCTTCGCCCACGCCCCGCAGCGGCTCGGCCCCAATGAAGCCAAAGTCGCTGCCCAGGTTGGCGAGCGAGATCCGCGGGTCGCTCGCGGAGATGGGGTAGCGGTCGTAGTCCTTGTAGTAGCCCTCCAGCGTGAAGCGCGCGCTCGCCGTCGGCTGCCACTCGATGCCGGCCACATAGTGATCGGCGCGGATGAAGGGCAGGCCATCGTTCACGTACTGGCCGCGGTCGTCCTGCACGACGAGTGCGATGTACTCGGGCGCCTGCTGGAAGACGCCGGTCGACGCGTTCAACGCCCACTGGGGCGTGAGCTGCAGCGACGCGCTCAGCCGGGGCGCAAGGTAGAGCGGCGTGTCGAGGAACGAGGTGCCGTTCAGCCGGACGCCGGGCGAGAGCGTGAGCCGCCCGCCGAATCCCCGCAGGGTGGCCTGCGCGTACGTGAAGCCGCGCCACAGGCCAAGATCGTTCGAGAACGCGAGGTCCTCGTCGAACCGCGTGCCGGGGCGGGCGCGCTCGAAGAAGTCGGTGTCGGCGGATGCGCGAATGACCCCGCCCCCGAGGCCGAGCGACACGCGCGGGCTCAGGCGGAGATCGACATCCGAGCGGAGACGCGTCTCCGTCTCGCGCGAGCCGTTGCGGATGACCGCGTTGCCGTCCGCGTCGTCGTCCGAAAACTGGAAGTCGGTCGTCGAGCGGCTGAGCGCGGTCTTGACGACGCCGTTCTCCAACAGATGCCGCCACACGCCGCCGACGGTATAGCTCCACTGGTCGTTGTCGAGCACGCGGCGAGCCGTCTCCTGCGCCTCGAAGTCGTCGCCCGAGGGCGGGGCGATGGTGAAGTCGTCGATCGCGCCGAGGCCGACGAGCGTCAGCCGGTTGTTCGGATTGACCTCGTGGGTGATCTTCGTCTGTGCGTCCCAGTAGCTCGGGCGGATCGGCAGGTCGAGCGCCCGAAACAGAAACTGCAGGTAGGAGCGGCGGATCGACACAATCCAGTTGCTCGGCGCCTCGGTGTTGGTGGGCAGCGGGCCGTCCAGCGTGAGCGCGGCCTCGACGGCACCCAGCGTGAAATCGCCCGCGACGCCGTCGGGCGAGCCGTTGCGGTTCTCGATGGACAGCACAGACGAGAGCGCGTCGCCGTAACGGGCCGGGAAGCCGCCCGTGTAGAACGTCGTCTCGCGGATGAAGTCGACGTTCACGAGCCCGAGCGCACCGCCCGTAGCGCCCTGCGTGGCGAAGTGGTTGATCTGCGGGATGCGGATGCCGTCGAGAAAGTATGCGTTCTCGCTCGGCCCGCCGCCGCGCACGAGGAGGTCATTGCGGTTGTCCACGCCGCCGGTGACGCCGGGCAGCGAGAGCAGCGTGCGCGAGATGTCGTTCTGCCCGCCGGGCGTGCGGCGCACTGCCTCCGCGCCGAGCGTCTGGACCGAGGTGGGCGCCTCGGGCTCGTCGGCAAACGCCGAGCCCTGCACGACGAGCCCCTCCAGCTCCACCGTGGATTCGCGCAGCGCAAAGGTGACGAGCGTTGGCCGGCTCGGGCGCACGACGACGTCCGTCTTCGTCTGCGGCATATAACCCACGAACGAGGCGCGCAGCGTGTACGTGCCGGGGGCCAGACCCGCGATCTCGAAGTGGCCGTTTGCGTTCGTGGCGGCGCCGCGACTCGTGTCGGTCAGCACCACGTTTACGCCGGGCAGCGGCTGCTGCGTGGTGGCGTCGAGCACCTGCCCCTGGATGGATCCGGTCTGGGCATAGGCGGGGGAGGTCGCGAGGAGCAGACCGAAGAACGTGACGAGACAGGCGAGGAAACGAACCATAGAACATCGACAGAAGGGAGGGCCATTTGAGGACGACAGGCGACTGCCGGGACAACCCAGCCGCGTATTTCGCTCCTACTCACTGCGGGCTACAACATTCCGGGGCGCCGATGCTGCACGCACGGCCGCGGGAGAAGCTGGCTCACTCGGCACCCAGTCGCGGCTGACCCTGCGCTTGCCGAGCGGCCCCATGAGGTCGTCCGGGGTGCCTTTAAGCGTGAGTGCGGGCATCGTTCAGGCAAACGGTTTGTTTTCGTTGCGCTGGGGACGAGCCGCCGAAGACATCCCGGCCCCGGCGCCGAGTAGCGTTCCTGACCGCGGCGGGTTGGAGTGGGTCCCTCCGCGAACGCGTCGACAGCCGTCCGAGCGCAACCCGACGGGGCATCGGCCACGTCCTCTGCGTGGCGATACCATCATGATGCGTAGTGACCTATTCCGACCGGTTCCACGCTCCTCCAGTCACACCGGCCACTCCTCCCCGTGCCAGCACATCTCCCAAAACTGCCATTCGTAGCGGCTGGACAGCACGAAGAGCTCGGTGAGGCGCGCTTTCTTCTCCGGACCAGCGTGGGCAGCGAGGCGGTTCATCTCCTCCTTGAGCCACGCGGCGGCGTCGGCGAACTCGTCGGAAGCGTACTGGGCGATCCAGTCGGCGTAGCGGGCGTCGCCGGGGCGCTCGCCCTGGGCCAGGTGCTGGCCGATGTCGACGTAGCCCCACGAGCACGGGAGCAGCGCGGCGACAAGATCACTCAGGTCGCCGTCGGCGGCGGTGCGAACGAGGAAATCGGTGTAGGCGCGGGTGGTGGGCCCCATGGACTCGGCTTCGAGATCCTCGGGGGAGAGCCCAAACCGCGCGGCATAGTCGCGGTGCAGCGCCATCTCGGTGTTGAGCGTGAGGTCGAGCACGCCTGCGTACCAGCTCATCGCGCCGAGCCGGTTCGACTTGGCCGCCGCCCAGGCGAAGATGCGGGCGAATTCTTTCAGATAGAGATAGTCCTGCCGGACCCAGCGTTTGAATTTCTCCTCATCGAGGGAGCCGTCGCCGATGCCCCGGACGAACGGGTGGTCAAGCTGGGCGTCCCAGATGGGCCGGGCGGCGGCGTGAAGGTGGTCGGTAAAAGCCATGGGTAGGATCGGTCAATTGCGAGCGAACGAGATCCAGGGGCGTCCGATCAGGCCGGGCGTTCGACCTCGGCGGAGGCGTTGGTACCGGGCCAGGTCGGCCCCTGCACGGCCATCTCCCAGAAGGCGATCTCGTAGCGGGTCGTGGTTTCGACATGCTCGGCCATGCGGGCCCGCTCGGCGCTCCCGGCCTGCTCGGCGAGTTCGTTCAGCGCGCCTTCGAGGAAGTCGACGTAGGCGGCAAAGTCGTCGCCCGCCCAGTTGGCCACGAAGGGCTGCCAGGGCGAATCGGGATCGAGCCCGTCCGCGACGACCTTCCACGATTCGTGATAGGCTTTTTCGGCAACGTAGAGGACGGTGAACGCCTCCGCGTAGGTGGCCTGATAGACGGTCGCCATCAGATACTGGATGTAGGCGTGGCAGGTGAACGCGGGGGCGTCGTCCCCGAGGTCGATACCGACTGCATCGGCGCGCTCGCGGAAGAGGGCGAGCTCGTCGTAGAGCGCGCGTACGGCGTCGGTCAGCGGCTCGCGGTGGGCGCGGGGCGCCTTGGCAATGAGCACGCCCATCATCGGGATGGCGGCCTCGACGAACAGGTAGTCCTGCTTCATCCAGGTGGCAAAGGTGGCGTCGTCGATCGTGCCGTCGCGCGTCGACGTCAGGAAGCGATGCTGGAGCATCTGACTCCAGAGGGGCGCGAGGCGGTCGAGCTGGTCATCGGCAAAAGGCATGGGGCAAACAGGGGCTTGTGAAACAGAAAAACCGCCGCTCACCAATCAGATGAGGGCGGTTCGAGACACAGGCCCATCGCAGAACGCGCCGGCGAAGACGCCGAAAGGCTGCTTCCCTGCGCCGGTACGACCCGGATCAGGTTCGAAGGGTGTGATCTCAGCCCCGAGCGGGGCACCCCCAGCTGATGATGATACGTGGTACGAACAGGTCAACAGGCCGTATGCGCCAGCCCGCGCTTTGTTCGCGCGGCTACGGGGTCCGGACGATGGCGCGCGCCGGATGGTCAGCATCGCCGTCCACGACGCCCCGCTCGGACGGGTCGCCCTCGCGGCGGAGGTAGCGGTTCCACCACGCCACCCCGATCCCAAAGACAACGGCCCCGAAGAAGGCCATCGCGGCGTTGAGCGCGGCAATGCGCCACTGGGTGGCACCCATCTCGGCCAGCACCATCTCCTGATCGGCGCCGGGTCGCACGCGCACCTCGATCATGTCCCGGTCCTGATTTCGGATCACCGTCGCAATCGAGTGGGGGAGCGACAACTTCTTCCGCTCGATCACGCGCCCGTCGTCCAGCGTCGCACGGAGATGGACGTAGTCATAGGTGACATCGACGCGGTTGGACTGCTCCAGGCTCACGATCTCGGCCTGCGCCGGCTCGCCCTCCTGCAGGGTCGTGTACAGGTCGTAGGCGACCTCGGCCTGATGGGGCGTCAGGAGGAGAAAGAAGACCGGCAGGATCCAGGCCAGGCGGGCGACGATGCGCGTTGATCGAGCAGCCACAGGACGGCGGGGGAAGGTGAGCGTTCCGTGCGAAAACCTATCTGTACGACAGATGGTCTGTACAACAGGGGATGTGAAAAGATACGATCGCGCGGGCGCCGGGATCGGGCAGGAGATGGAGCACCGATGAAGGCGCAGCGATTTCTGGTGCAAATCACCCGATCGTACCCGTCCGTCGCTGATGTGCACAGGCCGCCTGCTTCTCCCTTTTGACTTCGAAGTCAACCGATGAACAGGTAGGGCTTCCACGCGTCATCGAGGGTATCCACGAAGTCGCGGATGAACATGACGTAGCTCGGGCGGAAGGGCTCGCGAGCCAGCTCCATGTCGGCCTCGTCGGGCGTGCGATCGCCCTTGCGGTTGTTGCAGGAGACGCACGCCGCCACGAGGTTGGCCCACGTGTCGCGGCCCCCACGCGATTTGGGCAGGACGTGATCGATCGTCAAGTTCGACCGCGCGCCGCAGTACTGGCACGTATTCCGGTCGCGCCGCAGCACGTTCTTGCGCGAGAGCATGACCTTTTTGTAGGGCACGCGCACGTAGCTTTTAAGCCGAACGATGCTGGGCCACGGCAGCTGGGTACTCGGCGACCGCACCACCTGCCCATCCCGCGCCTCGACGAGGTGAACTTTCTGCAGATGGATCAGGATGACGGCCCGCTCGACGCTACAGACCGTAAGCGCGCTATAATCTTGGTTGAGGACGAGAACGTGTCCGTTCATACAGCGTCCTCCCCGCTGGGCTCAACAGCGCCGACCGGGGGCGCAGCGCACGCAGCGGACTGAGGGAAACAGCAGCTCCAGAAAACGGCAGTATTGAAGAGAACACCTCCGCTGGGTATCCAGCACCTGTGGGGAAACGCGTCACCACGCCGATGCGAGCAGGGCCCCCCCTGCGTCGCACCGTGATACCGTATTGTCAACCGCACGCGTTTGTTTCCGGATGACGCTGCTGTTTGTATTCAGCCCAATCACGGGCAAATCGGTGTCGTGCATCGCTCTCGGGATTAATATTCGCGGTCCGGCTTGCCCGCCACGGTTGCGTGTGGTAGCTTGATGACAAGCCCAATCTTCGCCGCTGCGCGTTTGCCTGCACCAATCCTCCTGCGCTATGTCCGCACCTCAGTCCCAACGCCAGCACCTGGCCCAGACCGTCGACACCATCCACGGGAAAGCCTACGACCTGTGCACGAAGCTCGGCACAGTGCACGGGATGCTCGCCAATACGGACCAGCACGCCTCCGACTTCGACCACGCCCGCGCGTCCTGCCGCGACATCGCCGATACGTTCGAGGCGCTCGCGGCACAGCTGCGCGACGCCGCGGACCCCGAAGCCTCGTAGCGCCGCTCGGGCTGCCTCCCCGTTCCGCTTTCGAATCTCCCTCCGATTGCTGATCATGCCCCACGTGGTCATCGCCTCCACGAACCCGGTCAAAGAAGCCGCTGTCCGCCGCGCCCTTCAACAGATGTTTCCCGACGCCGCGGTCACGACCGAGCGCGTGGGGGTCGACTCCGGCGTGAGCGATCAACCCCGCTCGGATCAGGAGACGCGGCGCGGCGCGATGAACCGGGCCCGGGCGGCACACACGACCGTCCCCGAGGCCGACGCGTGGGTGGGCATCGAGGGCGGCATCGAGGACCGCGGCGATCAGATGATGGCTTTTGCCTGGGTCGTGGTCGCCACGCCCGAGGCGATGGGCCAGGCGCGCTCGGCGTCGTTTCAGGTGCCGGAGCGGGTCGCCGAGCGCGTTCGCGCCGGCGAGGAGCTCGGCCACGCCGACGACGCCGTCTTCGACCGGACCGCCTCGAAGCGCGATGAAGGGGCCGTTGGTATCATGACCCGGGGCGTGATCGACCGCGCCGCGCTGTATGCCCCTGCCGTCATCCTCGCCTTCGCGCCAATCCACAACACCGCCGCCTACACTGGAACGAATACAGGGACTTGAATCTCGCGTGTAACCCGGGTTATGCCTAAGAAAAGGCGGTCCTCCCGGACTCCGATTACCACCAGTCAGTCGGGCTTCGCCCTCATGTCGGGATCTCATTGGGGGTGGCTGCAACGCCGCTGGCGGAGCCGGGTGAAACCGTCGAGGTGACCTTCACCGCCCCCGACGCGCCGGGCGAATACCTCTACATCTGCACGTTTCCGGGCCACTATGCCATGATGCAGGGCACCATGACCGTGCAATAGCGCCGCGCCGGCGCAAAGAGCGGTGCGGGTCGAGCAAGGAACGGGGTCCCGTACAGGGTGCCCGGACTGCTTTGCCCTGCGCCCCCACGCTCCCCGCCGAGGTCCGCTGCCTGGAGCGAGCCGCCCCGGCGAAGGCATCGGGACGGCGAAAGTAGAATTGACTTTGGACCTCGGATTTATTTAATACTAAGTACTACTTATAACACAAAACAGACCTGATATGGCTGCTTCCTCCGAACCCGACCCGCGCCCACCCTGGCCGCAGCAGCTGTACGATAGCATCTGGCTGCTGGCCGGTGCGGCGATTCTGTTCTTCGTGCTGTCCTACGTCGTCTGGGGCCTCGTTGACATTCTCACCATTCCCGCTGGAGGTACGCCATGAGTTCCCCCTTGCAATCGCCCGACGGCAACTGGTGGGACATCGGCGTCAGCCGCCACGAGAAGATCTGGGTTAGCATCAGCGTGGTGTGGGCGCTCGTTCTGTTTGGCTGGATGATCGTCTGGGCCTCGGTCGGCGATCAGAACCAGACCGGCCCGACGTACCGGACGACGACTCAGCAGTTCATGGACAAGATGAGCGCCTATCAAGCCGCCGGCACCAAAACCGAACAGGGCCTCCGCCCGGCCGGCGAGGACGTGTACATCGCCAGCGCGCGCTACACCTTCGTGGGCCTGCCCGTCGTGCTCGAAGCCGGCAAAGAGTACCAGTTCCACCTCGGCAGCTACGATGTGCAACACGGCTTCTCGGTCCGCCCGGAAGACGCCCTCAGCAAGCAGATCTCGCTCCAGCTGCTGCCCGGCTACGAATGGGTGCTGCCGATGACGTTCGATGAGCCCGGCACCTACCACGTCGTCTGCAACGAGTTCTGCGGCGTCGGCCACCGCACCATGCACGGCACCTTTATCGTCGAAGAATAGCTATGGATACCCCGCAACGCACCTCATCCCCCGGGCTCGCCGGGCTGTTCACGAACCCCTATGGAGCGGACGGCTTCCGGACCTGTTCGGTGACCGGCCTGCGCATTCACAAGACGGTCGAAAATCTGGTCAAGGCGTTCGGCCTGACGGCCGTCGTGGCGCTCGTCGTGGGCGGAATCGCGGCGCTGCTCGTGGCCCTCACGCGGTGGGAGCTCGTCGGGCTTCTGCCGGCGACGGATTTCTACAACTGGCTGAGCGTCCACGCCTGGAATCTGCTTATCTTCTGGATGGTGTTCATGGAGATCGCCATCCTGTACGTGGGCGGCCCGATGGTGCTCGGCCGCAAGCTGCCGATGCCGAAACTGGCGTGGGCCGGCTGGGGGATCATGTTCGGCGCGGCCGTGCTGATCAACGTGGTCCTTTTCCGCACGGGCGCGCCGGACAGCGCGCCGCTCCTGACGTCCTACGCGCCGCTCCCCTCGGCGCCGCTTTTCTATCTCGGCGCCATCATTTTCATTCTGGGAACGATCATCGCGGCGCTGCCCTTCTTCGCCACGATCTGGCAGGAGAAGCAGGAGCATCCGAACCGCAGCCTGCCGCTCGTGGCGTTTGGCGCGTTCATCACCTCGATCATCGCACTGGAGGCCCTACTGGGCGGGCTCATCACCTACGTGCCCACCTACCTCTGGCGGATCGAGGTGCTCGACCACATCGACGCCGCGTGGTACCGGCAGATGTACTGGATCATCGGCCACGGTAGCCAGCAGATCAACCTGGCGGCGATGATTACGGTCTGGTACTTCCTGACGCACGTTGTGGGCGGCGCGGAGGTCGTCAGCGAGAAAGTCTCCCGCACGGCGTTCATCCTCTACCTCTTCTTCATCAACATGGGCGCGGCGCACCACCTGATGGCCGATCCAGCGCTTGCCGCCTCATGGAAGGTGTGGAACACCTCGTACGCGGCCTACGGCGCCGTCATCGCGAGCCTCATCCACGCCTTCGCCATTCCCGCCGGCATCGAGGCCGGACGACGCAAACGCGGCGGTGGAAAAAGCCTCTTCGGCTGGCTGTGGTCCGCCCCGTGGAAGGATCCGGTGTTCTCCTCGACGATCTTCGGGATCATCCTCTTCGGCTTCATGGGCGGCATCACGGGTGTTGTGATGGGCCAGATGCAACTCAACATGACGTGGCACAACACGTGGGCCACCGTCGGCCACTTTCACGCAACCGTCGTCCTCGGCACGACGATCACGTTCATGGGCCTCGTCTACTTCGTGATTCGCACCATCTTCCGACGCGAACTCTTTGCCGGCTGGATGGCGCGGCTGCAGCCCTACTTTTATGCGGGCACGATGGGCCTCGCCACACTGATGATGCTCTACCTCGGCCTGCTCTACGGCGTGCCGCGCCGTCACCCGTCGGTGATGGACATCCCGGGCACCGACTTCAGCTTTGCTGCATCGGAGCCGCTGTTCTTCATCTTCGGCATCGCCGCTATGCTGGCGATTCTGGGCGGCATCTTCTTCGTGATCGTCGCTGTCGGATCGCTGCTTGTCGGCAAGACAATCGACCCGTCGAGCGTCATTCCGTCCATCATGAACGAAGGCGACGACGGCACGCCCGTCCATCTGCAATCCATGCGCGGCACGTTCACGCTCACGATGGTGTTTCTCACTGTCTTCGTGGTCGTCTACGCCCTGAACTGGTTCTTGCTCTCGCGCCTCTGGCAGATCGGGTGATTTTGCGTATGGGAGTATGGGCGTTTGGGAGATAAGGCGACAACGCCTGCACGCCCACACTCTCCCGCTCCCCCACACCCATACTCCCATTCTCCCGCTCCCCACTCACCCACGCCCAATAATGCCCGCCGTCAAACAAGCCCACTTACCGGATGCGCCGTCCTCGTCGGAGGACAACGGCACCTCCGGGCGGAACGGGCACGACTCCGGCCGAAATAGACACGGTTCAAACGGGGGACCGGGCGTGCTCGTGCGCCTCTGGCGAACGATCAAATCCGTCTACTACGCGAGCGCGCCGAGCTGGCAGGTGCTGAAAAGCGGAGCGCTGCTGTTCTTCGGCTTCTTCTGCTGGTCATCGGCCACCTTGCTGCTTTCCTATGAGCCGAGTTGGCACTGGACCTATGTGCTGATGGCCTACGGCTTTCTGCTCACGTGGTGGGGGCCGCTCACGCATCTGCTGCTCGTTCCCCGCCTGATCCCGTGGCTGCGCCGCCAGCCGCGCGGACACGCGCTGCACTTCATCGGGAAGAAGGTGACGCAGATCAACCTGACGATCTTTACGGCCACCGTCATTCTCCTGAGCGTATTTCCGCCGGATGTGATGACGGTCGATTTCGGGTCGATCGTGCATTCCACGCGCACCGCAGATGTGAATCCGACGCTCAACTGCACGCGTGACGTCGCTACCATCACCTGCCGCCTCGACGACACCGAGGGCGTCGGCGCGATCTCCGTCGCGTCGGGCGGCACCATCTTGCTGGAGCGCCAACAGGGTGATTTCTCGTTTTCGCTGGAAATCGCTGACCTGGTGGAGGTGGTGGGCCAGCGGCAGTTTCAGGTCGTGGTGCATACCCCCGATGGCGAACAGGTGCGGCGTTTCACCCGAACAGCTTCGATGATCCGCTAATTCCGATACCGATGGATTCCCAACACCCCATTCTTATCATCGGTGGTGGTGTCATTGGACTTTCCATCGGATGGGAGCTTGCTCGCACTGGGGAAGCAGTGACGATTTTCGAACGCGACGACGCCGGACGCGGTGCCTCGTGGGCCGCCGGCGGCATGCTCGCGCCCGACGCCGAGATGGGCTTTGAGGAGCCCAAGCTGTACGCGCTCAACCGCGAGAGCCTCCACCGCTGGCCCAAGTTTGCTGACCAACTCGAGGCCGACACGGGCTACAATCTCGACTTTCGGACAGAAGGCACACTGAGCGTCGCCGACGACCGCGACGCGTTCGAAGCACACGGCGGCACGCTGTACGAACATGCGCGGGTCCGGGCCATCGAGCCTGACGACGAGACGCCGCCCGCCGTGCCGGAATCCGGCGACTCCATCGAAGGGCACCTTGTTATTCTGGCGGCGGGTGCCTGGTCTCGGCAGATTGAAGGGCTGCAGGATGACCACCGCCCGCCCGTGCGTCCGGTAAAGGGGCAGATGGTGGAGCTTCAGATGGAGCTACCGTTCGATCTGCAGCATGTCATCCGCGGCCCGGATGCGTATCTGATTCCCAAGAGCGACGGGCGGCTGCTCGTGGGCGCGACGAGCGAGGAGATGGGCTTCGATTATGACATTACGGCGGGCGGATTGTACGACTTGCTCGAAGGCGCCTGGGAAGTGGTGCCCGGCATCCGCGACCTGCCCGTGCGCGACATGTGGGTCGGCCTGCGCCCGGCCAGCCGGGACCACGTGCCACTGCTCGGCCCGTCCGGCGAGCCCGGGGTGATTTTCGCGACGAGCCACTACCGGCATGGCATCTTGCTGACGCCCGTCACCGCCCAGGAAATTGCCCGGCTTGTCCGCGAGGGCATCATCTCCGACTGGATCGAACCGTTTCATGCAGATCGATTTGCGGCGGTCGTGGGGTCATGGTTTCCGGACGCGTCTCGGCGCGTCTTGGGCGCAGCATGGCGGATCATTTTTAACAACAGCGGACACGCTCAGCGTGTCCCTACGATTCATTCCTTCAATATTGCAATCCTTCTCAGCCTGTGGGTTTTTCTAATTCTTCGCTTCGCGCGCACGCACCGAACATTATTCAGGGTGGCATGGGGATTGGCGTCTCCAGCTGGCAACTGGCACGCCGCGTAGCGCAACTCGGCGAGATTGGCGTCATCTCCGGCACGGCCATCGACACGGTCGCCGTGCGCGAGCTGCAGGACGGCGACCCCCACGACCGCCGCGCGGCCCTTCAGGCGTATCCCGATCAGGAGATCATCGACTCCATGCTCGACCAGTTCTACATCGAGGGCAGCAAAGATCCGGACGCGCCGTACCGCCTCCTCCCCATCCACCGTTTCAATCCGAAAGTGCGCTCGCAGCGCATCCTGAGCGCCGCCACCTTCAGCGAAGTGCGTCTCGCCAAGCAAGGCCACAATGGCCCGATCGGACTCAACCTGCTGGGCAAGCTCAAGCGGTATACGCTTCCGTGCCTGTATGGTGCGATGCTGGCCGGCGTCGATCGCGTATTTATCGGCGCGGGCATCCCCACCGAAGAGGCCAAGCAGATCCCCAAACTCGCTGCCGGGGAGCCGGCCCAGCTCCGACTGGACGTGGACACGTCACTCGCCCCCGATGACGTGGACAGCCCCTTTTACTACGAGCTCGATCCGACCGATCTGCTGTCGGATCCGCCGGAGCTCGACGCGCCGGAGTTCTACCCGATCGTCTCGTCGGATCTACTGGCGCGCATCCTCGACAAGAAGATCCCCGATGGGTGCATTCACGGATGGATCATCGAAGGTCCCGTCGCGGGCGGACACAACGCGCCGCCACGCAACAAAAAGACCGACGACGCAGGCCATCCGATCTACGACGAGCGCGATATCGCCGATCTCGATCAGGTGGCGGCGCTCGGCTATCCGTTCTACCTCGCCGGCGGATGGGGCTCACCCGAGAAGCTCTGCGAGGCGCTCGACCGCGGCGCGTCGGGCATCCAGGTCGGATCGCTGTTCTCCCTGGCCGAGGAATCCGGCTATCCGCCGGCATCGACGCGTCAGTTGATCCGCGCCATCCATCAGGGCGAAGCGTCCATCCGCACCGACGGGCGCGTCTCCCCCACGGGCTTTCCCTTCAAGGTGATCGAGCTGGACGATACGCTGGCGATGCCGGAAGTCTACGCGCAGCGTACGCGGATCTGCGATCTCGGCTATCTGCGCACGCCGTACGTCGACGAAAAGGGCCGCCTGCAGGGGCGCTGCGCGAGCGAACCGGTCAGCGACTACGTCCGCAAGGGCGGCAACGCCGACGACGCCGAACGCCGCGGCTGCCTCTGCAATGCGCTGACCGCCAACATTGGACACGCCCAGATGCAGAAAAAGGGCGGTGCGGAGCGGGAACTCTTCACCGGCGGCGACGCCCTCGCTGACCTGCCGCTCGGCTCGGCCGACGATCCGCACTATACCGCCCGGGACGTGATCGACTACCTGTATGGGGAGTGAAGAACCCCACCCTTCCGTACGAAACGCCCTCGCATGCTTGTGCCTCGCAGGGCGAGCCCGCCGGTTAGCGGCGCGCCTCCGCTCCGTGACCCCGCTGCGGTAGCGCCCGCACGCGGGGCCAGAGCACCCACGCGACCAGCAGCCCCGCCCCGCCCTCGGCTGCGCGCCCGATCAGGGCCAGCATCCAGCCCGTCCCGGCAGCGCCTCCGATGGTGAGCAGCACGCCACCGTTGAGACACACCCAGGCGGCCCAGAGGCGCCGATCCGCGGACACGTCCCGCGAGAACGGCAGAATCCACACCGCCACGCCCAGGGCGAGCTGCATTAGCCAGCCGATCAGCACCCCCTCGACGTGCACGACCCGAAGCGGAAGCAGGCTCGGGCGGACGGCGCCCCCCCCGAGCGGCCAGCTGCCACGCCCCCACGGTGAAGCCGATGAGCACGTGCACCAGAGCCGCGCGCACAAACCAGACGCTGATCCGAGGCATTCGACAGGCGGTTTATTTTGAGCGTACGCGAACCCACAGGTGGCTGACAAAACAAAGCCCGGCTCCCCACTGCAGCCCGGCTGAAAGGCCCAGTCCCCACATCCGAACAGTTGCATCAAGCGAGAGGGGCTCCGCGACGATTCGGAGGAGCAGCCCTAAATTCAGCGTTCCGTACCCCACCCAGATCGCGCGGTCCCAGTACGGGTTCAGCCCCTCCCGCGGCCGTGGAAAAAGCCAGTAGGCGACTCCAAAAATGAGCTGCGTGATCCATCCGACCGTTAGCAGGTGTAGCTGCGGCAGCCACAGCGCCGCCGGGGTGCCCGGTAGGAGCCCCGCTCGCTGTCCGGTGCGCACAAGCGCCACGGCGAGGGCGGCGACGAGGCACACCAGTGCCGCCTTGATGAGCCAGCGCGCTATGGTCGGCATGACAGATTGCTTTCGCTCACAATTCGGAGCAGGTTGGTCGCATGGCTCCCGCGAAGGCGCCTCTCCAGGTCATAGACCACCGCGGATCCTAATAACTGCCAGTACGAAAATGGCGATGCAGAGCCCCGCCGTGAGGCGTCCCCGGTACGCTCGCCGCGCGGTCGCGGCTCACGCCTCCACCTCCCACGTGAGGATGTCGTCCTCCGATTTGTCGCGCGTTTCCCACGCCTCGGCGTCGGGCAGCGGGTCGTTCTTCTCCGTCAGGTTGTAGCCCATCTCCCGCCACTGATTCGACAGGTACGCATTCCACTCGATATAGTGGCGCCACTCGGCGGGCACCTCGTCGTCGGGATAGATGGCCTCGGTCGGGCACACCGGTACGCACGCATTGCAGTCGATACACTCATCCGGCTGGATCGTCAGCATATTGGGTCCCTCGTAGAAGCAGTCCACCGGGCAAACCTCCACGCAGTCGGTATACTTGCAGTTGATGCAGGGCTCGGTCACGACGTAGGGCATAGCGGGGGGATCAGCGTGAGGGAACAACGAGCGTCAGAAGGGGGACGAGCCGAAACGGGCGGACACGTCGTCGGGGTCGAGCACGCCGAGCTTCGATTGAAACACGGTGGTGATCTGCCGGGCGCGCTGCTTCATCTGCGTGGCCGTCGGGCCCGCGAAGCGCGCATCAATCGTCGCGTCAAAGCGCGCCAGCCACCGGCGAAAGTGGCGAGCCTCCAAGCCGTCGAGCCGCGCGTGGGCTTCAAACGGGCGACCGCGATACGTGCCGGTCTGGAAGAGGACCGACGACCAGAAGGCCACCAGCCGTGGCATGTGCGCGTCCAGGTCTACCGCCGCGAAATACGGGCCGAGCAGCGGATCATCGACGATGCCGCGGTAAAACGCGTCGACGATCTCGTGCACGTCGGCCCGGGACTGAATGTCGGCTTCAGGATCGGCCATACGGCAGGGCGGTCATAGCAGGTAGCACCGTGGACGGCAGCCCTAATGGGAACCAGCGACTCGGGCGGGGCGGCTGCACCCTGCATCGTAGGATCGGTGCGCCCCGTTTACAAGTTTAATTAGTCTATTAACGTTTTATTTAAAATCGGCTATGGTGTGTGGGCGGCTTCATCCCGGGGGCGGCGCGTCTGCCACGTTACGATGGCGTATCCGCTTCGGGGTCGAGCTCGTAGGTGCAGGCGGGGTGGCCATCGGGGATGTAGTGACTGCGCTCGACCGCAGCGCCGAAAATCGCCTCGTAGAAAGCGGCCTCGAGCTGGCACGGCAGGCGCGTCTGCTTCACCGACTCCGGGAACGGGCAGTTGCACTCGCGCACGGTGATCCCGTCCCCGCTTCGCTCGATGTTGGGCATGAACCCTTCTTCCGCGAGGATGGCGGCCAACAGCTCCAGCCGCGTCTCCAGGTCGTCGTCGCCTGCGGCGGCGAGCTCCGCCCGGATCCGATCCGTGCGCTCCTGCCAGTACGTCTCGAAGAAGCGCGCCACCAGCTCCTGCGCCCCCTCCTGATCCAAAAACTCCAGCACCCGACCCATGAGCTCCCCATCCCGCGACGGAAAGAGGATCTTCGCTTTGGGCGTCATGCGGTAGCGGAGACTGGGCCGCCCGCGCCCGCTGCGCTCGGTCGAGCGCGCGACGAGCCCCTTGCGCTCCAGGCGCAGCAGGTGCTCGCGCACGGTGGTGCGCGCCATCCCGAGCGCGTCCATCGCCTCGTCCAGGGAGAGGCTCCCCCTCCGCTTGACGAGCTGAAGCAGCTCCCGGCGCGTGTCCGATGAGACGAGGTCAAGGGCAGACATACGAGCCTTCACAGGATGTACAGATGATGAATCTCCAGACGATAAGCGCTCCCCGTCGGGAGGCGGCGTGCGATGGGACGCAACAGGGACCATACAACGAGCGGCGTCCCTGCGAGGTTGAGGCGGATCGGCGCCATCCGCTTCCGATCAACACGGCCGTCTCAAAACGGCAGCGCCCCGGCGAGCAGGCACGCGACCGGAGCGGCCGCTCACGCGTAGACCGGCAGCGCCTCCGGATCGATCTGCGCAAGCGTCGGTGCCGCCTCGTCTTTGTCGGACACCACAGGCGCCGCGACCGGCCAGTCGATCGCGAGGTCCGGGTCGTTCCAGTGAAGCGACCGCTCGCAGTCCGGCGCGTAAAAATCGGTGCATTTGTAGTGGACGAGTGCGCGGCCGCTCTGCACGGCAAAGCCATGCGCGAAGCCCTCGGGGACGTAGATCTGATGGCCATTGTCGCGGGAGAGCGCGACCCCGGTCCACTGGCCAAACGTGGGCGACCCGCGGCGCACGTCGACGGCCACGTCGAAGACGGCTCCCGCCAGTACGCTGACCAGCTTGCCCTGCGGCTGCGGATGCTGGAGGTGCAGCCCGCGCAGCACGCCGCGCTCGGAATATGAAATATTATCCTGCACAAAGCGCTCCGGCAACCCCGCCTCGGCGTAGCGCGTCTGCTGCCAGACCTCCATGAAGTAGCCGCGCTCGTCGCGGTAGCGGGGCGGCTCCAGCACGATCACGCCCGGCAGATCGGTCTCACGCACGGTCATTCCGCGTCCTCCTCGATGATGCGTTCCAAGTAGGTGCCGTACTGCGTCTTGCCCAGCGTCTGCGCGAGGCGCAGCACGTCGTCGGCGCCGATCCAGCCCTTACGGTAGGCGATCTCTTCCGGGGCTGCGATTTTGAGCCCCTGCCGCTCCTCGATCGTCTGAACGAAGTTGGAGGCCTGCAGCAGCGAAGCGTGCGTGCCCGTATCGAGCCAGGCGATGCCCCGGCCCATCCGCTCGACGTGCAGGGCGCCGGTTTCCAGATACGTGCGGTTGACATCGGTGATCTCCAGCTCCCCCCGATCCGAGGGCGTCAGGTTCGCAGCGATGTCAACCACCCGCTCGTCGTAGAAGTAGAGTCCCGTCACGGCGTAGTTCGACTTCGGGGCCTCCGGCTTTTCCTCGATGCTGGTGGCCTGACCCGTTTCGTCGAATGCCACGACGCCGTAGCGGCGCGGATCGCGGACCCGGTAGCCGAACACGGTCGCGCCCCGCTCGCGGTTGGCCGCGCGGATCAGCATCGGGGTGAGGCCCTGCCCGTAGAAAATGTTGTCCCCCAGAATGAGGCTGACGCCCTCGCCGCCGATGAAGTCCTCGCCGATCAGAAACGCCTGCGCGATGCCTTCCGGCCGCGGCTGCTCGGCGTACTGAAACGACACCCCCCACTGGCTGCCCTCCCCGAAGAGCTCTTCGAACCGCGGCAGGTCCTTGGGTGTGGAGATCACCAGAATGTCCCGGATCCCGGCCAGCATGAGCACCGAGAGCGGGTAGTAGATCATCGGTTTGTCGTAGACCGGGACGAGTTGCTTGCTGATCGCCTGCGTAACCGGATGCAGACGCGTACCGGCCCCGCCGGCAAGAATGATTCCTTTCATGAGGGGTAGACGGTAGGGGATAAATGGTAGTCTGATGAGCGGACATCTCCGAAGGTAGGAGGCAGCGCCCCGCTTCGCAAGCTCCGATTGCTGGTCCGCGGGCGCACGCTCGCCCCGGATCTGCCCGGATTTAACGTTGCCGTAATCGGTCTTAACAGCGTGGTAATCTGCGTACGGCTACGTTCATCATCGCAACTCTGATAGGGCTTTCCCTTTCAGTCAAGGTGGGTGCGGCCGGTAGCGGCACGAATCGCTGCCGGCCGCTTTTTTGTCGGGCGGGATGATGTCGGGCGGATGTCAGGCCCCGACCGGCCGCCTCCTCGTTCGGCCCGGCGGCCCCTCCACAGTCGACACCCCACCATCTCCATTTCTCCCGCCCCTGATCCGCCAGACGCGCAGGCCAGATCCACCGCTCCTGCATCTCCCCTCCGGCCCCGCGACCGGTATCCTCTCGTAGCCGTCGTTCCCCCATCGGTATCCGCCCCCCCTTATGTCCATCCGCCCATTGGCCAACCTCGCGCTGGAGGACGTGCAGTCCATCCAGGATCCCGTGCTGATCACCCACCTACTCGTCGACCTGATCGGCTCGCACCGGCGCGGCCAGCTCAGCGACGAGGCCTATCAGGACGGCTTCGAGCTGCTGAATCAGCGCCTGATCGACGCGCCATCGGCATCCGACGCGCCCTGATGATCCCGAGCACCGGCTACACGTCGGGGGACTCCAGCAGTTTCTGCAGGAGCGCGACATCGACCCACCGGCCGTCCACGCGGCCGATTTCACGCTGGACGCCCACGAGCTCGTATCCGAACGTTTGGTGGAGCGCCATGCTGCGAGCGTTGTCGGCCCACACTTTGGCCACGAGGTGATGGTAGCCGTAGGCCCGCGCCCGCTCGATGAGCGCCGCCTGAATCTGCGCCCCCCAGCCGCGGCCCGTCTGGCTGCGATCGAGGTAGACCGACGTCTCGGCTGCATACCGGTACCCACCCCGCGGGCTGTACCGCCGCACGACGCCCCATCCGATGACCCGACCGCGACGCTCCATCACGAGCCAGGCCTCGCGCGCGCCAAGTTCCGCCAGCTCCGTCTGGATGGTTTCCGTGCGCATCGGCTCCAACTGCATCGTGCTGTCGCGCGCGTCGATCGAGGCGGTGTAGATCCGGGCGATCGCGGTAGCGTCGGGGGCAGTCGCATCGCGGAGATCCGGCATGTCGAACGCAAGGGCGGGTTGGGCGGAAGCAGCGGCCATCCGATTGTAACCGACGCGCCCCGGCTGGTTTCAATCGTCTCTGCGCCGTAGGTTGACCGGTACCCATCCCCCTTCATCGGCCGCCCTGCCTATGACGCCTGAACGCTGGGACCAAATCGACGCGATCCTCGATCACGCCCTCACGCTACCGCCGGACGAACAGGCCGCCTACGTCCGCAAAGCCTGCGGGGACGACGAGGCGTTGCGCCAGGAGGTCGAGTCCATCCTGGCCGCCGAGGCCGAGGCGCCCGCGTTTCTCGACCACCGCGCCGCCGATTACGTCGATCTGTTCGACGAGGACGCTCCGGCCAACCCGCCTCCCCCCGAGCGGGTCGGCCCCTACGCCATTCATGAGGAGCTCGGCCGCGGGGGCATGAGCGTGGTCTATCGCGCCGAGCGCACCGACGGGTCCTTCACGCAGACCGTCGCCCTCAAGGTGCTCCAGCGCCACTTCCAGACGCCGGAGCGCATCGCGCGCTTTCGTGCTGAACGGCAGATCCTCGCGTCCCTCGACCATCCGAACATCGCGCGTGTCCTCGACGGCGGCCTGACCGACGACGGCCAGCCCTACCTGGCGATGGAGTCGATCCAGGGCGTTCCTATCACCACGTACTGCGCCGACCGCGACCGGCCGCTCCGGGCGCGGCTGGAGCTGCTCCAGACGGTCTGCCGTGCCGTCGAGCATGCCCAGCAGCGGCTCGTCGTCCATCGCGACCTGAAGCCGTCAAACATCCTCGTCACGCCCGATGGCACGGTCAAACTCCTCGACTTCGGCATTGCCAAGCTGCTCGATGAGAGCATGGCCGACCTGACGCGCACCGGCGAGCGGCCGATGACGCCCGAGTACGCCGCCCCCGAGCAGGTCCGGGCCGCGCCGATTACCACCGCCACGGATGTCTACCAGCTCGGCGTGCTGGCGTACGAACTCCTGACGGGCTGCCATCCCTTCCGAGGCGCGACCGCCCGGCCGTCCGATATCGAGCGGGCCATCCTCGAAACGATCCCGACGCGCCCCTCCGGTTGTCCCGCAGCCGCACGCGGTCCCATCGATCCCGATGCGCTGACGGGCGACCTCGACACCATCGTCATGAAGGCGCTCCGCAAAGAGCCCAAGCGGCGATACGCATCCGCCGGCGAGATGGCCGACGACATCGAGCGACACCTTACGGGCCGCCCCGTCACGGCACGCCCAGCGACGTGGCGCTACCGGGCGGACAAGTTTATCCGGCGCAATCAGGCGACGCTCGGCGCGGTGGGCGTGATCGGACTGCTGATCGCGGCCTATATCGCGACCCTGACGATCCAGACCGGCCAGATCGCCGCGGAGCGCAACCGGGCCCAGCAGGAGGCCGAGCGGGCCGAGCGGGTGACGCAGTTCATGATCGGGCTGTTCGAGTCGCTCGCACCCAACGAGACGCAGGGCGAGTCGCTCTCTGCCCAGGCGCTCCTCGACCGCGGCGTCGAACGGCTGCGCACCAATATGGATGAAGATGCAGGCGTGCGCGCCCAGCTTTTCAGCGCGATTGGCGACGTGTACCGCAAGCAGGGCCGCTACGATCAGGCGGCTGCGCTCTTTCGAGATGCGCTCGCGGCGCAGGCGGCGCTCCACGGTCCCGACGATCCCGCCCTCGCCCCGGCACTGACCGACCTCGGTACGACGCTCACCATCACGGGCGCCTACGCCGACGCCGACTCGCTGCTTCAGCGGGGGGTCGAGCTGCTGCGCGGCGCGTCCCCCGCTCAGCCGCTTGCCACCGCCCGCGCGCTGAACGCGCTCGCCTACCTCCGCCGCGAGACCCATCGCTACGCCGATGCCGCCGAGCTGTACCGCGAGGCGCTTGCGCTTCGGGAGGCGCACCTGCCCGCCACCCATCCCGACCGGGCCGAGAGTCTGACGAATCTGGGTCTCATCCATGTGAAACGGGACGACTACGCCACGGCTACCCGCTACTATGAGGAGGCGCTCACCATCCGCGAGGCGCAGTACGGTCCCAACCATACCGCCGTCGCCCACAGCCTCAGCCACCTCGGCTGGCTGCACGAGCAGCAGGCCCGCTACGCTACGGCCGATTCCCTCTACCGGCGCGCGCTCGCCATCCGGCAGGACGTGTTGGGCCCCGACCATCTGGCTACGCTCAACAGCCTCAATCTGCTGGGCTGGCTGCAGTACAAGCGCGGGCGCTACGCCGAGGGGCTGCCGCTTCTGGAGGCGGCCCTCGAGGGCTACCGGGCCCGGCTCGGCCCGAATCATCTTTACGTCGCGAACGCCCGCTACAAGCAGGGCCTGCTCCTGCTGGGCGCCGGGCAGCACCCCGCGGCCCGCACCGCCTACGAAGAAGCGCTGGCCCTCCGTCAGGCCGAACGCGGGCCCGACGACCCGTATACGCTCTCTCTAATGAGCGAGCTCGGTGAAGCGCTCCTCGAGCACGGCCCCGCGACGGAGGCCGAATCCTATCTCCGAACCGCCCTCAAGCGCCAGCGCGCTATCGATGCGGACCCGGCAGACCTCGCCTACACGCGGCGGATTCTCGGCCGGTGCCTGATGACCCAGGGCCGCTACTCGGAGGCCGAATCGCTGCTGCAAGCGGCCTACCGGGCCGACGTGCCGACGGAATCGGCCGAAGCTGCGCGCGACCTCGTCGCCCTCTACGAGCAGATCGGGGCGCCCGCCCAGGCCGCAGCCTACCGGACGTTGGTGACGGCACAGTAGGCGCCAGCCGACTCCGCGACAACGCCGCCTAACGGGTCTGAGTGCAGGCGATCCCCGGAGACATCCTTCCGGCCCCAGCCGGAAACTTCTGGGGATGGGTTCGTTGCACGTACTGGTATCATCTCCACGTAAACCGCAGATGCGTAAACCGCAGATGCGTACGGCTCGCCCTCCACAAATCTGGCTCTGGCCCATCGTGCTTCTGCTGGGCAGCCTCCTGCTCGGCGGGGCAGACGTGCGTGGCGCGACGACTCCGGCGGTATCCTCTCCTTCATCGTCCCATCAGAGCCTCTACTTCGAAGGGGTCCCGCGGGCCGCTTCGACAGGAGGGCCATCTGCCCCCTCCCCTCGCTTGGCATGGATAGCGGACACGCTACCGTTCGCCGCCGAGCTCGAAGAATCCGATAGCGATTCGTCGTCGTGTGCGCGATCGGGCCAGCCGTCCTATCCCGCTCCGCGACATGCCTCCACCGTACGTACCCGCGACCGCTTCGATCGGTCTTGTCCTTTCCTCTGCGTCTTTCGCTGTTGATACCTCGCTTCCCCTGACGCGTCTCACCTCCTCCTCTCCTGCATAGCCAGCAGAGGTTTGGAGACGCCCGGTCCTTTCCGTATCTGGCGTCCGCCCCCCCCGATCGCTCTGGGGTGGACGATATCCACACAACCCACTGCGAGGTATATCCTGATGTCATCTGACTCTTCCACCCCTACAAATAATAACGGCTCGACTGACGATACGTCGACCCGCACGGCCTTTAATTTGTTTGCCGGATCGCTGGCGTTGGCGCTTCTGTATGCGCTCTGGCTACTGATCCAGTCGACGCTGTAGGACACGAATCGGCACCCCCCTTCTGGGGAATTCGTGCCCCTGCCAACTCGCCTGTCGCCTACTCCGACGACGCCTCCGACGGTGGCGGCTCCGGAGCCGAGCCGCTCCGGGTCGCCCCGCCGTTTAGGCGGGGTGCGGTGTCGCTCATGTCGACGCTATAGGTCGGATAGGCGATGTGGATGTCGTCGCGAGCCTGAAACTGGCGAAGCACCTCAATCGACAGATCGTGGCGGATGTCGCGCCGTCCTCGCGCTGACGTCAAATGGCGAAGCGTGAGCCGGACGCCCTGGTCGGCGATGGACACGTATACGTACGGCGTGAGCACGTTGAGCTGCACCAGATACTCACTTGTCATCTGCCGCAGTTGCTTGCGCGCCTCGTGCTCAATGTTCGGCAGCTTCTCCTCGGCAATCTCCAGAATCAGATCCCGCGCCGCCTTCCAGTTGCTGTTAAACGTCACGACAACCGACTGCTCCAGCCACAGGTACCCGAACCCCTCGGTGTAGTTTTTCACGCCGTACTGATAGATCCACGCGTTCGGCACATGAAGCAGGCGGCCCGTGCTCTGATGCGCACCGACCCACTCACCCACCTCCAAGAGCGTCGTCTGAGTCAGCCCGATGTCCACTACATCGCCTTGAACCTCATTCACCTCAATCCGGTCTCCCTGGCGATAGGGCGGATGCAATGACAGGTGAATCCAGCCGACAAAGCTCAGTAGCACGTCGCGCAGGGCCACCGCGAGGCCGGCCCCAATAATGGTAAGCAACGTAATCAGATTCGTCGCGCTCGGCGACCAGATGGCGACAATCAGCACGAGGGCGATGCCCCAAAAGACCCGACCGAGCCACTTCGACGCCTTGTACTGTCGCTCCTGATCATCGAAGGTATGCAGCGCGAGCCGGCGCCCCACCTCGGTGAGCAGCAGCGCAGCGGCGAGTAGAAGAACGGTTTCAAGAAGCCGTTGGGCAATCAGGGGATCAAGCGACGGACTGGGCCAATCCATGAGTGGGTACGCGTTAAACGAAATAGCACAACCGGATGCAACGCCGTTTAATAATCAACGCGTCGCACGCACCGAAGTTGGCGCACTCACTCGCCCCGTATGTACTGGAAACCAGGGCGATAGACGGGGCCCTACACCTACGCCATCCTCGCGCTGATGGGCACGTTCCAACGAGTTCTTTATGAGTGCTGAGGTGCGCGTGCCCCTCCCTCCTTTTCTTCTCCCTTGTCATTTCTGACACGCCGGGGCTTGTGCCTTCCTTCAGCGCCGATCTCGTGGAGTGCACCCCTGAAATGAGACACGCCGCAAAGGTGTGGGGGGATTTGTGTGACATGCCCCCATGTCTGGACAAGGCGTTCAGCAGGGATGGCCTCATTCTGTCGGGCAGCACGATCGGGGAGCATAGGCGGTGACGATGGGAGTGGCCGGGCGCGCCGATTGTGTTTGAGCCGGTGACGGGTTTACTTTACTATGCGTGCAGTCGTGTTGAACATCCGCACGCCCGTGCCCCGTTCGCGCGAGCCACGCCGTCTCCACCGCTACCGTCCACCGAACTGAATATTCGCTATGCGCTTGCTGTACGTGCTCCTGCCCCTTGCCCTCCTGACGGCCGGATGCTTCGACGCGTCCGACTCTGCCGCGCCGTCCTCCGATGCGTCTCAGGACGCATCCCCGGCCGCACAAGACGCTCCGCCCGAACCGCAGTACACCCTGACGTCCGACCAGACGCACAATCGCTTCAGCGCCGCCATCGAGCCTGTGCTACGCGTCCCCGCGGGTGCCGTCGTCGAGGTGCAGACCGAAGAAGCCTCCGATGGGCAGCTCGGTCCGGAATCTACGGTCGAAGATGTCGCCAACCTGGACTTCGACCCGATTCATCCGCTTACGGGGCCGGTCTACGTCGAGGGCGCCGCGCCGGGCGACGTGCTAAAGGTGACCCTCCACGAAATCGAGCTGGGCGAAGCCGGCTGGACCGCGGTCGTGCCGGGCTTCGGCTTTTTGTCCGAGGAGTTCACCGAACCCTATATCAAAACCTTCGAGTTTGACGACGGCGCAACCACGGCCACCTTCTCGAACGGCATCGAGATTCCGCTCGACCCGTTCCCCGGCGTGCTGGGCGTCGCGCCCGCCACCGACGAGATGCTTTCCACGATCCCACCGCGAGCCAACGGCGGCAACCTCGACGATCCGTTCATCGTCGAGGGCACGACCGTGTACCTGCCCGTGCAGGTGGAGGGGGCGCTCTTTTCTATCGGCGACGCCCATGCAGCGCAGGGACTCGGCGAGGTTTGCGGCACGGCGATCGAGGCGCCCACGCGCATCGTCTACGAGGTAGACGTGCTCACCGACGGGCCCGCCATCGAAGAGCCGCAGTATGAGACCGACGACTACTACGCGGTGACCGGCTTTGGAGAAACCATCGATGAGGCGGCGAAGAAGGCCACCCGCTACATGATCGACCACCTCGAAGCCACGCGCGGCATGGACCGCACCGACGCGTATGCCCTCGCCTCCCTCGCGGGCGACCTCCACATCGCCGAAGTCGTGGACGTGCCGCACATGCTCGTCACGATGCACCTATCCAAAGACCTTTTCACCGACTGAACCGGCGCGGCCTCACCGCTCGTCCTCGGGCCGCTCCCTCTGCAGCGGGACGATGTCGGCATTCCAGCGCGTATCGCCGAGCAGATGGCGGGTGAAGTACTCGGCGCGGAGCCAGAACCAGTAGTCGCGCATCTCGCCGTAGCCGTGCTGCTGACCAGGAAAGACGAACAGATCGAACCGCTTGCCCGCTTTGATAAGCGCCTGGGCCATCCGATACGTGTTGGCTGGATGGACGTTGTTGTCGATCGTACCCGTCGTGAGAAGCAGGTGCCCCTCGAGGTTCCCTGCCAGGGCGGTGTTTTTGTCGATGTCGTACTCGAACGATACCGTGCCCGTGTCGCTGACGACCTCTTCGACGCCGTGATGGGTCTCCGACCACCAGCGGTTGTACACGTCATTCTCGTGGTTGCCCGATGACGCCACGCCAACCTTGAAAACATCGGGGTACTGGAGGAGCGCCGCGGTCGTCATGAAGCCGCCCCCCGAGTGGCCGTAGATGCCCACCCGATCCGCGTCGATGAAGTCGTGGCGGGCCGCGAGGCGTTCGATCGCGACTTTTTTGTCCTCCAGCGCATAGTCGCGCAGGTTGCCGTAACCGTAGGTGTGGTACCAGCGCGAACGGTCCGGGTGGCCGCCGCGGTGGCCCACCACCGCGACGATGAAGCCGAACTGCGCGAGCGCCGCCTCATCGCCGCCCGTCGTGAACGATTTCGGCACGGCCTCGGTCTGCGGCCCCGGATAGACGTAGGTGACGATCGGATACTGCCTGTCGGGGTCGAAGTCGAAGGGCTTGTACAGTACGCCGTAGAGATCCGTGATGCCGTCGCCCGCCTTCACGGAGAAGGGGTCTGGCGCGGACCAGCCGGCGTCGTTCAGACCCGAGAGATCGGCGGTCTGCAGCTCGGCCACGACCTCGCCCTCGGCGTTGCGCAGCACCGACGCCGGCACCGTGTCCACCCGGCTGTAATTGTCCACAACGAAGCGGCTCGACTCGGACATCGCCACGCTGTGATCGGCGTCGCCGGGACTGACGAGGTGCAGGTCCGAGCCGTCGAGGCGGACGCGGTAGAGGTGGTCGTAGTACGGGTCTTCGCCGGCCTCACGCCCGTTGGCGGTGAAGTAGACGACACCGTCCTCTTCGTCGATCGACGCGATGCCGTCGACGTGCCAGGCGCCTTCAGTCAGGCGGTTTTTTAGCGTGCCGTCGGGACCGTAGCGGTAGATGTGCTGCCAGCCATCGCGCTCGGAGAGCCAAAGCACATCGCCATTGGGCAGCAGCTCGGGGCGGTCGGGATGAAAATAGGTATTAAACCGCTCCTCGACGACGGTGCGCAGCACCGCACCCGTTTCGGCGTCGGCCACCATCAGATCGGCCCGTTTGCGGTCGCGGCTCTGGCGCATCAGCCAGAGCTCGTCAGACGAATCGGAGAGCCAGAGATCACGCTCGGGCGCGGTGGACGCGGGATAGCGGAACTGGCGCTCGGTCATGATGGACATCGACTGGTCGGCCCAGGCGCTATCGGCCACCTGCACCTGATCGCGCGCGGCGAGGTCGTAAATCCAGATCTCATTCTGGGTCACGTCGGCCTCCCCCGGCATGTCGTACTTGTACGTCTCCAGTTCGGGGCGATCGTTGCCGACGCTGTGGATCACCCAGAGGGCGCCAACCTCGCGCTGATCGGAGCGGACGAGGGCGAACCGCTTCGAATCGTTCGACCATGCGATATCGACCGGCTGCCGTTTGTCTTTCTCCTCGTCCTTCTCGTTGTCGGTCCGGCCGAGGCCGCTGTTGTCGGCCGCGTAGCTGTAGTACTGCTCGCCGTCCTCGGTGAGGCGCGTCTCCTCCACCTCGACCTCCTCGGCTGCCTCGTCGGCCTCATCGCCGTCTTTGCCGCGGCGGGCGTCCAAGATGTTCTCGTACGCGGCGCCCGACATCATCCACAGGTCGTAGTTGCGCGCGAAGACGACGGTCTCGCCGTCGGGCGAGACGTTGGCCCAGTCGGGGTGGTTGTCCGGCTCCTCGTAGTCGGCCAGCTCGCGGAGCGTGCCCGTGGTGAGCTCGTACTCGAAGTGAAAAATCTTTTTCTCGGGCGGCCCGTCGTCCTCCGCGTCCTCAACGTCTTGCTTTTCGGTATCCTTCTCCACTTCCGTCTTTGGTTCCGCTTCAGCATCCTGCGAGGACGTGACGTCGAACTGAAGCGTCGTGTCATCGATGAAGCGGATTTTTTCAATCGGCAGATGCTTCGCGTCCCACGGGTCGCGGGTGATGCGCGTGAGCTCGGCGGCCAGGCGCTCGCGGTCGAAGATCTCGCGCTGGGCGCCTTCATCGGGGCGGACGATCCAGTAGCGCGAGCCCTCGGCGGTTTCGTATTCGTACCAGAACGCGTCCGCCCCCTCGATCCACTGTGGGCGAACGCGAGTAGAGTACGTCATGTCGTCCAGCTTGTACGGTGCAAAGCGGGCCGCCAGCTCATAGTTGGCCGCGCCGGGCCCGCCGACCCGCTCCATCGTGGATGCGGAGGGCGGCGCTTGCGCCAGCGCCGCTCCGGCTACGAGCGTGAGTCCGACCAGCACAAGACACGTCACCCGGCGCAGCTGAGCCGGGTACAGGAAATGATTCAACACGTCCATACTAAGAAAGGGGGATGGGGAAGCGGGCATACGAGAAGCGTGACCAGTATACAAAACGAGCAGCAGAACAACGACACGCCGGGGTGGAGGCGAGGGAAGCCAACAGACCTACACGGGACTCGCGCGATGTACCGACGGTGATCTGCCATCGCGGTCACCGCCGAACGGGCGCCGCGAGCGCTCCAGGGACCGGCCGGGTGCTACCGCGGGGCGCGCCTCCGGCAGACGAGTCCACACAACATCAACCACACGGCATAAAAAAGCCCCCTGCCGGGATGGCAGGGGGCCGTCGTGTACATCACGCAAGGCTCCACGAGCCCTGACGCGACGCTTACCGCTCGCTGAGCGGACGCGCCAGCTTCTCGAAGACCTGACCGCCATCGAGCTCGGTCGGGATCTCATCGAGGCGGTCGTAGCGCCGCGCATCGATCCAGCGGTGGCCGCCTTCGGCCCAGAGCGAGTAGCGGCGCTGGAACAGGATCTCATCGATCAGCGCCTGTGCGGTGACCGGACCGTCGTACGGATCCAGCTCCCACGTCTCGCGGATGATGTCAATCGCATCGACCGCGTCGCTGAGGTTCCCCGTCTGCGCCTGCGCCTCGGCGTAGATGAGGATGAGCTCCTCGTTGCGCATAAACGGGATGGGCGACTCATTCGACTCGTACCGGTTGTCCTGGTAGAAGAGCTCGACGCCCGGCAGGTCGCCGTTTGTGATCGGGTTGTCCCGGCGGAAGAACTTCCGCTCCACCCGCAGATCCCCCGGCAGCGCATCCTCGATCATCGAGGGGTGCACCATCAGGATCTGGTTCGTGTTCGCATTGCGCGGGTAGAAGAGCGGATTGAACTGATCAGGCGGGGCACCGAAGACGTGGTACGCGCCTTCGTTCATGCTCGCCTCACCGGGGGTGAGCGACAGGAACGAGTTGTTCAGCGCATCGAGCGCGCCCGGCCAGTCCTCGGCGTAGATGGCAGCGCGCGCCGCAATCGCGCGGTTCAGCTCCTGCATCGTGGCGGGCGTGTCAAAGCCGGCAAAGCCGCTGGAGAGCGTGAACGCGAATTCGCTCCCGGCGCTGCCGAGCTGGCTGTTCGCCTCGTCGAGGAGGGAGCGGATTTCCGCGAGGGCCTCGTCGTAGCTGAGGAAGGGCCCCGGATTGAGCGGATCGGCCACGTCAATACGGATCGAGCCGGGCGGGTTGCGATCGGGCCCGCGCCACTGGCCGTTCAGCGCGATCAGGTACTGATACGCCTGGATCGTCTTCGCAAAGCCGATGTAGCCGTTGCGCTCCTGCTCGTCCACGGCCTCAGTGTTGTTGACCGCGTCGATCAGGAAATTGCCCTGCTTGATGGCCTCATAGGGCTCATCGAAGGCGCTGCCGTCGGCGAAGAACTCGGCATCGGGCGTGACGCCGTCCTGGCCGAGCCAGTTCGTGATGAAGCGCGGATCCGAGGCGAAGGTGGCATACACCTCGCGCCCGAACGAGCCGTAGAGCTCGGTCACATCGGGCGGAGCGTCGCGGTGGCGGTGTTCAAGGCCCGTCACCAGGTTCTGGAGCTCGCTCTGGCTCGCCCCGTTCAGCACGGCCTCGGTGGACGGGCTGTTGGGATTGGTGACGGTATCGGGATCGAAGAAGTCGCAGGCCGCCACGGTGACGGCCAGGAGCGCGATGAAGCACGTGTTATATATGAAACGTTTCATAGGACTGAGTCTCATCAAAAGCTGGGAAAAAGCGGGACGGGGCCGGCGGCGCATTAGTATTCGAGCCGCAGGTGGAACGTGAGACGCCGTGAACTGGGATACGGCGTCACCTCCACCGACTGCGCCACGGCTTGCGTCCCAAAGACCGAGACTTCCGGATCGTAGCTGTCGTAGTCGCTAAACAGCAAGAGGTTGGATCCGGACAGGCCCAGCTTGACGTTGCGGAGCGCACCATTGAAGGCGGAATCGAGGATGCGGCTCGGAAGCGTGTAATAGATCGACGCTTCGCGGAGCTTGACGTAGCTGGCGTCTTCAACGAACTGCGCCGCGCCCGGACCGAACATGTCGGTGCGGTCGAGGCCGTTCGGTACGCCGTCGCCGTCGTGGTCCTCGTTCCAGTCGGCCGTCGTCCCGCCGATATCAGACAGCAGGCGCGACAGGTTGATGTTCTCTCCCCCCTTGCTCCAGTGCAGCAGGAAGCTAAACTCCAGGTTCTGGAACAGCGTGAACGAGTTGGAGAACGACATCTGGAAGTCGGGCTGGGCGTCGCCGTAAACCGTGAACGGCACCTCTTCATCGGGCGTCGCCGGCGTACCGACGATCGTCGTGGGCGAGAAGCCTTCGCCGATGAAGTAGGTACCCAGCGCCGCCCCGAAGCCGCCCGTCGTGAAGGCGGGAATCGTCAGATCCGTCATTTCCGACGAGTTGCTCCAGAAGAGCGTCCGCGAGAACCAGGTGAAGTTTTCCTGACGGACGGGCGACACGCTCAGCCCCAGCTCGATGCCGGTATTCTTGAGCGTGCCGGCGTTCGTCGCGATCGTGGTGATACCCGTCGAGACGGGGTTCTCCCGGTCGAGGATGATGTCGTCCACGATCTTGCGATAGTAGGTCGCTTCGAGGGCGATCCGCCCGTTGAGCACACCCACGTCGGTGCCGAACTCCAGCTCACGCGCCCGCTCCGGGTCGAGGTCCGGGTCGATGCCGCGCGGCGACACCGTGGAGCCCAGCCCGCCCCCGATGTTGACGCTGTTGAGCGCCGAGAACGTGGCGCCAAACTCGGGCAGGCCACCCGTCTCGCCGTAGGCGGCGCGCAGCTTCATCTGGTCGACCGAGTCGAAGCTCCAGAAGTCGAAGTTGTGCAGGTTGATGGCGAGCGAGCCCTTCGGATAGAAGTAAAAGTCCTCCTGCTTCGCGTTCAGCGTCGAGCGGTCGAAGCGCGCGCCGACCGTCCCGATGAGCTTGTCGTCCCAGTTAACCTCCTGCTGGCCAACGTAGCCGATGTCGACAATCTCCACGAACTGCTGGGAGAAGATTTCCTGGATCTGTCCGTTGAGCGGGTTAAGCTGGCCCGGCGCCAGTCCGCGACCGCGCACGAGCTGCCGGTCCTCATTCTGCGTGAAACGCGTAAAGCCGCCCTGCGTCGTCAGGCTGAACAGCCCCGCATCCGACTCCAGCGTCTGGTTGTAGACGAGGAAGCCCTGCATATTCGTGTTGAAGTTGTCCTCTTTCCCCTGAATAACGTCCCCGGGGTTGGACTGGGCCTGCTGAAACTGGAAGAACGGCGGGAAATGCACCGTGCTGTTGCTGTTCAGATAGTCCAGACCACCGCTCAGCTCCAGCGACAGCGAGGCGCGCTCGCCCTGCAGCAGATCCGCATTCAGCGAGAACGACTGCAGAATCCGGCTGATCTCCTGATTGTTGGTCGCTTCTTCGACCAGCCGAAGCGGGTTTTCCGCAAAATACGGGTTGTCGGGGAAGTTGCCATCTTCGTCGGGCTGCAGTTGCGCGTAGGTCGGCGTGTAGGCCAGCGTGTAGCCCACCGAGCCGCCCGTCGAGTTCTGGTTGCCGGTGAATCCGCGATCGGAGTCGCTGTAAATGTAGTTCGAGCGCGAGGCAACCCGCACCCGATCACTCAGCCGGTGGTCGATATTGGCGCGGATGGTCTTGCGGGAGAAGCCGGTGTTCTCGATGATCCCGTCTTCGTCCTTAAGGCCGCCGGCCACGAAAAACTGCGTCTGCTGATTGCCGCCGGAGATCTCGAGCTGGGTGTTGCGGGTCAGCCCGACATTGCCATACAGCTCGTCCTCGTAATCGGTGAGGGTGCCATTCTGGCGGGCCTGATTGAAGCGCTCTTTCTCACGGGCGGCCGCTGCTGTGCCCTCGCCGTAAATCAGATCGATCTTGTCCTCACTCCAGGAGGCCACGCCGAGGAGGTTCAGCGCCGATACGGCCCCGAGCTCCTGCGAGAAGTTGACGCGCGTGCGGCCGCTTTCGCCTCGCTTGGTGGTAATGATCACCACACCGGCGTTGGCGCGCTGGCCATAAATGGCCGCAGCGGAGGGTCCCTTCAGGACCTCGATGCTCTCGATCTCTTCGGGATTCAAATCACTCAGGCGATTGGCAGAGTTATCCTGACTCGCCCCTCCCGCGCCGTCGACCGACGACCGGCCCGTCGAAATCTGGGAGTTGTTGACATAGACACCGTCGATGATGTAGAGCGGCTGCGAGGAGCCCGCCCCGAGGGTGCTGATGCCGCGCATCTGGACGTTAATGCCCCCGCCCGGTGCGCCGCTCTGTGACGTGATGTTGACGCCGGCCAGCTTGCCCTGCAGCGCGCCGTCGAGCGTCGTCGGATCGACGTTTCCGGCAATCTGATCGGCATCAATCTTCGTAACGGCGTTAGCGAGGTTCTCGCGTTTGACCGACGAGGCCAGTCCCGTCACGACGAGCTCTTCGAGGTTGGCCACATCCGGCTCCATCGCGACATCGAGCGTGCCCGTCTGCGGCGTGACCTCGAACTCTTGCTGTTTGAATCCGACGTACGAGAAGCGCAGCGTTGCGCTGTTGCCCGGGAGGTCGATCTGGTAGGAACCGGTCTCGTCGGTTACGACGCCAACGCGCGCCTCGACGGCAAGCACGTTGACGCCCACAAGCGTTTCGCCCGTACTCTCGTCGGTGACCGTGCCCTCAACAGTGAACTGCGCCCAGGCCGAGCCCGGCAGCAGCAACAAAAAAAGAAGTCCAGCTAAGAATCGTATCCGACAGTCCATAGAGTTCCTGATTGATGCTGGTGTGGAGTGGTGGTTGCGATGGTGCGCAGGCCTCGGGGAATACGGTCGGCAGCCCGGCGCGCACAGGGGCACCTCTGCCCCGTCCGCTGCGTGCAGTCCGCCGAATCCGGGTGATGGGTGCCCCGGAGCCGCTACTGTATCCGCTCAATTAATGATTTGGTGATACAAAATACAAGGATTATTCAGGCCCACGTCCATAATGCACGCTCTGTGCGGACTCACTGAAAGCGCTTCAATTGGGATGGAACGCCGGCTCGGGGCGATTCGGACGGTCGCTCGACGTCCTCGTTTTTTTGGCGCTGTCCCGTGCCCCTCGCGGCGGTCGTCGCCTGATGGGCTCGTTGATCGGCTGATTCTGGTCCGCTTTTTATTCATGTTATATATGAGCATTGGACGACCGGCTCGCCCCGTCCATTCGATTCCGGGCGGTCCCCACGAACGGAACATGCTTCCCTCCGCCCCGAAGGATCATCCGTTCTTCACATCCGCAGCCGTCCTGAGACCCCGGCACAGTGTTTGATCCCTCAGTAGATACCGACACGTCTTATCCCTCGGAACCCACATCTTTCCCGTTATGAGCGATCCGAGCGCTGCCCCTTCCTCCCACGCCGCAGAGACCGCTTCCTCCGACGCCTCGGAACGTGCCCTGACGGATGAAGAGTACGTCGACCTGCTGGTGCACCGCCGCCGGGAAGACGGCGTCACGTACGACGACCTCGCCCACATGGCCGGCTTCCTGTATCAGACGGATGTTTCGGCCAAGGAGCTGGAAGCCGTCGACACGGGCGAGCGGCTCCCGCACATCCGCGAGCAGCTGCAGCAGTGCCTCCGCGGCGATGAATCCTGGGACGCGCCGTCGGATCTCTCCCCCGACGCGGCAGCAGAGGCCCCCTCCCCTCCCCGGCCAGAAGCCACCCCGGATGAGCCGACCAATGAGCCGGCCAATGAGCCCGCCGAGGAGTCAACGGAGGCACCGGCATCTTCGCGTCCCGACCCCATCGGAGGACAGACGTTGGACGTGGATCCCTCGGGCGATCTGAAGCAGCAGTACGCCAACTACGTCGACCGCCACGACACCTGGTATCCGAATCGGGAGTTGCTCTCGTTCGACGATTTCGCGGATGTCGTCGAGCGCTGGGATGCCGAGTATTACGAGGCCTTCAACGCGGGACAGGTGAAAGAAAGCGACTGGACGACGATTAACGAGCTCGAACGGCTCCTCTGCGTCCCGCCCGCCTCGCGGCTCCTCGTCACCGCCGTAGCTGCATCGCAGCACGACCTGTCGGACGACGAGGCGACGCCCAACGCCGACGCTGCCGACCTCCAACCTGCCGAGATCTCATCGGCCGACGCGCCCTCCTCTCAGGCCGAGCCCTCCGATGAAGCCGCGCCCTCCGAATCTGCATCGGATGCGCCGGAAGCCGATTCGCTCGCCGCGTCCCCCTCCGACGCTCCACCCGAAGAGGCAGCTCCATCGCCGTCTGCCGACGACGCCGGCGTCTCGGCGGAGCCGCCGCCTCCCCCCACGCCTACCGGCCGGCCCGCAGCGCCAGGAGCGCCAGGGTTGAACAAAGCCCCCTCGGCATCCGAGGCCGACGCATCCCCCGCATCCACCGATCACTCCCCACCCCCCGATACTCCTCAGCCTGCTGCACCGTCGGACGCTTCCCCGTCCGACCCCTCGGGCGCCGCTGCGTCGCGCCGCCCTGACGATCCGCCGATCGATGCCGCGACCGATTCGATTTCTACTCATTCCATCCCCGAGACTTCGATGAATACCGATGACCTCCTGAAGGGCCTTCGCGCCCAGCGCAACGCGATTGACGTCAGCCTCGAAAGCATTGAAGAGCGGCTGGAGTACTACCGCCAGGTCCGGCAAAAAATTGACGACGCGATCGAACTGCTGGAAGACGATGCGTTGGCGCCCCTGCTCGGCGCCGTGAAAGAACTGCACGGCATCGCCGGCGGAGATGGGGTCTCCGACGCGGATCTGCCTGACCGGCTCGCCCGCCGCCTCTCCGACGCGGATGACAATGCCGAGGCCCCAACGAGCCGGCCCTCCCGCCTGTCAAGCTGAGGCAATCTGTCTGAGGCAATCTCACTGAGCTGACCCCGCTCACGCGGTCGGCACGGCACAGGGCCCCCAGCCCGGCGTTGAAACGGCACGGTCGTTCGCATCCTGTTGCCCTGCTGCCTGCTCGTGCCCATGTCGTACTCCGGCTCTCTCGTCGCTGCGCTCCGCCTATCCGTGCTGAAGCGGAATCCGGGCCATGCGGTCCCGATCGTTCTACTGGCTTTCGTGGTGCTCTCGGGCGCGGCGGAGCCGGCGCAGGCCCAACCCGACGCCGCCGGATGGGTCGAGACCGGGCGGCAGGCGTTCTATGAAGCGGAGCGAGCCCACCTCAAACGCGTCGCCTGGTGGGGCGGCCTGAACGCGGCCGGCGGACTCGCGCTGGCCCTCGCCTCCTCGCGGTCCTCCCGGCGCGCCCGCTGGTCCTTCGGCGTGATGTCGGCCGGATGGGGCGTCGTCAACGTTGGCATTGGCCTGGGAGCGCTCGCGACGTCGTCGGTCCCTCCGCCCGCCCCCGAGGCACTCCTCGGCGCCGAACGTGGCTTCCACGACCTGTTGCTGCTCAACCTCGGCCTCAATGTGGGGTACGCCGGCGTCGGAGGAGCCCTGCTCTTGGCCGGCTATCGCGACGTTCGCGCGGCCGCCGCCTGGCGCGGCTACGGATCGGCACTCATCCTGCAGGGCGCCGGGCTGCTTGTCCTCGACGGGATCGCCTTTCTGGCCGCCCGCACGCGCCTCGCCGACCTGCTGGAATCCGCGACGACCGTTTCGGCCCAGCTTCATCCGGGTGGACTTGGGCTCACGGTGGCGCTCTAATCCAAAATCGGCCGGGATGGAGCCCGGCCCGACGCGGGCTTCCGAAAGTGCAATAGCCGCACGGAAAAGCGGAACGCTGTAGCGCGCTCGTAGACGGGCGGCATCTCAATCGCTCCCAGGGCCGGAAAAATATCGCGGAAGCGAATGGCCTCTTGCGTCGCCCCGAGCATCGCGCCGAGAGGCGTCGGCCGGTTCGTAGCGGCGTCCCACAGATGCCGATCGGCAAACCGATAGAACAGGGCATGGCGCGCTCCACCGATCAGGTGATGGCGCACGCTGCCGCGGTCGGCGGGGTAGATCGTGCCGTCGGTGCGGTCGAGGTAGAGCCCGACCCAGTTCACCCCCGCCTCGTTGAAGCGGCGCGCGGCCAGCGTGTAGTGAAACGGATCGTGGGTACGGGTTTCGATCAGATCTGCCTCCGCTGTCGCCCAGGTGCGGATCTCGGCGGCGCTGCTGAAGTAGCGATGTTCCACCTCATGCTCGTTCCCGTTTGCCCAGTCCTTCATCAGAACCCAGAGATTGGCATAGATCGCCGCGTCGTTGTCATGCGCCTCGAAGTGTAGCTCGTTGCAGTAAAAGGCCTCCAGCGCGGGCAGGTCGGCCGTCCCCTCTCGCTGAGCGGTCCGTAGGGGCTCGGCGTAGGTCTGGAGCCGCTCGTACGCAGTCGGTTGGAGGGCCGCCGGCGCGTCGGCGAGGATGATGAGGTGGCCGCCGGGCGCCAGCACCTCGGCACATTCACGGATCAGCGCCCGCTGATCAGCCCGTCTCAACTCGTGCAGCGCCTTCTTTCCGATGATCAGATCGGCGCGGTCGACGTCGAAGGCGCTCTTCAGCGCATCGGCCAGGCCGGCTCGTCCGGTGATCTCGTGCTGCCGGATGGCGTAGCGCGGCCCCATGGCCTCGCTGAGCGCCAGTAGCTGATGGGTGTCCCGATCGATTGCGAGGACGTGCAGATGCGGGCTGCTCGCGATACGGTTCATCTTTCGCTCGCTGGCCCCTCCCGCCATCAGGTCGATCAGATAGGCCGGCGCGGGCGGAGCCGGCACCGCGTCGTAGATGGTTTCAAGGTAAGCCCGCTCAGCCTCGCGGAGCCCCGTCCCCAGAAACTGCGACTGCCGCTTAAAGAAGGCCCGGCCAAATGCGCCCAGGTAGCGCGAGCTGAACATCCGCGCGCCGTGCTCCTGAAAGGTGGTGCGGCGCATCGCGAAGTCCTTGATCTCGGCATGGTGGATGAGCAGCCCTGCGACCGGTGAATCTGCCTCGGGCGCATCGGATGTCGCCCGCGTGTGAAAATCGAACGTGCAGTCGGTAAAGGTCGCGAACGCGGCGCGGGCCTCGCGCAGGTTAACCTGGCGAAAGCTGCAATCGGTGAAGCGGGCACCATCGAGCTGCGCGTGGGCCAACACGGCGCCGTCGAAGCGGCACTCCTCGAAGTGCACGTGATTGAGGTCGACGCCTTCGAGGTCGAGGTGCGAGAAGTCGGGCGAGTGGTGGCGAAACGTGATCTGCGCCCGTACGCGCTCCGGGGCCGTTTGACCGCCGGGATCGAGTGCATCCTGCCGAAGGCGAAGGGCAAGATGCACAAGGTTGACGGCCCGGAACCGCTCGGCCTCATCAGTGCGGCGGGGCCGGCACGGGGCATCGGCCGGGAGCGTATCGGGCCGCATCTGGACCCGGTCCAGCTGCTCCCAGATCCGCTCGTACGTCCGCGAGAGCCTCCCGGATGCGCGGGCCTGCTCCCGCAACGCTGCGCTGACGAACATCAGCAGATCCGAGCTCCACAGGTGGCCGAAGTCGAGTGCTCCGCGCTCGCTCTGCAGCGCATCCGTGATGCCGGGGGTCAGGAAAAAATCGATCAGCGTAAAGTTCTTGAGCCGCAGCTCGTACGCGCCGTTTACGCGGGCCGGCGGACGCAGAAAATCGGTGCACTCGCGGACCAGCGCCCAGGCTTCGTCGCCGGGCTCGGGAGTATCCAGCCGTGCGGCCGGCATCACGCAGGCGCCGTCGCGAAGTTGATCGCGGGCGATCTGCGCGAAGGCGTCGCGGATCTGTCGTTCGAGAGCGGGACCGGCATCGAGGCCGCGCAGGGCGGCCGTGTTCAGCAGGCGCTCGGCCGCGTCTTCGTAAAGCATCGTGAGCAGCGCGTACTCCCCGCAGCGCGCCGCAATCATAAAGTGGGCAAATTCGGAGGAGGCCTCGGGGGCCGGTGACTGCTGGACTCGAACACCCTGCCGGTAGAACTGCACGAGCAGTGCGAGATAGCGGGCGTTGCGCAGGTACTCGGCTCGCTCGTGATCGCGGATCTGAGCAACCACGGCCTCGATCTCATCCAGATGCCCCGGTACGCTCTGACTGAGGAACTGCCGGATGGTCGGCAGGCTCCATCGGGGTGCGAGCCGCACCTCAGCATAGCCGTCCCGGCGGCGCTCGCCGTGCACCTCCCGGAACGCCTCGACCCGGGAGGCGCAGATGAAGCGACGCGTCTGGGAGAAGAGCCCCTGGACGAGGTGGCGCTGGACGCGCATCCGGTTGAGCTCGTCGAAGCTATCGACCAGGAGCACCACCGACCCGTCCTCCAACTGTCGCCGAAGTGCGCTACTCAGATGCGCTCGCTCGTCCGTGCTCGTGCGGATGCGTCGCCGGTGCAGCCAGATGGCGGTCAGCGCCTCGACGAGGGTGTCGGGGGAGGCGTCGTTGAGCCGCTGGATAAGCTCGGGTTGGAGCAGGTGTGGTTGCAAGAGCATCGGGCGAGGCAAGCGGTCGTCGCCGGCATCGGCCCACGCCAGCATGCGGAAGAAGATGCGGTAGAGCAGCGTGGTCTTGCCCGTCCCCGGCTCGGCCACGATCCAGAGGCGGAGCGGCTGCGACGGCGGCGCGGCGCTCTCCAGGAGCCGGTTCAACACCTCGGCATCGGCCGGCGCACCGCTGACCTCGTCGCGCACCTCGACCCACCGGGCACAATCGTTCAGATAGGGCTCCCAGGGCGCGCTGGACAGTAGCCGCTCCGGCGCATCCGGGGTGGACGGCGCCGTACCCGCGGCCGCCCGGTAGCACTGCAGGGCTTCGCTGTTGACGCGATCCAGCAGGGCCCCCCACGGGTCAGCGGCTCCCGTGTCAATCAGGGTGTCGAGCGGGGTGAATCCGGCCGTCTCCGCGGCGGCCTCCTCGGGGGCTGCGGCCTGATGGTGGATCCATTGTGCCTGTTGGGCTTCGATCCGCTGGACGATCTGATGCGTCTGATCGACCCGTTTCGCCGTGTGATTCAGCATGCGCCGGAGGTGTCCGAGGCGATCCAACGCCTGGACATGACGCGCGTCGGCATTCGCATCGAGGGTCGCGCCGAGCCGCTCCAGATCGGCCTTAACATCGCCGTACAGCGCCTCAATCGAGGTCTGGATCCGGGCCGATACGTCGTGCTCGGGATGGGCCTGCACCGCCGCAAGGATCTCGCCGAGCATCGTCAGCACGAGCCCGGCGTACGCCTCGCCGTCTGCTGCCGCGTCGCGCTTGAGCAGCTCCCGCACCGCGCTCGGAAACTGCCGATGCAGCGTCGTCGCCAGCTCAGCGGCGGTCGCTCGGGTAATCCGGTGTCGGCCCGGCAGGACGGCCGCGATGAGCTGCTGCACCAGCTCCTGCCACGCATCCTCTGTCAGGCCGCCGCCGTGCTCGAACCCGCGAGCCTGCCCGGCCAGCAGCTCCGAGAGCGCGGGGCCAGCGAGGGCGTCGCCCGGGAGCCGCTGCCAGGCCGCCGCAGCGCCATCGGCCAGCTGTTTGAGATGGGCCAGCTGGGGCGAGCCGGCCGCGACCGTTGCCGCCCGGCCGCGACGAAAACGGGCGATGATCTCCGCGATGGCATCTCCGCTCACGCGCACGAGATCATGGTTGCGAAGCGGGTCGGCCGGGCGCTGCTGCAGCCGGTCTCCGATCCAGTCGCAGACGATGCTCGCTCCGGCTTCTTGCCCCAGCTTCGAGGTCTCGCCGACGAGCCGACCCACCACGCCCGAGGCGGCGCCGGCCGCGACCGTCGCCGCACCACCCGTCACCAACACGTCCACCAGGGGTAGCCCCAGCCGGACAAACGTAGCGGCCAGCAATCGCGTCTTTGACATTCCCCCTCCTCCGTTGCGACCCGGTTTCAGTCCCATTCTGGCATGGATCAATACAAAAGATACGACTGATCGGTTTGCCGGGCATGCGCCATTTCTGCCGTTTTGGCTTCACCTGGGACGCACCGGGGCCGCGAGGGCATCAGCGCGCATTGTCCCTACGTGTAGGAAAAGATCGCACACCCGATTCCGCAAATTCCCTACACGAAATCAGAGGAAACGTAAAACCTCAGAACCTACCTTTTGTAAACGATACATGCAGCGTATCTATTATTTGTTGGGGAAATTATGCCGTATCGGTTTCGCACATTGGATCCCACGAGACAGGCTACTCCCCGCGTGCAGTTGTTGACGGCGGACGAGGTGCGCGATGTCGCTCCGCTGGGCGATCAGATTCTGGCGATTTTTGAGCGGGATTCCACCCTGAAGGAGATTTCCCTCTGCTTTGACGACTTCGTCGCGGTCGAGATCACCCGGGTGTCGAGTATGAACGGGGCCCCGCGCTACGTGACGAACGGGAGCCCGTCCTCCGTCGCCTGAGCACTCCTTGGAATCGTGAAGATATACGGGGACTGCGTCCCGTCCCACATGCGACGTCGGACCGCTACAAGTCCCCGATCTTCAGGTGGGGGGCGTTGACCTCAAAAAGAGCGCTTCGAAGTCGCGGACATTCTCGCTCGTGCCTGCGATGACCACGTCGTCGCCGTCGCTCAACTCAAAATCTGCGGGATCGAGACCTGTGAGGGTGTCGTCGCCCCGCACGACAGCGAGCACCGTGACGCCCGTCCGGGTGTGGACGGCGGCGGCGCTCAACGTTTGCCCCGCCAGATCTCCCGCCGGGAGCTGCACGATCTCGATCTGCGCGCCGAACGCGAACACGCGTTCATCATCCAGAATGGTCGAGGCCATCATCCGGCCGCTGACGGTGGCCAGTGACTGCACGTAGTCCGCCCCGGCGCGGTAGAGCTTCTGCTCGTCCTCCTCCCGGTTAGCACGAACGATGATGTAGACGTCCGGATTCAGCTCTCGCATCACCAGCGTCGCAAAAATCGCCGTCGTATCGTCATCGACTGCGATGATGGCGGCCGCGGCCCCGCCGATCCCCGCCGCTTCGAGCACCGCCGGATCGCGCACGTCGCCCACGGTATCGACCGGATCGCGGTCGTCCCGATCGAGAATGACGACCCGGGTATTGGTCTCTTCCAGCGCCGACGCCGCGGCCGCTCCGGCCCGCCCATACCCGGCGATGAGCACGGGCTGATGCGCAAAGCGCCGGATCGTGGAGGCCGCCTCCTCACGCAGGGTCTGGATCTGCTCCGGCGGACCGGCGACCAGCAGGCGCATGCCGCCACGCAGGGGCGTATCGGCCGTCACCGGACTCATAAAATCACCTCCGGCCCATGCCCCGATCACATCGATGCTGAAGCGCTCGCGCAACCGGGCCGTTCGTACGGTCTGCTCGCTGAGGTCACTCCCCGGTTCCACCTTCAACTCGAACAGCTCCACGTGCCCGCCCAGCTCCACGGTCTCCCCGAGGGCTTTCGTCATCACCGTCGGCACTTGCCGCGCGAGGCTCTCGCCCAGCAGCTGCCGTGGGGACAGCACTTCATCGGCGCCGGCGAGCCGGTGATAGGCCTCCAGCGACGCATCTTCCACCAGCGTCACGACGCGCACCTCCGCATGGACCTCGCGAGCGGAGAGGGCAATGCTGGCGTTCGTGTCGTCCTCGGCATCGGCCACCAGGCCCGCAGCGACGGCGAGATTCGCCCGTTCGAGGACCCGCGTCGACTCCGGATCCCCCACGATGACGCTGTACCCGTCCTCGAACAGCGCCCGTGCTCGCTCCCGGTCCGGCTCGATAAGCACGTAGTCGCGTCCGCGCGAAACAAGTTCAGCGATAAACACCTCTCCGCGCGAGGAATAGGTGCAGATGACGACGTGATCGGTCAGATCGGTATGGGTGGGCGGATGCGTCTTGAGCACCTCCCGGAAGAGCGGCACGAGAAAAAGCGGCACGGCCAGAAAGACGAAGGCCACGCCCGTTAGATTCATCGCGAGCACGAGCACGTTCATCCACGTCGTCGCCCAGGGCGCGTGGCCGCCGAAGCCCGCCGTCGTAATCGACTCGACAACGACCTGGATCGCCTGCACGTACGAGACCGGCACCCCCTCAACGATGATCATGCTCCACTTGTAGAGTGCAGCGTAGGTCAGCACGACCGCGACGACCGTGGCGACGGCATACGTAATACGTTGGGGCCAGTGGTCCATAGCAACAGGGGATACAGAGGCAAGACCAATGCACGGGCTCCGTCATGATACAAGTGCTATCGGACGAGCGCCACCGCCCCGTTTAGATCCCGCATCCACCCTGCCCGATAGGACGCGTACCGGATGGATCTATCTCGGCCCGTCGCGCCTCCCCAGGGCTCCAAGCCCATGCCCGAATCGATTCACGACCTGCCGCTCGCTGCTATCGGACGTGTGGACAATCGAAGTGGAGGCGACGGAGTGACGCCCGGCCGAAGCACCTCGCGCGCCGCGCAGGGCACAATCCGATCGGCGTGCCGTTGAATGGAATGATATTGGCGCCCGTTGTAAGGCGCTAAAACACCGCCTGCCTCTGTCTCAGAACCACCTGCTGGATATGACGCGCGCCCGGTTCGCCTTGATCGGCGGTCTGCTCCTTTTGGGGGTGGGCGCGTTGCTGCTGGATCGCCCGGCATCCGACCGCGACGCCAGCGCTTCGCCGTCGACCTCCGTGTCGGACTGCGACCTCCCTCTGACCTACCACGTCGGCACCATCGACGCGCGGTTCGACCTGACCGAAGCAGAACTCGTCCAGGTGATGCAGCGCGTCGGCCGGCTCTGGTCACGCGCGGCGGGGCAGCCGGTCCTCCGCCATCAGCCCGACGGCGACATCGCCGTCCACCTCAGGTACAGCGACTCACAGCGGCGAGCCGATCAGGAGCGCCGCATGGGGAATCGGATTGAAGCGCTGCAGGATCAGTACGCCGATCTCGACCGCCGGCACAAGCGCCTATCGGAAACCTTTGACGCCCGGCTGGCCGCCTACAAACGCCTGCTCGACCGGCATAACGAGGCCGTCGACCGCTTCAATGCGGACGTCACGGCGCTACAGTCGAACGGCGGAATTCCCGCCGATCAGCGCGAGAGCTTCACCCGGCGCGAGCGGCGCCTTAACCGGATGGCCAAGACGGTCCACCAGAAGCGGCGCGAGGTCGACTCGCTTCGCCAGGCGGTGAATGCCATGTCGACCGAGGTGAATGCGCTCGCCCAGACCATCAACCAGCGCATCGAAAACTACAACCGGCGCTTCGGGCAGGCGCACGAATTCGACCAGGGCAAATACCAGCGGATCGACGGGCAGGAGCGGATCGATGTGTTCCAGTTTAGCAGCCGCGACGAGCTGGCGCTGGTGCTCGCCCACGAGGTCGGGCATGCGCTGGGGCTTCGCCACCTCGACGACTCCGCCGCCATCATGTACTATCTGATGGATAAGCAAGACATTGGCAACCTTACGCTTACCCCTGCCGACGTAGCCGCCATCCAGTCGCGCTGCGGGGCATGACCGCGGCGGGTACCGGTGCCCTTCCGCCTCGAGCTTCCTATTTGCGGGTAGAAAAGCGGCTCCGGATAAACGACGACAGCGACTTAGCCTGCCCATTCACGGGGAGCTGCCCCTGATCCAACTCGGCATAAAACTCCTCGTAGAACGCGGCGATCTGCCGGACGAGGTCGCTCGACTGAATGGCTGCCTCAATGTCGCGCTGCTCCTCCGGGCTCAAGGAGTGAGGATACCGAACGTAGCGCTCAATCTGTTCTTCCCTGATGGTCATCCGCCAGTAATTTCGCCTCGTGTGCCGGCCTGAATCGATTTCGCCCCTGCGGCCGACCTTCCGTGACGCAGGGCGACAGCCCCCAGGGCTGTATGATAAGATAACGATTTTATAATCGTAGCAGGTCCGGGCAGGTACGGAAACGGCTCACCAGGGTTCATCCTTGAGATAGTCCAAGAGCTCGGCGCGGCACTTCTTGGCCATGTATTCGAAGCGGTTGCGGTGCTCACGCCGGTAGGTCGTCTTGCTGAGGCCGGGCCGGTACACCTGGAGCGCTTCGAAATAGGACTGCGCATCGGTGTCATTGTCGGCGTACTCGCTGGCCATCACGTCCTGGATTGCCTGCAGGTACTGCTCGAAGAGCCGCGAGTCCACCTTGCCACTGCCCACGTACGAGGCATGCATTTCATCTTTGACGCGCCGGGCAGCCCGGGCGATGGCGCGTTCGACCTCGCCGTCCAAAAACGCTGACCGGTCCTCGCCCCCATCGTAGTCCACCGCGTTGAGGCGAATCAGGGCAGAGCGGATCGCCCGCGCAAGCCGGACGACCGGATAGCCGTTCGCATACCGGTCCCATGTCTGGGCGCACTCAATAAAGCCCGCCACGACCGTCGGCATCTCGACCAGGCCTTCGATAGAGGCTGTCAAATAGATTTCCAGCAGCTCCGGTGGGGCGAGAGGCTGCGAGGTGAGCGTGCCTTCGCCGTGGGCAACGAGCCACGTCTCGCCGTTGCGACTCACGAGAGCGCAGGCCGGGTTGGACCGGGCCGCGATCTTCACGTTGCGGATAATCTTGGACAGGTTCGGATCGGCCTGGCGATACCGGCGAAAGAGCCCGTCGTTGACCTGGCTGAAGATCAACCGGCGCAGCGCGAAGTGCAGTTCCGCATCGTCCAGCTCGTGCCACGACATGGATTGATAGTAGGTCTGGAGCTGTTCGAACTGGCCCTCTTCATTGCGCTCGAACAGGTCCGCAATACAGTCCAGGGCAAGATCATCAATGGATAGATCGAAAAATTCAGCTGAGAGACGGCCACAGCGCGCCTTCTTTCGCAGATAGGCCAGCGCAAGCTGATGGCTTTCATTAATGACGTGCTCGACCGCCTCGCGCCGGGGCTGCCCCGAGAGTAGTGAAGCAATTTGTTGTTTGTACCCCATCGTCCTCCTCAATTTAAACCGCGTACGTTGTCGCATCACCTGGGTCATCCTCCGTGTCCTCATCAGTATGGGTGCGGGTGCACCATCGTGGAGTTGAGCGCAACCGCTCGATATGAGGGGCGCTGTGCAGTTAAAGATAGCCCGCTTCTCCAATCGCTCCCGATTACTTCAGCTACGTTTACATCATTCCCTGACGCAGTTACGCATCAGCAAATCCCCGAGAGCCCCTCGGGCGATTGCTGACCCGGGTCAGGGGTCGACGGATCGGCGCTCCTCTCTCCCTGCCGAAATTCCACCAGCGCCGCATCGGCCGGCTCGATGCGAGGCCGCCCTCCTCATGAGCCGCCTGACGAGCGACCCGAACGGCTCCGGCGCTTTCCGCACCGCGGGCGTCGTGCTACGACCCCTCAACACATCGTCGAATGATAATTCCGACTCCTATAGACCGCGTTCTGAGGCCCCGCGTGCCCGTTTGTCCCTCCGATTCCCTGACGCCGCTGTTCCCCCATGGATGAATCTTCAAAGTACCGCATCACCCCGCACTACCCCCAATCGCCCCCTTCGCCATCGATGAAAAACACGTCCCCTTCGGTCGATCTGAAACGGTGGCTCCACGACGCGCTCGAAACGCTGCGCCGGGGCAAATGGCACGTGCTGAGCATGGCCGTGATCGTGATGGTTTCGGCTATCGCGTACGTGTACACGGTGACGCCGGACTATGAAGCGCAGGCGCTGCTGTTCACCAGCACCCAGCCGCCGACCGGCCAGTACGAGGCCGCCACGTCGGGCTTTATCACCGGCCCGAGTGGCGACCGGCATCTCTCGAACCGCTACCGCGCGAATCAGATTGCGCTGCTGGAGCAGTCGCTGCTGATCGCCGAGCGCACGGCCGAGCGCCTGCTCGATGAAACTGCTGATGGCGGGACCACCGAGACCGTCTTTGCAGACCAGCCCGAAGACGCCACACCGACCGATCTGGCGCGCTACCTGCAGAAGGAGCATGTCACCATCCGGCCGCACACCGAGGATACCGATGCCATCTGGATCATCGCATCGAGCGCCTCGCCCGAGGCCTCGGCCCAGATTGCCAACGTCTACGCGGAGGAGTACGTCAAACGGACGCAGGAAACCAGTCGCCAGCGCATTACGAGCTCGCGAGCGTTCCTCGAACAGCAGGTCACGAACCGTCAGAATGAGCTGCGGCAGCTGGAAGAGCAGATTCGAGACCTCAACCGCAACGGGGCCATCGCTCTGGATGCGGCAACCGAACGGGCGATCACGCAAACGGCCGACCTGGAAGCCAAGCTCGATGCAGCGCGGGTCGAGCGGCGCATGCACGAGGCCTCGCTGGCTTCGCTGGAGCAGGAGATCAACGAGATCCGCCCCGGCCTCGCCCAGCGAGTGGCGTCCGGGCTCGAAAAAGAGATCGAGCTGACCCAGTCCAAAATCGCGGAGCTGGAGCTCTACCTCGAACAGGTGTACACCCAGAACCCCGAGCTCCGGAGCAACCCGGCAAGCGACGACGGCATCCAGAACGTGCGCAGTCAAGTAGCGCAGTACCGGGAGCGCGTCAAAGCGCTCTCTGAGCAGTATGTGAGTGAGATGCTGGCCGTCGGCGGGATCAACCCGACGACCGATGGACAGAGCTTTTCGTATCTGGCCCAGCTGAACCGGCAGGTAGCCGAGGAGCGCGTGGCAATCAGCGGGCTGGCGGCGCAGATCGCCGCGCTGCAGGAGCGGCTGGCGGCGTACGAGCGCCAGCTCGCCAGCATTCCGGAGCAGTCGATGCAGCTCGCGCAGCTCCAGCGCGCGCATCAGTCGACCGAGCGCCTCTACCTCGACCTCGTCCAGAAGCTGCAGGAAACGCGCATCGCCGAGGAGGCCGAGATCGGTTATGCCGAAATCATCCGCCCGGCCTTTGTGCCGAGCTCGCCGGTTCATCCCGAGCGGACGAAGATCATCGGCCTTGGGCTCTTTTTGAGCCTGCTACTGGGCATGGGGACGGCATTCGTGCGCCAGCAACTGGATAAGCGCATTTACACGCCGGATGACCTGCGCAGCGGCCTCTCGCCCGTGCTCTCGGCCATTCCCGACATGGCCCGCCTGGTTCACAAACTGGATCTGACGCCCGATCCCGATTTGCCGCCCTATGCGCAGCTCCTCAAGCCCGGCTCGCCCGCGCTCGAAGCCTATCGCCGCCTGTACATGCAGCTCCAGTTCAACCAACCCGATCGCATTACGCAGACCGTACTGATCGCCAGCGCGGAGGAAGGCACCGGCAAGAGCACCACCGCGATCAACATGGCCATCACGACGAGCCAGACAAACCGGCGGACACTGATCGTCGACACCGATCTACGCAACCCGGTCATTTACAACCGGATGAGCCTCACGCCCCGCCCCACTCTGAGCAACCTGCTGGCCGATCCCGGCGCATCCCTCGATCCCGAGGCCTTCGCGACCGATATTGCCAACGTCTACGCCATCGCTGGCCCCGGCCCGGTGCGCAATCCGGCCACGCTTCTCGGCTCACGGGCCATGCGCGAACTGATCGAGCGCCTCCGAGCCACCTTCGACATCATCATCTTCGACTCCCCGCCGGTGCTCGTAGCAACCGATGCGGCCCTGCTGGCGACTCAGTGCGACGCGACGGTCATGCTCGCGCTGTCGGGCCATACGGATATGAACGCGCTAACGCAGAGCATCGACGAGCTCGAACAGGTCGGCGCGACCATTGCTGGGACGGCGCTGAACCGCTTCGATCCCTCCCCGATGTACGGGTACAAAACCACGTATGGCTACCGCTATCAGCCGTATGCCTACAGGGACGAATCTGCCTCCCCCTCCGTCGTCTCATCCTAATCGGCCGCTTCGATCATTCCACGCCTTATGACCGCTATGTATACTGTATTCGCCTCCGCTGGCCTGTGCCCACTGATGAAGCGCTTGGCTCCCCCCTGGCTCAGCCTCCTACTGATGGGCGGTCTGCTGGGCATCGGGACCCCGGCTCACGCGCAGGAGTTCGGGCGCGTCGAGAAAACCGAGTCCAACGTCAACGCCTACTACTACCACGTCCAGCCGGGCAACGCCACCGTGCAGGCGCACGTGCTGGGCGATGTACGCGCGCCGGGCTACTACGAGATCAACCAAGGAACGAACCTGGGTGATCTCCTCGCACTGTCCGGTGGCCCCTACTCGAACTCGCGGCAGTATCTGACGCGCCGTACCGTAACGATCCGGCTGTACCGGTATCAATCGCCGAGCCGGGCGCTGATCTACGAGAAGGAGTTCGGCCGCAGCATCACCGACGCCGAGTCCTATCCGGTCCTGGAGGACGGCGACGTGCTCTCCGTCGAGATCACCGAGCGCCGCCGCTTCAGCTGGCGCGACGGCTTCACCATCGTCAACACGATGGCCCTCCTGGCCCTGACCGCCGAGCGGTTGACACGCATCAATTAACCCGCATGCATCTTCACGACCCCAACGCCAAAATCTACATCGCCGGCCACCGCGGTATGGTGGGCCGAGCGCTGTGGCAGCACCTGGAGGAGG
>CAYUVF010000002.1:0-6010 GCA_964448045.1 uncultured Rhodothermales bacterium
CCGCTTCGAGCTGGCAGATGAGGGAACCATTTTTCTCGACGAGATCGGCGAGCTCCCCCTGGAGACGCAGGCCAAGCTGCTCCGCGTGCTGCAAGAGCAGGAGTTCGAGCGTGTGGGCGGGAGCAAAACGCTGCACGTCGACACTCGGATTCTGGCGGCGACGAATCGCGATCTCGAAGCCGCCGTCGAGGCAGGCCGCTTCCGCTCCGATCTCTACTACCGCCTCAATATCTTCCCGATTGAGCTGCCCCCGCTGCGCGACCGCGAGGGCGACATCCCGCTACTGGCCAACCACTTCTGCGAGAAATTTGCCAACCGAGCGGGGAAAGAGGTTCAGGGCGTGAGTCCGAGTGCCATGGCCGTGCTGGAGCGCTACGATTGGCCGGGCAACGTGCGCGAGTTGGCCAACATCATCGAGCGGGCCGTTATCCTGGCATCGGGACCGCTCATCCGGGCCGAGCACCTCTCCATCAGTGGCAGCGAGGACGCATCGACGGACGGGTTTGCCACGCTCGACGAGGCCGAGCGCCAGCATATCATCGAGGCGCTGGAGCATACCGACGGTGTCGTGGGCGGGCCGGAGGGGGCAGCCGCGCTGCTCGATATGAAGCGGACGACCCTGCTCTCGCGCATGGACCGTCTCGGCGTGGACCCAAGCGACTATCGCTCCTGACGTCCCTTCTGTTGGGACGCCTCCCGGAATCGATTCCTCCTCTCTTTTTTCTGGTCGGGCGGTGTAACGATTCGGTGGTGCGCATCCACCCACGGGCGAAATGTTCGGGGCGTCCGGCTCTGCGAAGTGACGCCGGGACCTCTCATCCGCCGATCTCCTCAAACGAACCAACCCGAGACGATGCGCACCGATTCGACACGACCCGCACGCTGGCTTGCTCTTCTTCTGATCGCGGCCCTGGCCGTAGGGAGTGCGCTCCCGGCTGCGGCGCAGAATACGCCGGAGCAGTCGATGAAGCAGATGATCATGCGGCTGCAGGAAATGACGCAGGCCGATGGATACCTGCAGGCCCACCGCTCGGTGAAGCAGCCGCTTGAGCTGTTGGGTGGGCCGATTCAGTTCAGCATCACGCAGAATAGTGGTGGGGTCTTCGTGAGCCTGCCGGACAACCGCGAGATCGACAGCCGGGTGCTGGGGACGCCCCAGATGCCGATGCACTTCACCGGGACGCCCGGCATCACCGGCGTGCCGCCTGCGCAGGCCTTCCGCGGCGTGAGCGATGGCGAGTACACGACGATCCAGCGGAAGACGCCGTTCGGTGATAAGCACATGGTCATGCCCAACGGGCAGATGATGCTGGAGGCCACCGACGCGACCGCCACCGATGCGGCGCAAACGGACGACGAGGTCCAGTTCCGGGCGTCGTGGGAAGATCAGGACGGCAATACGTACGAGGTGCGCTGCTGCGCGATGCTCGCGAAGGCCGGCGCCGAGTTTCCCACGTTCGGCGGCGTCGTGACGAATCACCTGATGCACGGCTTCAGTGGGGTGGGCACGCCGCTGATGCCAACGATGTACACCTACGCCGCCTTCTGGGGCATGGGCGAGGTCCGCAAAAATGGCGAGGTCACCGATAAGCCGCGCCTCGTTCATGGCATGCTGACCGAGTACGCCCGCACCGAGGGCTACGAACTGGCCTCCGATGCTGAAGTCGGTCCTACGCGCCGCCACTTCCACCTCATGGTCGCGCCGTTCATGCCGGTGCAGGGTGAGCACAAGTTCGAGCACAACAACGTGCAGACCGGGTTCACGCTTCCAAACGGGCAGGAGCTGCCGTTCTGGCACGTCATGTTCGAGAACCTCACCATCGAGAGCGGACGAAGCGAGTAACCGCCCGCAATCGCTCTTCGATCAATCAAGCTCCTTCTGATATGCCTACCTGGATGCACCGCGTTGGCCTGCTCGTTCTGCTCGTTGCTGTCATCACCGGCGCGCAGCGGAGCGGAATCGAGGATGAGCCGGCTGCCGTTGTGGAAATGACGAACACGCTCAAATTTACGCCCGATACGGTGGAGGTGACCGCAGGCGAAACCGTGCGGTGGAGGAACACCTCGATGCTGATGCACACCGTCACCGCCGACCCGGCGGAGGCGACCATGGACGGCAGCGTGCGCCTGCCCGAGGGGGCGGATCCCTTCAACTCGGGCAATCTTGATCCGGAGCAGTCCTTCAAGCACACGTTCACGACGCCGGGGACGTACACCTACTTCTGCGTTCCCCACGAGGTCGCCAAAATGCGCGGCACCGTGGTCGTACGCCCGGCCGAGTAGCGGAGGAGCAGCCGCGCATCCGGAGGAGAAGACCATGACGGAGGCCACGCAATCGGCAGAACGGGGCGAGCGGGCGCTCGTGCTGGGCGGAGGCGGCGCCCGGGCCGCGTATCAGGTCGGCGTACTGAAATACATCGGGGAGCAATTTCCCGGGGCGCAGTTTCCCGTGCTCACCGGCGTCTCCGCGGGATCGATCAACACGGCGTACCTGGCGAACAATACGACCTCGATGCAGGCCGCCGCCGATGAGTTGGTCGACTGCTGGAATCACATCTGCACCGAGCGCATCTTTCGCGCCCGATCCGTGCTGGAGCTGGTGCGCACGTTCTGGCGCTCGCGTGCCGCCCATGATCAGTCGCTGCTTGATGCGGCGCCGCTGCGTGACTACCTGGCGAGCCATCTCGCTACCGAGGAGGGGCGCCTGCTGGGCGTTGGTGAAAACCTGAGCGACGGCTGGCTCCGGGCGCTGGCGGTGTCGACGTCGAACTACCAGACGAGCCAGACGGTGACGTGGGTGCAGGGCTGTGCGATCCGGGATTGGGAACGCCCCAACCGCGTCGGGCAGCAGACGCACTTAACGATCGACCATGTCATGGCCTCGGCGGCCATTCCGCTGCTTTTCCCCGCGGTGCAGATTGGGGCGGACTGGTACGGGGACGGCGGGGTGCGCCTGCTCGATCCGCTGGCGCCTGCCATCCACCTCGGGGGCACGCGGTTGTTGGCGATCTCTACGCGCTACGCCCGGTCACAGGGGGAGGCGCAGGCGTTCGCTTCCGGCGGCTATCCCTCGGTGCTGCAGGTCGCGGGGCTTCTGATGAACGCGGTTTTTCTGGATGTGCTCGAACACGACGCGGCTATCCTGCGGCGCATCAACCGGCTGGTACGTCGCATCCCCGACGGGGAGAACGACCTACCGCTGCAGCCGATTGATCTGCTCGTCATCCGGCCGTCAGTGGATCTCGGTGCGCTGGCGAACGATCACGATTTCCCGTGGACGGGGACGCTGAATGCGCTGCGGGTGCTCCATCAGGCGGGCACGGGGAATCCGGACTGGCTGAGTATGTTGCTTTTTACGCCGGAGTATGTGAACCGGCTCATCGAGATTGGCCAGGCCGATGCTGCGGCGCAACACGAGTCCATTGCCGCCTTCTTCGAGACGGATCCCCCCGCCGAGGTGCGATTGAGCGGCGCGCCCTCCCGGACGTCCTGATCGCTCAGTCGTCCGGAAAAGTAGACATCGGAGCATGCCAAAGAACACACGACGATATCGGAGCGGTTATGCTCGAACACGGCTGGACTGGTCGCTGGCGACGGTCACGATCTTTTTGATCGCCTGTGCTTGGGTCGAGCGCTGCAGCAAGGTGTGCAGCGCCTCGGGGTCGAGGATGAGAAACCGGTCGAGCCCGTGGCCCGCGTCGAGGATGATGGAATCGGGCTGCTCCTCGTGCAGGCAACTCAGGATGAACGAACGGGGGAGGCCCAGCGCGCGCGAGAATTGGTGCAGCGTGCCAATCGCTTCGCCGTCTTCGGTGATATCGAGGGGATTCAGTTGATTTTGCATGGTCGAGGGAGGATTGGGTGAATGAGCGTCCACCGACGATACCGACAAAGCCCATGCCATCGATAGACATCCGGCCCCATTTGGGCCTGCACGCACGAGATAGCGACGGAACGATCGCCCCGCGCCCTGTTCTAATTATGTGAAGGAAAAGTTGAGGGCCGGGGCGGCGAACCCTTCCGCATCGCTGATGAGACAACATTAAGATGCGGGGAACGATAATCTGATCACCGGACCTTGGACTGGAGAGGGAGGATGGACCTATGAACCGATTACAGACGTGGATTCGCTGGCTCAACAATCACCCCAGCGCGGGGCTCGATGCGCTTCGCGCGTATCTGGGCGTAGGGCTTTTCGTGCGCGGGGTGCTGATTATCGGAGCACCCGAGGCCGCGGCGGACCAACTGGCTGGCGGGCCGGCGCCGTTCGCCTCGGCTGCGCTGATGCACTACGTCGCACTGGCGCATCTCTTCGGCGGCGGGCTGATGGCGATTGGGCTGCTCACGCGCATCGCCGCGTTCGTCCAGCTCCCAATTCTCGTCGGCGCGGTCTTCGTGGTCCACGCCGAGGAAGGGTTGCTCGCGTCGGGACAGTCGCTGGAGTTCTCGGCGCTGGTGCTGGTTGCGCTCGTCATCTTCACCCTGTTTGGATCCGGCCGCTGGTCGGCGGACTACTTTATCTTCGTACGCGAAGCGCCAGAGTCGACCGAGGACGAAACGGCCGCCTTATCTGAGACGGCGCCCATCTACCGCTGGGAAGACGAACCGGAGGACGTGCCCGAACCGGTCGCCGAGCCTGCTGGCGAACCTGCTGGTGCGACGGCGACGGCTGTCGCTCCGGAAACGGCGGTCAAAGCAGCGGCGGCTGAGCGGACCTCTGACGTCAAGACCTGCTCCTGCGGGAATGATCTCACTCATCGGCGGGTGACGGCGGAGCCGCGCTACAGCATGTGGGCCGCGTTGTACTTCATCCTGGGCATCTCGGCCCCGGTCAAAGAAGTGGTCTTCTGGTGCGAGAAGTGCGGTACGGTCATGAAGCGCACCCGCGACCCAGAGGTGGTGCGCAAGTATCGCTATCACTCCGGGTGAAGGCGCGGCGCGAGATCACGCGTCCAGCGAAACCTTCTCGATTCGCGCCTCGGCGGCGTCGAGGCGGTGCAGGCACTGGTTCGCCAGTTCAACGCCTTCCTCGTAAGCGTCGAGCGCCGACTCCAGATCGGGCGGGTCGTCTTCGAGTTGTTCGACGATGGATTCGAGCCGCTCGAGGGCAGCCTCGAAGCTCAATTCCTTCGGATCGGTGGGGGGCGGGTCGGGCATGGCAGTAACGGTCGGGTGAAACAACAGACGTACGGTTGTACGGTGTGAAGCGCCGAGGATTCCAACTCGAACCGGCGAGAAACCGGATGGGCCCATCATAGCAATGCGTTTGCATGAATACAACGGATTGGCGTCGACGCCTCATTCTGCTGATTGGCGGCCTCGTGAGCGTAGCCGGGCTGCTCACCGGATGCACCCCCGGGCCCGCCTCTCCCGATCTGCCGTCCATCTACAACCGCTCGGCGCAGTACCACGGCGTAGACCGGAACCCGGTCATTCTCATTCCGGGCATTCTGGGATCCAAGCTCCGTAACACGGAAACGGGGAGCGTCGTCTGGGGGGCGTTCACCGGCGAGTATGCCGATCCGGAAGAGCCTGGAGGGGCTCGGCAGGTGGCTCTCCCGATGCGCGAAGGGGGGGCGCTGCGCAATCTGCGAGACAGCGTCGCCGCGGCCGGGGCGCTCGACCGGCTGAAGCTCGACGTACTCGGGCTGCCCATCAAGCTTGATGCGTACGCCAACATTCTCGGCGCGCTGGGGGTGGGCGGCTACCGGAGCGAAGAGCTGGGCCTGAGCGGGGCAATCGATTACGGCGATGATCACTTCACCTGTTTTCAGTTCGATTACGACTGGCGGCGCGATAACGTCGAAAATGCCCGACGCCTCCACCAGTTCATCCAGAAAAAGCGGGCGTACGTGCAGCGGGAGTACGAGGCCCGCTACGGCATATCCGATTACGATGTGAAGTTCGACATCGTCGCGCACTCGATGGGTGGGCTCCTGAGTACGCCTCGACCTCGTCGTGGAACGTCAGGTCGTCGTGGAGCATGCCCGCACGATGCCACACCGGCGGT
>CAYUVF010000002.1:6020-142794 GCA_964448045.1 uncultured Rhodothermales bacterium
GTTTCCCGATGAAGAAGACGAGGTCCCTCCTGTGACCTGGAAGGGGGCCGAGCATGTGGAGCGGGTGGTGCTGGTGGGAACGCCCAATGCCGGATCGGCCAAGGCGCTGAGCGAGCTCGTGCGCGGGAAGTCATTCTCACGCTTCGTCCCCGAGTATGCCCCGGCGATCATCGGGACGATGCCGGCGGCGTATCAGCTCTTGCCGCGGGCCCGGCACGAGGTGGTGGTGACCCGCGGGGAGGAGGTTCCGGTAGATAGTGTGCTCTATTCCGCCTTCTGGGAGCGGATGGAGTGGGGCTTGGCCAATCCGGAACAGGACCAGGTGTTGCAACAGCTTTTGCCCGAGGTGGACCGCCGGGCCGAGCGGCAGCGGATTGCCCGCGACCATCTGCAGAAGAGTCTTCAGCGGGCCCGTCGGTTTCACGCGGCACTCGATACACACGCGACGCCGCCCGATCACCTCAGCCTCATGCTTATTGCCGGCGACGCCGAGCCCACCCTCTCGGCGTTACGCGTCGACCGAACCAAGGGCACGCTCGCCGAACACGGCACCCAGCCGGGCGATGGGACGGTCACGCGCGCCAGTGCCCTGATGGATGAGCGCCAGGGCGGATCGTGGGCACCCGAGCTGGTTTCGCCCATCGAATGGGATCAGGTGTTTTTCCTCTTTTCCGAGCACGTCGCCCTCACGAAAGATCCCGCCTTCACCGATAACCTGCTGTACGTGCTCTTGGAGCATCCGCGTTGAAAGGGAGCCCGCAGAGGCGTAATTTTCATGCAAACTGTGCCGGTTCCGCCCTGAAAGAGTCCGTGCCGTGTTGCATGCTGTACCCGCGCCTATGATCAGACACTCAACTGGAAACGACGGATGGATCTCGGACTCGACAACAAAACCGCCATTGTCACTGGAGCAAGCCGGGGCATCGGTGAAGGTATTGCGCGAGCGCTGGCACGCGAGGGATGTGACCTCGCCATCTGTGCGCGCGGGGAAGACGACCTCCGTGCCACGGCCGGCGACCTGCGGGATGCGGGCGCCAACGTGCTCGCCCTCCCGATGGACGTGACTGAAGCCGGCGAACCCGCGCGCCTCGTTCGCGAGACAGCCGAGCGTTTCGGTTCCATCGACATTTACGTCGGCAACGTGGGCGGCAATCGGCGCGGCGACTTCGAGGAGCTCTCCGATGAGGACTGGGAGTACATCCTCGATCTGAACCTCAAGTCGCACATCCGCACCAGCCGCGCGGTTATTCCGCACATGCGCGAGGCAGGCGGCGGATCTATCTGTTATATCACCTCCATCTTCGGGCGGGAGGTGGGCGGCGCCGGGCTCTCAGCGTACAACACGACTAAGTCGGCGCTCATTAGCATGAGCAAGATCATGGCCCAGGAGCTCACGCCCGAGGGGATCCGCGTGAATAGCGTCGCGCCGGGTTCGATTCGATTTCCGGGCGGAAGTTGGGATCGCCGCGTACAGGAGCAGCCCGAAGCGATGAACGAGTTCATCGCCGAGAACCTGCCGATCGGTCGGTTTGGGCGCGTGGAGGAGGTCGCCGATACGGTCGCGTTTCTCGTCTCCGAGCGAGCCAGCCTCATCACAGGCGCTTGCCTGAACGTGGACGGCGGCCAGTCCCACTCCCTGGTTTAGAGGTGCCGGACACGGATTGGGGGCACCGGACATCCCGTGACCAAGGAATCGCTTCCTGACCGCTACTCGAACCGGCTCAACGTGACGTTGACGCGGCGGACTTGGTCATTAGATTTCTGCCACTGGACAAGGATGGGGCTCTGGTAGCGGCCCTGCACGATCGTGCCTTCGCCATTGGCTTCGTCCTCGGTGACGGGCAGGCTGACCGAGCGCTTCATCCGAAGGAAATGCTCGGCCGGCACAGCGAGGCACTTGTCGATGACGCGCTCGACGAGCGATTCGCTCAAACCCAGCTTATCGAGAAAGGCGTTGACGAGATGCACGAGGTCGTACTTCGCGTAGTTTTTTGCTTTGCCGGGGATTGCGCCGGGATCACGCAACATATTGCAGCCCTTGCGCGCCATAAAGCGCACGGGGTTGTGCAACACCTCGGCGAGGTCGTGCTTCATCAGCAGTGTCTCGTATTCATTCACCGTCAGGCCTGCGTGGCGCTCGTCGGCGGCGAGATCGAGGTCGATCCGGCCCTTCGTGATGCCGTACTTGGCCAAGAGCTCGTGCAGCTGGTCGAATAGTCCCAGCCGCGGATCGCGCAGGCTGATGGAGTCGATCGGATGGTGCGACACCGGGATCGTAAGCTCCACCTGATCGACCGTCGTTTCCTCGTTGAACCCGATGACCATCGTGCGGCGATCCCGGATCCGGTTCTCGTGATCCTGGTTGATGCCGTCGAGGTCGATAAAGTAAACGGGGCGCTCCGGGGAGCACGGGTAGGTGGCGCAGTTCGTCATCCCCGCGCCGATGAAGGTGAGATGCGAATCGGCGTTGCGCGGCTCGAAGCGCCGCTGCTTGGGGCTGAGCTCGGTGCGAAGGTGCATCTGGTCGTGCCGGTACTCGGCCTCGGGAGGGAAGAGCTCCTGAAAAAGCTCGACGAAGTCATGGACGGTATCCTGGCACGGCCCGAGCCGGTCACACAGCGTTTGATCGAGGTATCCGGCCGTGGTGTGGTACGAGCAGTAGAACGCCTGGTCGTAGGCGTGCAGGAAATCGGAGGCGTGCTCCCGGATGCGCTGGTTCACGTCGATGACATCAAGGCGCTGCTGGGGCCTCAATCCGATCGTGAGCACACGAGGGGAGACAGCCGTCATGTTGTCATTGCGGGGCTGCAAGAGTCCGGATAGGGTTGTACGAGCAGTTGCGAGACAGGACGAGGCGTCTGCACGCGTCGAAGGCCGGCGGTGCCGGAAGGCAGGCCGTACCGGATTCAGGGAAAACTGAAATCCATCGCGCTGTACTGAATCGGTACCCGGCAGTTCCCTGCAGAGGGGGGTATCATTCCGTCCCGTTACGATTCGGTGTATCATACGGTAAAATCTGCGCCATGCAAGCGCGGTCCCGGAAATGTAGCGTCACTGTATCATTTGGGGCCAATTCGGTCGCAGCATTGACGGGCTGACCGGCGCGTTCGACGCGAACATACCCCCGCCGCAGGGGGGCCTCGGGGTCGGCGGCGGCGAGGCGATCGCGCATCCGGTGGAGGCGATGGCGCTGCTGCTCGACGGCTCGTGCGGCGCTCTGCTGGAGCCGCCCGATGAGGCCGTCCAGCTGCTGGCGTCGCTGCTGAAGCCGGTGGACCGGTTCGTGGAAGGCGCGCGATTGAGCCAGGGCGCGGACGCGCTGGCGTGCCGCCTGCGTTCGACGCGTGACGCGGTCGCGAAGACGGTCGTGCAGGACACGGATCCGCTCCTCGAGATCGCGCCGATCCGGAACGACGATTTCGGCAGCCATGGAAGGGGTGGCCGCGCGCTCATCAGCGACGAGATCGGCGATGGTGACATCAGACTCGTGGCCTACGGCAGCGACCACGGGGAGATCGGAGGCGGCGATGGCACGGGCCACCACGTTCTCGTTGAAGGCCCAGAGATCCTCGGCCGAGCCGCCTCCGCGTCCCACGATTAACACATCGGGGCGGCGGTCATCCTCGGGGGGCACGGCGTTGAATGCGGCGATTGCATCGGCGATGGCCTGGGGGGCGTCCATGCCTTGCACAGGGACGGGCATCAGCAGGATGCGGGCGAGGGGAAAGCGCCGATCCAGGACCGACTGGATGTCCTGCAGTGCGGCGCCCACGCCCGATGTCACCACGCCGATGCGCCTGGGAAAAGCCGGGAGGGGCTGCTTGCGCTCGGCATCGAACAAGCCTTCGGCCTGCAGCGTGCGCTTGAGCTGCTCGAATTGCTCCTGCATGGCGCCGCGTCCCGCCTTGCGCATCGCGCGGACGAGGATCTGCAGATCGCCGCGCCGCTCGTATACCGAGGCTGTGCCGTGGGCTCGCACCTGCAACCCGTCCTCGGGCTCGAAAAAAACGTACTTGGTCAGGTGCTGCCACATCACGCAGCGGATCTGAGCATCCTCGTCTTTAAGCGTAAAGTAGCAGTGGCCCGAGGCGGCCCGGGTGAAGTTCGACAGCTCCCCCTCGACCCAGATATCGTCATATTCGGCCTCGACGAGGGCGCTCAATCCGCTCGTCAATTCAGTGACGGTGAGCGTGGGGGGAGAAGATGCCATGCAGCGGGATCATCAGACGGTGGAGACACAAGGCGTAATAGTATGGCGAATGCGCGTGGCAGATGCAATGGAGCCGTGGTAGAGGTCAGGGCGATTGCATGTTAATTTTCGTGGGTTGGTATGCACTATGTCAACGTGATCCCCGATCCCGCTTCACTATCGTGAGTCGCTTCGCTCGTCTCGCGGGAATGACGGTCTGCTGCGCATAGAATGACGGGGCTCCTCAATCTCCCCATGGTGGTCCACTTAAAAATAGGGTTTTAAGATGCGATTGCCCTTGTTACGGGGGCGAACTGTCCCAAAACGGTCAAATGTTATCTTCAAAAATTGACATTAGCCCCTCAGATGTGCACTGTGTATCAACCTCAGTAGGTCAAATATCCGAGGTTCATAAAGCCGATGTTGCGCAGGGCGTTGTGCAGGGCTGGTTTCTCGGGGCCCTTTTGTACTGAGTCCATCGTCTCCCTGCCTTTCACTGGCTTGTTTTGGCTTTATGAGATCTCGATGCTGGATTGCTCAATGGATTGCTGCGCTGCTCCTCGTTCTTGCTTGGGCCGTCGCGCCCCCACAGGCGAACGCGCAACGCACTGTTACCGGAACGGTCGTGGATGCGGACCGGAATGAGTCGCTGCCGGGGGTGAACGTGCAAGTGCGTGGCACCCGGATCGGGACGACGACCAGCGTGGACGGAGCGTTTACGCTGGAGGTGCCGGAGGGGCAGCAGGTCCTCGTCTTTTCGTTTGTCGGATACCGCACGCGTGAAGTGCCGGTCGAGGCGTCGCAGACCGAGGTGCGCGTGGGCCTCCAGCCCGATATCATGGGGATGGAGGAGGTCGTGGTGACTGGGCTCGCCTCCAGTGTGAAACGCGAGAACCTCGCCAACTCCATCGAAACCGTCACGGCCGAGGAACTGGTGGGGACCACGCCGTCGCAGACGCTCGACGCTGCGCTCAGTGGGAAAGTGACCGGGGCGCAGATCCGGTCGTACTCCGGTGCGCCCGGCGGCGGGCTCTCTGTCAAGCTGCGGGGCGTGTCAACGATTAACGGCAACTCCCAGCCGCTCTACATCGTCGATGGTGTCATCGTGGATAACTCGGCGATATCCAACAATGTTAATGCGGTCACGCAGGCGGCAGCGGGGGGCAACCGAAGCAGCCAGGACAACCCCGTTAACCGCATCGCCGATCTCAATCCACAGGACATCCAGTCGATCGAAATTCTGAAGGGCCCGTCGGCGGCAGCCATTTACGGCGGCCGGGCATCCAACGGTGTGGTGCTGATTACGACCAAGCGCGGCACCTCGGGCCGAACGCGCGTCAATTTCTCCCAGTCGCTGGGAGTGACGACGATCCGGAAGACGCTGGGCATGCGCCAGTTCACTGCCGAGACGGCGGAGGCGGCATTCGGCGAACAGGGGGTGCAAGAGTTTCAGGCGGCGCAGAGCGGTCGCGGCTTCATCGACTACGAGGAGGAGCTCTTTGGTGAAGAGGGGCTGTTGTCGACCACGAGCCTATCGATTAACGGCGGATCGGCCGATACTCGCTTTTTCGTATCGGGATTGCTGCAGGATGACGAGGGAATCGTCAAGCGCACGGGTTACGATAAACGCTCGGTGCGGGTGAATCTGGAGCACAATTTTTCGCAGAAGCTCGGCTTCACCGGAACGGCCAACTACGTCAATACGGCCACGCGGCGCGGCCTGACGGGCAACGACAATTCCGGCACCACCTTTGGCGTCTCGCTCACGGCCACGCCGAATTTCATCGACATCTTGCCCGATGAAAATGGCAACTACCCGAATCATCCCTTCAACGCCTCGAATCCGCTCCAGACGCGCGACCGCTTCACGAACGCCGAGCAGGTCAACCGCATCATCACGAGTGGACGCTTGGAATACGATGTACTCACGACCGATACGCAGTCGCTGCGGCTGATCGGCGAGGGCGGTGTCGATTACTTTACCCTGTCGAGCGAGGCGCTTTTTCCGCGCTTCCTCCAGTTCGAGCAGATCAGCCCGCAGCCGGGAACATCGATTTTGGGCGAAACGACCTCGTTGAACACGAACGCGCGGATCCTGGGCGTCCACAGCTTGAACGTGCCGGATCGCGACCTCACGTTCACCACGCAGGCTGGGGTGACGAGCTTTCACACCGACCAGAACATCAGCAATTTCGTGGCAGAAGGGTTGATTCCGGGTCAGCAGAACGTCGATCAGGCGACCTCCATCCGGCCCAATCAAGATCGGATCTTCCAGAACGACCGCAGCTTCTTCGTGCAGGAGGAAGTGAACTACGCCGATCGCATCGTCGTCACCGGCGGGGTGCGAGGGGACCGCAGCTCACTCAACGGTGAAATCGACACGTTTTATCTGTACCCGAAAGCGTCGATCGCGGTTAATCTGCACAACTTCTCGTTGTGGTCCGGCGAGTCCATCAGTCAGTTTAAGCTGCGGGCGGCCTTTGGGCAGACGGGCAACACGGCCGGCTTCGGCACCAAGTTTACCTCGTTTGCGGCGGCCGCAATTGGCGGGAGCATCGGCACGTTGATTGACACCGAGCGCGGCTCGGCCCAGATTAAGCCAGAGCGGCAGAGCGAGATCGAGGGCGGCTTCGATCTCGGGCTCTGGAATGGCGCCGCCAGCCTCGCGTTTACCGTCTACCGCAAGGAGATCACCGACCAGTTGCTCCGGCGCGAGGTGCCCTCGTCCACCGGCTTCCGGCAGGAGACGTTCAACGGCGGGACGCTGGTGAACCGCGGGTTGGAGGCATCACTCTCGCTTCTGCCCGTCACAACGGACCGGGTGCAGTGGACCTCGACGACCAACTTCTGGGTCAATGACGCCGAGGTGACGGATCTGCCGGTGCCCGCTTTCCGGGCTATCGGCGGCGGATTTGGGGCCACGCTCGGGGAGGTGCGTATCGAAGAAGGCCAGAGCCCGACGCAGATCGTGGGCATCGACGACCGGGATGGCGACGGCACATCCGATGGCGTCTTCCAGCTCGGCGACGCCGCGCCCGACTTCCAGATGTCGTTCTCGAATCAGGTGGATTTCCTCGGAGGCTTCCGCTTTACGCTGCTCGCGCACTGGAAAAAGGGCGGCGACAATCTGAACCTATCGGAGCTGCTCTTTGACTTGAGCCAGACCTCGCCCGACTTCGACGATGATGACGACGGCGACGGGACGATCAACGGCATCGAGCGGCTAAATCTGCTGGGCGTGTCGGCGCGGCAGTTCGTGCAGAATGCGTCCTACTTCCGGATTCGAGAGATGGGCTTGTCCTACGGCGTGCCAGAGCGGCTTATTGGCAGCGCGTTCAACGGGCTTGTTCGGAGCGTGCGCATCGGGGTATCGGCGCAAAATTGGTTTACGATTACGCCCTACAAGAGCTACGATCCGGAGGTGAATAACTTTGGAACGCAGCCCGTGGCGACGGGGGTCGAAGTGACGCCCTATCCGCAAACGCGGCAGCTCTACTTCAACCTGAGTGTTGGATTGTAACGGGCGAATACGCGGTCTCCCTGGCTCCTTTCACGCTTCGGATCAACTCCCTCTTATGATCATGTTTTCCACGATGACTCGACGCTCGCTATTTGTCTTTCTGCTCGCGCTGGTGATGCTCACCGGATGCGACTCGTTCAACCTGGAGGAGCGGCCCGATCCCAATGGGCCCAGTATTCAGGACATCCTCACCAACCCGACCCGCGACAAAATAGTCATTCTGGCCACGGGCATCGAAGCGGGAATGCGCACCGACCTGAACCTGTATCTCACCGACGTGAGTATGATCGGGCGGGAGGTGTACCGCTTCAGCTCCTCCGAGCCGCGCTTCACGGCCGATTTGTTGGGCGGCGGGACCTCGGTGCTCGACAACAACACGTTTTACACGACGCGCCCATGGGCCGAGCGCTACCGGGTGGTGCGCAATGCGAATATCCTGCTGGAAGCGCTCCAGAATCTGCCGCAGGGTACGCTTAGTGAGGCGGAGCGGGCCGGACTGCGCGGGTTCGCGCGGACGATCATCGGCTATCAGCTGTTGATGAATGCCAACCTGACGTTCCAGAACGGCATTCGCGTGGATGTGGCCGGCGATGAGCCGGGACCTGTCGTCAGCTATGGCGAGGCGCTTCAGGGAATCCGAAGCGAATTGGACGCGGGGGCGTCGGAGCTGAACGCGGCCGGTGAGTCGTTCGCCTTCTCGCTCTCGGAGGGGTTCGATGGGTTCGATACGCCTGCCACGTTCTTGCAGGTCAACCGCGCCTTGGCAGCGCGGGTGGCAGCGTATCAGGGTAATTTCGGTCAGGTGCTGACACTGCTTGAAGACGCCTTTGTGGATGAGGCGGCGCCTCTGGCCGAGGGCGTCTATCACGTTTTCTCGACCTCACCGGGCGACATTGTCAATCCGTGGTTTATCAATCCGCAGCAGACGGGGGATCTGCTGGCGGCCCACCCCAGCTACGTGGACGATATCGCCCGTGACGACGCCGGCACCATCATCGACGACCGGATTTCGAAGGTGGTAGAGCGAGAAGAAGCGTTCGCCCGCGCAGGACTGAGCTCCGATTGGGGCTTCTTCGTCTACAAGACCCAGACCTCGCCCATCCCCATCATCCGCAACGCCGAGTTGCTGCTCCTCCGCGCCGAGGCGCGCATTCAAACCGGGGCGGTGGCCGATGCCGTCGAGGATCTCGACATGATTCGCACCGCCGCCGGTTTACCCGCGTATGAGGGGCCGGTCACCCAGGCAGCGCTCATCGATGAGATGTTGCGCCAGCGCCGGTACGAGCTCTATGGAGAGGGCCACCGGTGGGTCGATATGCGGCGCTACGATCGGCTCGATGAACTACCCATCGATCGGGAAGGCGATGACGTATGGACCCAATTTCCCATTCCGGCCAACGAAAACGTCGACGCGTAATTCAGGCGGAGTCGACATCGGAACTTCGGCGCGAAAAAGGGATCAGGCACATGCCGGTCCCTTTTTCGTTGCACCCCCGCATTCGCTCTCGTAACCGGATTTGTTCGTCATGCCGTCGTCTGCCCCCCCGATTCGCGTTCAGTTTGTCTGCCTCGGTAACATTTGCCGGAGCCCGTTGGCCGAGGCGGTCTTCCGCGAGAAAGTGCAACAGGCTGGCCTGGATGCGCACTTCGAGATCGAGTCGTCGGGCACGGGCGACTGGCACGTCGGCGACAGTGCCGACCGCCGGATGCAGCAGACGGCCCAGCGCCACGGCGTTTCGCTGGAGCATCACACTGCGACGCAATTTCAGGCGGAGGATCTGGCGCGCTACGATCACATTTTCGTGATGGACAAAAGCAACCTGAATGACGTGCTGTACTTCGACGACGAAGAGCAGCACGATGGCAAGGTGCGGCTCTTCCGCGAGTTCGATCCGCAGCCCGATAATTTCCAGGTGCCCGATCCGTACTATGGCGGCAAGGACGGCTTCGAGAACGTTTACAACATCGTGGATCGCACCGCGCAGCATATCCTGGAGCGCATGATCGAGGAGTACGATCTCGATCCCGGCACGTAAATCATCAATCACAGCCTGTGTAGAGGAATGGCGCTTGATTCCCTTCCGGATTCGCTGATTGACGAGCTTCAAACACAACTGGATGGAGCGATCGATAGCCACGCGGCCGTGGGCGGGGGCTGTATTGCCAATGGCGGACGGATTGAAGTGGGGGATCGATCCTATTTCCTAAAGTGGGGGCCGCAGGAGGTGGCCCGCACCTTTGCCGGAGAAGCTGCCGGCCTCAGCGCGCTGGCTGCCGCCGAGAGCCCACTCGTGATTCCCGAGGTGGAGGCCCATGCCGCACCGGCCGAAGGGCGTCCGGGATTTCTCGTGCTGGAGTGGATTAATGCCGGGCGCGAAGGACTGAACTTCTGGGAGAACTTTGGGCAGGGGCTCGCTGAATTGCATCGCCACACCGGCGACCGTTACGGATTCGAGCAGGACAACTTCATCGGACGCCTGCCGCAAACCAACACATGGGAGCGCAACTGGCCTCGATTTTTCCGTGCGCACCGGCTGGCGCCGCAGGTGCGCATGGCTCGTGAGCAGGGGCGCTGGCAGCCCGAATGGACCCAGCCGCTCGATGCGCTCTATCGCCGCCTGTCCGATCTACTCCCCGAGGCTCCGTCCCCGTCCATTCTTCACGGCGATCTCTGGAGCGGCAACTTCATGGTTGCGGCCGTCGGCACTGCCGTGCTTATCGACCCGGCAGCGTACTACGGCCACCGCGAGGCCGACCTTGCCATGTCGGAGCTCTTCGGAGGCTTCGACGATCGGTTTTACGACGCGTACGTGTCGACCTGGCCCCTGGAGCCCGGCTACGAATCGCGCCGGGACATCTACAATCTGTACCATCTCATCAACCACCTGAATCACTTTGGGGGCGGTTACGCGTCCTCCGTCGCCTCTATCCTGAAGTCGTTTGCATGATGGAAACCGGATCGGCACCGTACAACCCGGAACTGCTCAGAATATGAAGTCGTTGTAAAGACCGTCGCTGGAGGGATCGTGAAAGCGGCGAGTTCATCGGCCCGAACACAAGTAGGTAGGGCGGGGCTTGCACACGGCGTGCGGTGAGCGGCAACCGTCTTGCCGTTTCCATCACCGGTTTGTTGGAGGTTCGTCCGATGCCAGTTCCCCCCTCAGTCTCGCAGCGCTCCAATGATGAGCGCCACCCCCATGATGAGCAGTGGGACTCCATGCTCGATGCCTCGCTCAAGCGGCTCGTGGCGATGGCGACGCATCTCGTGGGCGGGCGTGTGGGGCTTCTCTACGAACGTGCGGGTGAGCAGATGGCCATTCGCACGGGGGGCGGACCGGATTTTGCCGATACGCTGCGCGGTACGCTCTCGCCCCTGTCCATGAGCGATCCGTTCGTGCAGCAGCTCCAGCAGATGGAGGGCCCCGCCGTCTTCGCTGATGCGGCGGCCCATCCGTCCGTCCGCGCCTCCGCACTCGTCGCTGGTCCCTGGCCCATGCGCTTCATCGGCGCCGTGCCGGTCGTCGTTCGGGGGGCGACCCGAGGCATGCTGGTTGTCGGCGACCGGTCGCCCCGCGCCCTGGGATCCGTCGCCCGCGACGAGCTGGTTCGTTTGATGGCGGACTGGGCGCAGGTCGTGACGACCCTGATGGATCAGCAGCAGGCCCTCCGCGCGCGCGATCGAGTCGAGTGGGAGTACTTGCGCTACAAGAACCGCCACGAGACGCACATCGAGAACACCCCGGTCGCGTTCATGCAGTGGAATCCCGATTTCGAGGTGACCGGTTGGAATCCCGCCGCCGAGTCCATCTTTGGATACAGCGCGGCCGAGGCGCTGGGACGCAACATCGGGGAACTCATCATCCCGCCCGCGCTGCGCTCGCAGGTGCAGGGGATGCTACGCGGACTGCTGGCCGAGAACGAGCAGGACGGGCGCCACAACATCAACGAAAACCGGACGAAAGAGGGCCGCACGATCCTCTGTGAGTGGTACAACACGCCCCTCAAAGATGAAAACGGAACGGTTTATGGTGGGATCTCACTGGCGCTGGACATCACCGACCGGGTAGAGGCGCAGGAGGCACTGGAAGAGCGGGAGCGCGACCTCGCGGTTACGCTCAACTCCATCGGCGATGCCGTCATCGCGACCGATGCGGAGGGCAACATCACGCGGATGAACCCGATGGCAGAGGCACTGACCGGGTGGACCATTGCCGACGCCCGCGGGACGTCCATCGACGAGGTCGTCCGCGTCACCCACGCAGCCGAGGCCGGGTCGCGCGCAGCGCCCTTCGAGGAACTGTTTGAGAAAGTGGTCGATGAGGGCCGGGTCCACAATGGTACGCATCCGATGACGCTCGTTCGCCGTGACGACACGCGTTGCCAGATCACCGAGAGCATGGCGCCCATCCGTACGGCCGATGGCGTCGTGCGCGGGACGGTGCTGGTCTTTAGCGATGCAACCGCGCAGCATCGCCGCGAACAGGAGCTGCGCGAGGCGCGAGAGATCGCGGAGGAGATGAACCAGCTCAAGTCGGCCTTTCTCGCCAACATGAGCCATGAGATCCGCACGCCGCTCACGACGATCATCGGGTTTGCCGAGATCGTGGAGGAGGAGACGCGCTCCGCCGATGAGGTCGAGCAGGCCGGCGAGTTTGCCAAAATGATTCGCCGGAGCGGTCAGCGACTGCTCGAAACGATCAACTCGGTGCTCGATCTCTCTCGGTTGGAGGCTGGCACCGTTCATCTGCATCCGTCCGAAACGGATGTGCGGCACGAGGTGTGCGAAACGGTCGATTTGTTTCGCCCCCGCTTTGCGGACGCCGACATCCGTCTGACCGTTGAGGTCCCCGAGGAACCGCTGCCCGCGGTCATCGACCCCACGGGGCTTCATCGCATCCTCGTCAACCTCATTGGCAACGCCATCAAGTTTACCGACCCCGGCGGCGAAATCACCGTGCGCGCATCGGGCAGCGACACTACGCTCGTTTTGGCGGTGGAAGACACCGGCGTCGGCATCGATCCGGCGTTTGTGCCGGACCTTTTCGAGGCGTTTAAGCAAGAGACGACGGGCCAAAACCGTCTGCACGAGGGATCGGGGCTCGGGCTGACGATCACCCATCAGCTGGTGGAGCTGATGGGGGGCACGATCGAGGTCGAGAGCAAGAAAGGCGTCGGTACTATGTTTACCGTGCGGCTCCCGCGGCACGCCACGGTGGCATAGGGACGAGAGGGAATCCGCGCTTAATATCGCGGCGCAAGGGGCGATAACCGTAAAAAGAACGGGACGCGAAGTGCCGGATGGCGATTTCTGGCATACGGTTTGGGACTCCCACCCGACACGGAGGAGCGCCCAGCCGAATTGGAGTCGCCGGAGGCTGACCCCCTTCAGACGGTGAAATAGCCCGATTGGGACTGCTTCCCGCTTGAATGCACCCCGCAACCGCCGCTCCATGCGCTGCGACTGCGCTATACCGTCGCAGCACCGGACATCTTTGCCGGCTTTCACCAGCGCACTGCTCACATGAGCACGCCTTCCTTTTCGCAGATGGCTCTGTTTCGCCCGTGGACGGGCGCGTCGGATCTGACACAGCTCCGGACCTATCGGTGGCTGTGCGTGATTGCGATGGTTGCGGTGCCACTTTTTGGCGTCGTGTACGCCCTCACCAATCCAGGTGCCACCGATCCGTTTTGGATGCGCCTGGTGTGGGCGGGGGGGTATGGCGGACTGCTGGCATACTCGTTTCGAGACGGCGCGGAGCCCCGCTTTAAGCACCTCTTCATCGGGTCGATTTACGCGTTTACGGGATGGGTCATTGTTCTGGTGGCGTACAACGGATACGCCCTGGAGTACGCCATCGGCCTTTTCGTCACGTTTTTGGTGTCGGGGCTGGTTCACAGCATCGACCTCGACTCCGCGAAGCCGCTGCTCCGATACGTGGCCGCCGCCATCGGCGGGACGGCGGCCTCGTTTGCGTTTATCTCCGACCCGGCGGTGTCGCCTCTCCTGCTGGTCGCGTCCATGAGCGTCATGGCGATCGTGTTGTACGTCGCTCTTCGGGCGCGCATCTACGTGCATCGTAATCTGGCCGACAGCGAGCAAAACCACCGGCTGCTGGCCGAGCATGCCAGCGATTTAATCTGCCTGCATGCGCCTGATGCCACGTTCGAGTATTTGAGCCCGGCCTGTGAAGAGGTGCTGGGATACGAGCGTGCGGCGGTCGAGGGGCGCGACCCGTTTTCCTTTATCCATCCGGATGACGTCGAGCGAGTCCGCACCGAAGGGCTGCAGGCCTTGCTGGAGGGCGCCTCGGTCCAGCGCCTCACGTACCGCTTCGAGCGCGCCGATGGAAGGTACATCTGGCTGGAGAGCGACGCCGCTCCCATCTACTCGGATGACGGCGAGATCATGCAGCTGGTGTCTGCCTCGCGCGACGTCACCGATCGCAAAGAGGCCGAAGCGCGCTTGCGTCACCGCGAGCAGCAGTACCGATCCGTCGTCGAGAGCGTGCAAGAAGTGCTCTTCCAGATCGATGCTGAGGGCCGGTGGACGTTCCTCAATCCCGCCTGGAGTGAGCTGACGGGCTTTTCGCTGGAGCGCAGCCTCGGCACCGACTTCCAACACTTTATCTACCCGGAGGACCGGCGGCGGGCCGTCAAGCTCTTTTCGCCCCTGGCCAATCACGAGGACGACACCGTCACTGGTGAGATCCGCTGCCTCACCCGGGAGGGCGGCTACCGGTGGGTGCAGGTGTTCGCCCAGTACATGGTGTCCGATGACGGAACCGTGAATGGCGTGGCGGGGACGCTCAGCGATGTGACTGAGCGCAAGGAGGCTGAGGAGGCGCTGCAGCAGGAGCGTGATCTGCTCGAAAACATCATGGAAACGAGCGTCGCGGCGATCACAGTGGTCGACACGGCCGGCAAAGTGATCTTCGCCAACGACCGCGCCGAGGCCGTGCTGCGGCTGGAGCGCAATGCCTCGCGCGGCCTGCCGTATGCCAACCCGGGGTGGTCCGTCACCGACATCAATGGCGAGCCGTTTCCCGCTGAAAAGCAGCCCTTCCAGCAGGTGATTCGCACGGGCGAGCCGGTCTTCGGCGTGCAGCATGCCGTCGAATGGCCCGATGGCGAGCGCAAGCTCCTGTCCATCAACGGCGCTCCGCTCACCGATGACAATGGCCAGGTCGTGCGCGTGGTGCTGTCGATCGAAGACATCACCGAGCGCTGGCAGGCCGAAAAAGCGCTGTCTCGCTCCGAGCGCACCTATCGCGCTTTGTTCGAGCGGGCGAGTGTGCCCATCTTTATCTTTCGCCCTGAGGACGAGATTATTCTGGACGCCAACTCGACCGCCTGCGACACGTACGGCTTCGAGCGCCACAATCTGGTGGGGCGCAGCCTGAAGGATCTCACCGCCAACGTGGAGCGGGGCGAACGCGAGATCCAGTCGATTCTCGATGAGGGCACCTCGCGCAACTTCGAGACAGTCCATTACCGGGCCGATGGCGCCCCGCTGAACATGCTCGTCAGCTGCTCGGCGATTCACTACGAAGGCGAGGAAGCCGTCCTGTGCTTCGCCCGCGACATCACCGAGCAGAAGCAGGCGGAGGCGGCCCGGCGGGAGAGCGAAGAGCGCTACCGGCAGCTCGTCGAAACCTCCCCCGATGCCATTGTCGTCCACGATGGCGATAAAGTCGTTTTTGCCAACAGTGCAGCCAAAGAGCTCTTTCGCGCCGACTCCACCGAAGACTATCTGGGCCGACCGACGCTCGACTTCATCCATCCGGATGACCGGCCGGAGGCTCGCCGCCGGATTCAGGCGGCCATGCAGGAGGGAGAGCCGCTGGAGGTGACCGAGTACCGCCTGACTCGGCTCGACGGATCGGTCTTCGTCGCTGAGGTGCGCACCGCCTCGGTGACCTACAGCGGACGCTCGGCCGTGCAGATTGTGATCCGAGACATTACCGAGCGTAAACGGGCCGAGGCCGCGCTCAAACGCGCAAAGCGCGAAGCCGAGGCGGCTGCGCGCGCCAAATCAGAGTTTCTGGCAAACATGAGCCACGAGATCCGCACACCGATGAACGGCGTCATCGGCATGACGAGCCTACTCCTTGAAACCGCTCTCGATGCCGAGCAGCAAGAGTACGCTGAGACCATCCGCACCAGTGGCGAGGCGCTGCTCAGTCTCATCAACGACATCCTCGATCTCTCGAAAATTGAGGCCGGGGAGCTCGAACTGGAGCAGCAGCCCTTTTCTATCGATCAGTGTGTCGATGAGGCCGTGACGCTGCTGGCCTCCAAGGCGGCGGAGAAGGACTTGGACTTGGAGCTGGTCTACTGGATCGATGACGACGTGCCGCCGGTCGTGGAGGGCGATGTCACCCGCATGCGGCAGGTGCTCGTTAACCTGCTTTCCAACGCTGTCAAGTTTACCGAGGAGGGCGAGGTCGTCGTTACGGTGTCGACCCGCAGGGAGACAGCCGAAGGCCTGATGCTGGCGTTCTCGGTGCGCGACACGGGGATTGGCATTCCGCAGGATCGCCTCGACAAGTTGTTCGAGTCGTTCACGCAGGCCGATAGCTCGACCACGCGCAAGTACGGCGGCACGGGCCTCGGGTTGGCGATCACCCGCCGCCTGACGTCCATGATGGGCGGGGAGGTGGAGGTCGAAAGTGAAGAAGGGAAAGGCTCGGAGTTTATCTTTACGGTCCACGTCCAGCGCGCGCCCCAGGCCGAACTGCCCTCGCACCGCCAGCCCGATCAGCCCGTGCTCGATGGGCGGCGCCTGCTGGTAGTGGAGCCATTCGCGCCCAATCGGCGCGTGCTGCGCGGCTACGCTGAGCGCTGGGGAATGGAGGTAGCCTCGGCAGCCTCACTTCCGGAGGCGCTCGATGAAGATCAGGTGGGCCGTGCCGATGTGATCATCCTCGGGCCCGATTCGACCTCCGCGGATCATGCCTTCGAACGGGCCGAACAGCTGCACGAGGCCGCCGACCATCAGCCGCCCCTCGTGCTCTTGACCTCGCTGGGGATGAACCGCGAGGTGCGCGTCCAGGCCGAGGCCGCCGATTATATCGTATCGCTGACGAAGCCGGTTCGTCCAGCGCCGCTGCACGAACGGCTGACGACCCTGCTCGCCGATGCCGATACCCCGTCGCCGTCCCCTCGTACGGGTGATTCGTCCTTCGACGGGCACCTGGCCGAGAAGCATCCGCTGCAGATTCTCGTGGCCGAAGATAATCTCGTCAACCAGAAGGTGACACGGCGCCTGCTCAATCAGCTGGGATATCGCACCGATGTCGTCGCCAACGGGGCCGAAGCGGTCGAGGCCGTCCTCCGGCAGCCCTACGATGTCGTACTGATGGACGTGCAGATGCCCGAGATGGATGGGGTCGAGGCCACTCGCGAAATCATCCAGCAGAAGGGCCCAACGCGCCCGCGGATCATCGCGATGACGGCAGCGGCGATGGAGGGCGACCGCCAGAAGTGCCTCGACGCGGGCATGGACGATTACATCACGAAGCCCGTTGACAACGACGAACTGGTGCGCGCGCTCGAAGAATCGGCCCGTCAGATGGGTGACGTCTGCGATACGCCGGCCAATCCAGCCGCTTCGGCCAACGGCGCTGCCTCCCACACCGATCACACCGGTACTATTTCATCCGACGAAGCGCCATCTGACGAAGCGCCATCTGACGAAGCGCCATCTGACGAAGCGCCATTCGCGGATCAGGCGTCGGCTGAAGATGCCTCCTCCGCGGAGTGGCTTGCGGGAGGCGCGGAGGCCAGCCCCGAACAGGATGCCATTGATGAGGAAGCCTTCCGGGTGTTTCGGCAGACGCTCACGGCAGGCGACACGGCGTTCATGGTCGAGATGATCACCGACTTCATCGAGAGCGCGACCGAAGCGGTGACGGTGCTGACTGACGTGGCCGATGAGCTCGTGGAAGCTGATCGTCGGACCGGGGGCGAGGCTGCATCGCTGGATGAGCCCGTCGCCGAGCGATTCGAGCGGGCGGCGCACAGCCTGAAGTCCAGCAGCCGCACGCTCGGCGCATTCCGTCTGGGCGAGTACTGTGAAGAGTTGGAGCGGCTGGCGCGCACAGATCAGATGCGGGAAGCGGCGGGGTTGGTGCCCGAGGTGGCCGATCATTTCGAGCAGGTCAAGGCTGTACTGCGGTCCATCCGGGACAATGCCCGGGCCGCACCGGCCAACTCGCCCACGTAAGCGAGAACGGCGAGGGCTCACGGCGAGACGGTATCGGGAACGGACGTACCCTCTTTATAGATCAGCACATAGTTGAGCGACGGCGTCGCCTGGCTGATCTGCTGGATGCGCGCAATGTGGCCTGGCCGGAGAGCGGCGCCGCGCGCCAGCAAGAGGATCTCCGGATTCAGTGCGAAATCCTGCCCGAGGCACATGCCCGGCTCCAGCTCGTCGATGGGCAGCGCCACCGCCAGTGGTTTGTCCTCGGCCGACTGGGGGACGACCATCTGTTCAAGCACGTCGATCAGGGCCGGGTCGTACTTCTCTGGTGCATCTGCGCGCACGGCATCGAGCGCCTGGGCCGGGGTGCGCGAGCGGAAAACCGAGCGGCCTTTGTGGATATTATCGTATGCATTGGCTACGGCAATAATGCGCGATCCCAGCGGGATCTGACAGCTGGGCAAGCCGTCCGGATAGCCACTGCCATCGAACTCTTCGTGATGGTGGCGCACGTATTCGGCGGCCTCCTGCAGGGCGGGCACCACGCTCAGGATTTGCTCGCCCCACTCGGGGTGCTTGCGCATCGGGGAGCGCTCCTCGGGGGTGAGTAGCGACGCCGGCTTGCGGATCGTCTTCGGGTCGATCAGCACCTTGCCGAGATCGTGCAGGATGGCAGCAGCATCCACCTGATTGATCATGTTCGGAGGCAGCTCGATGCGGTACGCAATGCGCCGCGAAAGCGCCGCGACCCGATGGGCGTGCTGGGCCAGCGAAGCGCTGTGCTGTTGCAGCAGGCGCATCAGCACCGCAAACAGATCTGTCAGATCCGCATCCGATGATGGAGGGGTATCACGAGCGGCCCCGTCTGCTTCGACAGGATGGAAGCGATCGCCGAAGCGCTGGAGCGCGTGGTGGAGGGTCGACCGGAGGATGAGGTCGTCTTCGCCGGGCCGGAGGATATGCTGGATGGTGTCCGATTCCAGCGCGTCGCGAACCGCGTCGTCGAGAGCCGCGCCGGTCCACAGCAGGCGGGCGGCGTGGGGCTGCCATTGCCATGCGCGGTTGAGCACGGCCGGGGCATCCAGCCGGTCGGGGGCGTGGCAGGCGATGATGCCGCGAAAGAGCGACTCGCGCACGGTCGCGATTGCGTCTTCGGCCGAGGTGGCAACAGTGAGGTTGTACGTCGTCTTCCGAAGCAGCCGCCGGATCGGCCGCGCCGTATCGGGGTCGGGGGCGATGATGAGCAGGGAGTGAGCCATTGAGGAAGGCCCGGAAGGTCGTGAGTGGATGGAATGGGGAGACGGGGGCGATCCGATTGGGTAATAAGGCCCCGTCGGGTCTACGAAACGCAAAATCAATTCCGGTTCGGATGGGAAACGGAGATCGGGACGCAGTAGCGTTGTGCGCCGAGAATGGGCGTCACGGCAAGTGTTGAGCGGGCGAGAGGGTCAGAGGGCGATGCGCACGGGCAGAAATGACGCGCCGCGACGGAAGGATTTGCCGACCGAGATCGGAGGGGACCAGCCCTTCGCTCACCTGTTGTGAATCCCTTTGATGCGACGACAGATCGGAACGAATCTTGATCTCTGAGACCCCAGCGGCGCTCTGCTTTCGTCCTATAGCGGATCGCCGATATGCTTCTCATTCGATTACGGTTCGGCGCCCAATATTCCCTTCCATTTCAGCTCTTTGCCATGTCAACCAATCCTTCCACAGACGCCCTTCGCGTGCTCGTCGTTGAAGACGAATCGGCCACGCGTGAGCTGTTATCCTATCTGCTGGATGCGCGATACGCCGTAGAGATCGTGGGGACCTATGACGACGCACTCGATCAGGCTGCGCGCGACCAGTTCGATGCTGTGCTTATCGACATCAGCCTCTCCGATGAATACACCGGGGAGGATGTGCTGGAGGCGCTCCGGGCGAGCGACCACACCTCCGCGGCGGCGATGATTGCGTGTACGGCCTATGCGATGCCGGGCGACCGCGAGCATTTCCTCAAGCGCGGATTTGACAGCTACATCAGTAAGCCGTTCACGCGGGACCGTCTTTATCGCGTGATTGAAGAGACTGTGGCCGAGGCGTAGCCTGCCGCGCCGCCTGAATAGGTGGCCCTGGCGTCTTATTTGCACTACACTGGACTACACCGGGTCGCATCCGGGACCGGCAGCCTGGACCGTGTTGAGGCTCCGCTGCCCCGGAGGCGTCGTGTGACCCGGCATGCGTCGTATCACCCAGGTTGTAGAGTCTGCAATGGCGACCCAAACTGAGATTCCCGATTTTGTGCGCGAGGCGGTGCTTTCGCTGCCTCCACTGCCCGAGGCGGCGACCCGCATTTTACGGCTGGCGCGCGACCCGGATGTCGACTTCCGCGAGATCGTCAAAGTGATCAGCGCCGATCAGACGCTCACCGCTCGGGTGCTTCGCGCATCCAACTCGGCGTTGTACGGGACCTCCCGCGAGGTGCAGACGATTCGCCAGGCGGTCGTCCTGTTGGGCCGCGACGCGGTCATCCAGCTGGTGCTGAGCGTTTCCGTCATCAACATGAAGGCGTCCGGCGCAGAGGATGGATTCGATCGCGGCGCCTTCTGGCGGCACAGCATGGCCGTCGCCGTCGCCGCCCGCGGGCTGGCGGGGCGATTCGGCGTGGATCCCGAGCGGGCCTTTATCGCCGGACTCATGCACGACATCGGCAAGCTGGTGCTCGTGGAGCACTACGGCGAGCGCTATTCCAAGCTCTTTTCGATCGCGCAGCGCGGGGCGCGCCCGCTACACCACATCGAGCGCGATATTTTCGGCGTCGACCACGCGATCGTGGGCCAGGCCCTGTGTGAGCACTGGAAGCTGGCGAGTCCGCTGGCGCAGGCTGTGACGGGCCACCATGATGCCGATGCGGAGGCGCTGGGACCGCTCCCAGCGACGATTCGCAGTGCCAACGCCCTGGTCAAAACGGTAGGGTTGGGAGAGGGAGGCAACCGCTACGTGATGCGCGCGAACCGTCCGCTGGCGCCCTGCCGCGATCGCGAGCTCGTGTTGCAGTTGCCCTACGAGGTGGCCGACATGGAAGCCGCCTTTCATCGTCCGGCGCTCCCGGGCGACGAAGTGGTGTCGTCGGACCGGCCCATCCAAGACCGGCCGCGCATCTACGTGCTGGTCTCGGCACCGGACGTCGAAGATGTGCTCGTGGTCCTGCTCTGGACCCTGGGCTATCGCCCCGAAGCCGTCGACGCCGATGCACTTGCCGGGCGCCATGACGCCGAGCCGGTGTCCGGCATTATCACCGATCAGGCGCACACGCTGGCGTTGAACGGACAGGCGGCCGGGCCGGTGCTCGATTACACCAGCTGGGCCACCGGCGAAGGCCCGATGATTGCCGATGGGTTCGATCTGAAGAGCCTTCGGATGTGGCTCCGCCGTGAGGTGCCGCCCGCCGACGACGTGTCGTAGCTCCCCCGCGGCGCGATGGGCGGCGGTCCACCCGCGCACAAAGAAACGGCCGAACCAGCGGCACGCTGATCCGGCGGTCGTGGATTCAGTAAGCAGGGCGCTCGCATCAGAACTCAGCGGAAACAGGGGCGCCGTCGCCCCCTGCCAGGGAAGCCGTGGGCGGGCTGCTCGCCGAGGCCGAAGCGGAGACCGTAAAGCGTTCGACCAGCTGCCGCAGCGAGTTGGCCTGCGCGTTCATATCCTCGGCCATGTGGGCGAGATCGCGCGTCGAGTGCGACGCCTCATCGGCGACCGACGAGATGGCATCGACCGTTTGGGCGATCTCGTTGCTCGCGTTGGTTTGTTGCTCGCTGGCGCGGGCAATCTGGTCGATGCGCCCGGTCATGCCCTCGATCGATGAGACGATCTCGTTGAGTGCATCGGAGGCCTCGTCGATCAGCTCCAGGCCGTCCTCGACCTCGTCCTTGCTGCGCTCCATCGACTCGACCACGTTATCCGTGTTGTGCTGGATGCGCGTGATCATGTCGGCCACGCGGGTCGTCGCGTCGGTCGTGCGTTCGGCGAGTTGGCGGACTTCATCGGCCACGACGGCGAAGCCGCGGCCCTGCTCGCCCGCGCGCGCTGCCTCGATAGCGGCGTTGAGCGCCAGCAGGTTCGTCTGATCCGCGATGTCGCTGATCACCTCGATGATCTCGCCGATCTCCTGGCTCGACGCACCCAGATCCGTTACCTGATCGGCGGAGTCGTTCACGAAACGCGCGATGCGATGCATCCCCTCGGCGGTTTCCTCGAAGACCGCTTCGCCCTCGCGGCCCAGCTCCGAGGTCGTCTGTACGACCTCGTTCGACTCGTGGGCTTGCTCCGACGTCGTCGAAATCGTTGACGACATCTGCTCGACCGCTGCGGCCACGCTGCTCGTCTGATGGGCCTGTTCCTGCGCGCCTTCCGACATCTGCTCGGCGGAGGAGGCGACCATCTCGGCGGCGCCCGAGAGTTCGTCGGATGCCGTATAGACCTTATCGATGATGGTCTCCAGCTCCTCGAACATGTCATTAAGCTGCCGGATGAGCGCGCCCACCGCATCGTCGTGTTCGACCTCCAGCCGCTGCGTCAGGTCGCCTTCGACGACGGCGGTGATGACGCGTGAGATGCGATCGACCTGGTGGTTGAGGTATTGCCGTTCGGCATCGAGCGTATGCGTTTTCTCTTCGCTGGCCGCGACCATCTGATTGAACGAGGAGGCCAGCTCCCCGATTTCGTCGTCTTGGTCGACCTCCACGCGCACGCTGAGGTCGCCTTCTTCGACGGATCGGGCGGCTTCGCGCAGCCGGGTAAGCGGCGTCGTGACGGTACGGCCGATCTTGCGATAGACCAGCGCTGAGGCAGCGACGAGCACGAGTAGGGTCAGCAGGATGATGCCGTATGCGGTCCACTGCTGCGACTGCAGCGCGCCGCTCGGGATGGCAACCACGACCGAACCGAGTCGTTCAGCAGAGCCGCTGTCGCCGGTGGTGCGCGTGATCGGGGCGGAGGCGACCACGACGGAGGTGCCGCCGGTCGTCTCGGTGTAGCGGAGCGACTCGCCAGAGACCGCCGAGGGATCGAGCGAGAGCGCATCGGTCAAGTTGTTCTCGGAGACGAGCGTGCCCTCGTCGGTGTAAAATCCGCCAGCGACCATCATGCCGCGGTGGACGAGGCGGTCGAGACGCCCGTTGAGGCCTTCTTCGTCCTGCATCAACAGCTCCACGACCGACTCGGCGGCAAGCGTCTCGGTGAGGAGGCGGCTGCGTTTTTCGAACTCTTGCTCAGTCACGTTGAGCGAGTACTGCGCGAAGATGAAGAAGAGGAGGATGGTGAGCGCCGCAATCCCGCTCAGCATGATCGCGAAGCGGTTGCGGAGGTTGGTGTGAGTAAGGTCAAACACAACTGAATTGGGGTCGAAACGAAAGAGGAGACGAGCAAGTGGCCAAGTGGGGAATGGCCGGACCGGGGTCGTTTACAGATACTCCGCCTGCGCTTCGTAGTCGGCCGGTACGGTGAGTGAGGTGGCAACCGCTGCGGCTTCGTTAAGCACGAGCCGGATCTCGCCGTTTTCCTTGTACATCGAGACCGATGCCCCGGCGCTCACCCAGTCCTGCGAGGGCGCCAGAATGGGAATGCCGTCCTGCGTCGTATTCTTGATGAGGAAGTTGCGCGCGACATTGGTGCCGAGCACGCCCGAGTCGTCCACGATCCACAGCGTCTGGATGTCGTGCTTGCTGGTGAGCTTCCGGAAGTGGGCCGAGACGTCTTTCGGACCCTGGACGTAGGCCACAAAGAGCTTCACGTTTGATGCCGCAGCGGCGCGCCGGATGCTCGGCATCATCTCGTCGTGAGCGGCAGCGCCTTCCGTCCATATGACCCCCACGCGCTCCACATCGGGCTTGAGCTTTTTCATGATGAACATCTGCTGGATCGGGGAGAGGGGGGGCTGCGTCGCCTGGGCCAGCGGCGTCCCAATCAGCATAAGGAGGGAGAGGGCAAGAAGGTAGCGGAACGTAGCACGCATCATGATTCGTGTGGAGAGGGTAAAGTGACTTGGATGACGAGTGAAGGGCGATTTAGCCCTTCGGCCTATGTCATCGGCTATCGAGGCAGTCACTTAAGCGGGAAGAGCAGCGCCGATAGAGAAATAACCGGAACGGGGCAATCGTCCCGGTTGAGGGCGGGTAACAGGCGGAATCGCGCGGGCATCCGGATAGGAAGTAACCGGCGGTGGCGTTAGGACGAGGCTGCTGTGCGCGACGAATGAGTTGCGGCGCGGCCGAGCGCATGGACGACCGAATCGGCCAGCTCATCGAGGCCGAACACGGCGTCGGTGAGCTTCGCTTCGGCGACGGCGCGGGGCATGCCGTAGACGACCGAGGAGGCTTCGTCCTGAGCGATCACCTTGCCGCCTTTTGCTTTGATGCGCCGCGCGCCTTCCAGGCCATCTTTGCCCATGCCCGTCATCACCAGCCCCAGCACGCGCCCGTGAAAAAAGCGGCAGGCGGCTTCAAACATCACATCGACGGAGGGCTTGTGCAGCGTGTCGGCCGGTTCGTCGGGGGTTTCGGCCAGGGGGGTTTGGGCGCCGCGCCGAAAGGTGAGGTGGTGGCCGCCTGGAGCGATCAGCACGCGGCCCGGTTCGAGCGGCATTCCCGGCTCGGCCTCGGCCACGTCGAGGGCGCTCATCGTGTTGAGGCGCTCGGCCAGCGAGCGGGTGAAGCGTGGGGGCATGTGCTGCACGACGGCCACCGGTACGGGCAGATCCGCCGGGAGGGCGGGGATAAGCTTCTGAAGTGCAAACGGCCCGCCTGTCGACACGCCGATGGCGAGCAGTCGCGCCCGCGGAAAGGAAAACGAGGAGGTCGAGCGGCGCGCGGTCGAGTCCGCAGTTCGGGGGCGCCGCCGCATGGCGCTGACGTTGGAGCGCGCCGCGGCTTTGACCTTGTCGATCAGGTCGTGCTCGATCTCATTGATGTCGAGCGAAACCCGCGAATGTTGTTTCGGGATGAAGCCAATCGCCCCGGCTTCCATGGCCTCGACCGTAGCATCGGCGCCCTCCTTCGTGAGTGAGCTGATCATCAGCACCGGCCGCGGCATCTCATCCATGATGCGCTTCAGCGCGCTGAGGCCATCGAGTCGGGGCATTTCGATGTCCATCGTTACCACATCGGGCTGCAGGGTGCGCGTCTTCTCGATGGCCTGATGGCCGTCGCGCGCCGTATCCACGACCTCGATGCCGGGGTCGCGTTCGAGCATCATCGAGATGGCCTTGCGCATAAATGCCGAGTCATCGACAACCAGGACAGTAATCATGGCGGATTTTCACGTCGGGCAGCAGGGCAGAGAACGGCATGGACGGAGGCGGATCATGCGGGTTCGAGCGAGGCAGGGTCGGCAATCTCGGCTTCGGCGGGAGCGCTGTGCCCCGGCCCCGATCGCAGCTCGCCGACGCGCATCCGAATGAGCTCGCCGATGTCGAGAATCATGATCACGCTACCGTCGCCCAGGATGGTCGATCCGGCCACGGCATCCACCTTCTTAAGGTAGTTGCCCAGTGGCTTGATGACGATCTCTTCCTGGCTGATCAGGTCGTCCACGACCACGCCCAGCCGGTGGTGCGCGATGGCGACGACCACGACGTATGCGTGGCGGGTGCTGCGGCTGTAGTCGTCCACGTCGAGCGTCTCCCCGATTCGCATCAGCGGGAGCACGCGGTCGCGGTGGCGCATCACCTCGCGGCCTTTCATGGTGTAGAGCTCCTGCTCGTCGAGGCTGACGACCTCGGTGACGGCGTGGAGCGGAATGGCAAATTTTTCGGAGCCGACTTCCACCAGGAGGCTCTGGATGATTGCCAGGGTGAGCGGCAGCTTCATCGTGAACCGGGTGCCTTCGCCCGGTGTGGAGTCGATGTCGATCGAGCCGTTGAGGCGGCGCAGATTCGTTTTGACCACATCCATCCCGACGCCGCGGCCGGAGACCTGGCTGAGGCCCTTGGCCGTGCTGAAGCCGGGGCGAAAGATGAGGTCGAACGTCTCCGCATCGGTGAGGTCGGCGGCTTCCTGTTCGGAGACGACGCCCTTCTCGACGGCTTTCTGGCGGAGCGCGTCGGGGTCGATGCCGGCGCCGTCGTCTTCGATCTCGATGAGGATATGATTGCCTTCGTGGGCCGCCGAGAGGCGAATCTGCCCGCGTTCGGGTTTGCCCTGTTCGCGGCGCGTCTCGGGCTGCTCGATACCGTGGTCGGCGGCGTTGCGGATCAGGTGGGTGAGCGGATCGCCGATCTCCTCGACGAGCGACTTGTCGAGCTCGGTGTCTTCGCCCTCGATGACGAGGTCGATCTGCTTGTCGAACTCGCGGGCGAGGTCGCGCACGACGCGGGGGAATTTGTTGAACACGCGCCCCACCTGCACCATCCGCGTGCGCATGACGGCGGATTGTAGCTCGGAGGTGATGAAGTCGACTTGCGAGGTGGTATCGCCCAGCTCGCGCAGGAGCCGCTCGCGGTCGTCGATGGATTCGGCGTCGGAGACGAGCTGGAGCAGGCGGTTGCGCCCGAGTACGAGCTCGCCGACGAGGTCCATCAGCGTATCGAGCCGGTCGACTTCGACGCGGATGGTTTCGGAGGCGCGGTCGGTGAGCCGCTTTTTCGCGCGCTGCTGGCTTTTGTTGGCAGCTTCTGGCTTGGCCTCGTTCGCATCGGAGGCCGAGGCGTCGACGTTGTCTTCGGAGGCGTCCTCCGGCGAACCGTCTGCCGAGGCCTCTGCCGAAGCGTTGGGCTGATCGGCCTCGGCGCCTGGGGCCTCCGGCTCCGCATCGGCCGAGGCGTCGGTCGATGCGTCCGCCTTCTGGGGCGCGGGGTCCCCGGCATCGGCATTGTCGCCGGAGGTCGCGCTGGGAGACGGCGCATCGGCCTCGTCGACGAGGGTGCCGTCGAGGATGGCCTCTAAGTCGGCCAGCACATCATCCTGGTCGACCGGCTCCATGTTGCCTTCCACCACGCGATCGAGCAGCAGGTTCATCTGGTCGAACGCGGCGAAGAGCACGTCCATCATCGCGGGGTAAAACTCCAGCTCGCCCTGGCGGAGCTGGTTGAGCACGTCCTCGAAGGTGTGGGCCAGTTCGCTCATCTGTTCCAGGCTGAGGAAGCCGGAGGTACCCTTCACGGTGTGGACCCCGCGGAAGATGCGGTCGATGAGCTCCCGGTCGTCGGGCGTGCGTTCCAACTGCAGCAGATCGTGGTCGAGCTCCTCGAAGATTTCGCGGGTCTCCACGATGAAGCTCTCGACGATCTCCTGCATGTCGTCGGCAAAGATGGGATGCTCAGCCATAGCAGAAAAGAAGATAGGAAGTTAGGAAGAGAGGCGAGAAGGCGGGTCAGCCGAACAGCTCGTCGATGTCGTCTTGGGTGGCCACTTCGCCGCTGGCATCCTGGGAGGCCCCGGCTGCACCGTTTTGCTGGAGGGTGTCGATCAGTTCGTCGGTGCGGCTCTGGTGGTCGCCGGCGGGATCGAACTGGGCATCGACGTCGAACGAGCCGTCGCTTTCGATCGGGGCGCTGTCGCCGCCCTCGGCGTTGATGCTGGGATGCTCGACGAGGCGCGTCATCCGGTCGCGCAGCGACTCGATGATGTGGTTGACGGCGGCGATCTGCTGCGAGGTGATGTCTTGCACCTGCAACGCCATCATGATCTGCGTCATTTTCTGGCGGATGGTCTTGATCGCCTGCAGCTCCTCATCGGAAGCGCCGGCGCACTGGTTGAGGAGCTGCTGCTTCTCGTCGTGGATAGTCTGCACCTGCTCCAGCAGCTTGGGCTGGTCCTCGGGCAGTTCCTCGCGCAGGAGGTCGAGCAGCCGCTCATCGGCTGAGCGGATGGCCGGGATCGACGTTTTCGTCTGCTCCAGTGTGGAGGCGAGCATTTTGAGTTCGAGCAGGGCCGCATCGACGAGGTCGAGAATCTCGGTCGTGGCCAGCTCGGTTGCCTCCGTCACACTCTGGAGCTTCGACTTGGCGTGCGGCATCTTGTGGGTGCTCTCGCGAATCGAGGCGTTGATTTCATCGAGCAGTGGCTCGATGTCCTCGATAAAATGGAAGAGCTCCTCCAGAAACGGCATCGTCTGCTGGCCGAGTTGGAAGACACTTTGAAGCTCCTCAATTTTGGTCAGCACCTCGCGGATGTTGAGGGAGGGCATAAGAACGGGGTTAGCTGTTCAGAATCTTGTTGATCTTCTCGTCCAGCACGTCGGGCGTGAAGGGTTTGACAACGTAGTTGTTGATCTCGGCGCGCATGGCCTCGACGACGTCGTCTTTCATGCCGCGGGTGGTCACCATCAGGATAGGAAGGTGACTCAGGTCGTCGCTACTACGGATGTTTTTGGCCAGGTCGAGGCCGTTCATGTTGGGCATGTTCCAGTCGGTAATCACAAAGTCGACCGGATTGGTAGTGAGCTTCTGGAGTGCGTCTTCGCCGTCCTCGGCTTCAGCCATCTCGTTGTAGCCAATTTCTTGCAGGGCATTGCATACGATGCGCCGCATGGTAGGCGAGTCGTCAACGACTAAGAATTTCATGAGCGTGCGTCGTTCGGTGAGCAGAGTTAGTTGAGATACTTTGCGACTTCGTACTGAATGCGGGACTCGTCGAAGGGCTTGGTGAGGTAGGCGTTCGCGCCCAGGTCAAGACCGCGGTCGATGTCGTCTTCGTCGGAGAGGGACGAGAGGATGATGACGGGCAGCGTGCGGAAGTCGCCGTCGGAGCGGAGGCGACGCACCAGCGCGAAGCCGTCCAGTTTGGGCATGTTAAGGTCGGTGATGACGAGGTCGACGGGCGTGTGCGCCATCTTTTCGAGCGCGTCCTGGCCGTCCTCGGCAGTGATGACGTGTAAACCGCGGGCGCGGAGCGCGTACATCACAAACCGGCGGATTGTGGCCGAGTCGTCTACAATCATGACCTTCTTATTGGAAGCGTTGGAGGCGGGCATAATCAGTCGGCTTTCTGATAAGCAATCGTGTTGTGGAGGCGAACCGGCTGAAAGGCACGCGTGACGCCGTGCAACGTCTCGGAGGTGCCGACGAAGAGGTATCCGCCGGGGTTGAGACTTTTGTACAGGTTGCCGGTGACGTGCTGCTTGGTCGGCTCGTCGAAGTAGATAAGCACGTTGGCGCACAGAATGACGTCGAAGGTGCGCATCCGTCGCATGGCGCGGTCGTCCATCAGATTGAGGTGGCGGAAGGATACCAGCCGCCGGACTTCGGGACTGAGGGTGTAGTGATCGTCCTCCGGCGTGAAGTACTTCCGGAGATACTGGTCGGGTATGTTGCGGACGGCGTAGGAGCCGTAGACGCCGGCGCGGGCGGTGTCGAGCACATCGGTGTTGATATCGGTCCCAATGATTTCGAGGCGCAGCCGCGGGTACTTGGGCAGGAGGTGCTCTTTGAGCAGCAGCGCCAGGGTGTACGGCTCGTCGCCCGTCGAGCAGGCCGCGCTCCAGATGCGCAGCTTCTGCATGCCGTTTTGGGCGTCGACCAGCTTCGGAATTAGCTCCTGCGCCAGCGCGTTGTACTGCTTGGGATGCCGGAAGAAGAAGGTTTCGTTGATGGTGACGGCATTGACCAGTTTCGGCAGTTCGCTGGGCTGATGGCCGTTCTGGATGAGATGCACATATTCTTCGTAGCTGGGCACGCCGAGCGCTTTGAGGCGCCGGCCCACCTGGCTTTCGAGCAGATACCGCTTGTTGTCCCGGAAGTAGATCCCCGTTTGCTCGGAGATGTAGTCCCGAAGCTCATCGAACGTCTCCTGAGAGAGGCTCGATCGGTTGTCGGTGGACGTGTTGAGGTTGGACAGTAAGCTCATGACAGACGGTTCGTCGGCAGGCGAGGCGGAGGCCGGGACTACAGGTGGGGGACGGCGAGGTCATCCGCAAACGCGCGGATGCTCGGGTCGGGGTCGGACTGGGCCGCTTCGATGACGGGCTGAAGCTCCGGGCGGCCGAGCTGCTCACACAGGCCGATCGCCGTCATCTTATCGTCGGCGCTGAGGCGATCGAAGTGGCGCTGCAGAAATGACCCGGCTCGCGTAAATGCGTCGGGTGGAATGGCCTCCTGCGCGAGCAGGCCGAGGGTGAAGGTAGCGGCCGCGCCGGGGTCCATCCGGTTGGCCGATGTGGCGCGATGCACGGGGGCAAACGGATTAGGGTGGCGCGTCAGCGTCTGGAACAGCTCCACATCGAGGTCGTCGTCTTCGCCTGCGTGCGCAAGCATCGACTCGACGGTTTGCTCGGTGGAGAAGAAGCGCAGTCCCCGGGCGGCGGCGCAGCGGTAGGCGCTCGACGGATCGGCCAGCATCTCCTGTAGGTGTGGTTCGAGCGTATCGGGCAGGTCGACGGCGGCCGCCGGCAGGCGCTCGCAGCGCTCGATGATGCTGTTCAGCACGATGGGGCGCGCCATGGGATTGACGCGTTCGACCTGGCGCAGTAGCCGCTCCAGCACGCCGGGGCCATCCTGCGAGGCCAGCGCTTCGGCGGCGGAGAGCTGGACGACGGGATTGTCGTCGCTCAGGGCCCGTTCGAGCAGGGCGAAGTCGCCCTTAGCACCAAACGCGCCCATGGCTGTGACCACATCGGGCCGGGCCAGCGGATCCGCATCGTACAGGGCGCGCAGCTCATCGCCATGTTCGGCGGCGCCCAGCGCGCCAAGGGCGGCCACGGCAGCGAGCCGCACGTTGGCATCGTCGTCCTCCAGCCGCTCAGCAATCACATCCGTTACGGACACGGCTTCGGGGATCTGCGCGAGCACGTCGAGAGCAAACTTGCGGACGTCGTGATCGGGATCGTCCACAAAGGCAACCAGCGCCTGAATAGCACAGGCGCCCATGTCGGCGAGTACTTCACCGGCCAGGTTGCGCGTCGTGATGTTGTCGCTTCCAATCTGCGGGGCGACTTTGGCGGCGACGGCGGGCGTGCGATGCTCCGTCAGCCAGCGCGCCGCCTCCTCGCGGATGCCGGCATCGGCGTCGGCAAGGGCTGCGGCGGCGACGGAGCGCGTGATGTCGGGCGGGTCGTCGGCGATCAGTTCGTCGAAGGCGGCGCTGCGCACGGTAGCATCCTCGGTCGCGAGCGCATCGTGCAGGGGGTGCGCTTCGGGCGCGGCGTCCGAGAGGGGAGAGGAAGAAGGCATGGGCGGGGGCAGTAAAGAGTGAATCAGGCCGGTTCCGGGGCGGCGTCGAGCGCGCGGGCTTCCTCCTTCGAGATGACCGCGTCGAGATCGAGCAGGATAAGCAGTCGATCCTCAAGTTTGGCCACGCTGCGAATGTAGTGCGCGTCGATCCCCACGGCGAGGTCGGGCGGCGGCTCGATCACGTCCTGGTTGATGCGGATGACCTCCTTGACGGCATCCGTCATAAAGCCGATGACCTTGTCGCGCAGTTCGACGACCACGATGCGCGTATCCTGGTCGCGGTCGCGCGGCTCGAATCCGAAGCGCTTGCGCAGGTCGACCACGGGAATAATGCGTCCCCGCAGGTTGATAACGCCCTCGACGAAGGACGGCGCATTCGGTACGCGGGTGATCTCGATGGGCCGGATGATCTCCTGCACCCGCAGGATGTCGACCCCGAATTCTTCGTTTTCGACGACGAAGCTGACGAGTTGAAGCAGGTCGTCACTGTGGTTTATGTGTTCGTCCATAACAAGGGCGGCGATAATAAAGATGACATAGCGGGGCCACGACGGTGGCCGTTATATTTATCGGCGGCGAGCGGTTGAGCTTTAGCCGGGCGGAGAAGACAACATGCCCCGGTGGGGTACCATACACGAGCCCCCACGCTCAAACGGCGCGGGGGCTCATGCGATTACCGAACTTACCGCTTCAGCTGGAGCGTCTCCTGCAGGATTTCATCCGAAGTCGTCACCACGCGAGCGGAGGCCTGATAGCCGCGCTGGGTGGTGATCATGTTGGTGAATTCGGTGGCGATGTCGACGTTGCTCTGCTCCAGCGCGCCCGAAACCATGGAGGTGCTGATCTCCTGGCCGGCGCGGCCGATCTTCAAGTCGCCGGACTGCGAGGTCACGCCGAAGAAGTTATCGCCGAGCTGCTCCAGCCCCTGCGGGTTGTTGACGTTCCCCACCGCGATCTGGCCGCGCACCTGCTGCTCGCCATTGGAGAAGTTGAGCACAAGGCGGCCTTTCGTGTCGATGTTGTAACCCACGACTTCGCCGGACCCGTTGCCATTCTGGTCCTGCACCACAGCCGTCGACGAGCCGCTGTACTGGGTGAGCTCTTCCAGGTTAAACTCGAGATTCGCGCCGGAGCCCACTGCAGCGGTGTCCCACGTCAGGGTCGGGGTGGTCGCCCCCGAGACGGATCCGTCCGGAGCAATATTGAGGGTACCTGTGGCATTTCCGGTGAAGGGAGAGTCGGCCGGGTCGCCGCCATAGTCGATCGTGTAATCCCACGCGGTATCGGACGTTTTCTCGAAGTTCACTGTCACGTTGTGGGCCGTCCCCTGCTCGTCGTAGACCGAGGTCGAGATCTCGTACGTGTCGCCGACGGCGGCATCGGCGGAGAGGTTGCCGGCGATGGTCGCGTTCTCCGTGAACTTGGGCGGATCCTTCGTGTTGGGATCGAGCTTCAGGGATTGCAGGCGGCTCGGGTCGATGTTGCCTTCCGAGTCGATGCCGTAGCCCATCACGTCGAGGCCACTGGCGGTCACGAGCTCGCCGTTGTCGTTAAAGCTGAAGTTCCCGGCGCGGGTGAGCACGTTGCGGCCAGCTTTATTGGCGATGAAGAAGCCGTCGCCGTTGAGGGCGAGGTCCGTCCGGAGGTTAGTAAACTCCAGCGAGCCCTGGTTCCAGTTTTTGTCGATGGAACCCACGCTCACGCCGTTGCCCACGAAGGCAGGGTTGATGCTGCTGCCGCCCTGGGTTCGACTGACGCCCACGAGCTGCTGGCCCAGAATTTCCCCGAAGGCCACGCGGCTGCGTTTGAAGGCGGTGGTGTTGGCGTTGGCGATGTTATCACCGATGACATTGAGCCGGTTCTGATGCGCAGATAGCCCGGACATGCCGGTGCGAAGAGATCGAATCATAATAGGAAGTAGGTTTTTGGTCCGCGGCTTCGGTCGGTCCGCCGCGGCCAGCATCCCGTGCCGGGCCGGAGCCGGGCGTGGGGCCTGCTGGGGTTCTAAGGGTGCGTCGAGTTATGCGAGTGAAAGAAGGAGAGCTTAAAAACGGCGTGTCGATCAGAGCAGCATGGCGCTGTCAATCTGAGTGAACACGCGGTCTTGGAGTTCGTCCTGTGGCATGGCGGTAATCACCGTGCGGTTCGGGACGTTCACGAGGAAGGCGGCGTCGGAGCGGAGCAGGAGGGCGTCACGTGAGCCCTTCTGATCGAGCTTCGACAGCGCCTCGTTCAGCGACTGGCGCTGGGTGGCATCCAGCGGAATATCCCGCTGCTGGATGCGCTCCGCGGCATGCGCGGAGAGTTTGACATCGGAGGGCGGCGCATCGTGCTGGCGCTGCGCCTCCTTGAGCGTATCGGCAAAGCGGTTTTCGTCGGCCGGCGGCGTCTCGTCCGGGCCTCGGCGCTGTTGCGGCGAAACCGGCGCGGGCGATCCAATCCGAGCGGCAATCTCACGGGGCGACATAAAGGGGCCGGTTCAAGGTTTACGGTTGTTCGATGCTCTGGACGGAATCGAGCGGGAGGCTCCGGTCGCCCACCCACAGCAGGACATCATCCTGCCCGAAGGTGATGCGGTCGACGGTTCCGCTCAGGAAGGTGGTGGCCTGCACGGCCTCGCCGTCGGGGTTGACCGCATCGATCGAGTAGGTGTAGGCCCCTTCGGCGACGGCCTCGCCGTCGTTAGTCGTGCCGTCCCAGGTGAACGACTGCGGACCGCCGTCCAATGCGCCCAGGTCTTCCGTGCGCACCACCTGGCCGGCCGCGTCGCGGATGGTCAGCGTGGCTTCGGCTGCGGGCGATTGCATGGTAAAGCGCAGATCCAGCTCGTTGCCCGCCCAGGTAATGCTGTTACCTTCGGCGCGAACCGTCTTGCCGAGCATGTTAGAGGCGAGACCGCTCTTCAGGTTTTTCGACAGCGCGCTGGTGCCGCCCTGCTGGCTGGCGAGCGTTTCGTTGATATTGATGAGCTGTTCGACCGAGCTAAACTGGGCGAGCTGGGCGGCGAACTCCTGGCCTTTCATTGGGCTCATCGGATCCTGATTGCGGAGCTGGGTCACCAGCAGCTTCAGGAAATCCTCTTTACCCATATCGGCGCCGAGGTTGGGCGCTTCGGAGCCATCCTGCTCCGGGTTCGCCGGATCGGATTCTGGGCTCCGATTCAAGAGGTCGTCTGCCTTGGACGCGGCGGCCGCTGGATTCTGCGACGCGATCGAATTCGTGGTCATTGGAGGGAGGGATTTATGGGGGAGGCTATCCGATCCATTCGTGCTGACCGCCGGTCAGGGACGTACGCGGCACCGTGTTATCGGCGGTTGCATCGGGGTCGAGCCGGTCAGGCGAAGCGAGAGACGCGCTGGAAGGGCCCTCGTCGGGCGCCTGGTCCTGCGACGAGTCCGATCCATCGGACATCAGAGAGAAGTCGATTTCGGTGTCATACTGGGCTTGGAGCGCGTCCTGAAGCTGTTGGGCCTGCGCCGAGGCGATGGAGCGGAGCCGCGCATCACTGAAACCCACCGAGACAGCCATGCGCTCGTTGTCCTGCCGCGTTTTGAGCGTGACGGTGCCGTCGCCTTCCTGTAGTTGCATTTCGATCATCTTCCACCCACTCGCCGCCTGTGCAAACGAAGGGCGGCCCATCTTGGCTCGTAACCAGGCCATCGACCGATGTGGGCTGGTAAACGGCGCGGGGCGATGGGAGGAACTGGATGAGCGGGTGGAGTCCGTCGTCGTGGAGCCTTCCGTAGCGGCCCGACCCAGAATCTCGGGGGAGGTCTCCCCATCCGGGCGAGCCGGGGCGGGCGTAAAACCAGTGGATTCGCCGCTGCCTCGTCCGGCAGATGCCCCGGATGCCGAGTTGGCGTTCAGAGAGAACGTCGTGGATTGGTGGGGGGAGGCCTTTTTCTGGCGTGCGTGGGCGTTCTGAGCAGCCTGCGCACGCTGGCGGGAGGGCTGATCGTCGCCGGAATCCGATGTGCCGCCGTCGCTGGTGGCCTCTCCTCCAGCCGGGGTGCGGACCTCGACCGTCTTTGCGGAATGAGGGGCGGCGGAACGCTCGTGGGTCGACGAAGAGGTTTTGGAGGCATTTGAAGTCGAAGGAGACGCCACGCCCTGCCGGGTGGCCTGCTCGGCCTTTTCAGTCGACATAGTGGCTTTCGAGGCGTTCGTTTCAGCCGTTTCTATAGCTTGAGGGGAGGCTGGTCGCGGTTTGTCCTGTACGCGGCCAGCCGACGGTTGGGGGGGGGGCGGAGGCGCGGGTGTCGTCTTTTGGGAAGACGCCTGCGCAGCTGAATCGGACGGAGAGCCGGTCGACGATGTCGCTGCCACGGAGCGAGGGGAGCCCTCCTTGGCAGAGGAGGACGGAGGAGCAGATTGTACCTTCGCGGGTTGTCCTGCCTCGACTTCTGGACGGGACGCCGACGCTGGAGTGTTCTTCGCAGGTGTCTCGGTCGCAGTCGGCGTCGATGCTCCAGCTGTTTCGGCAAAGGATTTGGCAGAGGGCGCACTCGGTGCCGGTGGCGACGGTTTCGCCGCCGACGGTGGGGTGGGGGCGGCCTTATCCGACGAAGCAGCAGGCGATCCGGATGGCGTCTGGGAGGGGGGAGACGGTTTCGCCTTCGGCGTTGCATTTGCCTCGGCGTGGTTCGGAAGGGGTGTCGCGTGTGCTGACGGATTCGACGATTTGGAAGGCGATGGGTTAGGAGGCGATGACGCGGCGGCCTGCTGTGACGCCGTCTCCTGCGACGCAGGCGCGGGCGCCGCCGTCGCCGTGGACGGGGAGCTTGTCGCGCTCGCGGACGGGGGCTGCGGGGCATCGGGAGAGGCCCCGTTGCCAGTGGCCGAAGCTTTTTTGGCCGTCGCTTCTTTTATGGTGTCAGCGTTAGTGGCGTCAGTTTGGGGCATTGAAGGTTCGGCCTTTGCCGATTTCCCTTCTACTGGGGGTTGAGCAGCAGCACCCAGCGCGTCTTGAGCATCCGCTTTCGAGCCAGCCGCGATCACGTCGCCCTCTGCTGGTGTAAGCGCCTTTGCGGAGGGGCCGGCGTCCTTCGATGCAACCGTGGGGGGAGTCGATTCTGGATCGGCTGATGGGGGCGCCGATACGATGAGTTTCTCACCGCCGGCGGAGCGGGCCAGCGAGGCCGGCGCATCGGTGTGCGCTCCGGTCTGCGCGGACAGGATATCGGCAAACACCGCTTCGCCATTTGAGAGCGACGGCGCAGCATCGCTGTTTCCCTCCGTAAGCGGAGCAGCCAGCATGTGTAGCAGGGACGTATGCATACGGTTGGGACCGGAGCCGTTAGTTTTCAGAAACCATGCGATCGACAAGGCGTGCGGCGCGCTCGGGAGGGAGCGACTGGATCAGCCGAGCCCGTGTGCGGCCGCTCGATTCGGTGTACAGCATTTGGTAGATGCGCATGTCGAGTTCGTTGAGCACCGCCTGCAGCTCCTCGTCTTCCAGTTTCGTGAGCGTTTTCGCCATCTCTGCTGCTTTGGCCTTGGTGGCCTGCAACGATTGTACCTGATCGCGCAAATCGGCCAATTCGCGGTGTAACCGATCCTCGGTCGCAGCCAGCGTTTGGACGCTGTCGTGCATGATGGCGAGAGAGTCGCGCAGACGGTTGACGGCGTCGAGGGAGGCAAAGGGCTTATCGGGTGCCGGCGTCGCGGCCGAGTCGGGGGCGGCGCCCTTGGGTAGGGGGCGCGGCGTATCCGTCTCGGCGGCGGGTTGCCCCGGCGTGGCCGAACTGTCGGCCGGCGTGGCCGATTGCGTGACGTCGGGTACCACCATGGGCAGTACCACGTACGTACCGGCAAGTCCGACGACGAAGGCGACCAGTCCGACGCCGATAGCAAGAACGACCTTTTTCATAGGAGGGACGGACGGTTGGAGCTGCGGTTGTACCGCATGACGGATTGCTCATCGATAAAGGCCAGTTCGGCATCCGACTGGTCTTTCTTGTGCTGCGTCTCTTCTTTGTCGTGCAATGTGTGGAGGCTTTCCTCGGCTTGGCGGTGTTCAATCCAGGCGGTACGGGCCTCGGCTTCCTGCTCCTCCAGCTCCTTCAGGCGCGCCTCCTGTTGCTGTAGCTTCTGCTGCGCATGCTGGCGGAAGGCATCGTGTTGCCGCAGGGTCTGCAGCCCAACGCGACCGGGGTCCGGAGCGCTCTCACGGATCTCTTCAAGCCGCTCTCGTGCCTGCTCGACGGCCCGCTCCTGTTTCTCGCGGGCGTTAACGGCCGACTGCAGATCGTGACGAGCTTGCTCCGTTTTGTATTCGCGCAGATCAAGCACGCTCTGGAGCGAAAAGCGGAATTTTTTTCCCGACATAATTTCCGTGAAAGGAGTGGGGGAGAACGGAAGAACGTGACGGCAAAATCGCGCACTGTGCCGCTACAACGGCGGCTTGCTTGCACCGACTGGGCAAAGCCCGTGTGCTTCAAGCAGGGGGATGGATGCCGTGCTTGATACATCTGCAAAACACTCGCCAGAATGAAGGGGCCGCGCCGATGCAGGCATCATACTTCGTGGAGTAGTCGCTGAAGCGTCTCGGACGGGGGCCCGTCGGGGGTTTCGTTGATGTCTTGCTGGAGGAACGCGGCGAGATGCGGATAGGCAGCAATGGCTCGGTCGGCTTCGGGGTCAGAGCCCGATTCGTAGGCCCCCACGTTGACGAGGTCCTCGATCCGGTCGTAGCTGGCGAGTAGGCGCCGGGCCTCTTCGGCTGCCTCGCGCGCTTCGGCAGAGGCCACGCGGGGCATCAGCCGGCTGACGCTCTGCGTCACGTCGATCGCGGGAAAGTGGTTCGCGTGGGCTAAGTCGCGGGAGAGGACGATGTGCCCGTCGAGGATGCCGCGTGCGGCATCGCTCACTGGCTCGTTCATATCGTCTCCTTCCACCAGCACGGTGAAAATCCCGGTGATGGTGCCCGCCGCAGCCGGCCCGGCGCGTTCCAGGAGGCGGGGGAGCAGGGCGAAGACGCTGGGGGTGTACCCGCGTGTAGTTGGGGGCTCGCCCACGGCCAGGCCAATCTCGCGCTGAGCCATCGCCACGCGCGTGATCGAGTCCATCATCAAAAGCACGTCCTTCTCGCGGTCGCGAAAGTACTCCGCAATGGCGAGGGCTACACTGGCGCCTTTGACGCGGCTCATGGCCGCCTGGTCGCCCGTGACGGCAATCACAATAGATTTTTCCAGGCCTTCTTCGCCCAGGTTATCGGAGATGAATTCGCGGACCTCCCGGCCTCGCTCCCCGATGAGCGCGACCACATTGACATCGGCATCGGCGTTGCGGGCAATCATTCCCAGCAGCGTACTTTTTCCGACGCCTGAGCCCGCAAAAATGCCCATCCGTTGGCCCTTGCCAAGCGTTAGAAACGCGTCGATCGCGCGGATGCCTGTCGGCAGCGGCGTATCGATCATCTGCCGGTCCAGTGGGGAGGGCGGATCGCGGTGGACTGGGCGGGTGTCGCTCATCGAGAGGGGGCCGTTGCCATCAATCGGATTGACGTTGGCATCGACGACGCGGCCGAGCAGTGCATCGCCTACCTCGACGGTGAGCGGCAGCGCGGCGCGCTGAACGAGGCATCCGGCCCGCAGGCCAACGGTCTTTTCGAGTGGCATCAGTACGGTTGTCCCTTCGCGTACGCCGACGACCTCGGCCTTGACGCGGCGGCTTTGGGGCGTGTCTTTCTCGTAGATGTAGCACAGCTCGCCCACCGCGGCCTGGAGCCCCTGTGCCTCTACCAGCAACCCCACGACCGACTGGACCTTCCCGAAACGGAGCGGGCCCAGAGGGGGGGATTGGAGGTCGTCGAGACGTTCGGCGAGAGCATTCATCGGGAAAGGAGGGCGGATGCGGTTAGTGCGTGGCGGGTGGGGCGGCGTCGGGGGCATCGGCATCGCGGAGGGCGCCGAGGCGCGTCCGCAGGTTGCGGATCAGCTCGTCGCGGAAGTGGCGCACCATCGCCACGGGCGACTCCACCGACCAGTCGCCTTCGTCGAGTTCGGGACGCGTATTCCACCGCAGGTAGTCGTGGTTGGCGTTGAGTTGTTCGAGCATCCCGGTTTCTTGGAGATGCTGATAGTCGACGGGATGCAGCGCGATGGTGAGCGGCGGGGTATCGGCCAGGTCTTCGACGGCTTCGGCGATGGCGCGCGCCGACACGCGGCGGACGGAGTCGGGTAGCGGAGCATCCAGCAGCGTTTCGGCCACGTCGATGGTCGTCTGCGCCAGATGCGGTTCGCTTTCTTCGATGTAGTCTGTCCAGAGCGCATTCAGGCGCTCCATGTCCTCCACGAGCCGGTCGCGATCGGCCTGGAACGCGGCTTCGAGCTCGGCCTGGGCCTCGGCGTATCCGTCGTCGTAGCCCTCGGCATATCCGACTTCGCGCCCCTCTGCGCGGGCAGCTTCGACGGCGTCTTCCAACCGTGCCTCCCACTCGGCTTCGAGCTCCTCGCGGCTTTTGGGCGCAGCGTCGGATTCGTCGGATTCCTCCGCAGCGTCGGATTCGTCGGCCGGGGTAGGGGCCGGGGGCTCGGGGAGGGGGAAGTCCGGATCGAGATCGGCCACGGGGATGGCGTACGATTGGACCTCCTCGTTGACGTCGCGCGAGGAGAGCACGCGTCCACCCGTCCGGGTCGATGGGTCGGCGTCCCGGTTCTGCATGCGCACGCGGTCGCGGCTGATGCGGGAGTGGAGCCCTTCGACCAGCGACTCGGTATCGAGGTCGGCATCCTGGACGGACTCGTTGGCGATGTCGTCGCGCTTGATGACCTTCATGGCGGGCACAGAGGCAGAGCGGGTACAGGAGGGGATAAGCCGCTGGGATTATTCGATCATGTCCTGCGTGGTGCGCGAGAGAGCGATCTCGTCCTCTTCTTCGAGGCGCTGGGCCGTATCGAGGATCGTGCGCTGTGCTTCTTCGACATCGCCCACGCGCACCGGGCCCATCAGCTCGAGCTCTTCCTTGATGCCGTCGGCGACGCGCTGGCTGACGTTGTCGAAAATTTTCTCCTTCAGATCGTCGGAGGCTGCTTTGAGGCTGACGGCGAGATCGTTCTGCTCGACCTCAGTCAGCAGGCGCTGCATGTCGCGGTCGTGAATCGTGATCAGGTCCTCGAAGACGAACATGAGCTGCTTGATGTTGTCGGCCAGCTCGCCGGAGCGGTCGCGGATCGAGTCGAGGATGGCGCGCTCGGTTGATCGGCTCGTGCCGTTGAGGATCTCGGCCACCTGCTCGATGCCGCCCGAAACGCTGAGCTGGGCACCAAAGACCGAGCCCAGCTGCTCGCGGATCACATTTTCGATGTCGCCCAGCATTTCCGGTGAGGTCTTTCCCATCGTGGCGAGCCGGTAGAGGATCTCCGATTGTAGATCGGGATCGAGGTGCTTGATGATGTCCGAGCCCTTGATCGGGTTGAGGTGGGAGAGGATGAGCGCGGCCGTCTGCGGATGTTCGTTGCGGAGGAAGTTGGTGAGCTGGTCGGTCTCCACAGTCTGCAAGAGGTGAAACGCCGAGACCTCCATCGCGGCCTCTACCTTCATGATGATGTCCTCGGCCCGGCGCCCTCCCAGCGCCTCTTCGAGCGCCTTCCGTGCGAAGTCCACGCCGCCCTGCGCGATGTAATCCTGCGCCATCGCCAGGTCGCGATACTCCACGAGCACCGCCTCGACGACTTCGCTGGAGATGTTACGCATCCGAGCGATCTCGACGGAGACCTTCTCGACCTCGGAGTCGTCCAGCTCCTTGAGGACTGCACTGGCCGCGTCGAGGCCGAGAGCGATCAGGAGCACGGCCGATTTCTGTGCGCCCGTGAGGTCGTCCACGTCGGGCTGGTCCACGGCGTCGACTGCATTCGGATTGGTGGCCGGCATCGTTTGTGTCGATGGGCCGTCAGCTACTCCATCCATGGGGGTTATTGATATTGGTGCTGATTGGCGGCGTCGTTGACGAGCCAGGAGCGGATCAGCTCGGCGGTCTCTTCGGGGCTTTCGACGACTTGCGACTGAATTTCTTCGTACATCTTGTTTTTGGCTTTGAGGCGCGCTTTGGCCTGCGCCGACAGCTTGCTGGTGTAGACATCGTCGACGAGCATGACCTCCTCTTCCTCCTCGCCCGCGGCGGGGCCTTCTGCGAGCGACTGCTGCGACGCCCGGTTGCGGGCGGCGCCGCCCGGCGCCGAGCCGTCCTGCAGTTGGCGGTTGGTGCTGGCCGTACCCGTCGTCAGCTCGCCACTGACCCCGGCCATCTCGGCGCCCCGCTTCGCAATCGAGCGCACCAGCCATGCCCCGATCAGCAGGCTCAGGAAGATCAGCCCGTAGCGCAGGTACATCTCCATCTGGCGCTGCCACTCCTGGTCCTGCATCTGCGAGACGATTTTGTCGTCCACACTCGTGTCGAAGCGGGTCTGATGGATGGCGAAGCGGTCTCCCCGCTCGGGGTCGAACCCGACGGCGTTTTTGACGATCGACTCAATCTCCTGCAGCTCGTCCTCGGTGTAGGGCTCTCGCCCGGCGGTTTGATTGCCGTCGCCATTGCCATTGGCTGTTGTGCGTTTGTGGTTGAGCATCACCGAGACGGTGAGGTGCGAGATATCGCCCACGCTGCTTTCAAAGCGCTCCTGCGTGCGGCTCAGCTCATAGTTGCGAACGGTCGACTCGGCCGCGTCGTCGGGGCCTTCTTCGTTCAGGTTCTCTTCGCTGATGATGGTGCGGCTCTCCGGATCGATCAGGTCGCGCTGCGAAACGCGGCGGCTGAAGTCGAGCTTCGCCGAAACGCGCACAATGGCTTCCCCCGCGCCGAGCATCTGGTTGAGCATCGACTGGCCGCTTTCCGTGAGGTGCTGCTCCACCTCCTGCTGCATTTCGAGCTGCGTCGAGGTGAGCGATACATTGGGGTCGTCCGCATTCGGATCCGAGAGCATGTTGCCCTGCGCGTCGATCACGGTCACGGAGGCGTTCGACATCCCCTCTACCGCTCCGGCCACCAGCGCCGCAATTCCTTCGATCTGCCTCGGGTTCAGCGATCCGCTTCCGGCGGGCTGGATGACGACCGAGGCACTGGCTTCGACTTCTCCATTGCGGAAGGGCGACCGCTCGGGCAAGACGAGGTGCACGCGTGCCATCTGCACCTGCTGGATGTTGGTGATGGTGCGGGCCAGTTCGCCCTCCAGCGCGCGCTTTTTGTTCATCTTCTGCATGAAATCCGTCATTCCGAGGTTGTCCCGGTCGAACAGCTCATATCCGATCTGCCCCTTCGAGATGGTGCCTTCCGAGGCGAACTGTAGCCGCAGCTCGTAAACCTTCTCGCGCGGGACGTAGACGGCCGTACCGCCGCTCTTGAGCTCGTACGAAACGCCCTCTTCCCGCAGCGTTTCGACAACGCTATTGGCATCGGAGGGGTCGAGTTCACCGAAGAGCAGTGTGTAGTCGGGCTGGTTGACCCAGTATGCAATGGTGATGATGATGGCGGTGCCGCCAGCCAGGACGAGGCCGAGGGCGAGCTGTTGGCCCAGGCTGAGCCGGGCGAGGAAGCGCCGAATGTTACGGAAAAAGTCTTGCATGGGCGGGACGCACGGGTGGGGGCCTGCGCGCAACAACTAATGGGAAAGGGCGGCTACACCGGCATGCGCATGAGTTCTTGATAGGCCTCCAGCACGCGATTGCGCGTCTCGGTCATCATCTGGAAGTGGAGCTTGGCTTGGTTCATCGAGATCATCACGTCGTGCAGATTTTCCTCCTCGCCGGCGACGTACGCTTCAATCTTACCCTCGGCCTGTTTTTGCGACTCGTCCACGCTTTCGATCGCGTCCTTGAGCGTGTCCGAAAAGCTGGTTTTGTCGTCGCCCTCTTGCCGAGGTTGGGGCAGCGAGCGCGGCGTATCGTCCGTCGGGTAGGCCTGCTGGAGGCGCTGCAGTTGAGCTACGTTCATGGGAAAGGCGCGTCAGGTGGAGGCTTATCCGCTCACGTCGAGGTTTTGGCCGAGCACGCCCGGATTGACCGTCTCCGTGCTACGGTTGGGCCCGTAGAGGCGCATCGACAGGTCGGGGTCCTGCGGGAAGTTGCGCTGGATCATCTCACGCTCGGCGGCGCTCAACTCTTGCATGCTGGCCGCCGATTCGGGGGCCTCGGACTTCCGGGCTGCCTCGGCAGTGTCGGTCGATTCAGACGGGGCGGGGGCGTTCGTTTCGGGCGTCTGTCCCGCGGGCGTGTTAATGCGCTGATACGGATTGAAACGCCCAGAATGGAAAGAGCCAATGTTGTTACTCATAGCGCGGCGGAGCAAGAGTGGGGGATTAGCCGAATGCGGCTCATATCTGGAGGGTTTGCTTAGCCATCTCTTTGGCGGCCTGCACGGTGGTTAGGTTCGCCTCGTAGATGCGATTGGCCGAGATCATCCGCGACATTTCCTCGACCACGTTGATATCGGGGTAGTGGACGTAGCCCTCGGCGTCGGCATCGGGATGGGTGGGGTCGAACTCAAGGCGTTCCTGGACGACCTCTTCGACTTCGGTCGTCGGCCCGAGGTCGACCTCGCTGAGGCGGCGGCGTAGCTGAGGGCCGTCGAGGTGCTGCCCGTCGGCGCTGCTCAGCTCCAGGGTGGCATCGTTCAGCACCTCGCTGAAGCGCCGGTAGTCTTCCTGTGTGACCTCGTGGGCGGCCCGCTTGATGGCGTACGGTTCACCGTCTTCGGTGCGCGTGGTCTTGGCGTTGGCGATATTCTCGGTGTGGGTGCCGAGAGCAATCCGCTGCGCCTCGAGGCCGCGGGCGGCTGTACGGAAGATCGATGAAAAACGAGTACCCAGAAGCATAGTAATGCGCTACGGGAGGAGGGAGGAAGCAAGTTATTCGGAGCGGCCCTTGATGCCGGTGCGCATCAGCTCGAAGTGATCGCGCAGGGCGCGTGTCACAAGCTGGGTGCGCATCTGCGTATCGGCCAGATTCATCAGCTCATCTTCGAGGATGGGGGGGCCGTCTTCGACCTCCATCCGCGGCTCGACATCCGTCGCATCGCGCTGGCTGGGGACCTGATGCCGCGCGTCGCGGAGTTGATCCTCGAAGGAAACCGACACCCGCTGGTAGCCGGGCGTATCGGCATTGGCGAGGTTGCTGGCGATGGATTGGGTGCGCATGGCGTATGTTTTCATCGCCGAGCGCAGAACGTTAAGATGACCCGTTTCCATAGCAAGGAGAGCCCAAGGCCCAATTGAATCATGGTTGCGTGCGCCTCAAGTGATGAACAACGACTGTGCCAGCCGATCTGAGGAGGAGACAAAGAAAAAATCCGATGGCGTTTAAGCAGTGCGCTTTTTCCGCCGAAAACCCTTTGTTAGGCGTCAAAGCGGATTAAGAGTCACCTCTTGCGGGTATCAATTACCGATGGGAAGGACACTCAAGGAAAATTGTGCGCGGCAGGCCGGGGAAAATATTTCCAATCATTGTGCGAGTCCATCGTCATCGACGCCTGCCGCGCGCTGGCCGACCTGCGGCGCTCGGAACGCTTTTTGACTTCCTTTGGGAGCGCGACGTCTATAAGCGCACCGTGGCCCACGGCCATCCCGTCATTCCCCGCCGAACCGGCTTGAGCAGAACCTGATTTTATGACTGCCGAATCCGGGGCGTCCTCGCCCGCCACGTCCTCTTCTGTTTCATCCGATCCGTCGCCGGGCGCTCAGCCGGGCCCGGTCCAAGACGCCCAGGCTGGCCTGCAGGGCCTGGCCGACCGGCTTTCGCACCACCTGCTTGGGCTCGTAAGCAGCATCGAAGGCTACACCGATCTTCTGGCCGATACGCTTGGGTCGCCCCAGCAGCGCGAGCTGTCGCTGCGCATCCTCGAAGGCGCTGCCGAGATCGAGCGGCTGGTGGCCAACCTGCGCCGCTTCAGCGAGCCGGTCAATCCCGTGATTCGGCTGATTTCGGTGCAACAGGTGATCGATGAGCTCGCCGCGGTGCTGCCCGATGCCTCGTGGGCGCGGGTGGACGTGCAATCGAGCCTGCCGCCGACGCATCAGCTCTGGGCCGATCCGCGCTTGCTCCGCCAGGCGCTGGTCGTGCTCGTCCAGAACGCCGTCGAGGCAGCTCCCGAAGGCCCCATCCAGCTGATCGTCCGCGCCGAAGTCGATCCGGATAGCACGGCATTTCGTATCTGCAATACGGGGCGCATCGAGCCGGAGGGAACGGGCGATAAGGTGTTCGAGCCGTTCTACACGACCAAGCCCTCCCATCTGGGCATGGGGCTGCCACTAGCGCAGCGGATCGCCGAGAGCCACGAGGGAACGTTGCGGCGCGCGAGCAGTGATTCCGACGACGTGACGTGCTTTGCACTTCACATCCCGAACCGCGAGGTGAGCCAGGCCGATCTGGTACGGCCCGACCCGTGAGAGCGTCCGGATCTGCTGCGTACGTTCCCCGGCACTCGCGCTTTGCAATTCAGTCCATTATATTGCTTAGCGCCGTACCGGCAGCACCGGTCGTTGCGCTCCGAGGCGTCTTCTCATTCATGACACCTTATCTCGAGGGAACGCCTGCGCGCTCCGTGCCTGCCGCCACCGGTTACGTCGATCTGCATGACTAAATATCTGGGGCATGGACGAAAAAGATCAGGATTTGCAGGGAGCACATGTAGTCTACGTCGATGACAACACGATGCTGCACGACGTGCTAGACCGCCTGCTGACGCGCCACGGCATCACGGTGACCAGCTTCAGCAATGCCGATAAGGCGCTTGCCGTCATCGAAGAGGACGACGTGGACCTCGTGATCACTGAGGCCTCGCTATCCGATATGGATGGGGTCGAACTACTCGATACCCTTCAGGCCGAGCATCCGCACATCAAAGTGATTATGGTGACCGGCCAGGCGAACGTCCAGCATGCCGTCGATGTGATGAAGCGCGGCGCCGTCGATTACATGCCCAAACCGTTTTCCACCACAGAGTTTGTGGAGCGGATCCGGGAGCATTTGACATCACCCGAGCCCGAGGAGCCCGCGCGGCCTGCCGCGTCCTCGGCGCCTCCGCCGCCCGCCGATGACGAAGCTGAAGGCGACAGCATCCTGGGGCAGTACGTCGGCGAGCATCCTACGATCAAGAATCTGAAGCGCCTCGTTCCGCCCGTGGCGCAAAGCAAAGCGCCGGTCTTTATTCACGGCGAAAGCGGCACCGGGAAGGAGATTCTGGCTCGCATCGTTCATCAGAAGAGCGACCGGAGCGAGGGGCCCTACATTACCATCAACTGCGCGAATCTGCCGCGTGAGCTCGTCGAAAGCCATCTGTTTGGCCATCGCAAAGGCGCGTTCACGGGTGCCATCGAAGACCGGGAGGGGGCCTTCGAACTGGCCGACGAGGGCACGCTCCTGCTCGATGAGGTAACGGAGATCGACCTGCCGGTTCAGGCGAAGCTGCTTCGCGTGCTGCAGGAGCAGGAGTTCCAGAAAGTGGGCGACCCCCGGAAGCGCACCGTCGATGTCCGAGTGATTGCGACCAGCAACCGCGATCTGCGCGAGGCGGTAGAAGACGGCGACTTCCGTGAGGACTTATATCACCGGTTGGCCGTCTTCCCGCTACACGTGCCGCCGCTGCGCGAGCGCATCTCCGACATCCCGCTGCTGGCGCAGCATTTCGTCCGCAAATACTGCCGGATGTACGATATGCCGCAAAAAGAGGTCGACCCAGAGCTGCTGCGGCGCTTTCGGGAGTATTCGTGGCCGGGTAATGTGCGCCAACTGGAGAACATGATTCACCGCGGCGTCGCGCTCGCGACCGACCGGCCCGTCATCGAGATCAGTGACGTGTTTAATGAGTTCATCTCGGATGGGCGCATCGAGGAGCAGAAGGTGCCCAAGGAGCGCTTCCTGAATGGCATGACGATCGAAGAGATGGAGCGCCAGATGATTCTGGAAACCCTCCGAGATACCGATAGCCAGCAAAGTGCGGCGGAACGGCTGGGCATCAGTGCCCGCACGATTCGCAACAAGCTCAAGAAATACCGGGACGAGGGCTACTCGGTGTAGCGCCCAAGTCCCGGTACGAGTTGGTTATGCCTGCTCTGGGGCGCTCGATTCGGGGGGCTGGCCCAGCATTTCATTGGCAATGCCCTCTGCGATGTCGCTGATGGCCCTGGGCTGGCTGTAATACCCCGCATTGACGCGCTTGAAAATGTCTTCGGCCCGGTCGGGGCTTAGCGGGGGAATGTCGAGCATGGCCTTGCGGGCTGCCTGCAGCTCGACCGGGTCAACTTCGGGGGCGTTCGCCTGAGCAGCACGCCCGGCATCCGAGATCTCGACGCGATCTTCGGACGAGCGGGAGGGGGCATCTGTGGTCTGCTCCGGAGCCGACGCTTTCTCAGTCTGACGCACCTCGTCTGCCTGATCAGAGCGAACCTGATCGGGAGAAAGGTTCGAGCCAGGATTGATATTTTGAATAGTCATAACAACACTGGATTTCGTCGTACGGAGGTTGGGTCACATACCGGGCAGCCAAAGGGAGTCCATTCCATGAACTACCTTCTCTTAACGGCTACATTAGGCTCGACTTAAAAGAATCAGGAATGTCACAGTCCTGATTAACAGAAACTTCAAGTTGGGGTCAAATCGAGAAATTCTCATCGAGCAGCGAGTCTGACGACCGCGACCGCTCGTATTCACGGTGAGCCGTGTCGGTTCGTTCCAACTGGTGGAGTGTTCGGGCGAGCTCATCCTCGTAGTCGTGAAGCGCAGCTGTCAATTGCTCGTGCTGGTCGGATAACTTGGTGCGCCAGCCAGCCGAGGGCACGTCCTCGGAGGGGGCTATGCGAGCCTGCAGGCGGTCGACGAGCAGCTCGCGCTCTTCGATAAGCGCGGCGAAGGTGAGAAGGCGGTTGTCGTCGAGCGCGTTCAGCATGCGATGCCCCAGCTGGTGGATGCGCTCGGCGAGGGCGTGGATTGGGGGTGGTTCCATGAACAGAAGCCGGTGAGGCGGCAGGGGATGTGAGGTTCAGATGCGAGATTAGAAGCCAAAGTTCTGGTTCTGGAGTTGCTGCTGCAGTTTTTGGACCTCGGCAAACTGCTCTTGCAGGCGTTCGCGGCGGCGTTCCAGCCGGGTGTCGAAGCGGTCGATGCGGTCGTCGAGGCGGCGGATGCCCCGGTCGATGCTCTGCTTGCGGCGGTTGAGGATGCCATCGGAGGCCGTGTAGCGCTCCACGCGCTGCAGCATCCGCGTGCCGACGCCGTCGTCGCTGGCGAAGAGGGACTGCACCGCATCGGCGTTGGCGCTAATTGCGGCCGTGAGGTCGTCGGAGTCCGAGAGCTCGAGTCGCCCGCTGCTATCGACGGTGATGCCGATGTCGCTGAGGCGTGACGGGGCGCCATCCGGCTGGCCAGACACGGGTTGTACGGCGTCGCTCCGCAGATTAAAGCGCAAGCTGCGGAAGCCGGTTTCTCCGGCAAACTGGCCGCGGGTATCGGACTCGGCGTCGATGTTCGACTTGTTCTTGATAAAGTCGAGGACGCTGTTGTATTTCTCGATGAACGACTCGACGGTCTGGGTGATGGACTCCTCATCAGGCGCAATCGTGAACGTTTCGGCCTGTGTGTTGGTCTCTTGCAGCGTCAGCGTGACGCCGTCCAGAGCGTCCTCAACCGTGTTAGAGTCGCGGTAGAGCGTCAGCCCATCCAGTACGAACTGGCTGTTGAGGGCGGAGTCGGTCTCGCTGGTGCCCACATCGTACACCTGGCCGCCGGAGCCGTCGTCGGTCGTCGTATCGTTCTGCGTGATCTGGAGCGTGTTCAGCAGGCCGCCGGCCGAGTCGGTAAACTGGAGCCGGTTGGTGTAGCCCGTCTGGCTGCTGCGGATGGACAGCCGCGAAGTTGAGGACGTTTCGTTGACGAGCGACATCGAGGCCTTGTCACTGGCGCTGATGGTGCCGTTGTCCACGGCCGTTGCCATCGCGGTGTTGACAGCGGCAGAGACCTCGTCCAGAATCTCCTCGTTCGTCGTGCCCACTGGATCGACGGTCACCGAGATATCTTCCCGGTTGGCGGGGTCGGCATCGGTGGGGCTGGCGACGCTGATGGAGAAGGTCTGGGCCCCGTTGGCATCGAAGAAGCTGCGGAGGCTGTCGGTGCCGGCCTCATCGGAGGCGTAGGATTGGCTCACCCGCGTATCGGCCTGGGCCAGCTGCTGTACCTCCAGCGTGTGCGGCCCGGTCGGGGCGTTTTCTCCGGCTGTTACGCTAAAGGCCGAAACGCCGTCGCCCGTGGTGGCAGAGAGCGCGCTGAGCGGATTCGAGAAGGGATCCGTCAGCTCATTCAGCGCCCCTTCGAGGTCGGAGAGAGTGGTGTCGAAGTCGCTGAGCACGCCCTTGAACACCTTCTGGTCGGACCGTTGCGCTTCCAGCCGGCGTGCCGGCGCGCGCTCGGCCGATATAATCTGGTCTATCAACTGGCCGTACAGGTTGCCAGATGATGAAATCGAGTTAAGCATGGCCAGGGCCGGGGTGGGTAGCGGTTATGCGGCTTTCTTTTGGACGACGTTCTGCTTCCAAGCTTCGCGCAGGCCTTCGAGAATGTCTTGGATCGGTTCCAGCGACTCGTCGGTGCTGGCGCGCAGGCAGAAGTCATAGAGCCCATGCAGCTGATCGGCGATCTCCCCGCCGCGCTCGAAGTCGAGACTGGAGATCAGTTCGACCAGCACCGCTCGCAGTTTAGCGCGGTCGTCGCGCCGGCAGGAGCTGATGCCCAGATCGTACAGTTTGAGCACGAGGCGCTCCGGCGAAGCCGTGGTAATGGATTGCTGTTGATACCGTTGCTGGTGGCGGCTGTACATAAGAACGACCGTACAAGTTTGAGTCCAAGAAGGAATCGCGGAGGAGGGGATGGGCGGCATCCGTTGCGGCGTCACACATCATGAGGGCGAGCACGCCCGCGTCGGAGCATTTTTCCAGCGCAGGAAACGCTTTCCGATGCGCTCCGCCACCTTGGCCCGTCTCACACCTATGCTTATCGGAAGCGCCGCCGCCGACTTAAGCCGGCCGTGGGCTAAAAATCGGGATGCGGTGGGGCTGAGGCGAGGAGGGAAGCCGTGTGGAGCGGTCGCACTGCCGGGCCGAAACGGTGCCGACCGGCTTCGGGCTCGGCTTTATCCGCGGCGCAGCGCCTCAGCAGGCAGTTTGGCACGTTTTCTTCAACGATGAGGAAGCGCACGACGGGTCCTCGCCCCGTGACGTGTGCTGCAACATGCCTCACTCCTGCCACTTGCCCGCGAACACGATGTCAAACACTGCCTGGACGCCCGGCACCTCCGTTTCCACCTCTGGCCATCCCTTTGCCCCCATCTCTGCCATCACCTCCTCGGCGGCTTCATCGGTTCCCCGGGCGTCATCGAAGGACGCCCAGTACCACGTCGAGCGGCTGATGGAGGTCGAAAGCGACGCGCGTGACACCGATTCCAAGACCGAGTCGGCACCGGACCCCCCATCGGTCGATGAAGGCGCGGAGTCCGACGAGCCTTCGGCCGCGGCGCCATCTGAGGAGCACCCCGCCGACGAGGCCCCGGCCGAGGCGACAGCGGCGGCCGATCCGGAGCCCCTCCGCGTGGGGGTGTGGGTTGATGAGCAGGACCGGTTCGGCTTTGTCGACGCCGTGATCAAGCGGCTGCCCGAGCGCTTCGACGTAGCGACCTTCCACACCTTTCGGGCCGGTATCGAAGATCAGGTGCGTGCGGATCTTGACCGAGTCGATCTGGCGTGGTTCGAGTGGGCCGAGGGCGATACCCTCGACATCGCCAACTACACCGCGCAGAAGCCGCTGCTCTGCCGTGTACACCCGAATATCGCCAACACCGATCGCGAGCAGGACATCCGGTTCGAGCACGTCGACCACTGGATGTTTGCCGCGCCGGGAACCCAGCGCAGCTTCGAGTCGCGGTACGGCGGCCAGATCGGGGACGCCGCCTGCAGCACGGTTCCGACGGGCGTCGATGTCGACACCATCGGGTTCGATCCCCGCAAAGCCGCCAATGGCCACATCGCGCTCTACGCCCCGCTCGGGCCCGAGGACAATCCGACGCTGCTCCTGCAGGTGCTCGCGGGATTGGTGGAGCAGGACGAGCAGTTCAATGTCCACATCACCGGGGCCGCGCAGCATCCGGGCATCGCCGCGTATGTGCGCCATCAGGCCGAGGCGCTGGGCATCGACGACCACATCCATTTCTACGGCGCCGTCACCGCCGGCGAACGCGACGTCTGGCTCGACCAGTGCACCTACGTGCTCAGTACCCGCATGATGGACGGCGACTGGACGGGCGTCGTTGAGGCCATGGCGCGCGGCCTGAAGCCCATCATACACGCCTTCCCGGGTGCCGAGCAGCTCTTTGCGCCCAACATGCTGTTTCATACCGTCGACGAGGCCGTCGAGCAGTTCGTCGGGGACGATCCGCAGCCCGAGCAGTACCGCCGCTTCGTGCAGCGCCGCTACTCGATCGACCGCGCCGTGACCGAGCTCACGCGTGCGATCGACCGTCTCGCTGCCGAGTACTATCCCGAGCAGACGGCCGCGTACCTGCGCGCCCAGCGCGAGCAGATGACCGCGCCGCCGGCCGAGGCGCCCGAGGCGACGCTGCAGGAGGCGCGCGCCGCCGTCGAAGAGGGCGATGTGGACGCCGCGGCCGAACGCCTCGAACAGCTTGCCTTCGACCAGCTTGCCGCCGAGGCTCGGCTGGAGGCGCGGGTGCTGGCCCTGCGCATTGCCATGGCCCGTACCGCCTTCACCGACGCCCTCTTCCACGCCGACGCCGCGCTCGACCTCGCGCCCGACGAACCGCTGCTGCTGCATCTCATCGGGCAGGCGCTCTGGGCCCAGAACCACCAGCAGGCCGCCGCCGACGCGCTCATCTACGCCGCCGAGCTGCTCGACGCGGAGGAGCGCGCGGACCGCGAACACCAGTTTGAGGTCAACGCCGCACAGGTCTACTTCATGGCCGGTGAAGTCTGCGAGCACCTCCAGCAGCCTGCCGAAGCGCGCCACTTCTTCGAGCACGCCCAGCAGCACGCCCCCGAGGAGGAGCAGATTCAGCAGGCGCTCGACCGCGTCCGCCCCATGAGCCGCCCGGCCTAACGAAATCGCGAGTTAGAGCGGAGGCGAACGAGATGGATGCTAAATCCGCCCGTAGAATTTAAGCGGGAGTGGACGAGGCTGAATACATAACCCAAGTTGTGCCCTACACGAAAAGCTGTCATTCTGAATTTGATACGACTTACGCAGAACACGTGATTTGTCATCCCGAGCCTGACGAGGGATCTCTCCGAATACGGCTCAGTCCTTGGCGAAGAGATTCTTCGTCAGGCTCAGAATGACACGCTTTTCGTTTTGCGTAAGTCGTACTTGATTCAGAACCTTCATGGGCTTTGCCAGCCGTTCAGGGGAGATTTACTTGCGTGAACCTTCAGTTTCGGATCGGTGTCCGGAATGACACACAACTTGGGTTACATAGCGTCCACACCTTCGTCCACACCTTCAACCATGCACCCGTTCATCGCTTCGATCTCCCGTTCCACAACTCAGAATCCCGAACTCAAAACTCAGAACGCCCCATGCCGTCCCTCTCGCTGGCGATGATCGTCAAGAACGAAGCCGATCATCTCGAAAAATGCCTCTCGACCGCGCGTCCGCACGTCGATGAGATCGTCGTTGTCGACACCGGCTCCACCGATGGCACCCGCGCCATCGCCCGCCGCTACGCCGACGTATTCGACGAAATCGAATGGCCCGACTCCTTCTCCGTCGCCCGCAACCACAGCTTCGACCTCGCCAGCGGCGACTATATCATCTGGCTGGATGGGGATGAGCACATCGAGGATCCGGAGGATTGGAATAAGATCCACGACGCCCTAGTCGGCGGACGCGTTGGGGGACTGCGGCTGCTTATCCACAACGTGTTTTCAGGACGGCAGCTTCTCAGCGGGGATCGGACATGGCTGATCCGCGTGGTGCTTAATCACCCAATCATCCGATTCACTGGACGGGTGCACAACCAGATTTCGGCGGGACTGAAGCGGTATTGTGAGCGTCATGGGTGTCCAGTGATCGATGTGGATGCCGAAATTGAGCATGTTGGCTATGCGTTGGAAGCGGAGAAGTCAAAAGACAAGTACAAACCCCGATTGGAACTGCTTCAGCATGAGGTAGATCAGGCTACTAATCCGTCCGGGCGTGCCTATTATCAATATCAGCTGGGAGTTGGATACTTCATGGTGAAAGAGTATGAAAGAGCTGATCAGGTGCTTCGCAAAGTTGACTTTGAGTACCTGAATGAACGAAACGCGTACTACACGCACTTCCTGGCTGGCGATGCCGCGTATCGATGCGAAGATAATCGACGTGCGCTTCACCACGCCACGGTGATGATGGACATGAAGCCGGAGGAGCCGCTCGGCTATGCGCTTGCTGGAAAAGTCTTGCAGGGCGAAGGCGATACGAAGGATGCGTTGCTACTTTTTGAGGCGGCCCTCAAACGAGCGCAGGAACGCGATGAGAATGTGCGCTTCCTCCTGAGTCAGCCGGTGCTTCACGGTCAGATTACCACGCTGGCCCTTAAAGTTGGACTCCTCAAACGCGCCCATAAGCACTGTAATCACTATGCTGAGGCCTTTCCGGAGGACGAGAAGGCCAAGCGAGTTCTCCGTCAGATTGAGGAGGTGCTTGATGAGCGCAGCGTTGTGTAGGACATCAAACCAATCGTCTACCTTGCTCTTGGGGAATCAGGAAGTGCCATTCTGAGCGTAGCGAAGAATTCCCGACGACCAAGAAACGATCTCAAGACGGACAGAGCTGTCATCTCGAGCTTGACGAGAGATCCCTTTGAATTGATGCGTCTCATTCGAGGAGATTCTTCACGTCTGTTCAGGATGACAAGGCCAGTTTTGAGCTCGTTTGTAAGAGCGGGCACGAGTGGGGGCACGTTCTGGCACATAGAGTATTTCGAATGTCGGCCACTTCTTACACCTGCTTCGGATGACCGTCAAAACAAAAAGGCCTCCCCGGTGGGGGAAGGCCTTTTGTGTAGGTGTGTTATGTGAGAAGCTCCAGGAATTACCCGAAGAGCGAGAGAACCGTTTGTGGAGCCGAGTTGGCCTGCGCGAGTTGGGCAACGCCACTCTGCTGGACAATCTGCAACTTCGTCAGCTCCATCTGCTCTTTCGCGAAGTCGGTATCCTCAAGCTGACTCCGGGCCGCCTCGTTGTTGGTCTGTGCCGTCTCGAGATTGTCGGCCTTGATGCTGAGTCGGTTCTGTGTGGCTCCGATACTGGCGATCTCGTCGGCCAGGGTTTGGATGCCCGAGTCTGCTTGAGAAATAATACCTTCAAAGAAGGCTGCGTCCATCGTAGCTGCGGTGAGGTCGCCTGCTGCCACGCTTAGGGCACCAGCACTCAAGCCGGAGATAGTGATGCCAAGCGTATCGCCGGTGCTGGCGTTGACCTGGAAACTGAAGCTTGTACCCGCCGCTGCCGAGGTGATCAGCGTTTTTCCATTGAACTCGGCATTACCAAGCGTATCACCAATTTCTTTGCTGAGCTCAACCATCTCATTCGAGATAGCAGTTCGCTCATTTTCTCCGAGGGTGTCATTAGCCCCCTGCACGGCGAGTTCTTTGATGCGCTGGAGACTTTCCATGGAGCTCTGCATGGCGCCTTCGGCCACGTTCAGCATGCTTTGCGCATCGCCGATATTACGCTGGGCCTGTGCCTGACCGCGAACGCGGGATTCAATCTTCCGGGCGATAGAGAAGCCAGCGGCGTCGTCGCCCGCACTGTTGATGCGTTTGCCGGTCGAGAGCCGCTCCTGGACGGCGCTGAGTTGGTTATTCGTGCTCTTGAAATTCTGCAGCGACTGCATCGCCTGCAGGTTTGTATTAATGCGGGAAAGTCCACCGAAAGCCATGGTGTGTACCTCGTAATAGTCTGTTCGAAGAGTCCTGCTGGGCAGTTGGTTGCTTGGTCTGTCTCTTTTATCGGACTTCCCGGGGCGGACTTAAATGTAAGGCCGGGTGGAGGGAAGTCGGGCGAGACAGCTGATTGCCTGCTGTGCCCTGTTTTATCGGAGGTAGACGAACGGACTTAAATCGTGAAGCTCAGAGGAGTGAATACATCACCAGTCGAGGTCGCGCGCGTATCCGAGGTCAATCAGCAGGTCGCCGGCCATGCGCTTTAAAATGGACTTTTGATCGGAGGTCAGTTCGGACTTCCATTTTCCGACGGACGCGTCAGAGATGGGACGGTGGATGTTTTCATAGACCGATGGATCGTCTTTCTCGTGGAAACAGAGCACCTCGGGCTCCCATGGTTCTCCGATGTGGTCAAGTACCTGCCGAACGATGTTCTCCGGCTCCGTAACGAGGTCTTCGTACCGGATTTCCAGATGGCGTTGCCGAAGTGTTTTCGACTGTTGGGCTGCGCGTTGTCCTGCTGTGACGGCTTTCTTCCAGTACGCAGTAGCGGCTTCGGGGTCCTGTATGATGGCTACTGGGTCGCCGTTTGTGCGCGACTGCCAGTTCTGTTGAAGAAGCGACCGCACTACGTCGCGCCCATCCCGAATGATGTGCAGCAGCGGGCTCTTGGGAAAGATTCCATGCAGTTGCGGGAAGACCATCACGTTGTTTGGGGTCTTCTCGCCGAGGCGGGGCTTCCCCGAATGCTCGTGGAATTTGTGCAACAGCGACTGAATTAGGTCGCCAACGGCGGCGTTAATGTCGTCCTGTTCGACGAAGAAGTACTCCTGCAAATGTTCGCGATGCTGTGATAGCTGACGCCAGAACTGAGCGATCATCGGGGTTACTTTGAACTCGGCTCCGATGGCGATGCGGGAGTGGGCATTGAGAATGGTGCGGAGAAGGGAGGTACCGGAGCGGCCTGCGCCACCGATGAAGATGGGGGCCTTCTCATGTGAGGAAGATACATGGTGACCGTTGACTGAAACAGAGGGGACAGTGGAGGATTCAGCCTCCTCCGACAGTTGGAGAACAGCAAACTTCCGGCTGTTGCCATAGATCTCGACTGAAAGGGGCTCCATTGACCTCCACTGGCGAACGACTTCTTGTTCGTTCGATCGTCCAATATCATCCATGAGGATCGTTGCTCCAGAAGCAAGTCTGGCACGCATAACTGGCATCATTCCATAGCGTCCTCCTCGAGTTGTACCCGGAGGACCGTCGCAGATTACAAGTCCAAAGTCCTCCGGCATCTCATCCAAGGGGGCATCATACCAGTCAAATTGGTCGTAGCTGATGAGTGGTGTCGAGCAGAGGTGTATGTGGTCGAGCTCGAGGTCGTTTAGCAGAGTACGGACCCGATCGTGCCATTGGGGGTGATGTTCCAGTGCCCAGACTGATTGATCTGTATTACGAGTGACAAGTCCCAATACGAGCGTTGTCAGTCCGCTACCACATTCCAGAATGGAATGCGTGGATGTCGCAGCCAGTGAAGACATTTTTCGGACATAGTCAGGAGGAGCAGCCCATGTTTGATTGCCCCATAACTGCTGGAGAAGGTGCAGAATGTGTTGGTCAATTTCACCATCTGAGTTGAAAAGTTGATCATTAGTGACGCTGCGCAGAAAGCGTATCGTCTTTTCAGCATTTCTCGGAATAGCACCACCAAACTGCTCAAACCGCTCCGCCGCCGCTTTCCGTCCCTCATGTTCCAGCGTCAGGTCCATCAGATTGAAGAACGCGCCTTCGTAGCCGGGGTCGTTTTCGAGGGCGTGTTCGAGGCAGGCGATGGCCTCGTCGGGGCGGTCGAGGTGGTAGTAGGTGATGGCGGCGTCGTTGCAGACGTCGGGGTCGTTGGGATAGTCGTCGAGGAGCTGCTCGTAAATGTTGAGCGCGTCGTCGAAGCGGTCGTGGGCGACGTGCTCGGCGGCGGTGTCGAGATGGGATTGGAGGGCGGCGGCCATGGGGCGAGTACAGACAAGTCAGCGGAGTGCGTTGGGGCGATCATCCAGATCAAAAGCCTTGCCGAACTGGGCGCGGAGCATGGGAGTGCTTCCGCAGCATGCGAGAGCCTGATCCAGGCCCGCGATGCTTGAGTTGAAGGCATCCCGCGATGTGAGAAGCGGGCCGACTGCGCAACGGCCCGGATGGGCGCGGCATATGTTGCCGGACGATCGGTTGGTCAGTGCTGCTGGTCCTGTCAGAGATGCCCCGGCGGGAGGGGGCAAGGTTTTACCACATCGGCGACCGGGAATGTCCTACAATTCCATCGGCCGCGCATTGGTACGTTCACGCTAAATCCCGGTTGGGATTGCAGATCTGTGAACGAACCGAGAGAGGCAACTATGGGACGCGTAGATGACACGGTAGCACTTGTAACAGGCGGTGGGCAGGGCATCGGGCGGGCGACAGCGGAGTTGCTCGCCAAAGAAGGCGCTCAGGTCGCCGTGACGGATATCGACGAAGAGGCGGGCCGCGAAACAGTGGCCCGCATCGACGCCGAGGGGCACTCGGCCGCGTTTTTCAATCACGACGTCGCCGAGGAAGCCCAGTGGAAGCGCGTCGTGGAACGGGTGACCAATACCTTCGGGCCGCCCACCGTGCTGGTCAACAACGCAGGCATCTACCGCATCAAGGCGATGGAGGAGATGACGGTGGAAGCGTGGCGCCAGCTGATGGACATTAACGTGACGGGTGTCTTTCTCGGGATGAAGCACTGTGCCCCGGTCATGCGCGAGCACGGCGGCGGATCAATCATCAACCTGTCATCGGTGGCGGGGCTCATCGGCTTGGCGAATCACACCTGCTACGGAGCCAGCAAAGGGGCCGTGCGCATCATGACGAAAGACGCCGCGCTCGAATTGGTGGGCGATGGCATCCGCGTCAACTCCATCCATCCAGCGTACATCGACACGCAGATGGCCGATTACGGCGCCGAGGTCCAGCACGCCACGAAAGAGGAACTCGATGCCATGCACCCCATCGGCCACATGGGCGAGCCCATCGATGTGGCCTATGCCGTGGTCTATCTCGCTTCGGAGGAGTCGAAGTTCATGACCGGCTCGGAGCTGGTGCTCGACGGCGGCTTCACAGCCCAGTGAGTGGGACGCATGGGCATGTCAGTGAGCGCGCGTTCGAGGAATGAGTGGAGGAGAAGAGGCCCTGGCATATAGACCTTGGTACAAAGAACGGGGGCACTCCAGCGCGTTTTCCTGCTCCTGCTCTCCCGTACGTCCTGCACCCCGTAATTTGCCACCTTCCAACCTGAAACCGATCATGAAAGACGCCGCTGTTGCATCAAAGCAGGACTACATTCATCCTTTCGATACGCTCACGAATGAGGACGTCGGCCTCGTGGGGGGCAAGAATGCCTCGCTGGGCGAGATGATTGGTGGGCTGAAGGAGCAGGGCATCCGCGTGCCGGATGGTTTCGCCACCACGGCCGACGCGTACTGGGCTTATCTGGAAGCGAACGAGCTGGTCGACCGGATGCGCGATCAGCTGGCGGCGCTCGATGCGGGCAAGCAGCCGCTCGATGAAACGGGCACTGCCATTCGCGAGCTGATTCGCGGCGGTACGTTTCCCGACGCGATAGCCGAGCCCATCCGTGCGGCGTATCGCGATCTGAGCGAACAGTACGACCGCGATGCCCTCGCCGTGGCCGTGCGCAGCAGCGCCACCGCCGAAGACCTGCCCGAGGCCAGTTTTGCCGGCCAGCAGGAAACGTTCCTCAACATCCGCGGCGCCGAGGCGCTGCTCGACGCCTGCCGCAACTGCTACGCGTCGCTCTTCACCGACCGCGCCATCAGCTACCGCGAAGAACACGGCTTTGACCACATGGACGTAGCGCTGTCCGTCGGCGTCCAGGCGATGGTTCGCGCCGACAAGGCAGGCGTGATGTTTACGATCGATACCGAGACGGGCTTCCCCGATGCGCTCATCATCAACGCCGCATGGGGCCTCGGTGAACCTGTCGTCAAGGGTGCCATCACGCCCGACCAGTACACCGTCTTCAAGCCGTTTCTGGCGAATGGGCAGCTGACGCCCATCATCGGGAAGACGCGCGGGTCGAAGGCGAAGAAGCTGGTGTATGCTGAAGACGGTGCGGCGCCGACGAAAGACGTCGAGACATCGGAGGCGGAGCGGCAGGCCTTCGTGCTCGCAGACGACGAGGTGCTGAAGCTGGCCCGCTGGGGCGCCCTGATCGAGGCCCACTACGACCGCCCGATGGACATCGAGTGGGCACGTGACGGCGAAACGGAGGCGCTGTTCATCCTGCAGGCCCGGCCGGAAACCGTGCAGTCGCAGTCTGAGGCGCAGACGCTCAAACATTACCGCCTCAACGAATCGGGCCGCCGCCTCGTGACGGGCCTCAGCATCGGGCAAGCCGTGGCTTCGGGTGACGTCTGCGTCCTCCACAGCGCCGACCAGATCGACCAGTTCGAGCCCGGTGCCATCCTCGTCACCGAGATGACCGATCCCGACTGGGGGCCGATCCTCAAGCAGGCCGCGGGCATCGTCACGGATCATGGCGGCCGCACCTCGCACGCTGCCATCGTCAGCCGCGAGATGGGCATCCCTGCCGTGATCGGCACGGGCGACGCGACCGAGGTGCTGGCCGATGGACAGACCGTAACGCTCTCCTGCGCCGAGGGCGACGAGGGCTATGTGTACGAGGGCGCGCTCGCCTTCGAGGCCGAAACGGTCGACTTGACGGACCTGCCCGAGACCAGGACGCGCATCATGATGAACATCGCCAGTCCGCAAGCGGCGATGCAGTGGTGGCGGCTGCCGGTGCAGGGCGTGGGGCTGGCCCGGATGGAGTACATGATCAACAACATCATCAAGATTCATCCGATGGCGCTCGTGCACTTCGACGCGCTGGACGATGCCGTGGCAAAGGAGCGCATCGCCGAGCTCACGCGCGGCTACGACGACAAACCCGCGTACTTTGTCGACCACCTCGCGCGGGGGATCGCCACCATCGCGGCAGTTCAGTATCCCGAGCCCGTCATCGTGCGGATGAGCGATTTCAAGACGAATGAGTACGCCGATCTGATCGGCGGACACGCCTTCGAGCCGGCAGAGGAAAATCCGATGCTCGGATGGCGCGGCGCCTCGCGCTACTACAGCGAGCATTACCGGGCCGGCTTTGCGCTCGAATGCGCGGCCATCAAGCGCGTCCGCGAAGAGATGGGCTTCACGAATGTGGTCGTGATGATTCCCTTCTGCCGCACGCCCGAGGAGGCCGATAAGGTGCTCAAAGTGATGGCCGAAAACGGGCTCACCCGCGGCGCCAGTGGGCTGGAGATCTACGTGATGGCGGAGATTCCCTCGAATATCGTTCAGGCGAAAGACTTCGCGCAGCGGTTCGACGGATTCTCCATCGGGTCGAACGACCTGACGCAGCTCGTGCTGGGCGTCGACCGCGATTCCGAGCAACTGGCCCATCTGTTCGACGAGCGGAGCGCAGCAGTGAAGCAGATGATCGTCGACCTCATCCACCGGGCGCACGTTGCGAATCGGCCGGTGGGCATCTGCGGGCAGGCGCCGAGCGATTATCCGGAGTTTGCCGAGTTCCTGGTCGGGGCCTGCATCGACTCGATTTCCGTGATTCCGGACAGCGTCGTCGATGTGATCCACCACGTGGCCCGCGCCGAGCGCGAGCTGCAAAACAGCACGTTCGAAGGCAGAAATTCGCTGTGATCATGACGCGTTCCAATCAGGCCGACAAAAAGACTTGGCAGGGGCGCGTTCGCTCGGTGCGCGGAAGCGTTATCGACGCGCGGTTTGCCGGGCGGCTACCCGAGGTGCATCACCGGCTCGTGGCGGGGCCGGACGAGCGGATCGTCGTGGAGGTCGCGAGCCACCTCGACGAACGGACCGTGCGCGGCATGGCGCTCACCTCCACGCAGGGACTCGCGCGTGGCGACGTCATCCGTAACACCGGCGCGCCCGTGCAGGTACCCGTCGGGCGGGAGACGCTGGGCCGCGTGTTCAACGTGCTCGGCGAGCCGATCGACGGGAAAGAGCCGCTGGAAAACGTCGAGCGCCGCTCGATCCACCGCCCGCCCGTCTCGATCGCGCAGCAGTCGACGCGGCGCGACGTGCTGCGGACGGGCATCAAGGCCATCGATCTGCTCGCGCCGCTGGAGCAGGGCGGCAAGGCGGGGCTCTTTGGCGGAGCCGGCGTGGGAAAGACCGTCCTGCTGATGGAGATGATTCACAACATGGTGACCGAGTACGAGGGTGTGAGTCTGTTCTGCGGCATCGGCGAGCGGAGCCGCGAGGCCGAGGAGCTCTACCGCGAGATGGAGGAGGCCGGCGTGCTGGAAAATGCCGTGCTCGTCTTCGGTCAGATGAACGAGGCGCCGGGCGCGCGCTTTCGCGTCGGGCACGCCGCACTCACGATGGCCGAGTACTTCCGCGACGATGCGAAGCAGGACGTGCTGCTTTTGATCGACAACATCTTCCGCTTCGTGCAAGCGGGCACCGAGGTGTCGGGGCTGATGGGCCGTTTTCCCTCGCGCCTCGGCTACCAGCCCACGCTGGGCAGCGAGCTGTCGGGTCTGGAAGAGCGCATCGCGAACACGAAGACGGGCTCGATCACCTCGGTACAGGCCGTCTACGTGCCGGCCGACGACTTCACCGATCCGGCCGTGACGCACACGTTCACGCACCTCTCGGCCACGATCGTGCTCTCGCGCGACCGGGCGAGTCAGGGCCTCTATCCGGCTATCGACCCGCTGGAGTCGATCTCGGCCATGCTCGCGCCGCGCGTGGTGGGCGAGCGGCACTACCGGGTGGCGCGGCAGGTGCGCGAGACGATTGCCGCGTACGAGGACCTCAAGGACATCATTGCCATGCTGGGCATCGAAGAGCTCTCCCGCGAGGATCAGCGGATCGTCAACCGGGCGCGGCGGCTGGAGCGGTTTCTCACGCAGCCGTTCGCCGTGACCGAGCAGTTCACGGGCCGGAAAGCGCGCGCCGTACCGATGGGGGCCACCATCGAGGGCTGCGAGCGCATCCTGAACGACGAATTCAGTGACTACTCGGAGCGTGAGCTCTATATGATCGGCCGCATCGAGGAGGCCGAGGCGCACCGCCAGAAATCTAATGCCGAGATGGCCTGATTATGTCCATGACATTGAAGATATTACTTCCCGAGCGGGTTGTGCTCAACGAGGAGGTCAGCAAGGTCGTCGCCGAGGCGCCCGACGGAGCCTTTGGCCTGCTGCCACGCCACATCGATTTCGTGGCGCCGCTCGTGCCAGGGATTTTGGCGTACACGACGGATGAGGAGGAAGCCTTCGTCGCCGTCGACGAAGGCGTGCTCGTCAAGTGCGGACGGGAGGTGCTCGTCTCCGTGCGCGACGCCGTGGCGACGTCGGATCTCGGGACGCTCGAAGAAACCGTCCGCGAGCGATTCCGGACCCGGCGCGCTCAGGAAGAGGAGATGCACGCGGCGCTGGCCAAGCTGGAGGCTGAAGTGGTACGCCGGTTTATCGAATTGACATAGCCGAGACGCCATGAGCGACGAGAAATCGACATCGCGGGACGAGTTTGCGCGCCGGATCGAGGCCAAGCAGCAGCGGAAGGAACGCGCCCGTCGCGAGGAGCGCCGGAGCATCTGGTTCGGCATGGGCATGTTTGGCCTCGTCGGATGGTCCGTCGCCATCCCGACGGTGCTCTTCCTGGCGCTGGGCGTCTGGATCGACGCGCGAAGCGGCAGCCCCTATTCGTGGACGCTGATGCTGCTGGTCGTGGGCGTCGCCGTGGGCTGCCTGAACGCGTGGTACTGGGTGAAACGCGAGAGCGAACGGACGTGATTTCCGTGTGAGGGTAAGCCGCGAGAGAAAGGAACGCCCACACACCCGCACGCCCAAACGCCCACGCTATTTTGAGAATCCTTACAACCATTTGCTCGAATCGATGATCGGATTACTACTGGCGTTTGCCGCTGGGGCCGGATTGAGCGTCTTCTACTTCGGTGGGCTGTGGCTCACCGTGCAGCGCGTGGCGGAGGCCCGGCGGCCCAAGCTGTTGCTGCTGGGCAGCTTCTTCGGGCGCGCCGCCGTCATACTGGTCGGCTTCTACCTCGTCATCGTCGCGATGGGCGACCGGTGGGAACTGCTGGTCGCCAGTCTGTTGGGCTTCATTCTCGCGCGCAGCGTACTGGTCCGCCGATGGGGGCCGCCCACGGCGGGCGCACAGCCGGCATAACGACTCGAAAGCACCATGGAAATTACACCGGACGAGATTATCTACTGGGAGTGGGGCGTGGTGACGCTCAACGCGACCCTTGTCTTTTCGTGGGTCGTGATGGGCATCCTGGCCATCGGCTCGTGGCTCGTCACCCGCAATCTGGAGACGGGCCCGCGGATGTCGCGCTGGCAGAACGCGCTCGAAATCATCGTCGACTACATCCGCAAGCAGATCGAAGAGGCCAGCGGCGGATCGCCCGATCGGTACATGCCGTTCGTCGGCACGCTGTTTCTGTTCATCGTACTCGCGAATGTGCTGGACGTGATTCCGGGCTTCAAAGCGCCCACGGCCTCGCTCACCACGACCGCCGCGCTGGCCACCTGCGTATTCGTGGCCGTGCCCGTCTTCGGGATCGCGAGCCAGGGCGTGGGCGGCTACTTCAAGCAGTACGTCAGGCCGACGCCGCTGATGCTTCCGTTTCACGTGATCGGCGAGCTCTCACGCACGCTGGCGCTGGCCGTGCGGCTCTTCGGCAACATCACAAGCGGCAGCCTGATCGTGGCCATCGTGCTGAGCATCGCGCCGCTCTTCTTCCCGGTCGTCATGCAGGCGCTGGGCCTCCTCATCGGCATTATTCAGGCGTACGTATTTGCTATCCTGGCGCTCGTCTACATCGCCTCGGCGGAGCGGGCCCATCATCAGCAAACGGCCGGCGTCGAATCATCCTCGTAACCCCATTTATCTGCTTCTATCGACATGGATAACGTAGGACTTATTGCCATGGCCTCGATCATCATCTCGGGGCTGACGATCGCCATCGGCTCGGTCGGGCCGGCGCTGGGCGAGGGGCGCGCGCTGGCGCAGGCGCTCAACGCCATGGCGCAGCAACCCGACGAGTCGAACAACATCACACGCACGCTCTTCGTCGGGCTCGCCATGGTCGAGTCGACGGCCATCTACTGCTTCGTGGTGTCGCTCATTCTCATCTTCGCCAATCCGTTCTGGAACTACTTCGTGCAGTAGCGCGAGGCGGCTCCCGATGCCCCTACCACCATGCAAATTGACTGGTTCACATTCGGCGCGCAGGTCGTTAACTTCCTCATTCTGGTGGGGCTGCTGAAGCATTTTTTGTACGGCCCGATCACGGCAGCGATGGACGCGCGCGAGCAGCGCATCGCCGACCGGCTCCGCGAAGCGAAGGAGAAGCGCGAGACGGCCGAAGAGGAAGCGGAGGCGTATCGCCAGAAGCAAGCAGAGCTGGAATCCGCGCGCGAGCGTCGGCTCGTCGAGGCCGAAGAAGAGGCTCGTGAGCGGCGGCAGGCGATGATTGAGGAGGCCCGCGCCGAGGTCGACCGCCTGCAGGCGCAGTGGGCCGAGGCGCTGCGCCGCGAGCGCGAGATGTTCTTGCAGGACCTGGCCCAGCGCGTAAGCCGCGAGACGATGACGCTCGCCCGCCGCACGCTCCAGGAGCTGGCCAACGCCGATCTCGAACAGCAGGTCGTGCGCGTCTTCGTCGAGCGGATCGAAGCGCTTGACGACGAGCGCCGAAGCGCATTGGCCGAAGTGGTCGGGGCGACGGGCGACCCCGTCGAAGTCCACACGGCCTTCGAGCTCGGCGAGGAGCAGCGCCAGCGCCTGTCCGAGGCGCTTGCTATAGCGTCTGATGCGGACGTGGAGCCCGTCTTCGAGGTCGACGCCGATGTCGGGTTCGGCATCGAGGTGCGCGCGGGCGAGCACAAGATCGCGTGGAGCCTGGGCAGCTACTTCGCCGAGCTGGAAGAGCACATCCGCGACCGCATCGAATCCGAAATCACGGCCGGAGCGCCCGCTGAATCCGGGCCTGCCGAGTCGGAGCCCGCCGAGGCCGCGGTGCCGGACGCATCGGCCTCTTCGGAGGCCTGAACCTGAGTCGTGCACGACCATGAATGTTCTCGACGCACACGCTGAAAACGGCCGCCCGCTGACGGGGCTGCTCGACGCCACGTTCGAGGTGGTTCGCGACGCAGCGCTGCAGTACGCCCCCGACGTGACGCTGCGCGAGATCGGGACGGTCGCGTCCGTCGGCGAAGGCATTGCGCGGGTAAAGGGCCTGCCGTCCGCGCAGGCCGAGGAGCTGCTTCACTTTCCGGACGGCGTGCGCGGAATGACGTTCAACCTTGATCCCGACGAGATCGGCGTCATTTTGCTGGACGAGAGCGAGCGCCTGGAGTCGGGCGACGAGGTGCGTCGTTCAGGACGCGTGCTGGACGTGCCCGTGGGCGAGGCGCTGCTCGGCCGCGTCGTCGATCCGCTGGGGCGGCCGCGCGACGAGCAGGGACGCATCCGCGCCGCAGACCGCTGGCCCGTCGAGCGCGAGGCAGCCCCCATCATGCATCGCGCACCGGTGCGCACACCGCTGCAAACCGGCCTCAAGGTGGTCGACGCGCTTATTCCCATCGGCCGCGGGCAGCGCGAGCTTATCCTGGGCGATCGGCAGACGGGCAAGACGGCCATCGCGCTCGACACCATCATCAACCAGCGCGATACCGACGTGCTCTGCATCTACTGCGCCATCGGCCAGCGCAACGCCTCGGTGGCCAGCGTCATGGCCGATCTGAAGGAGTACGGCGCCGACGAATACACGATCGTGGTCGTGGCCGGTGGCGACGATCCGCCAGGTCTCCAGTACATCGCACCGTATGCGGCCACCAGCATGGCCGAGTATTTCATGGAGCAGGGGCGCGATGTGCTCGTCGTGTACGACGACCTGACGCGCCACGCCCGCGCCTACCGCGAGCTCTCGCTACTGCTGCGCCGTCCGCCCGGTCGCGAGGCGTTTCCGGGCGACATCTTCTACATTCATGCGCGCCTGCTCGAACGGGCGACCCATCTGCGCGCAGAGCACGGCGGCGGCTCGCTCACGGCGCTGCCCATCGTGGAGACGGAGGCGCAAAACATCTCGGCCTACATTCCGACGAACATCATTTCGATCACCGACGGGCAGATCTACCTCGCGCCGACGCTCTTTCAGAAGGGCATCCTGCCGGCGGTAGACGTGGGACGCTCGGTGTCGCGCGTGGGCGGCAAGGCGCAGCTTCCGGCCTACCGGTCCGTGACGGGCGAGCTGCGGCTCTCGTATGCGCAGTTTCAGGAGCTGGAGGCCTTCGCCCGGTTCGGCACGCGCCTCGACGAGGAGACGCGCCAGACGCTCCGCCGCGGGCGGCGCGTCCGCGAGGTGCTGAAGCAGGACCAGTACGCGCCCATGCCCGTCGACGAGCAGATCGCCGTGCTGCTTGCCACGGCGGAAGGGGTGTTCGACCCGCTCGACGCGGAGCAGGTCGCCGACGGCGAGCAGGCCGTTCGCGCTGCCGTGCGGGAGGCCCTTCCCGCCGTGCGGCAACGCATCCGTGAAGGAGAAACGCTGGACGACGAGGCCCAGGCGCGCCTGCTGGAGGTCGCCCGCGCCGCCGTAGAATCGCTCATTGACGGGGAGGCCGATGGAGAATCTTGAAACGCTGCGCCGTCAAATTCAGAGCACCGAGAGCCTGCGCTCGGTCGTGCGCACCATGAAGGTACTTTCGATGACGAGTATCCGCCAGTGCGAAGAGGCGGTGGAATCGCTTGCTGATTACGACCGGACCATCCGGCTCGGCCTGCAGGCGGCGCTGCGTCACCGTCCGCGTGAAGCCGCGCTCGTGCCCGACAGCGGCAAGCGGATCGGCGCCGTCGTGTTCGGCTCGGCCTGGGGCATGTGCGGGCGCTTCAACGAGCAACTGGCCAGCTACGCGGCCGAGCAGCTCGCCGAGGCGGACACCGACCACGTTCAGCTCCTGGCGCTCGGTGAGCGGATCGGCGGGCCGCTCGAAGATGCGGGGCTGGAACCGGCGCGGCGCCTCAGCGCCCCGGACGCCGTCGAAAGCATCACGCCGCGCGTGCAGGACCTGCTCGTGGAGATCGAGCGGTGGCGGACGGTCGAGTCGATCCAGCGCGTGCAGCTCTTCTACAACGAAGCAACCTCGGGCACCTCGTTTGCGCCGGTGACGCAACAGTTGCTTCCGCTCGACCGGCAGTGGCTGGCACAGCTCGAAGAGGAGGTGTGGCCCACGCGGATGGTGCCTCAGTTTCGGATGGATTGGGAGCAGCTCTTCGCCGCACTGGTGCGCCAGTATCTGTTCGTCTCGCTCTACCGGGCCTTTGCCGAGTCGCTGGCCAGCGAGCACAGCAGCCGCCTGGCGGCCATGCAGGTGGCGCAGGACAACGCCGAAGAGCGGCTCGACGCGCTTCAGCTTCGCTTCAACCAGCGCCGCCAGAGCGCCATCACCGAAGAACTACTGGACATCACCTCGGGGTTTGAGGCCTTGTCCACGACCGATTCGTTCTGACAGGATACGTGCAGATATGAAGCGCAGAGTGTGGACTCGAATCAAGGAGATAGACGCGACGCTGATCCGTCTGTTTGAACGCTACGGCCACCGCCTGCATCGCATCTCGCTGGGCGTGCTTTTCGTCTGGTTCGGCGTGCTGAAGCCGCTGGGTCACAAAACCACGACCTCGCTACTGGCCGACACCATCTGGTGGGGCGATCCGGAGGTGATGGTGCTCGTGCTCGGATGGTGGGAGGTGGGGATCGGGCTGTTTCTGCTCGTGCGTCCGCTTCTTCGCGTGGCGATCCTGCTGCTCGCTATTCGGCTGCCCGGTATTCTGCTGGCCTTCGTGCTGATGCCGGAGATCTGCTTTGCCGATTTTCCCTTTGCCCCCACGCCGGAGGGGCAGTACCTCATCAAGGACCTCGCGCTCTTCTTTGCCGCGCTGGCTATTGCGGGATTTTTGGAGGAAGAAAGCTCACCGGACCACTATCACTGATGGAGCCGTTTGACCGGATCTGATCATTTGAGTCGAGATTGGTCGTCCGCCACGATATGCCACAAGTCGAACCCTTCGAGCAGCATCCAGATCGCTACGACCACTGGTTCGAGCAGCACCCTCATGCATTCGACGCCGAGGTGCGAGCGCTTCGTCCGCTGGTCCCGCACGCGGGGCGCGGCCTGGAGATCGGCGTGGGCACCGGGCAGTTCGCGGAAGCGCTCGGCGTGGAGGAGGGCATCGACCCGTCGCCCGAAATGCGCCGCCGCGCCCAAAAACGTGGGATCCGCGTAAAAGATGGCGTCGCCGAGCAGTTGCAGTACGACGACAATCAGTTCGACTACGCGCTGCTCGTGACGACGATCTGCTTTGTGGACGACGTGGAGCAGGCGCTGGCCGAAGCGTTCCGCGTGCTCAAGCCGGGCGGTGCGCTGATCATCGGGATGGTCGATCGCGAAAGCCCAATCGGGCAGCAGTACGAAGCGAACAAGGAGGAACACGCCTTTTACCACGCCGCTCGTTTTCACGCGGCGGAGGAGGTCGTACAGGCCATGCGGGCAGCGGGATTTCGGGAGCTGGCGTATCGCCAGACGATTTTTAGCCCGCTGGACGAGATCGACGCGCAGGAGCCGGTCCGATCCGGATATGGCGAGGGCGCCTTCGTGGCGATTCGGGGGCGCACGCCCACCGGAAACGGGACGCCCTCGACGACGGCGGCTCAGCAAGATACCACCGATACCCGGGAGATCCGCCACAACCGGGTCACGGGCCGATCCGTCGTCATTGCGCCGAGCCGCAGCAGTCGCCCACGAAAGACGAAATCCCACGACGCGGCGGAGACTACAGGCCCCGATCCGGACTGCCCGTTTTGCCCCGGCAACGAGGAGCGCCTGCCCACCGTGATCGACGAGCAACCGGCCTTCGACGACAAGCCGTGGCAGACGCGTGCGGTGCCGAACAAGTATGCGGCCTTGGTTCCATCGCCGCCGTCGGTAAACGCCTCGGATCCGCTTTGCCAGCGTCGCACTGCGCGGGGACGCCAGGAGGTCATCATCGAAACGCCGGAGCACGGTCTCGATCTGGCTGATCTGTCCGTTTCGGAAGTGGAAACCGTCGTGGCGACCTACCAGCGGCGCTACCGCGCCATGCGTGCGACGGAGCCCGAGCTGTTTCCGTTCGTGTTTCGCAACTACGGAGCCGAGGCGGGGGCCTCCATCGCGCATGCGCACAGTCAACTCATCGCCACGGCCCATCCGCCAGACGCCGTGCAGGCCGAGGAGGAGCGGGCGCAGGCGTACTTCGACGACACCGGCCGATGCCTGTACTGCGACATTGCGGATCGCGAAGCGGAGGGGCCGCGCTGCGTCGAGCAAACCGACCATTTTGTGGCGGCCGTTCCCTTCGCGGCCGAGGTGCCCTGTGAGGTGATGATTCTTCCCCGAGCGCACCGCTCGTCCTTCGTCGCGCTCGACGGCGCGGCCCGCACCGCCTTTGCCCGGATGCTTCGCGGCGCGCTCCGACGCGTTCGCGCAGCATGCGACGATCCGAGCTACAACTTCTACGTGCGAACGCCGCTGCACCCGTCCGGCGACGTGCCGCATCTGCACTGGTATCTCCGGCTGGTGCCGCGGACGGTAGTGACGGCGGGCTTCGAGTGGAGCACCGACCTGCGCATCAACCCATCGTCGCCCGAGGCCGATGCGGCTCGGCTGCGCCACGCGGCGCCATGAGCGCCTCCTCGGCAACCACGGGATCGGCACGCCGCGTGCCCGTCGGGCGAATCAGCTGCCGGCTCATACGTCTCAATATCGATCATGAATAGGGATTCTCGCGCGCAGGATCAGCCCTCGTCAGTGGTGCGCGTTCCGGAACAGCCCTGGGCGGAATCGGGCCGCGACGTGCTGGAGGCGCTGGGGAGTGCGGATGAGGGGCTCACGCCCGAGGAAGCCGACCGGCGCCGCGACGCGTACGGCCCGAATCGCTTGCGTGAGGTCGAGCGGCAGAGCCTCTGGCGTATCCTCTGGAATCAGGCCAGCCTGATCATGCTGCTGCTGGTCGTCGCTGGGGCCGTGGCCTGGGTCTCGGGACAGGGCATCGAGGCGCTGGCGATCGCTGTGGTCATCGTCATCAACACCGCCATCGGCTTCTTCACCGAGTGGCGGGCCGTGCGCTCCATGGAGGCGTTGCAGGAGATGGGAGAGACCGAGGCCACGGTCCGCCGGGACGGGCGCATCCGGCAGGTAGCCGCCGAAACGCTCGTGCCGGGTGATGTCGTCGAGCTGGAGGAGGGCGATCTCGTGCCGGCCGACCTGCGCCTGCTCGACGGCCTTCAACTCCAGATCGACGAATCGCCCCTGACGGGGGAGTCTGTTCCCGTGGATAAGGAAACGGATTCCATCGCCTCCGAAGCGCCGCTGGCCGAGCGGGCCAACATGGCCTACCGCGGCACCGCTGTAGTGCGCGGGGAGGGCCGGGGCGTGGTGGTGGCGACGGGGATGGACACCGAGCTCGGCGAAATTTCCGCAATGGTTGGAGCGGCCAGCAAAACGGAGACGCCGCTGGAGCAGAAGCTGGACCGCCTCGGCCGCAAGCTGGTGTGGCTGACGCTCGCCGTGGCCGCTGCCGTCACGGGCGTGGGCGTCGTCGCCGGGCGCGACGTGGTCCTCATGGTCGAAACCGGCATTGCCCTGGCCGTCGCCGCCATCCCCGAGGGCCTGCCGATTGTGGCCACGCTTGCGCTCGCCTACGGCATGTGGCGGATGGCCCGGCGCAACGCCCTCATCCGCCGCCTCTTCTCGGTCGAAACGCTCGGGGCGACCACGCTCATCTGTACCGACAAAACGGGCACGCTCACGGAGAACCGGATGACCGTGCACGTCCTTCAGCTCCCCGGCGCGACTGTCGACGTCGAGCTGACGGATGAAACCGTTCAGTTCCAGCACGATGATCAGACCGTTGATCTCGACACGAACGAGCAGCTCCGACGCGCGCTTCAGGTGGGCGTCCTGTGCAACAGCGCCACGCTCAATGCCGACAGTGATGAGGCGCCGCAGGGCGATCCGATGGAGCGGGCGCTGCTGGATCTGGGCCACCGCGTCGGTCACGCGCGGGAGACGCTTACCGACGAGATGCCCGAGCGCCGCGTGGAGCCGTTCGACCGGGAAACGAAAATGATGGCGACCTATCACGACGCTGGATCGGGCGAGCTGCTCGTCGCCGTGAAAGGCGCTCCCGAAGCGGTGCTCGACGCCAGCACTCACCTTCGGACGGACAGCGAGACGCAGGCGTTGGACGAAGACACTCGGGCGGCGTGGATGCGCCACAACGAAACCCTGGCGGGAGATGGGCTGCGCGTCCTCGCGCTGGCGACGAAACGCGTGTCCGATAAGACGGCACCGCCGTACGAAGAGCTCTGCTTTCTGGGCCTGGTGGGACTGCTTGATCCGCCGCGGTCCGACGTGCAGCCGGTGATCGAGCGGTGCCAGCGGGCCGGGATTCGGATGGTCATGGTGACCGGTGATCACCCCGATACGGCGCGGACCGTGGCCGAGCAAGTGGGCATCCTCGGGGCCGACGACGAGGAGGCGGTCGTCCGGGGAAGCGATGTCGCAGACGTATCGGAAGCGTCGGATCGCGATCGGGAGCGGCTCCGGCGGGCGCCGGTGTTTTCGCGCGTCAGTCCCGCCCAGAAGCTCGATCTGGTGGATTTGCATCAGGCCGACGGGGAGATTGTCGCCATGACGGGCGATGGCGTGAACGACGCCCCTGCCCTCAAAAGCGCCGACATCGGCATTGCCATGGGGCGGCGCGGCACCGATGTCGCCCGCGAGGCCGCCGATATGGTACTGCAGGACGATGCGCTCGCATCTGTGGTCGCAGCGGTGCAGCACGGGCGGGTCATCTTCAGCAACATCCGTAAGTTTGTCGTCTATCTGCTGTCCGGCAACGTGGGCGAGATTCTGGCCGTGAGCATAGCGGCGGCGGCCAATGCACCGCTACCGTTGCTTCCGCTGCAAATCCTGTATCTGAATCTCCTAAACGATGTCTTTCCGGCGCTGGCCCTGGGCGTGGGGCCGGGGACGGAGCGGGTGATGGAGCGGCCGCCGCGCGATCCCGACGAGGACGTCATCACGCGCTTTCACTGGGGGCTCATCGGCGGCTATGGCGTGCTCATCGGAGCGGTGGTGCTCGGCGTGTTTGGCGTGGCGCTTGGCCCCCTGAGGATGCCTACCGAGCAAGCCGTCACGGTGTCGTTCCTGACGCTGTCGGTCAGCCGGCTGGTTCACGTCTTCAACGTGCGCTCCTTTGACTCGGGCGTGTTCGACAATGAAATCAGCCGGAATCCCTACGTGTGGGCCGCCTTCGCAATCTGCGGCGGACTGCTGGGGCTCGCCGTCTATTGGCCGCTGATGGCAGAGGTGCTCTCCGTGCAGCCGCCGGGCGTTAACGGCTGGTTACTTGTGGCCGGGGGTGCGGTCGTGACGCTGCTCATCGGGCAGGTGTATGTGGCGCTCCGCGGTCGCCTGCAAGCGTCCTGACCTCGACCAACTGCACGCGATTCATCTATCCAACGCATCCAACAGCCCATGACGACCGAAAAGCGAACCGAACGCGCACGGCGACTCGTTCACGTCGACGACTACGCGCCGTTCATCGGCGCTGAAGCTGTCGATCGGATTCTGGAGAAGGCCGAGGCGCTGCAGCCGATGCGCGTCGCCCACGTCAATTCCACGTTCTACGGCGGCGGCGTGGCCGAGCTGCTCGACCCGCTGACGCTGCTCATGAACAGCGCCGGCCTCCGCACCGAGTGGCACGTCATCCAGGGCGCGCCCGACTTCTTCAGCATCACGAAGAAAATGCACAATGCGCTGCAGGGCGCATCGATCAACCTGTCGGATCTGAAGAAGAAGATCTACGAGGATATCGCCTTCAAAAACAGCGTGCGCATTCGGCTGCGGCACTTCGACCGGGTGGTGATCCACGATCCGCAGCCGCTCCCGATGATCCAGTTCGTCCAGAAAGGCGGACCGTGGATCTGGCGGTGTCACGTGGACGTGACGCGCCGCGACGACGAGCTCTGGGCGTATCTGAAGAGGTACGTCGAGCAGTACGACGCAGCGGTGTTCAGCATCGAAGAATACCGTCAGCACCTGCAGACGCCGCAGCGCTTCATCGAGCCGGCCATCAACCCGTTCTCCATCAAAAACAAGGAGTTGAGCGAAGCGGAAATTGAGGATCGGCTGGAGCATTACGACATCCCGGACGACCGGCCGCTCGTGGTGCAGATCTCGCGGTTCGACCGGTGGAAGGATCCGCAGGGCGTGATCGACGCCTTCAAGATCGCGCGGCAGGAGGTCGATGCAACGCTGGTGCTCTTAGGCAACGTGGCGACCGACGACCCGGAGGGCAAGGAGGTGTACGAGTCACTGCTCGACGAGCAGGAGGAGCGCATCATCATCCTCAGCGAGGAGGACACGGCGCTGGTGAATGCGCTGCAACGGCGCGCGGCCGTCGTGCTCCAGAAGTCGCTGCGGGAAGGATTCGGCCTGACGGTCACCGAGGCGATGTGGAAGGGATCGGCCGTTATTGGCGGAAACGTCGGCGGCATCCGGCATCAGATCACCGACGGCGAGAACGGCTTTCTGGTCGATTCGGTCGAGGAGGCCGCCGAGCGCATCGTCCAGCTCATCCAGCATCCGGAGCTACGGCGCCGGTTAGGGGATCGCGCGCGCCGCACCGTGAAGGAGCGCTTTCTGCTCACTCGGCTCCTCGAAGACTATCTCGACCTCTTCGGGGCGTTCGAGACGCAGTACCGGCTGGTGGAGTAGGAGGATGCTTGCTACACGATAGAATGAATCACGCTTGCATATGCGAGTTGTTGTCCGAAGCACATCGGATGAGAAACGGCAAAGAGCGCAGAGTACGCGAAAAGCGCTTGACTCATTTAATCTGATGGCAAGGGGCGCATCCGAATCTGATCTTCCTCTATAACGGCCAGGTGGCCAATGGTGTGAAGTTGTTTTCCGAATCGATCGGCGAGTCCCGTTCGGCCCGGGAAGCGGTCTCTGGTTTGTTAATCGGTCGAGCCATTTGGCTTGCAATCCGAGCTTCGCTCTCTGGTTGGGGTCCATTTTGATGGCCCCAAAATGGACGAGACGAGCGGAGCGACTCACGCCAGTAAAAGGGCTTGGCCGGTCAGAACATGGCCTGGTGCCCGTGGTCGCTCCACTGACACGAGGCGAAGCCGACTGACGAAGTAAATTTATCAAACTCGCTCGCGGGGCGCTCGCACCCCTGCGAGTACTTCCTCCCTTCGGTCGGGGCGCTCAAACAAGATAAATTTCGGTCGTTGCGCGCCCGTGGGCATCCGGGCGGCCATTTTCTGAAGGGCCACAGGTCGACTGTGAGGAGCAATCTGCGATTTCGGAGTGGAGCGCCTCTTTCGAACCAACAACTTCACACTGTTGCCAGGTGGCCATGCCAGTCGTCGCGATTCTTGACGGTCTGCACCACGAACGGAATAAGTTCTGGAACTGGGCGGTCGGGCACGCGGAAGAGCGGAATCCCCGGGGCGGGCTCGCGGTCGCGGAAGGAGAGGGTACCGAAATCTTTATCAAAAGTGAGGAGCAATCGGTTCTCGTTTCGAGCCGGTTCGAGGATAGCTTTGCAAGATCTCCTCTTCGGTTGAGCCTGCTGCCAGCAGGCCGAGTATGTGTTCGACCGAGAGCCGTGTGCCATTAATTATAGGCTTGCCCGTTAGCACTTCGGGATTGGTTGTTATGCGGTCACGCCAGGTCATACCGGGTTCATTGGTGGATGGGAAGAGAGCTCAAACATTCCTTTAAACGCAGACACGCTACGCAGGTTGATTCGGGATGATCTTGAGCCGGTCGACTCCGCGTAAACGCATCGGTGAAAATATGGGTCGTCCACGACAAGTACGGGGCCTCTGTTGCTGAGCCGGGCCGAACGTTCGGGGGCTCGTTCGATTTGATACGATGGTGGTAGAGATTTCAGCGGACAAGTGGAGCTTCAGCTATGGCTAACGAGCTTACATTTACCCGTTTTCCGTTCGATCCCGGAGAAGCCATTTCGCGGGAATATACTTGCGAGGGGGCCGACGTGTCGCCGCCGCTGGAGTGGGCTCATGTGCCGGACCGCGCCGAGAGCGTAGCGCTCATCGTCGACGATCCGGACGCGCCCGGGCAGACCTTTACCCACTGGGTGCTGGTTAACATTCCAGCCAATCGGACGCGGCTGGTGCGCGATGTCGACGTAGAGGCACACTTCACCGACGCTGATCTCAGCCCCGTCGAAGGCGTGAATGACTTCAACAACATCGGCTATGGCGGCCCCTGCCCGCCGCCCGGCGACGGTCCGCACCGATACTTCTTTCGGCTCTACGCGCTGGATACGGTGCTCGATGTGGGCAGCGGCGCCAGCAAAGGACAGGTGACCGATGCCATGGCCGGACATATCCTCGACGAAACCGACCTCATCGGAACGTACGAGCGGTGAACTCTTCGGTCGCTCGTTTCCCGTCGTGAAAGAGTGAACCGTTTCCTTCAGTTTTCGCTTTTCTCAAAGCGGTCCGCTGCCTATGTTAAGGGGCGTCCGGCCTCCGGTCGGGATTCCGCCCGTCATCTCCGCAACCCAACCCCACACCCATGGACTTCGATTTCCTCCAGCCGCTCATCAAGCCTGCGGACAGCACCATCGTGCTCCTCGTCATGGACGGATTGGGCGATCTGCCCGGTCCCGACGGCGACGCCACGGCCCTCGAAGCCGCCTCGACGCCTCACTTCGACGCGCTCCTGAAAGATAGCATCTGCGGATTGCAGCAACCCGTAGGGCCCGGCATCACGCCCGGGAGCGGACCCGGCCACCTCGGCGTTTTCGGCTACGACCCGATGAAATACCAGGTGGGGCGGGGCGTGCTCGCGGCCCTTGGCATCGACTTCGATCTGCAGCCCAATGACGTGGCCGCGCGTGGCAACTTCTGCACGCTCGATGACAGTGGCCGCGTGACCGACCGCCGCGCCGGGCGCATCGCCACCGAGCTCAACGAAGAACTCTGCGCCGTACTGAGCGAGATTGAGCTTCCGGGCGTGGAGGTCTTCGTCGAGACCGTGAAAGAGCATCGGCTGCTGCTCGTGCTGCGTGGTGACGGCCTCTCCGGCGCCATCGATGACACCGATCCGCAGGAGGTGGGTACGGCGCCGCTCGATCCCGAGCCCCGCACCGAAGACGCCGCCTACACCGCCAAGCTCATCCGCCAGTTCCTGGCCGAAGCGCGCAAGAAGCTCGCTGACCGGAAGCCGGCCAACATGGTGTTGCTGCGCGGTTTCGCCAATCAGCCCGACTGGCCGACCTACGAGGACGTCTTCGGCCTCCGCGCCGCGTCGATTGCGGCCTATCCGATGTACCGGGGCGTGTCCAAGCTCGTTGGGATGGATGCGCTGAAGGCGGAGGACGACCCCGCCGCCCAGATCCAGATGATGAAGGACCGGTGGGACGACTACGATTTCTTCTACATGCACGTCAAGAAGATTGACAGCGCAGGTGAGGATGGCGACTTCGACCGCAAAGTGGAGCTCATCGAGAACGTCGACGATCACCTGCCCGATCTGCTCGATCTCGGGCCCGACGTGTTCTTCGTCACCGGCGATCATTCCACGCCCTGCACAATGAAGTATCACAGCTGGCATCCCGTGCCCGTCTTGCTGTGGTCGGAGGTCTGTCGCCCGGATCCGGTGGGACGTAACGGCGAGACGTTTGGCGAGACGTTTGGCGAGACGGCGTGCCTGCATGGCGGTCTCGGCCGGCGGATCGCCGCGGTGGATCTGATGCCGCTGGCCCTTGCCCACGCCGACCGGTTGGAGAAGTTTGGAGCGTAAGTCGAGGGATCATGCCTGAGGTGACACGGAAACCGGAGATCGACCTCGATGCCATCGACTCGGAAGACGCCGCGACAGCGGCGGCCGAGCAGCTGCGCGAGGCGCTCCGCTATCACAACTACCGCTACTACGTGCTCGACGACCCCGTCGTCTCGGATGCCGAGTACGACCGGATGCTGGAGCAGCTCAAGGTGCTCGAAGCCGCGTACCCGGATCTGCAGACGCCCGATTCGCCGACGCAGCAGGTGGGCGGTGCGCCGCGCGATGAGCTCCAGTCGGTTCGCCATCCCACGCCGATGCTCAGTCTCAAGGCGGTCTATGAGCCCGACGACGTGCGCTCGTTCGACGAGACGTGCCGAACGGAACTGGGCGTCGATCCCGTCACATACACCGCCGAGCCCAAGTTCGACGGCCTCGCCGTCGAACTGATCTACGAAGAAGGGCAGCTCGTGCAGGCGTCCACCCGCGGCGATGGGCAGACCGGGGAAGACATCACCGCCAACGTGAAGACGATCCGTTCCGTGCCGCTGCGGCTGCGGGAGGGCGAGCGCCCGGTGCCCCAGCGGCTCGTTGTGCGCGGTGAGGCATACATGCGCAAGGACGAGTTCAACGCGTTCAATCAGGAGCGCGTGGAGGCAGGTGAGGATCCGTTTGCGAATCCGCGAAACGCGGCGGCCGGGTCGCTCCGTCAGCTCGATCCGAAGGTGACGGCACGCCGCCCCCTGCACATCTATTTCTACGAGATGGCACCGGGAGATCACCGCGACTTCGCCACCCACGCCGAGGTGCTGGAGGCGTTGCCCGAGTGGGGGCTGCGCGTCTGCGCCCCGCACATCCGGACGTGCGAGGGCATCGAGGATGCGCTGGAGCATCACGCCCACCTCGAAGCGCAGCGCGACGACCTGCCGTACGAGATGGACGGCGTGGTCATCAAGGTCAATGACTTCGCTGCGCACGAAACGCTGGGCGTCCGCAACCGCGATCCGCGGTGGGCCGTGGCGTACAAGTTTGCCCCGCGGCAAGCCACGACGTCGATCCGTGACATCACCGTGCAGGTCGGGCGCACCGGGCGCATCACCCCGGTCGCCGATCTGGAGCCCGTGCCCATCGGGGGGGTCGAGGTGAGCCGGGCGTCGCTCCACAATCAGAACGAGATTGATCAGAAAGATGTCCGGATTGGCGATACGGTGCTTGTCGAGCGCGCGGGGGACGTCATCCCGTACGTCGTCAAGGCGATCGAAGACGAGCGCGACGGCTCCGAACAGCCCTATCATATCCCCGATACGTGCCCGGTGTGCGGAGCGGAGATCGTGCTGAGCGATGACAAGAAGCAGGCCTTTTGCACAGGCGGCATGACGTGCCCCGCGCAGCTACGCGAGCGCCTCAAGCACTACGCCTCGCGCGGGGGCCTCGACATCGAAGGACTGGGCGATAAGCGAGCCGAGCAGCTCATCAACGCCGGTCTGGTCGAGCGGATTTCTGATCTCTACCGCCTCAAAAAAGACGACCTTCTGGCGCTGGAGCGCTACGCCGAAAAGTCGGCTCAGAATCTGCTCGATGAGATTGAAGCCAGTCTGGAGCAGGATCTTGACCGCTTCCTGTTTGCGCTGGGTATCCCGCTGGTGGGATCGCACGTTGCGCGGCTGCTGGCAGCCGAGGTGGGCAATCTGGATGCCATCATGGACGCGACCGAAGAGGAGCTGCAGACCATCGGCGATATTGGACCGGAGGTGGCGCACAGCGTGGTGGCCTTCTTCGACGATCCAGAGAATCAGGCCGTCATCGATGAGATTCGCGCCGCCGGACTGGACCTGTCCAATCCGTATGCGGCGGATGAGCAGCCGCTGGAGGGGCTGACGTTTGTTTTTACGGGCAGTCTCGACCGGTGGACGCGCCGCGAGGTACAGCAGCTGGTGGAGCGTCTCGGCGGGCGGGCGACCTCCAGCGTCAGTGGCGTAACGGATTACGTTGTGGCCGGGCCGGGCGCCGGGCAAAAGCGCGGCACAGCCGAGGACCTCGGTGTCCCGGTGCTCGACGAAGCTGCCTTCACTGATCTGCTGGAGGAGCGCGGCGTGGCGCTCGACTGAGCCCCGCTACCGATCGAGCAGGTTCAACTTCAGGCCGATTTGCCCCGCAATTAGCGGGAGGAGGCTGGCGCCGAAGGCGAGGCCCCATCCGGCAGCTGAGGGCGGCGTAACCGAGAGCGCCTCGGCCAGAATTGGGACGTACACGGCCACGAGCAGCAGGGCCACGCAGAGTCCCAGTGCGCCCCAGACGTACCGGTTCTGTGTGACGGTATTCCAGATGGGGTGCGCGTGGGGTGAGCGCATGTTGAACACGTGCCAGAGCTGCGCGAAGGCGAGCGTCAGAAAGGAGATCGTCTGCGCCTCTTCGGCCGAGTAGTTCCACTCCCACTGGGCGAACAAGAGCGCGCCGATCACGGCGACCGTGAACGCCGCTCCATAGAGCCCAATCCCGATCCAGTGTTGCTGGCGCAAGATCGGTTCCTGCGCCTCCCGCGGCGGTTCGTCCATCACGTCCTCCTCGGCTTCGCTGACGCCTAACGCAAGGGCCGGAAAGACATCGGTGACGAGGTTGAGGAAGAGGATCTGCAGGGGGAGGAGCGGCAGCGTCATGTTGGCGCCGGCGGCCAACGCCACTACTGCGACTTCGCCGACGTTGCACGACATCAGGTAGTAGACGAAGTTGCGGATGTTGGTGAAGATGGCGCGGCCCTCCTCAACGGCGGCCACGATCGTCGAGAACGCGTCGTCCTGCAACACCATGTCGGCCGCTTCCTGGGCGACCTGCGTCCCGCGCTGGCCCATCGCGATGCCGATGTCGGCGCTTTGGAGGGCGGGGGCGTCGTTCACGCCGTCACCCGTCATCGCGACAATCCGCCCGCTTTCCTGATGCAGGTCGATAAGGTCGAGCTTCTGCCGCGGGCTCACCCGGGCGAAGATGGATGCATCGAGCACCTGTTTGCGCCGCTCCGATGAGAGGGATTCACGCTCCTCAAAGTCGACACCGCGAATGACAGGTGCATCCGGCGCGTCGACGAGCCCGACGGCGTGGGCTACGTTGCGCGCCGTCGCCGGCTGATCTCCCGTGACCATGACGACATTAATGCCGGCGTGGCGGCATCGGGCGATGGACGAGCGTACGTCAGCGCGGGGCGGATCGAGCAACCCGACGAGGCTCAGAAACTGCAGCTCGGCATACGGGTCGGTCTCGGGCGAGTCGGCGGATTTCGCGGCCAGAGCGATCACGCGGAGTCCGGCCTCGGCCATCGACTCGTTCTGCTCCAGCCAGTGCTGGCGGCGCGCCTCGTCGAGCGGCCGCGGCCCGTCCGGGCCCTGCTCCTGCGTGCACGCGTCGAGCACGGCCTCGGGGGCACCTTTGACGGCTACCCACACGCCGTCCCCGGTGCGGTGGATCGTGGCCATTTTCTTGGTTTCCCGGTCGAAGGCGTCGCGGTCCACCTCGGGCCAGTCATGGAGCAGGCCCTCCCGCGAGCGACCGGCGTGGCGGCCCATTTGCAGGAGCGCCGCTTCCATGGGGTCGCCTACGGCTTTTTCGCCGGGGGCGTCGCTTACCTTCAGGCTGGCGGTGTTGCAGAGGACGGCCACGCGCAACGCCTCGTTTAGCACGGCGTCGTCGTCCGGGTCGAGGGGCGCGCCGTCTTGCTGGAAGGGCGCCTCCGCATCCGCAGCGATCTTCACGACACCGCCGGGCAGGGCGAGCTGCTGGACGGTCATCCGATTTTCGGTGAGCGTGCCCGTCTTATCGGTGCAGATGACGCTCGTTGCGCCCAGCGTTTCGACCGACGAGAGGCGCCGTACGAGGGCGTTGCGCCGGGCCATCCGCCGGAGGCCGCGCGCCAGGGCAATCGTCGCGACGATGGGCAGCCCCTCGGGGATGGCCGCCACGGCCAACGCAATGCCCGTGCTGAGCATGAGCTGCAGGTCGCGCCCGACGGCCCAGCCGACGATGGAGACGAGCGCGCCCAGGACAAGCACCACGCCGATGAGGCTGCGCGCCAGCTGGTCGAGCCGTTCTTCGAGGGGCGTCTCTTCGCTTTCGGCCGTTTCCACGAGCGCCGAAATCTCGCCGAGCTCGGTATCCATACCGGTCGCTACGACCACAGCCTCGCCCGAGCCGCGCGTGATGGCGGTGCCCTTGTAAGCCATGCTCGACCGCTCGGCCAGTGGCGCTTCCGGATCGACTGGGGCAGCCGACTTATCGACCGGTACCGATTCGCCCGTCAGGGCCGACTCATCGGCCTGCAGCTTGGATGCACGCAGCACGCGCAGGTCGGCCGTGACGATGTCGCCTTCTTCGAGCAGGACGAGGTCGCCGGGCACCAGTTCGTCGGCCGAGATGGTGTGGGTTTCGCCGTCGCGGCGCACGACCGCGGGCACATCGCTGAGCGTCTGAAGCGCCTCCATCGAGCGAACGGCGCGCCACTCCATGAAGAATCCGATAGCCGTGTTCAGCGCCAGCACGACGCCGATGGCCCCGGCTTCGACCAGATCGCCAAACACGAGCGAGACGGCGCCGGCGGCAAACAGGAGGAGCACGACCAGGCTTTTGACCTGATTGAGGAGCAGCGTCCAGAGGCTGACGGGCTCCATCTCGCGCAGCTTGTTCGGCCCGAACGCGGAGCGCCGGGCGTCCACCTCGTCTGCCGAGAGGCCGTCGGGCGGGGTGTTGAGGGCTGCGCGCACGGCGTCGGTCTCGGCGCTCCAGGGCTGGCCGGGCGCGCGGGGCGAATCAGAGGAGGACACAGACGACGCCGTGGAAACCGCAGGGGACTCGGCCATCGGAAGCGGGCGATAGAGAGTGAGGCAATGGATGATGCAAAAAGCGGATCGGGCCGCTCTCCGTCAAGCGGGTACGCTGAACTCCAGCAATGTTCACGCAGGCGGGACGGGGTAAGGCAATCGCATCACGCCATTCCGGCTGATCTCGGAATCAATACGGAGCAGGTCGCGCCGTGCCGATCAGGAAAGCCCCCGTCGTTCCAGTAGAGACGGAAATCCAGTCCTGCGGTTGTCGTTCTGGATGATGTCATCAGTTGCTTTGCTCGGGTCCCGATCGGAGTCGGGAATGACGTTAAAAGGGCAACGGTAAATTGCTACAATAATTTTGCTACAATAATTTTGCTACAATAATTGATGCAACGGCCCTGGGGCCAGACCGGGGCGCCGGGTTGATTCTGCTGAGGCGCGTGTTGTATCCTGTGCAGTCCCCAGGCACCCGAATGAACCGTAAGTTAATGGAAACCGAGTCCGTTACGCTGTTCTACCGATTTGGGGTCGCCCTTTTGATCGGCCTGTTGGTCGGGTTGCAGCGCGAATATGCGTTTCGGCGGCGCCAGCAGGCGGGCGACATCCAGCACAAGGAGGAGCTCTTAGCGGGTGCCCGCACGTTTCCCCTGATAGCACTGCTGGGCTGCAGCGCCGCGTTCCTGGCCGATACGCTTGGCGCCCCGCTGGTTTTTGTGAGTGCGGTGGGCGTGCTGGGGCTGTTGCTGGCTGTTGCGCACTACCATTTGCTCCGCGAAGGGGACAGCGGGCTCACCACTGAAGTTGCTGCGCTCGTAACGATCTGCATCGGGGCGCTCTGCTTTGAGGGGTATCTGGAGATCGCAGCGGCGCTGGGTGTGGGCACGGCTGTGTTGCTGGCGATGAAGGTGCAGACGCACACGCTGGCCCGGACGATCGAGAGCGAAGATGTCTACGCCACACTCAAGTTTGCCGTCATCACCGTCATCGTGCTGCCGGTGCTGCCGCAGACGAGCTACGGCCCGCCGCCGTTCGACGTGCTCGTGCCGTACAACGTCTGGCTGATGATCGTCTTCATCTCGGGCATCAGCTTCTTGGGGTATGTGCTGATCAAGGTCGTCGGCGCGCGGCGCGGCGTAGGGTTGACCGGCATCCTCGGCGGGCTGGCTTCCAGTACGGCTGTGACGCTGACCTTCACGCAGCGCAGTCGCACCGTCGAGCATCTGGAGCGGCCCTTTGCGCTGGCCATCCTGCTGGCGTGGACCATCATGTACATCCGCGTGCTGCTGGAGGTGGCCGCGCTCAATCTGCCGCTGCTGCGCTTCGTCTGGCTGCCGGTGGTCGTCGCTATGGGCGTCGGGCTCGCCTACTGCGCCTATCTGTACCAGACCTTCGAGGTCGAGGACGAGGAGGAGCCGGACGAGTTCAAGAATCCGTTTGAACTGGGTCCAGCGATCACGTTTGGGGTACTGTACGCCATTATTCTGGTCGTGGCCAACGCCGCGCAGGCGTATATGGGCGATGCCGGGGTCTATCTCTCCAGCATCGTTTCGGGCTTTGCCGATGTGGACGCGATCACGCTGTCGATGGCGCAACTGAGCCAGGGGGGCGAGGGGATCGATCTGCGCACGGCGGCCCGGTCCATCGTGCTGGCGGCGGCGGCGAACACCGTGCTGAAGGGGGGGCTCGTCCTGTCAGTCGGCTCGGACGCGCTGCGCCGGGCGATTCTGCCCGGGTTTGTGCTGATGGTCGTCACGGCGGTCGGGGTCGTCTTCTTCATCTGAGCGGTGTAGGTAATTCCCCCACATCAACACACTCGGTGTGCGCACACGATGCTGCGGGAATATCGGGTGCGCGTGGGTGTACAATTCGCTATTGTGCGCGTGAGACGGTATCGGTACTCGATGGCGGATTCATCACTTCGTGGGAGGCACGCCATGACGAACGATTCGCACGAATCAGCAGAGGGGCGGCGCCACGTTCAGGCCCTCGTACGGCGGCTGATTGCGCACCTCGATGAGGGCGAGCACCTCGGAGCGCCCCGCCGCGCCGAGGACCACATCCGCATTCCGGTGATCCGCGAGGCCGATGACCGCCCGCCCGATCCCGTCTCGGTGCGCGCGCTTCTTGAAGCGTGGCTCGACTGACGGGCGGCCCTTTCACGCCCGCTTCCACAGAGATCCCACCGGCATGACGACGCTGCTTAAAGACGATCCGTGGACGGTTTCGCAGGCAGAGTTTCCGCGGGCCCAATCGGCCCAGGCGCAGCTCCGTTTTCTGCTGAACTACGCCGTGCTCGCGCCATCGGGGCACAACACGCAGCCGTGGCTCTTTCGGGTCGGGGGCGACGGCATCGACGTGATTGCCGACCGCCGGCGCGCCCTCCCTGTCGTGGATCCTGGCGACCGGGAGCTGACGATGAGCTGCGGTGCCGCGCTGTTTCACCTGCGCGTGGCCATGCGGCACTTCGGGTTCACGCCGGTGGTGGAGCTGCTCCCCGATGCCGCCCAGCCCGATGTGCTGGCACGCATCCGAATGGGCGCCTCGATGGAGGCCACGTTCAACGACGAACGCCTGTTTATGGCGATCGCGCACCGCCGCACCAATCGCCAGCCGTTTGCCGACCGGCCCGTGCCCGAGGCCGAGGTCGATCACCTCGCCGAGTGTGCCGAGGAGGAGGGCGCTGCGCTGCAGGTGGTGCGCGCGGACGAAGAGAAGCAAGCCCTGGCCGAGCTCATCGCAGAGGGCGATCGCCGGCAGGCCAGCGACAAGCGCTTCCGCCGCGAGCTGGCGGCCTGGATTCATCCCAATCGCAGTAGCAGCCGCGACGGCATCCCCGGCTACGCCATGGGGTTGGGTGACCTCCTCTCGTATGCCGGGCCGTTCGTCATTCGCACCTTCAACTGGGGCGAGGGGCAGGCAGCCAAAGATCAGCAGCTGGCCGAGGGATCGCCGGCCTTGCTGGTGCTCAGCACGGAGGACGATACGGCCGCCGCGTGGATGGCAGCCGGGCAAGCGCTCGACCGCGTGCTGCTGCAGGGGCAAGCCTATGACCTTCAGGCGTCGTATCTGAACCAGCCTATCGAGGTGCCAGCGCTGCGCCCGCAGGTAGCCGAGCGGCTCGGCATCGACGGCCATCCGCAACTGATCCTCCGAATGGGCTACCCCACCGAGTCCGTCGAACGCACCCCGCGCCGTCCCCCGGAGGAGGTGCTGCTGGATCCCGATGCGCCTCTGCCCCCCGATTGATCGTTCGTTTCCACTTGCATCCTCACAATTCAAATCGACCTCGAAATACCATGAGCACGCCCACAACAGCCGATCTGATTGACGGGCTCAATACGGATCTGTCGCACGAATATCAGGCCATCATGATGTACAACACCTACGCTGCCATGGTGGAGGGGATGCATCGCCCCATGCTAAAAGCCTTCTTCGAGGAAGAACTGCCCGAGGAGCTGTTGCACGCCCAATTCTTGGCCGACAAGATCACCGCCCTCGGGGGAACGCCTACGACCGAGGTGGTGCCCGTCGAGGTGACGGCCGACAGCCAGGCCATGCTGGAGCACGTCGTCACGGCCGAAGCGGAGACGATCGAGCGGTACGTGCGCCGTCGCCGCGACGCAGAAGCGTTTGGCGACTTCGGCCTCGCTGCCGAACTCGACGACATTATCCGCGATGAGACGCGTCACAAGGAAGAAACCGAGAAGCTCTTGCGCCAGCTCGACGTCTGATTGAATTGGCCCACATCGAACGCGACCATGCATCGACTCAAGGAGATTCGCTATGCTTAATATTAAAAACATCCTCTTCCCGACGGATTTGTCCGAGTGCGCCGAGCGCGCCTTCCAACATGCCGCGTTCCTCGCGCACTGGCATGATGCCAACCTGCACGTGCTCAACGTGGTGGGCCGGCACATGTACGATTACGCGAACATGCGCGAGCACTTCCCGATGTCCGATGCCACGCTGAGCGATCTGCTGGCCGTCGAGAACGGAAAGTCCGAGAGCGGTATGCCCACGCTCGATGCGCTCTCCATCCAGCAGACGCAGCTGGAGAAAGCCTCGGCCTCGGAGGCGATCCTCTCGTTCGTGGACCAGCAAGACATCGATCTCGTGGTGATGGGCACGCACGGCCGGCGCGGCGCCAACCGGCTGCTGATTGGGAGCGTGGCCGAGGAGGTCGTGCGCAGCGCGTCGTGCCCGGTGCTCACCATTCGCGCCGACGAGAAGGTGGCGCCGGGCGACGCGATCCGCCGCATCCTCGTGCCGGTCGACTTCTCCGATGTCTCGCACCGCGCCATCCAGCACGCCAAAGAGCTGGCCATGACCTACGGCGCCCGGCTCGATCTGCTACACGTGGTCGAGGAAATTGCTCTGCCGGCCGCGTACGGCATGGAGCCAGTCAACCTGGTGATCCCGGAGGTCGTCGAGAATAGCGAACGCGCTCTGGCCGACATGGCCCGCGAGGAAATTGGATACGAGCACATCGTGGTGCACGCGCTGACCGGCTATGCGGTAAGCACGATCCTCGACTTCGCCGACGAAAATGAAATCGATCTGATGGTGATCGCCACCCACGGCCGCACGGGTATCGACCGGGTGCTCATGGGAAGCGTCGCCGAGAAGGTTGTGCGGCGCGCGCCGTGTCCCGTTTTTACGGTCAAGAGCTTTGGTAAATCGCTCGTTCCGGCTGAGACGGCCCCGGCCCGCGATGAGAAGCCGGCGTAACCCGCCGCAGCCGTACCGGTATGTCGGCCCTCGCTTGTGTCGGGCATTCCGTCGGGCGTAGGCGAGGGCATTGGTGGGGCCCTCGACCGCCGCGTTTGTTGGATCTGCTACCCGTTTCGTTCTGGCTATGCTCGATATACGATCAATTCTCGTGCCCATCGATTTCTCGGCTCCATCGCGGCAGGCGCTCGACACAGCGCGGGCACTGGCGCAGCAGTTCGGCGCGGCATTGCACGTGCTGCATGTGCTCGAAGAGCCCAGCTATCCGGGATTCTACGGCGCCGGGGCGGTCACGCTCTACGGTGAGGTTCCCGATCTGAAAAAGCGCGCTGAAGAGGCAATGGCCGACTGGTTGGCCGACAGCCCCATCGATGTCACCGCGGCGGTTGTCAAGGGGAAGGCCAAGCACGACATCCTGGACTACGCTCACGAGCATGCGGTCGATCTGATTGTGATTGCGTCGAAGGGACTCTCCGGTGTGGAGCGCGTGCTGCTGGGCAGCGTGGCGCAGCACATCGTCCGCGAGGCGCCGTGCCCCGTGTTTGTCGTGCGCGGTGAGGACGCCGTGGAGGAACCTTCGGCCCCGGATACCGACGCGTAGTTGCCGTTCATTCTGTCCCCATCATACGCCTCCGTCCCATGACGATCCAGCACATCCTCGTTCCCACGGATTTCTCTGCTTGCTCCCGCCACGCCCTGGACTGGGCAGTGAGCTTGGCGAGCCGCACCGAGGCCCAGCTCCGGCTCCTGCACGTGCTCGCCGATTACGATCCGGAGTGGTACAGCGAGGCAGATACCGAGCCGCAGGTGACGGCGCTGCGGAAAGAGATTGAATACGACGCCGAGGAAGAGCTGCAAGCCATGCGGCCCGACCGGGCGGCGACCGGGGTGGAGAGCGAGGTGGCGATGGAGCGCGACCTGAACGTCGCCTCCGCTATCGTCGACTATGCCGATGCGTGCGATATGGATCTCATCGTGCTGGGCACACACGGTCGGGGCGGGCTCAGCCATGTGCTGCTGGGCAGCGTCGCCGAGCAGGTAGTGCGTCGGGCGAAGCGGCCCGTTCTCACTGTGGGGCCGGATGCGGCGGATCCGCATGCAGTGGAGCGCCTGCTCGTCCCGATCGACTTCTCGCGTCACTCGCGCACGGCGCTGCGTACCGCCAAGGAGCTGGCTCACCTGTTCGATGCCCGGCTGGATCTGCTATTCGTAGCCGAGGAGCGAATGGTGCCTGTTTTCAGCGATACGGGGATTCCAAGCGTTAACGTGCTCAAGATGGACCCTGAAATCGTCAAGGACTCGTCGAAGGCGCTCGCGCAGCTCAACGACGACGTCGGCGGACCCGAGGTGCAGGCGCAGGGCCACGTCGCGCACGGAGATGTGGCGCCGCGTATCATCGACTTTGCCGACACCCACGACATCGATCTGATCGTGATCGCAACCCGCGGGCTGACCGGCCTCAATCACTTCCTGATTGGCAGCGTCACCGAGCGGGTGGTCCGCAAAGCGCCTTGCCCCGTTTTCACGTTGCACACCGAGGCGGAGGGCGACCAAGCGGGAGAGGAGGAGGCCGCCTGATCAGCCGTCAGCCGAGCAGAAGCGCTACCTGGCCGATCATCCACCCGCAGCCGAGGGCTGCATAGATGCCGAGGATGTAGCCCGCTACGCCCATCAGCAGGCCGACGGGAGCCATCGCCGGTAGGTAGTGGCTGGCGACGATGGGGGCACTGGCCGCCCCACCCACGTTGGCCATGCTGCCCGTCGCCACGAAGAAGAGCGGCGCTCCAACCCAGCGGGCGACCAGCAGCAGAATCCCGACGTGGATGGCGATCCAGACGATGCCCGCGACGAGGTAGAGCGGCACCTCCAGCACAGCGGCCAGATCAGCCTTGGCGCCGATGGAGGTGAGCAGGAGGTAGAGGGCGAAGTAACCCAGCTGGGAGGCGCCGGTGCGTTCCATGTCGCGCAGCGGCGTAAACGAGAGGGCGAGCCCAATCGTGACCACGATGAGCACAGCCCAGGTGCCCGCAGTGATGATGGTGGGGTCGCCCAACTCGGGAAAGACCCCGCCCAAGAGCCGAGCGCCCACCGCTGCGGCCAGGGCGAGGCCCACCATAAAGGCGTAATCGCCCATGCCGGCCGGCTCGCGATCCGTCTGGGCGGCTTCGAGCGATTCGCCCAGCTCGTCGAGGGCGTTCTCATCGGCACCAACCCAGCGGTCGAACCGTTCCTCGTAGGACTTCAGGAAGAGGAGGATGCCCATCCACCCGTATCCGGCGACCACGTCGACCACCAGCAGCGGAGCGAGCGTGCTGGCCGAGGCCTCTACGCTCTCCTGCATCGCCAGCAGATTGGCCGTTCCGCCAATCCAGCTTCCCGAGAGCGAGGCAAACCCTTTCCAGGCTTCGGGATCCTCGAAGAACGCGCCGAAGAGCGCAAACGCTACCGGGCCGCCGATGACAATGCCAGCAGTTCCGGCAAGCATCATGATGAGGGCCATTGGCCCGAGTCGCAGGATCGCGCGCACATCCACTGTGATCATTAGCAGAAAGAGCGAGAAGGGGAGCAGGTAGGTGGACATCCAGCTGTAGATGGGGCTCTCGGCGGGCGTGATGCCAGCGGTGGTGGCTAACATCGGCACAAAGTAGGCCCAGATGACCGGCGGCAGAAATTTGAAGACACCCTCCAGCGCATCGAAGGAACTGAGCCAAAACACGGCGCCCAATACGGCCGCCAGGAACGCAGCCAGGGACATGGGGTCGGTGATGAGCGCTTCGGGCGGGACGGGAGGCATGAGGCGAAGGTGTGGTTGAACAGGTACGGATTGGCGCGCTGCGTCTAAGATGCAGGTTTCGGCGCAGGGGTGCAACCGGCCTCACAGGAGGGCCGAGATGCGCTTCCGGTTGCACAAAGAATCGAGCGGCCGCGCGAGCGGTCACTTTCGCACGCAATTTGCAGAGGCTGATGATCAGAAATGAACGGCGATCGTACATATAACACTACGTAATCACTCCGCCCCACCATATGCAGGAGGGTCCGCATGGCGGCCCGGTTGAGCGGCGTACCGAAACGCCGCACTGGATATCTTCTCCGTTCATTCGTATTTCAACCCTGCATGTGAACTGTGCGTCGGATAAATTGTAACTATTCTTGTACTAATTCAGTACGCACGGGTCTTCCCGCGGTATGACTTTTTTTGCATTCGGATTGAATCACGAGACGGCGTCCGTCGGGGTGACGGAGGCGTTTGCGCTGGATGAAACGGCGCAGCGCATCCTCTACGCCGAGTTGGATCTTGCGGAGCCGGCTGAAGTGATTTTACTGTCGACGTGCAATCGCACCGAGGCGTATCTTTATGGCACGCCCGACGACGCGCGGCAGGTCCAACAGATCCTGAGCGCAGAGGCCGGGCAGCCCTGGCCCGAGGACGAAGCTTTTTACCTCCGCGATGAGGCTGCTGTGCGGCACATTCTGGAAGTGACCAGCGGACTGCGTTCGATGGTCCTGGGCGATGCGCAGATCCTCGCTCAGGTTAAGGAGGCCTATCGCCGCGCAGTCGAAGCCGATGCAGTGAATACGCTCCTGCACCGCTTGATGCACACGGCCTTCCGAGCGGCCAAGCGCGTCACCAGCGAAACAGCTCTCTCCAGCGGCGCGGCCTCGGTGTCGAGCGCCGCCGTAGCCATGGCGCGCGATCATTTCGACGATGTGGTCGGCGGGAGCCTCGAAGGGGCCGATGTACTGCTCGTCGGCGCCGGCAAGATGGGCCGACTGGCGCTGCAGGCGATGCAGAGCTACACGCCGCACACCATTCGGGTCACCAATAGATCTCCCGAGCGTGCCCGTGACGTCGCTGCTGCCAACGGCGCCGAGACCGTCGACTGGGCGGAGCGCCACCACGCGGCCAGCCAGGCCGATGTGGTGATCGTAGCCACGGGCGCCCCCGATCCGGTGCTGCGATCCGGGTCGCTTCCGGCACGGCCCGATCATCGCGTGCCTGCGCTACTCATCGACATCTCAATGCCGCGCAACATCGACCCGGCCGTCGACAAACGCACAGGTTACGTCGTGATGGATCTGGATGCGCTGCAGGCGTGGACGAACCGCGTCGAGGCGCAGCGCAGTGCCGAGGTGCCTGCCGCCCGTGCCATCTGCGACGACCTGATGGGCGATTTCGTGACGTGGGTCTTCCACCAGCAGGCACTACAACCGGCGATTCAGGCTATTCGTGACACGTTCGATGCCATCCGCACCCAGGAGATCGACCGGCACGCGCACCGCTTTTCTGAGCTCGACCGCGATGAGCTGGAGCAGATCACGCAGTCGATCATGCAGAAGCTGCTGGCGGTGCCCATCGTCCGGCTCAAAAACGTCGATCCCGAGAGCATTGATTTCGTCCGCGGCATCGAATTGCTCCGTGCGCTCTTCGAACGGCCCGGCTGCGAGGACGAATCGGCTCAGGTGTCCGGCAATGGGGCGGCGAACAAGCAGCCCAGTCTCTCGGATGTGCCCGAAGGGTGCCCGTTCGAGCCGGAAGAGGACGACGAGGCGGGTGACGAGGAGCTGTTGCGCCGCGTCTTGCGCCGTTCGTCGCACGAGGCCTGATCGGGCATTCTATGTCTATGGAGCCGGGCTCGATCACATTAGGCACGCGGGGCAGCCAACTTGCGCTCTGGCAGGCAACCCGCATCCAAGAGCAACTCGAAGCCGCCGGGTGGCAGGTGACCGTCGAAACGATCACAACGCGCGGCGATCAGGTGCAGGATGTACCGCTGTCGGAGGTGGGCGACGAAGCCCTTTTCACGAAGGAACTGGACCGCGCGATGCTCCGCGAGGAGATCGACGTGGCCGTCCACTCGCTGAAAGATTTGCCCACGCGCCTGCCCGTCGGGATTGTGCTGGCGGCCGTCAGCGAGCGGGCGAATCCGTTTGATGCGTTTATTGCTCATCCGTCGTTCGACGGCGACCTGGCAGATCTGCCCGAGGGAGCCGTTATTGCGACGTCGTCGCTGCGACGGCGCGCGCAGCTTAAGGCGTGGCGGCCCGATCTGGAGATCGTTCCGGTGCGTGGCAACGTCGATTCGCGGATCGATAAGCTCGATGCCAGCGACTGGCACGCGATGGTCCTCGCCGTCGCTGGGCTGGTCCGGATGGGGATGCGCGACCGGATCCGCCAGGCCTTTCCCGTTGAGATCATGATCCCGGCTGTCGGGCAAGGAGCACTGGGCATTACGTGCCGCGCCGAGGAGGGGGCCCTCCGCGAGCGGCTCCAGCACACGCTCAACCACCAATCGACCCACATCGCCATCAGAGCCGAGCGGGCGTTCATGCGGGAGATCGGGGGCGGATGCCAGGTGCCGACGGGCGCCTGGGCCCGGCTCAACGAATCCGGGGCGGTGGTGCTGGACGGATGTGTTGCTGCGCTGGATGGAAGTGCGCTCTACCGCGATCGGCGGGTGGTGGTGCCGGAGAACGCGGCTCAGGCGGGCCGGTCCCTGGCCACGCAGCTGTTAGACACTGGCGGTGCAGCCATCCTCGACGCGATACGCGAGCATCCGCATTCATAGCGCGCTCATCAGCCTGGATCACCGCTCGGATCACCGCTCGGCAGCACGGCCAAGGGGAGGATACGTGGGCTCCAGTCGATCGTCTTTTGATGCTTCGCTTGCAGAAACCGACATGTGCGTCACGTACGCGTCGAGCCGCGACTGCTCCACCTGAAGCGCCTCCTTCAAATCTTGGATACCTGCCATCTCGGGCAGATCGTAGTCGATTAGCAGGGCCCAGACGGGATGTTCGAGGGCCTCGTCCCAGCTCAGCTCCTCAGAGAAGGCGTGGCCCATCGCCTTGGCGGCCAAGTTCGCGGCCGTCACGGCGCGGAAAAGCCGGCTCTGCTCCGTTTGCGCCTCCAGCGCGTTCACATCGTGGTGCAGCCGGATGACATCGGTCAACGGCTCGGGGAAGTTGAGCTTGCGAGCGGTAAACTCGCCGGCTTCGGTGTGGTCGTAGCCGAAGACGAGCTGCTCCATCACCCGCTCGTTGGGATGGTGGACTTGGCTTGCCAGATCGCCGCCCTCGTACAACGCCAGCGCTTCCTCCGGGAAGTTGTAGACCAGAATGATCTTGCCGAAGTCGTGGAGGAGTCCCGCGGTAAGGGGATCGCTCTGATCTTCTTCGTTGCGGGCGCGGCGCGCAGGCAGCGTCGTGAACAGATACCGCGTCAGATATGCCACGCCAATGTTGTGGCGGATCAGCCGGATGAACGCGTCGCGGGCGGGCCCGTCGATGATGGAGCGCAGCTTCAGCATATTCATCCCCACGACGAGCCCCGTCACGGCCACAGGGCCGAGCATGACAACCGCGCGCCGTGTGCTGCTCACTGACCGCTGGAGCCCGTAATAGGCCGAGTTGACGGTCTGCAGCAGCCGCGCCACGACTCCCGGATCTCGCTCCACCATCTCCGTCACCGGGCGTACTTCCATACGCTCCGGCGAATGCATGATGTCCAGCGCTTCGGTGAGCGTCTGGGGCAGGGGCGGGCAGCGGAGCTCCAGGGTACTGAGCGTGCCCTGTTCAATATCGTTTTGTGCGTCGTCGGCGGCCATTATACAGGCAAAGGCTACGGGGAACGATCCGAACGGGTCGATTAGAGGAAGTCGATCAGGCTGGTTTGCTTGACGGAGGCCGTCACTTTGAGGGCGGCCTGCAGGTTGGTCTGTTTGCTCTGGAGCTCGGTCAGGGTTTCAGCGAGGTCAGTGTCCTCGATGTCGGAGCGGCGGGCTTCGGTGCGGAGCGACAGGTCGCTGAGCCGCGTGTCGGCGAGGTCGAGGCGCCGGGCAATGGTGCCTGCTTCGGCCGTGCGGTCGATCACGTGATCCCGCGCCTGTTCGAGCTCGCCCAGCGCATCCTGAATGGCGTTTTGCTGATCCGCCGGGGTAGCGAAGGGCGTGGGCGGGTCGAGCGCATCAATCATGGAATCGAGCGCGTCGATAATGTTCGTCGATGGCGGGCCGGCATCAACCTGATGGACCTCCTGGCCCGTCATATTGATTTTCAGCTTCTGGCCCGGTCCCACAAAGCGGGTGCGCTCGCCGTCGATGCGGGAGTAGTCATCGGGCCCTGTATTCGGTTCGCCAGTGGCCGGGTCGAATGGCTCGTCCTGGGTGGCGTTGCCCGCAAACAGATACTCATCACCCTCCTTCGTATTCAACGCGTCGATGACCGTATCCTTGATACCCCGCAGCTGATCGGCGAGGGCGGCGCGGTCATCGGCGTTGAGGGTATCGTTGGCGCCCTGCACGCCCTGCTCGTACGCCTCCGCAAACTGTTCGGAAATGCCATCGAGCGTATCCTGGGTTGCGTTAATCCAGTGGAGGGAGGTGTTGACTGAGCGCTGATGCTGCTTGACTTCGTTGTTGAACGCCTCCAGCTTCCGCGCTTGCTCGAATCCCGCGGCATCATCCGAAGGGCGGTTGATGCGCCGCCCGGTGCTGAGCTGCTCGCTGAGGCTGGCGATGTCACGGCGCAGTATGCTGCGGCTGCGATCGGCGAAGCGGTTGGTCACGCTCAGCTGTCGGGTCAGGTTGTACGGGCGGATCGGGGTGTTCATGGGGGGGCGCGGTCGGGATCGGCTTAGAGCGAGAGCAGGGTGTCCATCATCTCTTGCGCGGTGCGCACGATGCGTGCCGAGGCGGCGTAGCCCTGTTGGTACTTGATCATGTTGGCCATCTCCTCATCGAGCGATACGCCCGAAACGCCGCGTTCCATGCCTTCGGTCTGTGTCAGCACGGCCGACTCGGCCGAGGCGCGCTTGTTTGCGCTGGCCAGCTGGCTGCCCACATCCGACACCAGGTCGATGGCGGCGTCGTCGAGGCCTGCGGTGTTGCGCAAATCGAAGAGGTTGAGGGCGTTGTCGGCATTGCCGTTTTCGTTGGGCGCGCTGGAGGCGGCCACCTGGTCGGGGGTCAGGCTCGCGCTGAGGCGAATTGAACTCGCCGACGTTCCGGCCGGATCGAAGAAGTCGCGTCCGCCCGTAGCGTCATTCAGCCCGTAGCCCGACTGATGTGCTGCATTGACCTCGGTCGTGAGGTTGTTGGCCAGCGTATCGAGTGCACCGCGGATGCCGGGCAGGGTGGTCCCGAGCGTGTGTGTCCAGGCGCCGAGTTTACCGTCTTCGTTCGAGAGGGCGAGGGCGGTGTCGGTGCCTTTCAGTTCGAGGATGCCCGAGGCGCCGTCCATTTCCAGCGTCTGCGCGGTGGTGCCCTCTACGACCGTCTTGCCGTTGATGCTGACGGTGTATTCGTTGTCGTTCTCCTGCACGTTCACGGGCGCGAGCTCAGAGAGCTGTTTGACGACCTGATCGCGCTCGTCTTCGGCTCCGAGGTCGGGCGAGCCGGCGGCGCGGGCGGTTTCGATCTGGCCGTTCAGATCGGCGAGGCGCGTGATCAGACTGTTGGCCGACTCGACGCCGCCTTGCAACGCTTGCGTGGCTTCGGCATCGAGCCGCTGCAGGTCCTGATCGATGCGGTTGAACGCCGTCGTCAGCGACTCGGCTTTGCTGAGTAGCGCTTGCCGCGCCCCCGTATCCGTCGGATTATCCGCAACGTCGCTCCACGCGTTCCAGAAGTCGTTCATCGTGCGGGTGAGCGAACCGTCGGTACCCACGGCAAAGGCCGACTCGATATTGCCGAGCAGCCGCGCTTCTTCTTCGGCGGCGCCCAGGCCCGTCTGCGCCTCGCGCGATGCGTCCTGCAGGAGCCGGTCGCGCATCCGCTCGAACGACTCGACGGACACGCCGGCCATCCGGTCGCTTGTGCCGGGCGGGCCCATGATGACACCGGGGGAGTGGGTCGTTTCGCTGCTCATGCGCAGGCGACGGCGGCTGTAGCCCTCCGACTCCGCGTTCGCCACGTTCTGGGCAACTGAGTTGAGCCCGGCATCGTAGGTTTGCAGCGCACGCCGGCCGATATGTAACAGTTGATTGACGCTCATGGCTATCCGATCTGGTTGAGGACGGACTCTGGCTCGGGCGTGGACTGCTGGCCGCGCTCGGTGTACCCCCGAGCGGCGGGGGTCGTCGAGCCCCCCCGGAGGAAGGCGATCATCTCTTGGCCCACGGAGGCCGCGTATTGCAGCGCATACTCCAGCTCCTCCGAGACCGACTCCACCCGTGCGGCCTCTTCATGCAGCTGCGAGCGGAGCGAACGAAGGCGCCGGGCGGAGGCCGGATCGTTATGCTGGGCGGCGGTGGCGTCGGCGAGCAGGTCGAGCGTAGCATCGTCGTTTAGGTCGAGCATGCGGCGCGTCAAGCGCATCTGTCGCTTACGGGCCGTGCTCACTTGTTCGAGTGCCGCCGCGGCTTCACTGGTCTGGCGCGTGGCCGCCTCGAGGTCGTTCAGGTCCTCATCGCGCAGGACATCGAGTTGATGGTCCAGCGCGTCGGCAAGCGCCGTGAGCGCGTCCTGCTCCTGCTCCAGCGTGTCGATGAGCGTGTTCACGAGGGGATGGCCGTCGGATGAGGAAGTCGTCATGGTAAATGGGGCGGATGGTTGGGTTATCGGCGACAGACGGGGGGGCTTAAAATGCGTCAACCCTGCGAGAGGCCAGCGGGCAGATCCGTGGGGGTGCCTTGAGGTGAGGCCGAGCCGGAGGCGTCGTCGTAGCCCCAGCGCTTGAGGAGCATCTCGCGGATATCCAGTGTGCCCGATTCGACGAGGTGATCGGTCAGTATATCCGTGAGGTGGTCGCGCTGCGAATCGCGCTGGCTGTTCATCCAGCCGGGCCCGTTTTCACCGGCCATCGAGGACGACATCAGGTCGTTCGTCATCACCTCCACGAATTGGCGGACCAGCACTTTCTCGAACTGGGCCGCCGCTTCCTCCGGGTTGCCGGGGCGGTCCGGCGACGCCGCCGATTGCAACTGTAGGGTGTTCTCCGACGCGAGGGCGGATGCATTGATGCTCATGACCGAAGCGGGAAGTCAGGTTAGAGGATGACGAGTTCGCCCTGCAGGGCGCCGGCGCGGTCGATCGACTGGAAGATGGAGATCACATCGCGGGCGGTAAGGCCCAGTTCATTGAGCGCCGCCGCCAGCTGATTTACGTCGGTGTTCGGTTCAAGGACGACGGTGCGCACGGCCTCTTCTTCCACCTGCGCTGCGCCGACTTCATCCTGCACCGTTTCGCCTTCTTCGGCGAAGGGGGCGGGCTGAGAGATGACGGGGTCACGCTGCGTTGAAACGATCAGGCTGCCGTACGTAACCATTACCTCGCTGATGCGGATGTTGCCGCCCGCGACGATGGTGCCCGTTCGCTCGTTGATGACCACGCGGGCGGGCACGTTCACGTCGACGGTGAGCCCTTCGAGGCTGGCCATCAGCTCGGAGGGGCTGTTGAGGACATCGGGCACGTTGACGTCCACCAGGCCGGCGTGCTGCACGGTAGCGGCATCCGGAAAGACCTCGTCGATTGCTTCGACAATGCGCTGCGCATTGGTGAAGTCGGGGCGCCGCAGGACGAGACCGACGGAGGAGCCGTCGAAGTCCATAGGCGGCGGCTGTTTCACGATGGCTCCGTTGGGGATGCGGCCCGTGTTGGTGTTGTTGATCTTCACGCTGGACCCGGCGCTGGAGGCAAGTACGGCGCCGGTGGCGATGGGCCCCTGCGCCATGGCGTACATCTGATTGGGTGACATCTGGCTGACCGAGGCATCGACCAGCGGCGTCTGAAGCAGCACGCCGCCCGAGAGCGAGCGCGCATCGCCCATCGCTGAAACGGTGACGTCGATCGTGCTCCCTGGCCCGCTGAATGGCTCCAGCGTAGCGGTCACCATCACCGCCGCCGCGTTGCGAGAGCTGAGCAGTTGGGGGTCGACGGCGATGCCAAAGCGCTTGAGCATGTTGGTGATGCTCTGCACGGTATAGGCGGCGCCGCGGCGGCCGCGCGCCCGGTCGCCGGTGCGGTCGAGTCCCACCACGATGCCGTAGCCCGTGAGTTGCAGGGGGGAGGCATTCTCCAGCGAAACCAGATCCTTGAGGCGCGCCGACCCGTCCTGCTGGGCCGCAGCCGGGAGCGTCGTACACATGAGAAGGACGGCCGTCAGGAGCGCCGTCCAGCGAGCGGTAGGGGAGTGCATAGGGGTGGGGACTTATTGCATGCCAAAGAAGATCGCGGCCCCGAGCGCCACGACGGCGCCCGCCTTGGCCATGAAGCCGGGCTTGATGAACCGCCGCGTGAATCCGGCCCGCCGGTATTCGATCTCGGCGTTGGCGATCTGATACGAAAAGAGCGTATTGTCGTTACGCACGTCGAAGGGGCGTACCAGGCCGCGCACGCGCATCAGGTGGGTCACGCCGTTGACTTCGACGCGTCGCTCGCCTTCGACGATCAGGTTGCCTGCATCGTTCACGTCCACGATGCGCGCCGTCAGCCGACCTTGCAGCATCTCCGATTGCACGGTCTCGTTCGAGTTTTCCGAAGCCTTGTTAAACTGGGCGTTCACGCCGAAGGTGCTGTTGACGTCGGGCGAGTTGATCCCGCTGCTGCCTCCGAGGCTGGAGTTTGAGGAATTCTCGTAGCCGCTGGAGCGTTGGGCGGAGGTCTGCTCGGCGAGAATGATCGTGAGCATATCGCCCGCCTGCTGCGCCCGCGGGTCGGCGTAGAGCGATTGGGCACGGGCGGGGCCGGCGGCCACCAGGAGGACGGATAGCGTGACGGATAGCAGTGCAGCGAAGCGGCGGAGGACAAGGGAATACGTCATGGGAGAGAAGCACATGGGAAGCAAGCGGTTAGAGCGTTTCGATCCACTCAGCAATGCCGGGGGCGGTGAGGCGGGCGCGGTACGTCGCATCGGTATCGGGGGCGTAGATGCGGATCACGTCGCCGATGTAGCCGGGCTCTCGGGCTTTGCAGCGCAGGTGCAGTGCCAGCCCGCGGCGCTCGTAGCGCAGTTCCACCTGCGAGCCGGTAGTGGCAGCGTAGGGGGGGCGCACGTCGCTTTGGCGCAACGTGCGGCCATCAGACAGATGGTGGGTCGCGTACAGCGAATGTTCGGTGCGCAGCGCCGCGTAATCGGAGGCGCGGAACGGCTCGCCGCGGAAGCGTGTCGTTTCCATCCAGGCTGCGTACACGTCGTCCGAGGTGATTTCGTCGTCCCCGGAAAGGGTTCGGCGCGTGATCATGACCGAGTCGTAGTGGGCCACGTACAGCTGGGCCCAGCCGGCATCGCGGGGGCCCGTGGGCGTTTGGGCCCGGAGGCGGACCTGCGTCCGGCCGCGCGGCAACTGATCGAGTGAGGGGAAGGCCACCTCGACAGCAGTCGGATCCTCAAGCGAGGCGCTTGTGCGCATCACCCGCACCTCCAGCCGATGCGCCTCCGTCGGGAAGCGCTCGGCGAGGACCGCATGGGCGCGTTCGTCCAGCGAAACGCCATCCGAGGAATCGGCGGGGGCGCCAATCAGGCTGATCCAGGCCAGAAGAAGCAAGAGGGCAGACATCCGAGAGCGGAGCCGGTGGGGGAGACTATCGCTTCATGTTATTGGCGACCTGCAACATCTCCTCGGTGGTGGTCACCATCTTCGAGTTGATCTCATAGGCGCGCTGGGCGGAGATCAGGTCGACCATCTCCTGCACGACGTCCACGTTGGCTGATTCGAGGAAGCCCTGCCGGACAGCGCCGAGGCCGTCCATGCCAGGAATGCCAATCGTCGGTTCGCCGCTGGCGCGCGTCTGTTCAAACAGGTTACCGCCTTTGGGCTCCAGGCCGGCGGGGTTGGAAAAGCGGGCCAGCTCAACCTGCCCGATTTCGACTGGCGCGGGCTCGCCCGCAAACCGGGCCGTGACGAGCCCATCCTGACTGATGCTGATGCTCGTCGCATCGGGCGGGATGTTGAGGTCGGGTTCGACGGCGAGGCCCGTTTGTGTGACGAGGCTGCCCTCGGCGTTGAGCGCAAAGCTGCCGTCCCGGGTGTAGGCGACGCTGCCATCGGGGCGGCGAACCTGAAAGAAGCCGTTGCCCTGGATGGCCATGTCGAGCACATTGCCCGTCTTTTCGAGGCCGCCCTGCTCAAAGTTGCGCACCGAAGCGATGGCGGTCGCGCCGTGGCCCACCTGCAGCGAGGCCGGGGGCGCAGCGCCCTGGGTCTCGGCCTCGCCGGGGGTCTGGACGTTTTGGTAGAGCAAGTCTTGAAAAACGAGCCGCGACTGTTTGTAGCCCTTGGTGTTGGCGTTCGCCAGATTGTTGGCGATGTTATCCACCCCTTGCTGCTGGGCGGTCATGCCGAGGGCCGCGGTATTCAGAGCGCGAAGCATAAATCGGTCGGGGAACAGTGAAAAAGTGCGGGGGGGAGCGGGGGCGAGGCGTTAGAAGCGGCCGAGGTCGCGGGCCACCTGGCCGAGCAGCTGATCGGATGAGCGGATCATCTTCTGCTGCGATTCGAACATCCGGAAATGTTCGATCATGTCCGTCATCGCCTCCACCGGATTGACGTTGCTTTCTTCGATGTGCCCTTGCAGCACCTGCGGCTGCTCCACCTCCTCGGGGACGGCGCCTTCGGCCGCTGCGAAGGTCGCTCCGGCACGGCGTTCGAGCTGCGTTGGGTCCTCGAAGCGAACGACCCGAAGGCGGCCCAACGGACGGCCATCAGCCCGAATCTGGCCGGAGCTGGCGATGCTGATTTCCTGCGCATCGGGCGGCATCTGGATGGGCCCACCTTCTCCCTGAACGGTCAGTCCGCTGGGCGTTTGAAGCGTCTGATCGGGCCCCACGACGAGGCGGCCGGCGCGCGTGTAGAGTTCGTTGCCATCGTTGTCGGTCACGTTTAGGAAGCCGTTTCCGCCGAGCGCCACATCCAGTGGATTGCCGGTGCGTTCGAGCGGGCCCTGTTCGAGGTCGGCCCACTGGACGGGATTGCGGTCGCTGCGCGGGGCGCCTTCGGCATCGAGCTGTTCGTTCAGGGCTTCGATGAATACGCGGTCGCGTTTGAAGCCCGCCGTATTGGCGTTCGCCAGGTTGTTGGCGAGGCGCTCTTGATGCCGCGCCATCTCGGTCATTGAGGCAGACGCGTTCTGAAGGCGGAGGAGCATAGCACAGGGAATCCGGTGGAGGGGATGCGCGCCTGTTTGATGCTCCAAAGAACCTACCAAATTGAGCCAATCCGCCGTGGGCCGCGCCACGAGCCAATTTGGGCCGGCCATCGGCAGGATTTTCTGCGATTCTTTGGCACTTTTTGCCTGACGTGCGAGCGGCCACCGGCGCTGCGTTACGGGGAGATTATCGCACGACGGTCACACGCCGGCTCGTCCGAAACGTCTCGCCCACGATGTGCAGCAGATAGACCCCGCTGGAGAGACCGCGCGCAGGGATTTCGACCCGGCGGCGCGTTCCGGCTGGAACCCATCCCTCGTGCACCGTGCCCACGCGACGGCCGAGCATGTCGACGAGGTCGATGCGCACCTGCTGCGACTGGTCGACGGCCATCGTGAACGAGGCGCGGTCGCGCACCGGATGCGGCGCCACCGCCGACGCGATGGGGTGAGCGGCCTCGACGGTGAGCTCAGCGACCGGGCTGTAGCTTACGGTGCCATTGAAGTCTACCTGCTTGAGCCGAAACGCATGCCGCCCAATGGCCAGATCCCGGAGCTCGTGGCGGTAGTGCTGCGTCGCGGTTGTCGTGCCGGCGCCCTCGATGAAGGCGCGGCGCGTCCAGGTCGAGGACAATGCATCGGGGCGTTGGTGCTGGAGAGCGAATCCGGCATTGTTGGATTCGCTGGCGGTTGTCCATCGGAGGGTGGCATCGGCGCCGTCACGCAGCACCTCGAAGCGCGCTAGCTCCACCGGCATCGACGAATCGCCCGCATCGGCGTCGGTGCCCGTAAGGCTCGTGGTACCGGTGGCGTCTGGATCCAAGAAATCAGCCAGCCGCGCACCGGGATCGCCGCGCGTCCAGTTGTAGCTCAGCTTGGGATGGCTGATGGTGGGATCGTTGTCGTCGCCGCCGGGCCCAGAGCACGACGACGGATCAAAGTTGAGCGCACCGCTGACGTGCCCGATGACCTGCTGCGCCTCGTTGAACAGCGGCGACCCCGAGGATCCCGATTCGATGGTCCCCTCATCGAACGTGGCAATCCAGCGGGTGCTGTAGTCCAGCGGTGCATCGTGGTCCAATGTGATCTTGCGGATGTCGCCGCGCGGATGGCCCAGCACGACGCTCGACGCCGGCATCCCCGCATCGATCGACCATCCGGCCAGATGCGCGTTGTACGACGGTGGGATGGGTTCCGAGAGTTCGAGCAAGAGGACATCCGACTGGGTGTAGCTGTCGGAGACGCGCACGGTGGCGCCCACCATCGTGGGGCTTTCGGGCGGCGTGACGGGATCGGCGCAGGTGGTGCTGGCGAAGTTGAAAGCGAAGATCCAGTCGAGGGTCTCGCCGACGGCTGGATTGCCGCAGTGGTTGGCGGTGAGCACGTACGGCGTTTGGTCTTCGGTGACGTTGTTCAGCAGGACGCCGGTGCATGTACTGCCGCCCCGGTCGATGAGTACCGTGGCACGCGCGGGATCGGTCCAGGCGTCGGCCGCGGGGCAGGCCGTATTGATGCTGCAGGAGAGCGACGACCCGTTCTGGGTTTGCTTGGCGACTCGGGCCCGAAGGCGACGGGGGAGCCGCTCGGCGTGAACGAGATCGCCAATCTGGATCTGCCCCGCAAAAGCCGGATCGGGCGGTTCGACGTATTCGAGGATAAGCGTTGGACCGGGCGTGAAATCAGTGGCGAACGAGGAGTCGGCCTTGTGGTTGCGAGCGGTGAAAGCGCCGCGCGTCAGGCGCCGGTCGGGGTCGTAGACGAAGAGCCGGGCACCCGGAGGAATGCGAAAGGTGGCGAAGGTCAGCCGGACGGCGCGGGCCTCCGGCGAGGTAAGCGCCAGGCGCCAGATTCGCTCGCCATTCGGAAGGGAGTCGGGCGCGGCTATGTGCTTGAGGTTCGCTTGAACCGAGCGGGTGTGACCGTACCGGAAGGCTGGAATCGGGGTGAGGGCGCGGGCGGGGTTCGTTGCGGGCGATGTGGGTGCCAAAGGCGGAGAGGGAGGAAGCGTGATCTGTGCGGGCGTATCGAGCCGATCGGTTCCGACGTGGGCGCTGGGCGGAGTTGCATCCGTACTGATTTGCGCGGAAACAGCTCCGCCGGAGCAGCAGATCAGCCATCCGATCAGACCGATGAGGAGGCGGATACGCATTCCATAGCGCCATGAGTTGGGGAAGTCGGGTGGGCTCTGATGACGAAACGAAGATCATGCCAGCCCGCAAAACGGAGGCGAGCGGCGGACAACGCGAGAGGCTGCGGCGCGAGGGAAAGGCTCCTCGGCGTCCAAAGAAACGGTGATTTCTACCATTCGGCCCGAGAGAAACGAACGAGAGGAGCTGGTCCCGATCGGGATGAAGGCGGAGCGAATCGGCAAAAAACGCATCTGAGGGCAGCTGGAGGGCGACGCCGGATTGGGTGGCTTGCTTATTGCGCCGCGGGAAAGGGAGCGCTCATCGAGTGGCTTCCCCGGCCTTTAAGCTTTTGCTTGGGCCAGCCGATAATTATCTTCACCACGACCCGTGATCCAATCCCATGGGAATTTCCAGTCCAGCCCTCACTGCTCAACTCCAGGTCATGCCCCGGTCGGACGAAGACAAGGCGCCGATGTCGTACCGCAGCGGTGCCAATTCCAACATCAGCTTTCCGCCCTTGCCGCAGACGGTAGCCGAGGTCTCGGCCCTGCTGGCAGAGACCGAAACCGAGCCGGATACGCTCAAGCTGGCCGAGATCGTTGATAGCGATCCGGTCGTGGCAGCGGCGGTATTACGGCGGATCAACTCGGCGTACTACGGCATGCGCCGGCGCATTGGCAACGTCCGCAAAGCCGTGATGCTGCTCGGGTTTTTGGAGGTGGCGAACATCGTTCTTACCGCCGGCATGATCAAGCTGGAAGAGGTGTTCAGCGAGAACGACCATAAGGAGATTTTCGAGAAGATCATGGAGATGAGCGTGGGCGTGGGCCAGTGTGCCCGCGAAACCGCCGGCTTCTTGGATCTGCCCGTGCAGGGGCGTGTCTACACGGCCGGATTACTCCATGCCGTGGGGCGGCTTGTCTTTCTGTACAATCATCCCGACCAGTATCACTCGCTGTGGATTGATAACGGGGGGCTCCGCCCGCCCTCGCGCGAGGAGGAGGCAGACGTGTTTGGCGTCGATCACACCGTGATCGGGGCGCAGGCCGCCGATAACTGGAAGCTGCCGCACTTTATCATTGACGCCATCCGGCACTACCCGGACCCCGCGGCCATCGACTCCGCCGATCATCGCGAGATCGCGCAGCTTCTCGGTGTCGCCGTCGTAGTGGTTACGGATTATGGTTGCGACGAGAGCGAGGGAACGAGGGAGGGCGCGTTCGAGGTGCCGCCTCAGCTAACAGACTTGGCTCAATCGGTCGAGGGCGTCGAGGCCGACGAATTGGTTGACTACCTCGTTGAGAAACAGGAGCAGATTCGCGGCTACGTCGATACGATGACGCACCACTGAACGCACCGTCACTCTCAACGGAGCGGATCGAGGTCCTCGGGGCTTCCCCGGGAAAACGATGGGAAAGAAAGACGGGCAATGACGGTTCGTGGACCGCATTGCCCGTCTTTTGTGGGCCAATATTTTCGCTCTGCCGATTAGGGAGCCGACATTTCTTCGGTGAGGCGACTGCGTAGATTCAGCAGGATCTTACCGAGGATTTGTGAGATGCGCGCTTCCGTCAGATCCAGAATTTCGCCGATTTCACGTAGCGTAAGGTTCTCCATGTAGTAGAGGCCGAGGATCGTCTGCTGGCGTTCGGGCAGCGTTTCGATGACCTCTTCGACGAACGACACCAGCGATTCGTGTTCGATCTGCTCGAACCCGGCGGTGGCTTCGCCATCGGCGAGGGTGTCGAGCATCGTACGGTCGCCCTCGTCCCCGTGTTGGTGGTAAAGCGAGAGCGAGAAGCGGCGCTGGGCTTCGGTGAGAAGCCGGTGGTATTTTTCGAGCGAGATGCCCATGAAGTCGGCCACGTCCTGATCGCGGGGTTCCTGGCCCATGATCTGGCGTAGCTGCTCGCTGGCGTGCTGGGCCTCGGCAATTTTTTTGCGCTTGCCTCGGGAGAGGACATCGATCGAGCGGAGGTAGTCGATCAGCGAGCCCTGTACGCGGCGATAGGCGTGCGTGACGAATTTGGCGCCTTTGGACGGATCGTAGCTGTCGAGCGCCTGGAGCAGGCCAATCAGCCCCGTGTTTTCGAGGTCTTCGTGCGAGGCCAGCAGATGATCCGGCACGTTAATGCGGCCGATAATTGACCGCACGAGGGGCACGGCTGCAACCACAACAGCCTCCCGATTCGGGGGCGTTGGGTTGTCCAGATAGCGGTCAACAAGTTCTTGTAAGTCCTCTGACATGGCAATGGTGCGTCAGGTCGGGCGGGAAGGGGTTAAGCCACGGGCGCGGCGACGGGGTCGGCGGGCTCAGGCTCATCCGTAGCGGAGGGGGAGGTCCCCGTCGACTCGGTCGGCGGCTCTGATGCGTTGTCCTCGGACGCGGCGGATGAGTCGGCCTCGGTGTCGGATTCGGTTGGCTCCGGCTCGGCGGGGGCTTGGGCGGCGATGTGGCGGACCAGCACGGCCCCCAGGAACAGGACGAGGTAAATGCCCAGCCCCGTGCTGATTGCTGTCAGCAGCGCGCGATCCAGGGGCGCGTACGTCCAGGCCTGCTTCAGAAAGATGAGCAGTCCGGCGAGTGCGCTGGCGTGGAGTATGAGTTTTTGCATACGTCTGTGCTTCCGTTCGATGAAGCCTCGTTACGAGTCGAGTGGGTTAGAGCGGGAGCGGTTCGGGGTGGGCGGGGCGGCCTTGCACGAGCATCTGGCCGAGGCGCGTGAAGGCGTCGCGGAGGGGGCCCGGTGTGCGGGCCAGTGGCACTTGGTCGCGGACGGATTGCCGGACGTCCGGATCGTAGGGGACCCAGCCCAGGTAGGCGGGCGTCTGTCCGGTGAAGCGCTCGGTCACGGCGTTGAAGCGCTCGGAGATGCTCTGCGCTTCCTCGGCGGTGTCGCCGTAGTTTACGATGGCACCGAGCGGATACGTCGGATCCGTCTGCCACACGAGTTTGGCGAGGCGATAGGCATCGGAGATGGCGGTCGGCTCGCCGACGAGGACGAGCGCGGTGAGGTCGGCGCGGTCGATGGCCCATCGGACGGCGCCGTCGAGCCCGGCCGGCGTGTCGATCAGGACAAACTCGCACTCGCGGCGCAGGCGGCGAATGAGGTCATCGAGGGCGCTGTAGAGGGCAGCGAGGTGGCCGTCGTGTTGTCCGGGATCGGCGACGGCCTGCACGAGCGTAACACCCGTAATGGTTTCATGCAGCACGTGCTCGGTGCGGGCTTCGAGCCGGGCGAGGTCGAGTACGCTCGCGGAGGGGGTTTCGTTGAGTAGGACGGAGCACGCGCCCTGAGCGAAGTCGGCGTCGATGAGGGCGACGGAGCGTCCTTCGGCGGCGAGCGCCTCGGCGAGGTTCACCGCGATGACGCTCTTACCCACGCCGCCCTTACCGCTTGCAATGGCCAATGTGGTGAAATCGCGTTTCATAGAATCAGAGTCTGCATCGGCAGAAAAGGGGCGCGAGCTACAGGCCCATCAGGGTTTCGATGTACCAGGTGGGAGCGAAGGATTCGACGCCGTCGGGGACGCGCGGTCCGGTCGAGACGAACTGGATCGGCCGGTCGATGGTCATCATCCACTCCGCGAGGCGGCCCCAGCGGGCGCTTTCGTCGAGGTGGGTGAGGGCGACCGCATCGGGGTGGATCGGCAGGCGCCTGAAGTAATCGTCGTCGAAGTCGTCGAGCGTGCGCGTCGCGCTCAGCACGAACTGCACCTGCAGGGGGAGCAGCGGGCGCAGCAGCCGGTTGATCCGCTTGGCCGCAGCCTGGGCGGCGCTGTGATTGGTGGGTATCGGCGGCGTGTCGATCAGGATCTGTTCGAAGTCGGCCGCGCGATGGAGGGCGGTCTCCATCGCGTCCACGGTCCGCACGTTCTGGACGGCGATGCCGTAGCGGCGGTACAGTTCGGCCGGATTCTGATAAGGGAGTGAATCGTCCTCCGGCATGATGCTGATGACGGTAGGCCGGTGGCGGCCGTAGAACGCATCGTTCGTGGCGAGTTTGAGCAGCAGCGAGGTTTTGCCTGCGCCGCTGGGCCCGATTAGTGCGAGGCTGCCGCTGCGCTGTTTGGGGGCAGCTACGTTGCTGATGAGACGCCGCAGCTCCTGCGCCACGGCCCAGCGGAGGTCCTCGGGATCATCATCGGGCTCGAATCCGCGGCTGACGAGCTGCTCGAACAGGGTATTGAGGGTGGACGGGCGCAGGCCCTTCTCCATCAGTTCGGTGAAGAGCGGATTGGCCATCCACTGCTGCGTCGAGCCGATGACGGCGCCGCCGAACCGGCGCTCCATCGTAGCGAGGCGGTTGTTGAGCAGCTGGAGCTGGCTCTCCAAATGTCCATTGGCCGAGGGGTCCTGAGAGGGGGCTGCGGCCTCCGACGCATCATTTTCGTCGTCCGATAGCGAAGGGAAAAGCCGCTTGCGCCCGACCGAATCTGAGCGGGGCGCCGATCCATGCTGAGCGTCCGTAGAGTGCCCCGACGCGCCCGCACCGCTCGAATCGTCGGACGGCGGTGCGGGTACGGCCACGGAGGGTGCCCTGGAGGAAGGGGTTTCGCCAGTCGTCGCGGCAGATCCTTCCGATTGGGCGGCCATGGAGCGGCGCATGCTGGGAGCGTACCCGGCCTGTTCCGGGGCCTCAGGAGCCGGACGGGCCGGGCCGGAGGGCGTCACGGGTTGCTTCGACGCCGGGAGCGGCGTGTCGGCGATCACCGTGATGCGGGCCGGCTGGTCGTCCTCGGCCGGTCGCGACTCGATCAGTACGACATCGTCGCCAAATTGGCGACGCGCTTCTTTCAGCGCGGCCTGAATCGTTGGGCCGGTGACGTATTGGGTACGCATGGGCGGTTAGGAGTTAGAGCGGGGAGCGGGGTGGTAGCGCGTCAGGGCAAGGATAGCTGATCTATGACCTCGACGTTGGCCTCGGGAATAAGATCGTTGTACGAAAGCACGTTGATGTCGGAGAGCATCGGGTTCAAAAAGTCAAACAGGGTCGACCGGAGGACCGGCGAGGTCAGGAGGACCGGGTCGCGTCCTTGGCCGATCAGGTGCTTGGACAGTTCTTCGGCCTGCTGGATAAACTGCTCGGCCCGGTTGGGATCGAGCCCCAGCGTGTTGGGGTTGAGCTGTCCCTGCTCTGCTTGTTGGAGCAAGTGCTGTTCCAACATGGAGTCGAGTACGAAGGCGTAGACGGTTTCCTGCTCGTCGCTGAACTGGCGCGTGATCGTGGGGGCGAGCGAGGAGCGGACGTACTCGGTGAGCACCTCGATACTTTTCGTCTGCCCCGCATGATCGGCCAGTGCTTCAAGGATACTCACGAGGTCGCGAATCGGCACGCGTTCGCGCAGGAGCCGCTTGAGGACCTTCTGGATTTTGCCGAGGGGCAGGAGGTCGGGCACGAGCTCGTTGACGAGCGCAGGTGCCTCTTCTTCGACCTTGTCGAGCAGCTTCTTCGTCTCCTGCCGGTCGAGCAGGCGGTGCGCGTTCTTGCGCAGCACCTCGTGGAGATGCGTCGTGATGACGGCGGGCGGTTCCACGATGGTCAGGCCCATCTGCTCGGCATCGGCGCGGTCGCGCTCGGCGACCCACACGGCCGGCAGGCCAAACGTCGGGTCCTCGGTGCGAATGCCGGGAGGGGCCTCGTCGCGGTCGAGGTCGTCGGGCAGCAGGGCCAGATGATAGCTCGGGAAAACCTCACCTCGCGCAATCGGATTGCCGCGCAGCTTGATGACGTACTGGTTCGAGTCCATCGCGGCGTTGTCGCGGATGCGCACCGGTGGGATGACGACGCCCATCTCCAGCGCAATCTGCTTTCGGAGTGTCTTCACCCGCTCCAACAGGTCGCCCTGCTGGCTGGGGTCGACAACCGAGATGAGCGTGTACCCAATCTCCAGCTCCAGCGGGTCGACGAGCAGCAGGTCGCTGGGCTCGGCCTCCTGTTCGGGCTCCTCGGCCTCGGCTTCAGCGCGGGCGGCGGCTTCGGCCTCTTTCTGATGCGACTCGACGCGATGTCGACCGAGCAGAACGAGCCCGCCGGCCAGCAGCCAGAAGGGGATGAGCGGCAGGCCGGGAACGAGGCCCAGAATGGCCAAAAAGCCGCCGGTGATCAGCAGTGGATAGGGCTGCTCGAACAGCTGCAGGCGCACCTGCTGGGCCAGCTTCTGATCGCCACTGGCGCGTGAGACGATGATGCCGGCTGCTGTCGAAATCAGCAGCGCCGGGATCTGCGAGACGAGGCCATCTCCAATCGAGAGGATCGTGTACGTGCTCGCCGCGTCCGCCATATTTAAGTCGCGCTGCATCACCCCGATAATAAGACCACCGACAATGTTGATGGCGGTGATGACGAGGGCGGCAATGGCGTCGCCGCGGACGAACTTGCTCGCGCCGTCCATGGCGCCGTAGAAATCGGCCTCCTGCGTGATTTCTTCGCGTCGGCGCCGGGCTTCGCGCTCGTCGATGAGGCCGGCGTTGAGGTCGGCGTCGATAGCCATCTGCTTGCCGGGCATGGCATCGAGGGTGAAGCGGGCGCCGACCTCGGCGATGCGCGTGGAGCCCTTCGTGATCACGACAAAGTTGATGACCACCAGCACCAGAAAAATAATCGAGCCCACGACATAATTGCCCCCAACGACGATCTGCCCGAATGACGAAATGAGCGCGCCAGCATCGGCCTGACTCAGGATGAGCCGGGTGGAGGCGACGTTGAGCGAGAGCCGGAAGAGCGTGGTGATGAGCAGCAGCCCCGGGAAGATCGCAAAGTCGAGCGGCCGCCGGGCGTAGAACGCCGTCAGCAGCACACCGAGACTCAGCGCGATGTTTGTCGCCAGCAGCATATCCAGCATGAAGGTCGGCAGCGGCACGACCATCACGAAGAGCACCATGATGATGCTGCCCGCGACGACGACCTCGCTGTTGGCCAGACTGAACGGCTCAAGCGCAGCGTTGCTAATACGTTCGCGGGATGGGGCGAGGGAGGGCAAGGTGGGGGCGTCAAGGATAGTGGAGGGGGGAACGATCAGGCGTACGAGCCACTCTGGCGGTACACCTCGGCGAGGATGGCCGCGACGGCGCGGTAGAGCTCCTCGGGGATGTCTTCCTGCTCGGGGACACTGGCGTACAAGGCACGTGCCAGCGGCGGCTCCTCCCGAATCGGCACGTCGAATTCAGCCGCCAATTCGCGAATGCGCAGAGCCCGTTTGCGGATGCCTTTGACCATCACCCGCGGCGCAGGCGAACGGTCGGGGTCGTAGCTGAGGGCAACGGAGTAGTGCGTTGGGTTGGTGACGACGACATCCGATTTCATCACGGCGTGATCCATGCGCGGCTGCTTGGCATATTCCATGGCCTGTTCGCGGCGGCGGCTTTTGATTTGTGGATCGCCCTCCTGCCGCTTCTGCTCGTCTTCGACCTCCTGCTTGGTCATCTTCAAATCTTGCTTATGCTTCCACTTCTCGAAGGCAAAATCGAGCGCCGAGAGCAGCAGGAGTGCCAGCAGGATGTAGGCCAGCAGCGCCACGACCCAGCTCGTCGTCGCGTCCAGTACCGATGGCATCGGGAGCATGTGCAGCGTCAGGATCTCGGGAAATCGGTGTTCGATGACGAGGTAAGCCAGCGGACCGGCAACAGCGATCTTGACGACCGACTTAAACAGGTTGAAGAGGCCTTTCTTCGAGAAAATTCGCTTCAGCCCTTCCAGCGGATTCAGGCGGCTCGGTTTGGGTTCCAGCGGCTTAAAAGTCACGTTCCAGCCGGTTTGGGCAATGCTCAGCCCCGCGCTGGCCACGGCAAGCGCGATGAAGAACGGGATGAGTACCTGCCCCAGTTGGATTCCAATCTCGAGAAACAGCGGTTCGAATGAGCTGGGATTGAGCGTCATCTGAGCGGCGTTCAGGTAGAGGCGCCGCATGATCTGCTGCAGCGTGTCAAACGCATAAGGCATGCCCGTGATGATGAGCACGGCCCCGATGGTCAGGAGTCCAACCGAGAGAATCTCCTGCGACTTGAAGACATTGCCCTCTTCCTTCGCCTTTTCCAGGCGCTGCGGCGTCGGGTCAAATACTTTATCTTCGCGGTCGGGCATCGGTGACGGTCATGGGTGGCTCAGGCGGTGTGCATCAGGGAGAGAAAAGGATGCCAATCGCCCGGTCCGGGGCTGTCGATGGGGAGGGCGCCACGGTTGAAGACTGAAGAAATGCCCAGCGCGCGGAGGGGGCCGGTCATTTTGCCCGGACCGGCGGCAAGCTGACGGAAAGGACCACCGATCCGATTTGGAAAGCTTTTCCGAATCTACCCGGAAGGGGTCATCCACCGGATAACGCTTCGATAATCCGAAGGAGATCGCGGCCGATGTCATCAACCATGGAGGGGATGAGCGGGACGAGGTTCTGCATGAAAAAGAGCAAGATCGTCAATCCGGCCATCAGTTTGAGCGGCAAGCTGAGGATAAACAGGTTCGCCTGGGGGACCAGGCGCGCAAAAATGCCCAGGGTAATGTCGATCAGGAAAATCGTAATGACGAAGGGGGCGGCCAGCCGAAGCGCGGTGAGAAAAAAATCGCTCGTCCACTCCAGCAGGATGGGGCCACTGGCGGCGAGCTCTGCCCCACCGAGGGGGACGACATTGAACGACGTCGCCAGCGCGTCCAGCACGATGTGATGACCGTCGACCAGCACGAAAAAGAGCAGAAACGAGAGCGACAAGAGGTTACTTACCGGATTCGAGTTTTGACCGCTGATCGGGTCGTAGATCTGCGCAATGCCCAGCGCCATCTGGAAACCGATGATCTCGCCGGCGAATTGCACAGCGTAAAAGATGAATTGGGCGGTGAAGCCCAGTAAGATTCCGGTCACGGCCTCGACGCCGACGGCTGTCATGAATCCAAAGGTGTGCAGGATCCACTGAGGCAGCGGCTCGGCCACGAGGCCGGTCATAGCGTACGCGAGGACGACCGCAAAGAGCACCCGAATCCGCACCGAGATCGTCTGCTGGCTGAAAAACGGGGCGATCATCAGGATTCCGCTGATGCGCACGAACACCAGAAAGACGCTCAGTAAGTATTCGGTGTCCAGTAGATTCATGGGCGGGCCGGATGGGGGGCGGCATTACTGCGACACCGCCGGGATGGCCTGGATGGCGTTGGTGGTGAAATCGATCAGCAACTGCAGCATCCAGGGGGCCAGAAAGAAGAGCACCGCAGCGACCACCAAGATTTTAGGGATGAAGCTGAGTGTCATCTCCTGCATCGACGTCACCGCCTGGAAAATGCTAATGAGCAGGCCTGCCGCCAGCGCGGCGCCCAACATGGGACCAAGGACGAGCAGGGTCGTCTGCAGTGATTGTTGGATCCAGTACAGGGCAACTTCAACATTCATAATGAGTGGGGAGCAGCGGTGGGAGAGAACAATCGAGCGAGCCGGCGCATGGTCAGGCGCCCACGTATCCGCGGACGACCGATTCCACAATCAGGTACCAGCCGTCAGTTAGGACAAAGAGCAAGAGCTTGAGCGGAAGCGAGACCATCACCGGCGGGAGCATCATCATTCCCATGCTCATCAACACGCTGGCGACGATGATATCGACGATCACAAACGGCAGAAAGAGCATGAAGCCAATCTGGAAGGCGATGCGCAACTCGCTGATGACGAACGCTGGAACGAGCACATGCAGCGGCACATCCTCCGTCGATTCGAAGGCGTCGGTCTGCGCCATATCCATGAACAGCATCAGATCCTTTTCGCGCGTCTGATTCAGCATGAAGCGCTTGGCGGGGGTCGTCGCCCGGTCGAGCGCCGTTTGCTGGGTGATCTCGCCCGCGATGTAGGGTTGGATCGCGTTGGAGTTGACCTCTTCGATGACGGGGTACATGATGAAAACCGTCAGGAACATCGACAGGCCGATGATAAGCTGCGACGGTGGCGATTGGCGCATGCCCAGGGCCGTGCGCAAGATGCCGAAGACAACCACGAGCCGCGTGAAGCTCGTCATCATCAGGATGATGGCAGGCGCCACCGAGAGAACGGTGAGCAGGAGCAGCAGCTGGATCGGCAGGGCGTAATCCTCCTGGCCGGGAACCAGGTTGACCTGCGGGAATCCGCCGAAGGCGGTGGAGTCGGGCGCTGCGCTGGTCGCGGAGGCGCCGGCCGATTGCGCCGTGGCAAGCTCCGGCGCGCCAACGCAGAGCAGCACAATTAGGCCGAGCACACACCAGCCGAGCCCGCGCAGCGAAACGGAGAAGCGGCTACTCATGAGACGATCCGTTGGTGTACTGGCGCAGGATGTGGGCAAAGGAAGCCAGCGTCTGGGAACTGGGTTGGGCAGGCCCCGCGGTTGGAGCCAACTCCTCTGCATCTGCCGACTCAAACTCCGATCGCGGGTAGCTTTTCAGCAGCCGGATTTCCCCCTGCGAAATACCCAGTAGCAGCACGTCGTCGCGGCACCGAACCAGCTTCAGCTGTTGGTTGGGCGTCAGCGCCAGATCGCCCATCGGTTGGAGCGGGCCTCGGGGAGATCGAGACGCCGAGCCCGCGCGCTGGTTCAAGTAGAGGGCGCCTGCGCCGCCCGCGGCGAGCAGTACGAGCACGGCGATACGTCCGGGAGTGAAGACCGTCAGCCCCTCGGACGACTCCACGGAGGTGGCCACCGTGCCGGCTTCATCAGAGGCGACGGCGGGGGCAGGGGGCGAGGATGGCATCAGGGCGACGAGGCCCCAGAGGAGCAGCAAGCCGCCGGTGATGATCAGGAGGCCTGTGACGAGGGGACGTGAGGACGAGGTATCGCCCTCACGCAGCGATTGAAAGCGGGGGATCCAGTCGTTCACGGCAGGGGGGAGGGTTGTGAGCGCGGGGCTCCGGTGCAAAGGGCACGGGAGTCGTGCAATCCCCCTTTCCGCCAAAACGATGCCAGATGGGCAGCACGGATTACAACAGGGCCTTGCTGCGCTGTTGCTTGGGTGCCAGTTTGGTGATGCGCACGCCGAACTTTTCGTCGATCACGACGGCTTCGCCCTCGGCGATAAAGCGGCCGTTGGCGTAGATACTGAGCGGCTCGCCGACCAGCTTTTCGAGCTCGATAACGCTGCCGGATGTGATTTGGAGGACATCGGCGAGGGGAAGTTTGCGGCGCCCGAGCTCCACGCGCACGTCAAGCTCCACTTCGGCCAGCATCTCGAAGTTGCCCCGACTTTGTTTGGCTTGCCCCCCAAGAGTTTCCGCCCCCAGATCGGAAAATTCAGCCGGAGCGACGTCGACGGATCCGCCTCCGCCGTCGGATCCGGCAGGATGTTGTGCAGTCGATGGGCTCGATTGCGACCCTCCCTGCGGGGCTGAGGACTGGGCCGAAGTCGCATCGGCCGATGTGTTGGCCGCAGTCGCCTGGGCTTCTTGGGCCGGGGCCGAGGCGGGGGCCTCTGCAGCATCGGAGGGGGCACGTTCGAGATAGATCGTACCGGTTAGGGTTTCATCGTCCACCGTCAGCGTGAAGGCGGCGGCCCACAGTTGGTTGGCAGGTAGTTCGGGGCCGGGATCGCCGGGTGGGGAAACCGTGAACTGCACGTCGGGCAGCTTAAGACCAACCTCGGCGAGCTGCGTCCGCACGGCACCGTAGCCCTGGCCCGTCATCTCACTGATCAGGTCATCGGCGCCGTCCTCGTCGATCTCCATCGATTGGCCGAGGATGGCGTCCCCGATCATCGGCACGATGCCGGTCGGCAACTCCAGCGCAAAGTTATCGGCGCCGACGGCCAGCTCCGTCGTGAGGGGGATCTGAGCCGAATCTTCGTCCGACTCGGCGGCTTCTTCCACGGTGAGGCTGATGTCATCGCGGCTCAGAAGCTGCGTCAGAAACGATTCGAGGGCGGTCTGCGCCTCTTTAAGATGGGCGTTGAGGGTGGGAGCGTCCATGATTACTCGGCGTCCAGCGGTTGGTCGTAGCCTATGATTTTAACGGCGCGGGTTTGGCCCGATTTGCCGGGCGTCGCCAGGAATTTGCGGCGGCCGTTGACGAATACTTTCAGGGGTTGATCGACGCGGCGGCGCAGGGGGATGACGTCGCCTTCTTGCAGGTCCATCAGGTCGGGAAGAGGGAGCTCGACGTCGCCCAGTTCGGCGCGGAGCTCCACGTCGGTGGCCTGGAGGCGGCCCTCGAAGCGCTCGCGCTCCTCGGGTGAAGCCGGCGTGGTCGCACTGGCGATCCACTGCTTCATATCGGAGGTTCCCAGCATCTTTTCCAGCAAGATGTAGGGATAGCAAATATTGATGTACGAGGGTTCGTCGTAGATCGTTACCTCGAACGTCGCGTTAAATGCCGGTTCGGCAGCAGGGATGATCTGGACGAACTCCGCATTGGTTTCGAAGGCCGTCTCCTCGATTGTGATGTCTTCGGCCTGTTGCCAGGCCTCTTCCAGCTCCTCGTAGGCGCGCTTCATAACCTTACTCATGATGCGCTGCTCAATTTGCGACACCTCACGGGTTTCTTCCAGAAAGACGCCGGGCCCGCCGAAGAGCTTCTCAATCGTGTAAATGACCAGCCTTGGATCCATCTCGAAGACCATCTTGTGGTCGAGCTCCACCACATTGACCACGTAGAGGGCCGACGGCGGCTTGCTCGACATCACGAACTCGGAGTAGATCACCTGGTCGACCGATTCGAGCGTAATGTCGACGATGGTGCGGAGCTGCGCCGAAAGATACACCGAGAGGTCGCGCGCAAACGATTCGTGCACATAGCTGAGCACACGCATCTGCTCCTGCGAAAAGAGCCGCGGGCGTTTGAAGTTGTAGGGCTCCACGCGATCCAAAAGATCGGATTGGGCAGCGCTTTCCTCCGCGGACTTGGTCACGTCCTTGTCCGTCCCTCGGGTATCGAGGAGCGCATCAATTTCTTGCTGGCTGAGCGGCCGGGCCATGGGCTGCGTACGCTGGGAGAGGTGGAGCTCGTGGCGAGCGTTTACTGGAGTACGTACTGAGTAAAGTACAATTGATCGACGGCGCCCTCCTGGAGGACGTCATTGATCGAGTGGAGGAGTTCAGTCTTAATCGAGTCGCGCTGCGAAATATCGGAGAGCTCGGTGGAGGTGCGCTCGGCCAGCAGGCGAATGATCCGATCGCGCACCACGACCTCTTTCGATTCAAGGTCGGAGATGACCTCCGACTTCGAGCTTTCGAGGCCTACGTCGACCATCAGGTAGCGGGCACCTTCGCTGCTGGCCGGATTGACGATCAGGCCTTTGATTTCATAGAACGAGCCGTAGTCGTTGGCTTCTGCCTCGGCGGTGTCGGCACTGACGAACAGCGTTTCCACCTGGTTGGCCGCGGCATTGACCGCCGGGTATTGGCTGTATGCCAGCCAGCCGCCGACCGCGGCCATCACCAGGGCGACCGGCACCACGATCAGTAGGGTAGATCGCGATCCGGTGGCAACTTCATCGGGGTTGGCGTCTGGTTTGGCTCCTTCTTCGGGTTCGACGGGTTCGTTTTCGGCCATGATTTCCAACTGAATAAGATTTCAACACGGCGGTTTTGAGCGCGCCCATCCGCCGTCTGGTTGGGGGCGACCGGCCGGTGCTCGCCATATCCGATGGCGGCATACTGGCCGGGATCCAGCACATCTTCCTGGGTTTGCAAAAAGCGTACGACAGATGAAGCACGGGCGGCGGAAAGCTCCCAGTTCGACGGATATTTGGACGTCTGAATGGGGCGGCTGTCGGTGTGGCCTTCCACGGCGACGGCTTGCACGTCGGCATCGATCACGCCGGCCAGCAGGCTAAGGACGGTGCTCGCCGGTTCGATTAGCTCGGCGCGGCCCGACTCGAACATCACCGAGTCGGTAATCACGGTGCGCACGCCCTCCTCGGTCACTTCGACGCGAACTTTATCCTCCAGGCCTTTTTCTTCGAGATAGCTCGTCAGGGCCTCGATGCGCCGCTCCTGCATGGGCGATTGGAAGGGCTGAGGCTGTTGCAACGCAGCGTTGTTTTGCAGCACGCCAGTACGGCCCTGGAAGTAGCTGATGGCTTCCTTAAACTTTTCGACCTCGACCTTCGACATGGACACGATCAGGACGAAAAGCACTAACAGCAGCGTCATCATGTCGCTGAAAGTGGCCATCCAGAATGGGGCAGTGGGGAGGTCATTCCCCTCGTCCTTTTTGCTCATATTAGCAGGCTGATACGTCCGTGAAGTACGGAAGGATGGGTCGCCCACTGCGTGCTATGCCGCTTGCGCGAGTGGTTCATCCTCGTCCTCGATGGGAGCGCCTGTGTCCTCGGCCTCATGAACGAACGTCTTCAGGCGTCGCTCAATCTGGCTGGGCCGGTCGCCGCGCACGACAGCCAGAATGCCGGTTTGCGTGAGCTCGTAGGCATGGCTCATGGCTTGTCGCTGCTCGCCCGCTTTGCCCGCTACGGGAAGGCAGACGAGGTTCGCCAGAAGGGCGCCGTAGAACGTGGTCACCATCGCGGTGGCCATGCCGGCGCCAATCTGGGTCGGATCATCCAGGTTTTGTAGCATCTGAATGAGTCCAATTAGCGTGCCAATCATGCCGAAGGCCGGGGCGAGCGTTCCGGCCGTCGTGAAGAAATTGGCGACGAGGCGCCGCGCACGCGAATCGCGCTCGATCCATCGGTCGGTCAGCTCAATGATCTCGTCTTCGGGCGTGCCATCGATGGCGAGTTCGAGGCCAAACTTCAGCAACTCGTCGTCGATATCGTCGAGGGCGCGGTCGAGGGCGAGGAGGCCTTCGCGGCGGGCCGTGCTGGAGATCTCGGTGAACTCATCCACTTTATCGTGCAGGTCCGGGGGCTCAAAGTTGAGGAAAGCCTTGAGGGCCTCCGGAAGATTTTTCATGTCCGCCAGCGTGTAGTTGACGAGCAAGCCGCAGGCCGTACCCCCCACCACGATGAGCAGACCGGGCACGTCGAAGAAGGTCTGCCATCCGGTACCCATGAAAATGGCGCCGAAGATCAGCAGGAACCCTGCAACCAATCCGATAAGTGTGGACTTTTGCATGAGGCCTTGAACACAGATCCACAGTGAAGGGAAGACCGGCGGACCCCTGAAACTCAGTGCATGGCGCCTACGTCTGCCGGTGTGCTAAGGCAGAGAGGGGAGACGGGGGATGAGAGCGGATCCAGATTCATTACAAAAAGGACTGTAGTCATGGACGTCAGTGGGGTGTAGTTACATCCATTGATGTTTATCGGCACCTGGGGGCTCAACATTAAACCTGTAAGCTGGCAAGCCCTGACCCATGCCGAACCGAGAGACCGGATCAGATGGGTTGAAATGTATCAATTGTGAAAAGTACCGATATGTGGGGGCTGGCGGCGGGCCCGGGCCGGCCTATCGCCCGTTAATACGTGCGCAGACACGTCTCGGGGCACACCCTTTGCTCATTCACGCGGCGTCATTTCCCTCGTGGAGATGCCCGGCCTTAGACCCCTTTTGCATCTGACCCCTTACTTGATGGCGTATCCTGTTCCTGAGCACGAAGCCGAGCGGATGCGTGAGCTCGTGCGGTACGACATTCTCGATACGCCGCCGGAGGAGAGCTTTGACCGGATTTCCCGCCTCGCGGCCGATCTCCTCGATGTCCCCATCGCCCTCGTCTCGCTGATCGACCGAGACCGGCAGTGGATCAAGTCGTGCTTCGGCGTCGACTTGCGGCAAACCGATCGGGAGATGTCGTTTTGCACACATGCCATCCTGAGCGAGGATATTCTCGTGGTGGACGATCTGGCGGCCGATCCCCGATTTGTCGACAATCCTTTCGTCACGGGCGATCCAGGCTTGCGCTTTTACGCCGGGGCGCCGCTACTCACCCCATCCGGTCACATTCTCGGCACGCTTTGCGTGCTCGACACAACACCTCGCACCCTCTCCGAGCGGCACATCCGGCAGCTCGAGGACTTGGCCGCGATGGTAGTCGACGAGCTGGAGCTGCGCCGTGAAATCAGCGAGCGACGGCGCATCGAGAGCGACCTGCGCGAGAGCGAGGCGCGATTCCGTACCCTCGTTGAGCAGAGCCACGACTGGATCTGGGAAATGGACCCCGATGGGCGGTTCACCTACGTCAGTCCGGGGGCGACCGAGATTCTGGGATACGACACCGAGGCGCTGATCGGCCAGACCTCGTTCGACTTCATGACATCGGCAGATACCGATCAATTTGCCAATGTGCTTACGTCCCACGTCGAACGAAAGGAGGGTTTCGAGCGGATCGAGAAGATGCTCATCCATCGGGGCGGTTACCCCGTCGTGGTGGAGACGAGCGGCACGCCGCGGCTCGACGATGCGGGCGAGCTCATCGGGTATCAGGGGATCGCGCGGGATATCACCGAGCGCAAGCGGGGTGAGCGCCGTCAGGCCTTGCAAAACCGCATTTTAGCGGGGATTGCCCAGGGCGCGTCCCTCGATGAAACGCTGCACGCCATCGCGACCTTCGTGGAGCAGGCCGGCCTCGCCACGGGTGTTTCGATTTTCCGGTTGGATCCGGCGACAGAAACGCTGCAGGTAGGAGCCGCGACCGGGCTCCCCGATGCGTTCGTCACCGCATTTCACGGGTCCTCGGTCGCGTCGGGAACGGGGGCCTGCGGGCGGGCAATCCGGGATAACGAGCGCATTTCGGTAAGCGATGCTATCCGCGACGAGCCGGATGCCATGCTGCGCGCTCGGATGCAGCGCCACGGCCTGCAGGCCAGCGTGTCACGGCCGATCCAGGGCGAAAACGCCTCGGTGCTCGGCGTATGTACCCTCTGGTTTGATGCCCCGCACCATCCCAAAGCAACCAACCAATCGCTGGCCGATCTGGCCGATCTGGCCGATCTGGCCGCACGACTCGCCGGTGTGGCCATCGACAGCCACCAGACCCGCGATCGGCTCCGGCGAAAACGCATCCTCCTCGATCAGTCGCAGCACCTCGGTAAGATTGGCGGCTGGGAAATTGATCTGCGGACCGGCCGCCTGCACTGGACCGATGAGACCTATCATCTGCACGGGCTCCCTCTGGAGCATGAGCCCACGGTCGAAGACGCGCTCACGTTTTATCCTCCCGAAGCGCGCCGTACGCTGCGCACTGCGCTGGAGCGAGCAGTGCAAGAGCAGAACGGGTGGAGCCTCGAATTGCCCTTCATCACCGCCAATGGCGAGCGGCGCTGGATGCGCTCGATCGGTGAACCGAACGTCGTGGACGGCGCGGTTGTGCAAGTCGCGGGCACGCTGCAGGATGTCACTCGCCGCAAGCGTGCCGAGAACGAAGTGGATAACTTCTTCGAGCTCTCGATCGACATCATGTGCATCGCCCAACGCGATGGCTATTTCACGCGGGTCAACCCGGCCTTCGAGCAGGTGCTTGGCTACTCCGCCGAGGAGTTGACCCAGCGGTCCTATCTCGACTTTATTCATCCGGACGACGTGGAGCAGACGCGCCGCGCGATGGGGCAGCTGTCCGAAGGCCAGGACGTCGTCGATTTTGTCAACCGGTACCGGCGCCAGGATGGGACGTACCGGGTGCTCGAATGGCGTGCCATCTCCTACACCGATAACGGGCTTACGTACGCGGCCGCACGCGACATTACCGAACGTCGCAAGGCCGAGCGGGCGCTGCGCCAGTACGCCGAGGAGTTGGAAGCAGCGAAAATGGAGCTGGAAGCGTCGCAGGCGCGTATTGAGCGGGTCTTCGAAAGCATCTCGGATGCGTTCTTTGCCGTCGATCATGACTGGACGTTTACTTACCTGAATTCGCACGCCGATAAGTTGCTCTCGAAGCTGACCGACAACGAGCACGAGGATTTGGTGGGGGCGAATGTGTGGGACGCTTTTCCCGAAGCCATCGAAACCGCCTTTTACGATCAGTACCATGAGGCAGTGGAAACGGGCGAGTCGGTTCATTTCGAAGCCTACTATCCGCCCGGGGATGTGTGGTTTGCGGTCAGCGCCTATCCCTTTGAGGACGGCCTCTCGGTCTACTTCACGGATGTCACCCAGCGCAAGCAGGCCCTCCATGCGCTCAAGGACAGCGAAGCGCGCTTTCGCGGGCTGGTGTCCAATCTGCCCGGGATCGTCTACCGATGCACGTACGATAGCAACTGGGACACATTGTACGCCAGTTCGGGGTGGGAGGACGTGTGTGGCCACCCGTCCGAGCCGTTTGTCTCCAACGAGCGCTCCTTCATCGACATCGTCGTGCCGGAGGATTTGCCCAAGATTCGCAAGGTCGTCCGGCAGGCCGTTCGTCAGAAGCGGGCCTTTGAGGTTGAGTACCGGATCCGCCGCGCCGATGGCAGCATCTCGTGGATTCAAGATCTGGCTCGGCCGTGCTTCGACGAAGACGGCGGGGTCAAATGGCTCGACGGGGTGATGTTCGACATCACCGAGCGGAAGCAAACCGAAGAGCGCCTGCGCCTGCTCGAAACTGCCGTTCACGAGGCGAAGGAAGCCGTCCTCATCACCGATGCCCAGCTCGACCGCCCCGGACCGGTCATCCGGTACGTCAATCGGGGCTTCGAGGCGATGACGGGCTACTCCGCCGACGAGGTCATCGGGAAGACGCCGCGCCTGCTTCAGGGGCCGAAGACCGATCGGGCCGTACTGGATAAGCTCCAGGCCAGTCTGGAGAGGGGGGAGCCCTTTGCCGGCGAAACGATCAACTACCACAAAGACGGCACCCCCTTCCATCTGGAGTGGTCGATCTCCCCCGTGCGCGATCCAAAGGCCGGTCACATTACCCATTACGTCGCCGTCGAACGTGACATCAGCGAGCGCAAAGCCGCCGAGCAGCAGATGCGCGAGGCGCTGGAAAAAGAGCGCGAGCTCAGCAACCTCAAATCGCGCTTCGTGTCGATGGCCTCTCACGAGTTGCGCACGCCGCTGGCTACCATCCAGTCCTCAGCCGAGCTGGTCGACCTCTTCATTGACCGGGGCAAGACCGGCAAGGTCAGTAAGCACCTCGATCGCATCCAGGATAACGTGGAGAAGATGGCGGGGCTGCTCGAAGACGTGCTGGTCTTCGGCCGGGCCGAGCAGGGACAGATGCCCTTCCGGCCGGAGGAAATTGATCTCGTGCCGCTCACGCGCAAGCTGGTCGATGAGCTTCGCCAGGGCATCGGGGTCGACCACGACATCGTCGTGCACGGATTGGACGAGGCGCTGACGGTCGAGGCCGATGCGCAGCTCATCCGGCTCGTGATGAATAACCTCCTCTCGAATGCGATTAAGTATTCGCCTGCGGGCAGTCGTGTCACCCTCCAGCTCGATCAGGGAGTCGATGAGGTCGTCTGCCGCGTCGCCGATGAAGGCATCGGGATACCCGCGGATGACCTCGACCGGCTCTTTGAGCCGTTCCATCGGGCCGAAAACGTGGGTACTACCGGCGGAACCGGGCTGGGGCTCGCTATCGTCCAGGAGGCTGTGGACGTGCACGAGGGGCGCGTCGCGGTGGATACCGCCGAGGGCGAAGGCACCGAGTTTACCGTTCGCTTTCCGCTGCGCCGATCCCAGCACGTCTCCGCCTGACGGCTCCCCTTTTCACATCACCCAACCGTAGTACAGCCGATGCCCCGATCCGTGATTTTAGTGATCGATGACGAACCGCACATTCTCGACAACCTGAGCGATTTGCTCGGGCTGGAAGGCTACCAGGTGAAAACTGCCTCGGATGGACGTGACGCACTGGAGATTCTCATCCATACGCGCCCTCGCCTGATCCTGTGTGACATGATGATGCCGCACGTGGACGGATGGGAGGTGCTCCAGCACGTTCGCGCCGACGCAGAGCTAAACGAAGTTCCCTTCATCTTCCTCACCGCCAGCGCCGAGCCGAATACGCGCCAAAAAGCGTTCCTTCACGACGCTGATGACTACATCACCAAGCCGTTCCGTGTCGACGACTTACTCGACACCGTCGCCGATCATCTCGGCAATGCGGTGTAACGTATCCGTAATCGGTGTCGGCACGGGCTGCAGCAGGTCATCGATTTCAGGTTCGTTTTAGATACGAGGCGTACGCTGTGGCTCCATCATCATTCTACCGCAGGTTCCTCGCTCACGTCATGTCAACCATCTTAGTTATCGAAGACGAGCCGTCCATCCGCGACAACGTGGCGGATCTGTTGGAGGCCTCCGGCTACGATCCGATCAAGGCGGCAGATGGCGCGGCCGGGATCGAACAGGCTCGCCGCCATGCGCCCGACCTCATCGTGTGCGATGTGATGATGCCCGATGCGGATGGGCACGACGTTTTGCAGGCCGTACGCAATGATGCGAACCTGGCGGCGACACCGTTCATCTTTCTCACGGCCCGGTCCACGCGGGATGATCTGCGCGAGGGGATGGACGGAGGGGCCGACGATTACGTGACCAAGCCGTTTCGCGCGGCTGAGCTGCTCAACGCCATTGAGACGCGTTTGCGCCGCCGCCACGCCATCGAGGAGCGGCAAGAGCAGCAGCTGGAAGACCTCCGGCAGACCATCTCGACGATCTTGCCCCACGAGTTGCGCACCCCACTGATGGGCATCGAAGGGTACAGCCAAATCCTCATGGCTGACTGGGATGAGCTCGACGGCGCCGAGGCGCGCGATCTGCTGAGCGAAGTGCTCGCCTCGGCAGATCGGCTGAAGCGGCTCGTCGAGAATCACATCCTCTACGCTCGGTTGGCCGCCGGCCTGTCGGTTGACGCCCCGGATGGGCCAACGCCCGTGACGGATGCCGTGCGAGCCTGTGCCCAGCAGCAAGCAAAGGACTACGACCGCGCAGCCGATTTGGAGCTCGATCTCGACGAGGGGCAGGTCGACCTCAGCCCGATTTTCTTCAGCAAGTTGATCCGTGAGCTGGTAAGCAATGCCTTTCGCTTCTCGGAGGACGAAATCCCGGTTCGTGTCGTGGGGCGCCAGCGGGCGGAGGACTACGAACTGGCCATCCAAGATCGGGGACGTGGGATGACCGCCGCCCAGATTGGACAGATCGGCGCTTTCGTGCAGTTCGACCGCGACGCGTTCGAGCAGCAGGGCTCGGGGTTGGGGCTGACGATTGCGCGCGAGATCGTCGACCACAGTGGCGGATCGCTCGATATCGAGAGTGCGGCAGGAGAGGGCACGACGATCACGATGCGTCTCCCGGCCGCCGCGGCGCCCGCAAGAGGCCGTCCGGGCGTACGCCCAGGAGCCGGCGCGGTAGCAGGTTCAATCACTTCTTACAGTCGCCTGTGACTGCCGATCGGAAGCCACTCAGCTTAAGGGCGTGCAGGCTGCGCCCATTCACAGTCCACGCGTCTATGTCGAAAAACGCCGCCTGCGTTCGTGCGGGTTTAAGCGTATCGCGGTGTCGCCGATAAAGTGAGTGCTTGACAATCACGCTTAAGACACGCGCATCGGCGAGGGACTGCGTTTATGAACCGTAGGATAGGGGCCTGGATTGGGCTGGCTGGTTGGGGTGTGGCTGTAGCCGCCGGGTTTGTTGTCCTGATGGCATATCAGAATGATCCCGGTCCGCTGGCCGACGCGCCCTCCGATTGGCCGGCTGCCGTCGATGAGACGCCCGCCGCATCGCGCTATACCCTTGCCGTGTTTGCTCATCCGCACTGTCCGTGCACGGATGCGACCATGGGCGAATTAGCTCGCTTGATGCGGCACGTCCGGGATCGTCTCGACGTCCACGTTTACTTCACGCAGCCCGGCGAATTCAGCGACGCATGGACCCAAAGCGGGCTCTGGCGGAAAGCCGCCGCCATTCCGGGCGTGACCCCGCACCGCGACCCCGGCGCGGCGATTGCCCATCAGTTCGGGGCGTACACGTCCGGCCAGGTCCTGCTCTACGATCCGAAGGGACAGCTCGTCTTCAATGGCGGGATTACCGGATCGCGGGGGCACGAAGGCCTCAACAAAGGTCGGCAGGCCATCGCGCAGTGGATCCGCCAGGGCCAGTCGGACCGGGCATCGACGTTCGTTTTTGGCTGCCTGCTTCACGCTGAAGCCGAGGCACCTCCTTCCGCGCGTTTCGACGCATCCGCCTCGTGAGCACTCGACCTTCTGTCTGTCATTCCGCATTTGACTTGACTCAATTTCATGGCCGCCTCGACATTCGGCTCCTTGCGTGACCGGGCCCGCAGCCTGTTTACAGACTACCGGCAACAGAATTTCAAACACAACGATCGGCTGTTTGCCTACATCATGACGGTGCAGTGGGGGGCCGCGATCGTGCTGGCTTTTGCCATTTCGCCGCGCACCTGGTCGGGGAGCATGGCGCAAACACATCTGCACGTGTACGCTGCCATCGGGCTCGGGGGACTGATTACGGCGCTTCCGGTGGCGATGGCGTGGTTGCGGCCGGGCGATCGGTTCACGCGCCACCTAATCGCCGGCGGGCAGCTCCTGATGTCGGGCCTGCTGATTCATCTTACGGGCGGGCGCATCGAAACGCATTTTCACGTCTTCGTCTCGCTCGCGGTGTTAGCCAACTATCAGGACTGGCGGATCCTGATGACGGGCGCCGCCGTGACGGCGGTCGACCACCTCGTGCGGGGTATCATCTGGCCTGAATCGCTCTTTGGCATCGTCACGACCGAAGAGTTCCGGATTGTAGAGCATGCCTTCTGGGTCGTGCTGGAGGTCGCGGTTCTGACGCTCAACTGCCAGCGCAACATGAAAGAGAAGTGGCAGCGGGCCAAACAGGAAGCCGAGAGCGAGGCCCGCGCCGAAGAGGCCGAGGCCTTGACGACGGAACTGGAGGAGCGGAGCGCCTATCTGGAGCAGCGGGTTACCACCATCCTCGGTAAGATGAACCGCTTCGCCAGCGGCGATCTGACCGTCCAAGCCAAGCCGAGTGCGAAAGATGATGAAAACATCCGGCGTCTCTACGAGGGCTTTAACCAGGCCGTGGGGACGATGCAAGAGATGATGCATGAGGTTGTGGGCAGCACGCGGGCTGCGGCCGCGACAGCCGAGGAGGTCAGTGGCTCGACGGATCAACTGGCCGCCGGCATTGAAGAGCAGGCGGCGCAGGCTGATGAGGTCGCCGCTGCAATGGAGCAGATGAGCCGCACCATTGTCACCAACGCGCAGGGCGCAACCGAAACCGCCGAGCTGGCTGAGGCCAACGGGCAGACGGCCGAAGACAATAAAGCGGTCATGGAAGAAATGGTTGCCAAGATGGAGGACATGGGGCGCGTTATCACGACTTCGGCTCGCACTGTCGAGCGCCTGGGCGAATCCAGCGAGCAGATCGGCGAGATCATTTCGACCATCGACGAGATTGCCGATCAGACGAATCTGCTCGCGCTCAATGCAGCCATCGAAGCCGCCCGTGCGGGCGAACACGGTCAAGGATTCGCCGTCGTCGCCGACGAGGTGCGCCAACTCGCCGAGCGTACAGCGCAAGCCACCGACGAGATTAACGACATGATCGGCGCAATCCAGACCGAGACGAGGCAGGCGGTGGAGGCCATCCGCGAGGGTAAGGATGAAGTCGACGCAAGCATCGACCTCGCCGGGCGGGCCGGTAGCGCCTTCGACGAAATCGTGCACGACGCCGAAGCGGTGGCCGACCGAATCGGGGAGATCGCGGCAGCCACGGAGGAGCAATCGGTGACGAGCGAGCAAATCTCCCGCAACGTGGAGAGCATCTCGACGGTCACCGGCGATTCGGCGCGGGGCGTCAACGAGATTGCAGCGGCCGCCAATGAACTCAACGCGCTCACGGGACAGCTCCAGCGCCTCGTCGGCCAGTTTGATCTCGCCGGGAATGGTATTGCGATGCCGGAAAGAAATGAGGTTTCGGCACATGGAGAGGATTCTGAGACCGCTCCATCAGCGATGTAAACGCCGATTTGAGCGTTCTGAGGCGTTTTTGACGACCCTGGTACGAGAGTTGCTAATAGAGATAAGTGTGAGGCTGCAACGCGTGTTGCAGCACTCCTCTGGTAGTGTTTGTTTCATGGTGGGGTAGCCGGCACAACGGGTAGAGACGTTGTGCCGGCTCTTTTTTGTCCGGGCTTTGGCTGGCCTGGAAATTCGCCGCGTGCACGCATCTCAGCGCGGAGGTGTGTATTTAACAAGCCGGTTCTCGGAGTTCATCTCATCACAATCCGGCTTCCTATGGCAATTGCGCTTATCACCGGTGCGAATCGCGGCCTTGGCCTGGAGTGGACGCGTCAACTGGTGCGACGCGGCGACACGGTCATCGCAACCTGTCGACATCCGTCTTCTGCGCCTCAACTCGATGACCTCGCCGACGACTACGGCTCGCAGATCGACCGCCTCGAGGTGGATGTGACGCAACCTGCCACGATGCACACGGCCCTGAAGCGAGTCGAGCAGGAGCATGGGGCTCTGCATCTGCTCATCAACAACGCCGGAGTGAGTGGGGGCGGACGCAGTGATACTTTTGGATCGCTCACACAGGAGCAGATGCTGGAGGTCTATCAGGTCAACGCCGTTGGCCCTCATCTCTTGGCCCAGGAGGCAACGCCGCTCCTTAAACGCACCGCAGCAAGCCACCCTGCGCCGCCGAAAGTGATTAATATTAGCTCAGATTTGGGGTCCATCGCACAGGTGCAGGGTCCGGCGACCTGGCAGAGCTACCGGGCCAGCAAAGCCGCGCTCAACATGCTCACGCGCCTGCTATCGTTTGAACTCAAGCCCCGCGGTGTCATCGCACTCGCGATGCAGCCCGGATGGGTACAAACTGACATGGGCGGACGCGGGGCACAGATCACGCCCCGCGAATCCGTGCGGGGCATGCTGGAGGTGCTGGAGGGTCTCACGCTCGACGATGCCGGCAGCTTTCGGGCGTGGAATGGGAGAACGATTCCCTGGTAGTGCAGCGGCAGTTTCACCTCGGATTGTTTTTATCGTTCGCTGGGCACAAGCGGTCTCCGGCGGATCGCTCCGATGTCACGGTGGCAGCCCGAGCCTGACAAAAAGGGAGCGGCGTCCGTCGATTTTGGCAGTCCTGTTTTCGAAGAACCAAGCGCCCAATCGGTACACATATAAACAAACATATTTTTGACAATGTGATTGTGAATAAATAAAGAACAGAGCGGTACACACATCTGTCGGTATTCTATTTGATAGCGTGCGAGCGGTAGATCGTAAACGCACATTCGAATGTGTTAGTTGAGGCACATAATCAATCCCAGATATATAGATATTAGAGGTAATACTCATGAGTCAATTTAAACCGTTGGGCGATCGAGTGGCGGTGCGACCGACTCCAGCGGAAGAGACCACGCCGGGAGGACTGTTCGTCCCCGACACAGCAAAGGAAAAGCCACAGCAGGGCACTGTAGTCGCTGTTGGGCCGGGACGTGTCGAAGAGGGCAAGCCCATCGCGATGAATGTTTCGGAGGGCGATACTGTGTTGTACGGCAGATATGCAGGAACCGAGATCTCGCTCAATGGCGAAGATATACTCATCATGAAGGAGTCTGACCTGTTTGGTCGTGTTGAAGATGATCGTTAAGGTAAAATAAAATTATCACTCTAACAGAATATAAAGCGCTATGAGTAAGCAAATTGTATTTGACGAAGTGGCGCGGAATGCGCTCAAGCGAGGAGTTGATACGCTGGCCAACGCGGTGAAAGTCACCCTGGGTCCAAAGGGCCGTAATGTCGTGCTGGAGAAATCCTTTGGTGCGCCTGTCATCACCAAAGATGGCGTCACGGTGGCAAAGGAGATCGAGCTGAAAGACCGGCTCGAAAACATCGGGGCACAGATGGTAAAAGAAGTGGCCTCGAAGACGAGCAACGTCGCGGGCGATGGCACGACGACGGCGACCGTGCTGGCGCAGGCCATCATGAATGCCGGGTTGAAGAACGTCACTGCTGGAGCCAACCCGATGGACCTGAAGCGGGGCATCGACGCCGCCGTGCAGGCGGTCGTGGCGCATCTGCGGGAGCAGAGCCGGGAGATCACCGGCAAGGCCGAGATCGCGCAGGTAGCGACCATCTCTGCGAACAACGACGAATCCATCGGGGATCTCATCGCGGATGCGTTCGATAAGGTCGGCAAGGACGGCGTGATCACCGTCGAAGAAGCGAAAGGCCTCGAAACGGAGCTCGATGTCGTCGAGGGCATGCAGTTTGACCGCGGCTACCTCTCGCCGTATTTCGTGACCGATGCCGAGGATATGGAGGGGGTGCTCGAGGATGCGCAGGTGCTCATCCACGACAAAAAGATCAGTGCAATGAAGGACCTACTTCCGATTTTGGAGAAGGTCGCCCAGTTGAGCAAGCCGCTGCTCATCATCGCCGAAAACATCGATGGGGAAGCGCTCGCTACGCTGGTGGTCAACAAACTCCGTGGCACGCTGAAGGTGGCGGCCGTGAAAGCGCCGGGATTCGGTGATCGCCGCAAGGCTATGCTCGAAGATCTCGCCGTGCTGACGGGCGGTACCGTCATCAGCGAGGAGCGTGGCTATCGTCTGGAAAACACGACGCTCGATCACCTCGGCCAGGCCGGACGCGTTGTGATCAACAAGGACACAACGACCGTCGTGGACGGCGCCGGCGCAGCCGATCAGATCAAGGCGCGGGTGAATCAGATCAAACAGCAGATCGAGTCGAGCACATCCGACTACGATCAGGAGAAGCTGCAGGAGCGGCTCGCGAAGCTGTCGGGCGGCGTTGCGGTGCTCCAGATTGGCGCGGCGACCGAGCCGGAGATGAAAGAGAAGAAGGCGCGCGTTGAGGATGCGCTGCATGCCACCCGCGCGGCTATCGAAGAAGGCGTCCTCGCAGGCGGCGGAGTCGCCTATCTCCGGGCGATCGCTGCGCTGGAAGATCTCGACGTCGAGAATGCTGATCAGCAGATCGGCGTCAGTATCATCCGCCGCTCGCTGGAGATGCCGCTGCGCCAGATTGCGACCAACGCGGGACTTGAAGGCTCGATCGTGGTGCAAGAGGTGCTCGGCGGTGAGAACGACTTCGGCTTTAATGCGCGGACGGAAACGTACGGTCCGCTGCTGAAGGAAGGCGTGCTCGATCCCACCAAGGTCTCGCGGAGCGCCATCGAGAATGCCGCGTCAATTGCGGGGCTGCTGCTCACGACGGAAGCGATCATCGCGAGCGAGCCCAGGAAGGAAAGCAAGGGCGCCGGTATGCCGGACATGGCCGATATGGACTTCTAATACGGAGTCGAAAGGAAAAGGGGCCGGATCGATTGCTCTGTTACGGGTAGAGACGCGCCGCCGAGAGCCGAAGGGGCATCCCGTTTGGCATCTCCACGGACAGGGCGTTACCCTATGCAGAGAGATCCCGGATCAAGCCCTGGAAGACCTTTTTCGGTCTGTTTAGGCATCACAAGTCATGACACACGCATTAGCCCAACAAGCGGGGCGGTTTTGACCGTCCCGCTTTTTTTGGGACTGCCGTTCTGTGACTGGGGATCAGGAGCTGCCGAGTACCGACTGGAGGAACTGCTTCGCATCCGTCAGGTCGTCCAGCAGCACATCGGGGTCGTGGGGGGCCAGGTCGTCGCGGGTGTAGCGGCCTGTGCAGACGCCGACGGCGCGGGCGCCCACTTCGCGACCGCAGCGAATGTCGTGCTGCGTATCACCAATGATCGTCACGTCCTCTCCTCGAAATGGATGGCCCGTGTGCCGGCGGGCGCGTCGTAGGGCCACGGGCGGGAGCTGGTACCGGTCGGCGTGGTCGCTGCCGAAGGCGCCGAAGGGAAAGTGGTGATCCAGCCCGACCGCGTCGAGTTTGCGGTAGGCCATCGCTTTGATATTGCCCGTCAGGAGCGCAAGCTGAACGTCGGTCCGGCCCGCGAGGGCGTCGAGCAGCGTGTCGGCACCGGGGAGGAGGTCGACGTCTTCGGGGTTGAGCGTGGTTGTGGCAACGCGTTCGTACGCGGCGAGGGCGGCGGTGCGGAGCGCGCCGATCCGGTCGGGGGAGAGCCCGTTGGCCTGCAAGATCTCGACAATAATCTGCGGATCGGTCTTGCCTGAGAAGGAGATGCCCTCGGTGTGGATGGGATGGTCACAGGCCTCGGTCAAGGCATCTTCAACGGCGCGCCGGCCGCTGCCATTGGCATGCAGCAGCGTGCCGTCGATGTCGAACAGGAGGAGTTTCATGAGCAGCGGGTCGGGCAAGCATCAGTAATCAGGGTGATACTGAACGTTCAGCTGGCGATGGAAGATTCGTGCGCTGCTCGGGCGACGGCGGGGATCAGGCGTTGGCGCCCTCCTCAATGCGGTCGGCGTACTGCTCGTCGTAGTAGGCGCGGTACGAGTCGTCTTGCACGGCCTCCAGCCAATCGGTGTGGGAAAGGTACCAGTCGACGGTGGCGCGCAAGCCCTCTTCGAGCGTGTGTTGCGGCGACCAGCCGAGTTCCTCGGCGATCCGCGAGAAGTCCATCGCGTAGCGAAAATCGTGGCCCGGACGGTCTTTCACGAATGTGATCAGCTCGCGGGACGTGCCGGGTGTGTGGTCGAGGGCGTCGTCGACGAGATCGAGGAGGGTGTGGACCAGGTCCAGATTCGTCTTTTCCGCATCGCCGCCGATGGCATAGGTGGCGCCGTTCTGCCCGTCCATCAGCACGCGCTCAATGGCGGCGCAGTGGTCCTCCACGTAGAGCCAATCGCGGATGTTTTCGCCGGTCCCGTAGATCGGAATCGGGTTCTGGTCAAGGGCGTTCTGGATGGTGAGCGGGATCAGCTTTTCGGGAAATTGGAACGGCCCGTAGTTGTTCGAGCAGTTGGTGATGCAGATGGGCAGGTCGTAGGTATGATGGTAGGCCCGGACGAAGTGATCGCTTGCGGCTTTGGAGGCGGAGTACGGCGAGCGCGGATCGTAGGAAGTCGTTTCCGAGAACGGCGGGTCGTCGGGGCCGAGGGCGCCGAAGACCTCGTCGGTGGAGACGTGGACGAAGCGCCGCGCCGCGGGGGAGGCGCCGGAGCCCCAAGCCTGGCGCGCGGCCTCCAGCAGCACGACGGTCCCGACGGTGTTCGTGTGCACAAAGGCCATCGGCGCGCTGATGGAGCGGTCCACGTGGCTCTCGGCGGCGAAGTGGACGACCGAGCTGAAATCGTACGTCTCGAAGAGGTCGGCCATTCGATCTGCATTGGCCACGTTGCCCTGCACGAAGTGGTAGTTGTCGGCATCCTCAATGGCGCGCAGGTTGAGCAGGTTGCCGGCGTAAGTGAGCCGGTCGAGGTTGACGAAGGTCACCTCGGGATGGCGGGGGACCATGCGCAACAGGAAGTTTGATCCGATAAATCCGGCACCGCCGGTGACAAGGACGCTTTTAGGCTCGTGCATGAGCGCAGCAGATGGATGATGTGAAAAGGCTGAAAGGGGGGAGTGAATAGGGGCGCAAGCCGCAGGACACCTCGTAGGAAACCTGTGGGCCGATCTATGTACGCATCGTTCCGGCGCGAGTTTGTCGCCGGCACACCGTTGTTGACATGCCGTCGTGCATCAGCGTACTTGTTGCGCAGTCACCATCCATTCATCATCCAGAGCCCCTGTTCATGCCGAAGGTAACGATCAAAGACGTAGGTACTATCGACGTAGATGAAGGCGAGCGCCTTGTGAATGCCATCGCGCAAGGAGCCGATCTCGACATCGGCCATCGGTGCGGCGGTCAGGCCAAGTGCACCACCTGCCGCGTTCAGTTCGAGGAGGGCGAGCCAGATGTGATGACGCGCGCCGAGTTTGAGAAGCTGCACGACATCAACCAGTACGGGAATTTTCGCCTCTCGTGCCAGATCGTAGTGGATCGGCCCATGACCGTGGAGCCGTTGATGCGCGCGAGCGAGCAGGGGTGGGACGATGCTGGGCCGCAGCCCGAAATCGAAGTCGAACCTGAGCCCGAGTGGTTCCCGATGGCCGAGCTGGAGGCCGAACGTGAAGGCGACTGATTCCTGTCACTTCCCCGGCTTCCGATGAGTACTCCCACCATGCGCACCGACGGCGTTGTCACGATCCGTCCGTTTCGCCCGGCCGATGTCGACGCGCTCTACACAGCCGTTCGCGAGTCGACCGATGAGCTGCTGCCCTGGCTGCCGTGGGCCGAGGACTACACCCGTGCCGACAGCGAGAAGTGGATCGCCACCCGCGCCGATGCCTGGGCGCAGGGTGAGGCGTTCAGCTTCTGCGTGGTGGATGCCCGTGGGGACACCCTGATCGGCGGATGCGGGCTAAACCAGCTGGAAGCGGCGCATCGACGGGCCAACATAGGCTACTGGGTGCGGTCGTCGCGTGCAGGAAATGGTATCGCCACCCGCGCGGTGCGGCTCACGGCGCGCTTCGGCATCGAAACGGCTGACTTGCAGCGCATCGAAATCACGATGGACGTCCGCAATCAGGCAAGCCAGCGAGTGGCCGAAAAAGCGGGGGCGCATTGCGAAGGGCGACTCCGCAATCGGCTTCGGATGCGTGGTGCGCCACACGATGCGTTCCTCTACTCTATCATCCCGGCGGATTTGGAGGCGCGGGAGTGAGGCCGCTCCGGCGAACCGAAGCCCACTCTGTGCATTCATACGATGCCTGTTTCTGATCATAATCGCATGAGTTTATGTCCCGCCTGAAATCGAGCCGCACGTTGCAGATCCTCGTCGGTCTTCTGGGTGTTGTGCTCACATTACTGCTCTTTATGCCGGAGCCGCTCGCGGAGCTGCTCTGGATGCAGGAGCTGGGCTATGCCGGCGTGTTCTGGACGATCTTGGGCACGCAGGCCGGGCTATTTGTCAGTGTGTTCGTCGTAGCGCTGGCGTTTTTCGGTCTCAACTATCGGTGGTTGCTGAAGCAGATCCCCCCGCTCTGGGCCTCGAACTGGGCCTCGGAAGAGGGCGATGAGCCCGAGTTGGGCGGGCAGCCCCTCACGCGCGACCGGCTGCGGCGCCTGGCGTGGTTCGCGGCGGTACTCGTGGCGCTCCTCTTTGCCAGCGGCTTCGCTGGGCAGTGGGACACGTTCCTGCGCTATATCGGCGCGCAGGAGTACGGCATGACGGATCCCCTGTACGACATCGACCTCGGCTTTTACATGTTGGAGCTGCCCTTCGTGCAGGCCGCGCAGAGCGCCGTGGTGGGGCTCGCCTTCCTCGGCCTGTTGACGCTCACGGCCGCGTACGTCGTGTTCGGGCAGATCGGCGTGCAGAACGGACAGTTGCAGGTGCGCCCCGGCGTCATCCGCCATCTGGGCGCCAACGTCGTCGTGCTGCTTCTGGGCTGGACGTGGGGCTTTTATCTGGATCGCTTCGAGCTGCTTCAGTCCGCCAGCGGCGTCGTCTTCGGAGCGGGCTACACCGACGTCACCATCACCCTGCCGATGCTCTGGGTCATGGTCGCAGCTACGCTTGGCTTGGCGGCGATCGTGCTGCTTAACCTGTTCCAATACCGGCTGCGGCTCCTGCTCTACGGCATCATTCTCTACGTGGTCGTGCTCGTGGGCGGGCTCGTGGTGGCACCCTCGGTGATTAATCAACTGCAGGTGGAGCCCAATGAACTGGAGTACGAGCAGCCCTATCTGGAGCACAACATCCAGTTTACGCGGGAAGGCTACAACCTCAATAAGGTGAAGGAAACGTCCTATCCCGCCGAGACGGAGCTCTCGATGTCCGACATCCAGGAGCACGAGGAGACAATCCGCAACGTGCGGCTCTGGGATCCGCGGCTGCTGATCGACAACTACCAGCAGCTCCAGCAGATTCGCCTCTACTACCAGTTCTACGATGTCGACATTGACCGCTACAATGTCGATGGGGAGTACCGCCAGGTCATGCTGTCCGCGCGCGAGTTGACGCAGCAGCTCCCCGGGCAGGCTGACACGTGGTACAACCGCCATCTGCAGTATACACATGGTTACGGCACCGTAGGCAACCTCGTGGCCCAGGAGGGGGCGGAAGGCACGCCCAATCTACTGGTTAAAAACTTGCCGCCCGAGGCCGAGCCCGGGATGGAGGTGGAGCAGCCCGCCATCTATTACGGCGAGCATGCGCCTACCTATGCGCTCGTCAACACGAACGCTCGGGAGCTCGATTATCCGCGCGGCGATGAGAACGTCTACACCAATTACGGCGGCACGGGCGGTGTGCTGCTCAACAGCTTTTGGAAGGAGTTGCTGTTTGCCTGGCATCTGGGCGACTTCAATATCGTCCTTTCAGAGAATATCAACGATGAGAGCCGGATCCAACTCTGGAACCGGCTGCAGGAGCGGATCCGGCGCGTTGCTCCGTTCCTCCAGCTCGATGCCGATCCGTATGTCGTTCTGAGCGATGAGCGCCAGTACTGGATTCAGGATGCGTATACCACCTCCCGTTCGTTTCCCTACTCCGAGCCGTCCTCACCCAGTGGTGTCAACTACATCCGCAACTCGGTGAAGATCGTTGTCGATGCGTACAACGGCGATGTTAACTTCTATGTCATGGATCCCGAGGATCCGGTGCTGGCCACGTACCAGTCGCTCTTTCCGGATCTGTTTCAGCCCATCAGCGCGATGAGCGACAACCTGCGCGAGCACCTCCGCTATCCGCAGGATCTGTTCGAGATGCAGGTGGAAAAGTACAACCGCTATCACATGACCATCCCGCAGGTCTTCTACAACAACGAGGACCTGTGGACGCGGCCCTTCGAGCAGTACGATGGGCGCAAGCGCCTGATGCAGCCGTACTACATCATGTCGAAATTGCCCGATGAGGATCTGCTGCAGTTCATGCTGATGACGCCGGTTACGCCCGATAACCGGGATAACATGATCGCATGGGTCGCCGCGAAGTCCGATGCGCCCAACTACGGCGAGCTCGTCGTCTATAAGCTGCCGAAGGAGAAGCTGATTTACGGCCCGAACCAGATTGAGTCGCGCATCGACCAGGACACCGAAATCTCACGCCAGCTGTCGCTCTGGGATCAGCGTGGCTCGAATGTCGTGCGCGGCAACTTGATTGTGGTGCCCATCGAGGATTCGTTCCTCTACGTGGAGCCCATCTACCTGATTGCGCAGGACGTGAGTATTCCGCAGCTGCAGCGAGTTGTCGTGGCCTACGGCGACCGGGTTGCGATGGAGCGGACCCTGGAGCAGTCCCTGAACACTATTTTCGGCGCGCGTGTGGTGGAGCAGCAAGGGCCTTCGCAGGGCGGTCCAGGCCAGGCCGCTCCGTCCGGGACGCAACTTCAGGCGCTGCAGGAAGCGCAGGATCTGGTCCAGCAGGCGCGTGAGGCGCTGCAGAATGGCGACTTTAGCACCTTTGGCAGCCGCTTCAACGATCTGGAGCAGTTGCTGCAAGAGCGACCCTCGCCGCCCGCTCCGGTCGATACGACCGAGGCCGCCCCGGCAGGAAGCGGGGTGGGGACCCAGTGAGAAATGGCCGGGGCCATCAGGGACCGGCGCCTTTTCCGAGGGAATTAGCGGGCGTCGGTATCCAGCGGCGGGCCCATCATCAGCAGGGCGAGCAGGGCGCAGCGTTCGAGCGTGGCGTCGACGAAGATGAACTCGTGATCGGCGTGCGCACCATCGCCGACGGCGCCAAGGCCGTCCAACGTGGCGGTGAAGCGGCTCGTGAAGTTGCCATCGGAGGCGCCGCCCGAGCGTCCCTGCTCAAGATCGAGCCCGATGGAGGCGCCAAGCTGTTTCGCCCGCTGCCATAGCGCCTGATTGGCCGGGGTGCGCTCCATCGGCAGGCGCCGGATGGTGCCCTTCACGTCGAGCGTGACGCCGGGCGTCTGCGCAGTCAGGTTGTGGATGGTCGACTCGACCTCGTGCGCTGCTTCTTTTGTCGGGACGCGCACATCGATGCCTACGCGCGCCTCTGCGGCGACGACGTTTGTTCGCACGCCGCCGTCGATGGTGCCCACGTTGACCGAGATGCCGCGCTCCGGGTCGTTCAGCGCAAAGAGCCGCTGTACGATGTGCGACAGCTCAAGGATCGCGCTTGCGCCTTCATCGGGGTCGAGGCCCGAGTGAGCCGCTTTGCCGCGAGCGATGATTTCGAAGTCGCCGGTGCCCTTGCGCGCCGTCTTGATTTTGCCGTCGCGATGCAGGGCGGGCTCCAGCACGAAGACGCGCTCCGCACAGCGCGCAAGCCGTTCGATGTAGGGCTCCGACTCGAAGCTGCCAATTTCCTCATCCGAGGTGATGAGGACGATGGGCGTAACCGCGGGT
>CAYUVF010000003.1:0-53105 GCA_964448045.1 uncultured Rhodothermales bacterium
TGGGCGTATTTAGCGTACGTCTTGGGCGTGGTGGTGATAGGCCTCGGCTATCGCCGGTATCATCAGATCGTGCAGGAGAATAAGCGCGCGAAGGAGCAGGCGAAAGAGCTGGAGCGCGAGCGAATGCTCAACGAGCGTTTGCAAGAGGCCAACGAGCGCCTCCGCGAAGCCAACGAGCTCAAGGATAATTTTCTGGCGAACACCTCGCACGAGCTACGCACCCCGCTGACGACCATTCTCGGCTTCACCGATGTGCTCAAGGAAGAGGTCGATGACCACCATCAGGAATTCCTCGACATCATCGAGCAAAGTGGCCAGCGACTCATGCGCACACTCAACGCCTTGCTGGATCTGGCGAAGTTGAGGGCGGGCGTGATGGAAGCCAATCCGCAGCGCGTCGACGTGGTAGAGCGCGCGGAAGAGGTGGTGCACACCTTCCAACGAGATGCGGGGGAGAAGGACATCGACCTTCGCCTGGCGGCCTCCGGCCCGCCCATTCACGCGCGGCTCGATGGTCGATATCTGGAGCGCGTCCTCGACAATCTGGTGTCCAACGCAGTAAAGTTCACCAACGAAGGCTACGTCGAGGTGGCGGTCGACGAGGAAGATGGGCAGGTGCAGATTCAGGTGCGCGACACGGGTATTGGCATCGAGGAAGAATTCGTCCCGCATCTCTTCGACGACTTCAAGCAGGAATCCTCGGGGATGGATCGCTCGCACGAAGGCAGCGGTTTGGGGCTGGCTATTTCGGGACGATTAGTCGAGCTCATGGGAGGAACCATTGAGGTCGAGAGCACAAAAGGCGAAGGCAGTGTCTTCTCCGTAACGTTTCCCGCTGCCGACCGATCGAACGGCGTTACCGAAGATGATGCCGTCTCGGAAGCCGAGGTGGAGACGCGGTAGTCCATCTCATTGAAAGCACGACGATCGGATTACATCTGCCGGTCCGCCGAAACAATTCAACCGGCGCAGGGTGGATCTTAACACTACGTGCGCACAACCCGCGCTCGCATCGTGGCCCGCTGCTTTCGCGGCCGGAACAGCGGCCGAGCCCCCCACCGAATGAAGACTGATCACCGGTTATGGCTACCAACACACGTCGCGGCCTTTCGCTGCTTATCGGACTTGGACTCGTCCTTGTAGGGCTGCTGAGCGGGATTCTGATCATGCTCATCGCCGATGACGATCCCGCGCCCACGTCGCCGCCGCAGGTGGCCGAACGCATCGAGTTGGGCAGCGGTGAACCCGTTTCAACCGCGGCGGAGTCCGACTCGGGATTGACGTCCGATGAGGTTCCGGAGCCCGGCGCCCTCAACACGCTCTTCCGAAAGGTAGCCGGCAAGGTCACGCCCGCCGTGGTGTTCATTCAGGTGGAGTCGACGTCCCGCATGCCCGAGGACCAATTTCACAACTTTGACGATGAGACGCGCGAGCGCTTCTTCCGAAATCCAGTGCCACGCCAGAGTGTGGGCAGCGGAGTGATTATCAGCAACAAGGGGCACGTCGTCACGAATCACCACGTGGTGAAGGAGGGCGACAACATCCGGGTGACGCTGGCGGACAAGCGGCAATACGACGCCACGGTCGTGGGCAGTGATGCCTCCACCGATCTCGCCGTGCTCCGCCTCGACACCGACGCCGAGTTGCCTGCCATCGCGTTCGGCAATTCCGACGAGGTCGATGTCGGGGAGTGGGTGATTGCGGTCGGCAACCCGTTTCGGCTGACCTCCACTGTGACGGCCGGCATCGTGAGTGCGCTCGGGCGGCAGGTGGGCGTCATCAACGACCGGTTCCGGATCGAGGACTTTATCCAGACCGATGCCGCGATCAATCCGGGCAACTCGGGGGGAGCGCTGGTGAATCTGCGCGGCGAACTCGTCGGGATTAGCACGGCGATTGCGACGGAGAGCGGCTCCTACGAAGGCTACGGCTTTGCCGTGCCTTCTAATTTGATGCAGCGCGTCGTGCAGGATTTGATCAGCTACGGCGAGGTTCGGCGGGGGTACCTGGGCGTCGAAATTATGGAGGTGAATGCCCGTGTGGCCGAGGAGGTCGGTCTGCGCGAAATCCGCGGAGTCTACGTCGATGGGGTGCCCTCCGGTGGAGCCGCGGCGCGAGCGGGTATCGAAGCAGGCGATGTGATCCTGGCGGTCGATGGACGGTCGCTCGGCGCCTTGAACGAGTTGCAGAGCACCGTGGCGCGCCATCGGCCCGGCGATACGCTCGATGTGACGGTTTGGCGCGACGGCACTACCCGCTCGTTCGACGTCCGGCTGATGGGCCGCGAGGACTGGTCGGCTGAAACAGCGTCGGCCCAGTCGTCGCCCGAAGAGCCGCCTTCCCGCGAGCGCGATCCGTCGCCTTCGGGTGCGCAACTGTTTGAGCTGGAGGCCTGGGGGCTCGGCGTGCGGCCGCTCACCCAGCAGGAGCGCACGGCCTTCGAGGTCGACACGGGCGTGTACGTGGCATACGTGCAGAATGGCAGCGTGAGCGCCGAGGGCGGCTTGCCGCGCGATGTGGTCATCACAAAGGTGGGAGAGACCATCGTCCAGAGCGTCGATGAGGTGCTCAAAGCGCTGGAGCGCGCCGAAACGAGCCCTCGTCCGGCCCTCCTTCGCGTGCAGCGCCGGGATGGTACGAGCGCTTTTTACGAAGTGCCCGCGCCGTAATGACGGCGCTCGCTTTATGACGGCGCTCGCTTTCGTCGCGACATGGTTCGATTTGCGGTAGATCATGCGGCGTCTTCTCTCGTTTGAGAAACGATCACGGTCACCGTCACCCGAACCTCAACGCGAGATATGATTCGTTATCTTACCGCCGGGGAGTCCCACGGCGAGGCGCTCATCGGTATTGTCGAGGGCGTGCCGGCCCAACTTCCGCTTACGGCCGACGACATCAACGAGCACCTGGCCCGGCGCTGGCTCGGATATGGCCGCGGCGGCCGATCGAAAATTGAGAACGACCGCGTGCATATCGTTTCTGGCGTGCGGTTCTCCGAGACACTGGGTAGTCCCATCTCGTTTCAGCTCAAGAACGCCGCGTACAAAAAAGACCGCGCCGGATGGCCCGAGAAGATGGCCATTGAGGGGAGGGGCGACGGCATTGAAAAGATCACGCTCCCGCGCCCGGGGCATGCCGACCTGGCCGGGATGCAGAAGTATGAGTTCGACGACATTCGGCCCGTGATCGATCGGTCCAGCGCGCGCGAGACGGCGATGCGTGTGGCATGCTGCTCGGTCGCGCGGCGGCTGCTGAATGCGTTTGGCATCCGGGTCGGCAGTCACGTCGTGCGCATCGGGGAGGTGGGCTACGATGAGCCGGACGATTGGCACGATCGGGTCCAGACGCTGCTCGATGAAGGCGGTGCGCGCGCCCTCTTTGAAGCCGCTGATGAAAGTGAAACCCGCATGCTCGATCCGGAGATGACCGGGCGCTGCATCGAGCACATCGACGCGACGAAGAAAAAAGGCGACTCACTCGGCGGCATCTACGAAGTCGTGGCGACGGGCGTCCCCGCCGGGCTCGGCTCGTACGTTCAGTGGGACCGGCGGCTCGACGGGCAGCTCGCCCAGGCCATCTGCTCCATTCAGGCGCAGAAGGCCGCCGAAGTGGGCGATGGCATCCGCAACGCGTATCGGTACGGCTCGCAGGTTCACGACCCCATCATCCGGGAGGACGACGCGTATGCACGCCGTTCGAACAACGCCGGCGGCATCGAGGGCGGCACGTCCAACGGTATGCCCATCGTCGTCCGCGGCTACATGAAGCCGATCCCGACCCTGATCAAGCCGCTCGACTCAGTCGATACGGCGACCAAAGAGGCCCAGCCCACCCGCTACGAGCGCAGCGACGTCACCAGTGTCCCGGCAGCCTCGACGGTGGCCGAGGCGACTGTCGCGTTCGTCCTCGCCAATGCACTGCTGGAGAAAATCGGCGGCGACAGCTTGCCGGAGATGCGTCGGCACTGGGACGCAGATAACTGATTCGCAAAGGGAAAAATTCTGGTTACGACGGCCCGTGCGGGTGCATCTATCCGGAACGCGAGGGGTACAGTACTGCTGGAAGTTAAGCCATCCCGGTTGAATTTGCCCGCTGCCGATTGCCCGTCTGTGAAGAGCCCAGATGATCCCATGACGGAAGCGTCCTCCTCGTCGTCAACGCCCCGTCCCGAGGCATCGAGCCCGCCCGATGTCATGACGGTGGAGCATCAGGCAGACCTGCGTCGATTTGTGGATGGGATGCCGGCGCCGGTTGCAATGTTAGATGCGCAGGGGCGGCTTGTGGCCTGCAGTTCGCGGTGGGCGTCCACGTTCGAGATTCCCGATGAGCCGGACACCGCGCCCCATTTCTTCAATTTGTTTGTGGAGGGGGAGCCGTGGGCCTCGGCGCTGGAAGGGGGAGTGCACGATCAGGCCGAGGCCGCGGGGGAGGAAGCGCTGCTGGCGCGGCACGGGGGGCCGCACGTGAATGTGGCGTGGGAGATGCGGCCCTGGCGGGCAGGCGGCTCCGGTGAGACCCAGTCGCACGGCGTGCTGCTGTACGTCACCGATGCCACCCCTCGCGCGACTTCTCTTTACGACACGCTTGCCGACACCGTTGAGGCCGGTGTATTGCTGATGGACCGGTCCGGCGTCTTCCAGTCCTGCAACGGTCGGGCCGCAGAGATCCTCGGGCGTGCGCCGCACGATGTCATCGGAAGCGCCTTCAGCGACAAGAGCTGGAAAGGCCTTCGCGAGGACGGCACGCCGCTACCCAACGAGAGCTTCCCGTTCTGGGTGGCTCGCTACACGGGGGAGCCGGTGCGCGGCGAAGTCATGGGCATCTATCCGGCCGAGGGGCCGCCCCGCTGGGTTCGTGTCAGTGCGCAGCCGCTCTACCACGAAGGTACCGACGAGCCCTACGCGGTACTGACCGTCTTCGTCGACATCACGCAGCAGCGGCTCAGCGAAGAGGCGCTGCGGACGTCGAAGGGGCTGCTCGCCAGCGTTCTTGCCAGCTCGCTCGATGGCATCATGGTGTTTTCCTCGGTACGCGACGACGCGGGGGACATCGTCGACTTCGAGTGGCTGCTGGTCAACCCGCAGGCCGAAAAGCTGGTCAACCGCTCGGCCGAAGAGCTCACCGGGAAGCGCCTCCTCGAAGAGATGCCCGGTAATGCCGCCACCGGCCTTTTTGACGATTACGTCGAGGTCGTCGAAACCGGCGAGCCGCTCCAGCGCGAAATCTACTACGAGCACGAGGGGATTTCGGCCTGGTTTCAGGTGATCGCCGTCAAGCTGAACGATGGGTTTGCCGTCACCTTCCGCGACATTACCGAGCGCAAAGAAGCCACCCAGGCCATGCGCACGGCCAACCGCGAGTTGGAGGCGCGTAATCAGGCGTTGCGCGAGTTCGCCTACATCGCGTCGCACGACTTGCAGGAGCCGCTCCGCAAGATCACTGCCTTTGCCGACCTGATGCGCGAGGACTACGGCGAGGCCGTCGATGAAACGGGCGACTACTACCTGGAACGGATGCAGGACGCCGCCCGCCGCATGTCGACCTTAATCTCGGACTTGCTCGACTATTCCCGAGTGACGACGCGCTCCAAACCCTTCGAGGAGACCGACCTGAATGACCTGATCGACGAGGTCCGCGCCGATCTGGATCTGCGCATCCGCGATGTGAAGGGGCGCATCGAGGTGGGCGATCTCCCCACCCTGGTCGCCGATCCGACACAGATCCGGCAGTTGCTGCAGAACCTCATCGGGAACGCCCTTAAGTTTCACAAGCCCGACGAGCCGCCGGTCGTGCGCGTAAGCGGAGACGTGATTGTGGAGGCAGGCTCCGAAGCGGATCAACACGGCCGGTGCCGCCTTAAAATCGAAGACAACGGCATCGGGATGGAAGAGAAGTATCTGGAGCGTATCTTTTCTCCATTCAAGCGCCTGCACGGGCGGAGCCAATTTGAAGGCACCGGCATGGGGCTGGCCATCTGTCGCCGTATCGTCGAGCGGCACGGTGGCGACATCTCCGTTTCGAGCACGCCCGGTGAAGGCACGTGCTTCACGATCGAGTTGCCGCTGGAACAGCCGGATACCGATGATCGCCGCGTCGACCTCGTATTCACGGATACGCCCAGTGCTGATGAATGAAAAACGCAGCATCCACATCGTGATGGCCGAAGACGACCCGGATGACCAGATGCTGACGCGGCGTGCCCTCAAGCACAGCCGCCTGGCCAATACGCTGGACATCGTCGAGGACGGCGAAGAGCTGATGGACTACCTCCATCAGCGCGGTCCCTACGCGGAAACCGGCGCTGCACCGCGCCCTGGTCTCATCCTGCTCGATCTCAACATGCCTCGCATGGACGGCCGCGAGGCGCTGCAGCGGATCAAGTCGGACGACGACCTTCGGCGCATTCCGGTGATTGTGTTGACGACCTCGGAGGCCGAGCAGGACATCATTGAGAGCTACAACCTTGGCGTAAATGCGTATGTCACCAAGCCGGTCTCGTTCGAGGAGCTGGTGCAGGCCATCCGGTCGCTGGGACACTTCTGGTTCGATATTGTGAAACTCCCGCCTGAGGCGCAGACGAGCGAATGATTACCGATATGGAAGCGGAACGCGTACGGGTTCTGATTATCGAGGATGACGAAGATGACTTCTTCATCACCCGCGCCTTGTTGTCGAAGGCACAGGGCATCGATTGTGAGCTGACGTGGGTACGCAACTACGACGAAGGGCTCGATGCACTGCTGTCCAACCAGCACGACGTGGCGTTGGTCGACTACCGCCTGGGGCCCAGCAACGGGCTGGAGCTCCTGCGCGAGGCGACCGACCGAGACGCCCGCATCCCCATGATCCTCCTCACCGGGCAGGGCGACCTGGAGGTCGACCTCAGCGCGATGGAAGCCGGTGCCTCCGACTACCTCTCGAAAGGCGAGATCGATGCCCCCACGCTGGAGCGATCCGTCCGCTACGCTCGTGAGCGTAAAGAGGCCGAGGAGCGCATCCGTAAGCAGGCTGCCCTGCTCGATAAAGCGCGCGATGCCATCATCGCCTACGACATGGACGGGCGCGTCGTGTACTGGAATAAGAGCGCCGAGCGCATCACCGGCTGGTCCGCCAAGGAGATGCGCGGCCAGCACGCCCGCGAACGCCTCTACACCGATGAGCAGCGCGCCAAGCTGGATGACTGCTGGGAGCGCCTTCAATCCGAGGGCGAGTGGAAGGGGGAGCTGCATCAGCAGACGAAAGACGGCGACGAGATCATCATCGAGAGCCGGTGGACGCTGGTCCGCGAGGCCGATGGCACGCCCGAATCGGTGCTCGTAATCAATACCGACATCACCGAGCGCAAGCAGTTAGAGCAGCAATTTCTCCGCTCGCAGCGGATGGAAAGCATCGGGCGGCTCGTCAGCGGGATCGCGCACGATCTGGGCAACCTGCTCGTGCCGATCTCGCTCGGCGTGAAGGTCTTGCAGCGGCGTTTCGGGGACGACGATAAAGTCAGCCGCACGCTATCGATGATCCAGAACAGCGCCGAGCGCGGCTCTGATATGGTCGATCAGGTGCTGGCCTTTGCGCGCGGCGTCGAGGGCGAACGCGCCGCGCTGGAGCCCGGCGGCATCGTCGAGGAGGTGCAGAAGATCACCGACGAGACCTTCCCCGACGAGATTACCATCGACCCGTACATTGCCGAGGATCTGCATACCATCATGGGCGATGCGACGCAAATCCAGCAGGTACTCGTGAATTTATGCGTTAACGCCCGCGATGCCATGCCGGACGGCGGGACGCTCACACTCCGCGCCGAGAATGTGACGCTGGACGAGCGGGACGCCCGCAAAAACATCGACGCCGATCCGGGCGAATACGTCGCCATCATCGTCGCCGATACGGGCGTTGGCATGCCCGATGATGTGCTCGACAAGATTTTCGAGCCGTTCTTTTCGACCAAGCCCGAAGGCGAAGGCACCGGCCTCGGCCTCTCCACGGCCTATAGCATCATCAAAGGGCACGACGGCTTCATCGATGTTAGCAGCGAGGAGGGCACCGGCACCCGCTTCCGGATCTTCCTGCCCGTGGCCGAGGAGCCGGAAGCGGCGACGGATGCGCTCGGCGTAGAAGAGCTGCGCGACGGCCAGGGCGCTTGCGTGCTGATCGTCGACGACGAGGACAACATCCTCAACACGACGAAAGACACGCTCGAAGAAGCCGGATACGACGTGTCTACCGCGGGCGGAGGGCAGGCCGCGCTCAACCTCCTGACCGGCGCTGGTGCCCAGTTCGACGCTGTCATTACCGACCTCATCATGCCCGATGTCGACGGACTGGAGCTCATCGAGCGGCTTCGCGATCGGCATCCGCAGCTGCCCATCATCGCCGTGAGCGGGATGGCTGATGGACGCAGTGACACCGCCCTCGATCTGGGCGCGAATCTCTTTCTGTCGAAGCCCTTCACTGCCGAGAAGCTGCAGGCGGCCCTCCAACAGCTAATCACGCCGCGGGAGATGACCGAGATCGAGTAGACTGGGTCGATCGGTGCACGTCCGAGGCTACTGGGCCTCCTGTGTGGCGGCTGTCTGTGTCGCGCCTTCGAGGACCGACAGGCCCTGCTCGAATGTGATGTCGACGGGAATGCCCGCCTCGCTCAGCCGATCCAGGTCCTGCTGGAGTTGATCGCTCATCTGGCCGTACTCTGAGACGAACGCGGCCGTGGCGTCGTAGTCGCCGTCGCCTTGGAGGCGAAGGATCGTTTCGGAAAGGCTATTCATTGCCTGCACCAGCTGCTCCGGATGAATCTGGTAGGTACCCGTCGCGTCGTCGCGGGTGAAGGCGCCCTGCTCCTGAAAGTAGTTGAAGCGAATCAGGTTGGCGCGGCCGTGAGCGCTCGCCGAGCCGAAGCGAATCGAGCGAAAGATGCTGGCCATGAACGTCACGTAGTTGTCCATCAGCTCGACGTCGATCTCGCCCTCGTCCTGGAGCGTCTTGACCATGTAGAGTCCCAGCACATCGGCCTTGCCTTCTTCCATGGTCGTGTAATGCTCCTGCAGCGCTTCGCGGACGGTCTGGCCGGAGCCGTCGATGGTATTCTTGATGCCCAGGCCGTGCGCGACTTCGTGAAACATGGTGTTGCTGAAAAAGGCGTCGAAGGTGATGTGCCTGCGCTGATCCTCGGCCATGAGCTCGTTGGAGATGGGGACGAGGATCTCTTCGAACTTGGCGCGCATGGCATTCTTGAGCTGCAGGCGGCGCGTGCCCTTTTCGAGCTGCACCTCCTCGTCGTTTGGCAGATTGATGGCGATGGTTTTGGCGCCGGCGTTGGCATCGCCCGAGACGTAGACGACATCGTATGCGCCAAGGTCGGCATCGCGGCCCGGAGATTCTTGCTTGTATTCGGGCGGAACGGGTAAGCCGTCCTGCAGCATCGGCAGCAGCTCGGCGTAGCGGGCAAGGCGGTCGCTCCACGCCTGATCCTTGATCAGCACAAACGTTTCCGCGGCGGCTTTGTAGCCAAAGAGCTGATCCTCGTACGTTTCAATCGGCCCGATGACGACGTCCAGCGTGTTGTTTTTCATCTCCATCCATGCCAGATCGCTCTCCTGATACTCGCCCGTCACGAGCGCATCGGCGCGGAGGGTGAGGTAGCGCTTCAGGCCCGGGTCCTCCGCCAACTCGGCTGCCTCGCGCAGCCGCTGGGCCGACTGCTCCATCTCGGCAGCGAAATACTCGCGATACGGGATCGCCCTCAGGGCGCCCGATTCGTCGCGCCGGACCATCGTGTAGAGGCTCTCAAGCGCCGGATTGCCTTCCGCAGCCGCATTGAACTCCTCCTTCGTCATAGCGGCCGGGTAGAAGTTGGCACCGGCGGGCTTGGGCCCCACGCCCTCGATAAACGGCTGGTTGTCGTTCAGCCGGTCCCACGGACCGTAGTTGATCTCGGCGAAGCGCCGCAGCTGCGGATCGTCGATCGCGTTCAGCAGGGAGTCGCGATTACCGTAGGCCTGCTCCCAGAAGATGGCATCCATCGGCCGGGCCGCCTCAATCAGGAGCGATAGCATCTCCCGCTCGTGCGCCTCCAACGGGCCAAGGTCGGCCGTCAGCTCAAACGAGGTGTACTTGTTCATCAGCGGGGGCTCCGAGCCCTCAGTGTTGGAATCGGGAGATTCGCATCCGGTGAGTAGGCTAAGCGCGAACAGGCCAATCAGAAACGAAGCGAGGACAGAACGCATGGGTTGGCATCGATGTGAGGGGATCGGTGATGTTCAGTACGAACAGAATAGGGGATGCAACGCCCGGGTGCAACAGATCCGTAACGGCGGATGGCGTGGGGCCCGATGAAAGCATAGCCAGGATGTTACAACGGGACGGATTCGCAGCTCGAACTTTAGGGCGCGCCTGCTCGTTGGCGCCCTGTTCTTATGGTCACCTCATCTCAACTGCGCTTCATGAGCTGGATTCATCAACTCGTTCACCGCGCCGACGCCTCGCTGAACACCCGCACCGAGCCGATCCCCGTCACCTCCGAAAGTCCGCACGCGGTGGTGATTGGCGCGGGCCTGGGTGGATTGGCATCGGCCATTCGCCTTGGCGCGCGCGGCTTTCGTGTGACGCTCGTCGATCGGCTCGATCAGCCGGGCGGACGGGCCCGCGTCTTCGAGCAGGACGGCTTCACGTTCGATGCGGGTCCCACCGTCGTCACTGCACCGTTCCTGTTCGATGAGCTCTGGCAGCTGGCCGGGCGCAACCGCGCCGACGACGTCGAACTCGTCCCCGTCGATCCCTTCTACCGCATCCGCTTCGACGACGGCTCGATTTTCGACTACACGGGTGACGCGGAGGCGATGGAGCGCGAGATTCGGAACTTTAACCCGGACGACGTGGCGGGCTATCGGCGCTTCCTTGAAAAGAGCGAGGAGATCTTCGAGATCGGCTTCGAAGAGTTGGGGCATGTGCCCTTCGGCAAGCTCACCGATATGCTGAAGATTATTCCCGCAATGATGAAGCTGGAGAGCCACCGCACCGTCTACGGGCTGGTCTCGAAGTACATCGACCATCCCAAGGTACGCAAGGTGTTGTCGTTCCACCCGCTGCTGGTGGGCGGCAACCCCTTCAGCACGACCTCCATCTACACGCTCATCGCCTTTCTGGAGCGCAAGTGGGGCGTGTGGTACGCGATGGGGGGCACGGGCGCGCTCGTAGACGGGTTGTCCGATCTGATTGACACCCTCGGTGGGACGCAGCGCTACGGCGCCGAGGTCGACGAAATCCTCGTGGATCACGGCCGCGCCGCCGGCGTGCGCCTGACCTCCGGGGAGACGATTGATGCAGATCTGGTGGTTTCCAACGCGGATGTGAGCTGGACGTACCGCCACCTCGTCCCCGAGACCGAGCGCACGACGTGGACGAACCGCCGCATCGAAAACATGAAATACTCGATGAGCCTGTTCGTCTGGTACTTCGGCACGGACCGGCAGTACGACGACGTGGAGCACCACACCATCCTCATGGGCCCGCGCTACAAAGGCCTACTCGACGATATCTTCGACCGCCAGCGCCTGGCCGACGACTTCAGCCTGTACCTGCATCGCCCGACGAAGACCGATCCGTCGATGGCACCCGCGGGGCACGACGCGTTTTACGTGTTGAGCCCGGTCCCGCACCTCGACAGCGGCGTCAATTGGCGCCAGCAGGCTGAGCCGTACCGCCAGGCCGTGGAGGACTACCTCGCGGACACGGTGCTGCCCGACCTCGGCGATCACCTCGTCACCTCGCGGATGCTCACGCCGCAAGACTTCCGCGATGACTATCTCTCGCTCAAGGGGGCTGCGTTCAGCATTGAGCCGGTGCTCTCGCAGAGCGCCTACTTCCGCCCGCACAACAAGAGCGAGGACATCGAGCACCTCTACTTCGCGGGGGCAGGCACCCATCCGGGCGCGGGCATGCCCGGCGTGTTGTCCTCGGCGCGCGTGCTCGACACCGTGGTGCCCGATGCAGATACATTTCAGCCGTCGCGCGGGCTGCAGGGCGTCCCGGCGTAGCTACCCGTCGCGGCGGATAAGGTGTAGCGCATCCGACGCGAGGTGGACGCCGATTTTCGTGCGCCCGTCGAGGCCGAGCTCGCGATAGGTAGGCGGCAGCACTTTGGCATCGAGTAGCGCCGACTGTCCGTTGCGGTCCACGCGCAGCGTCAGCACGTGCACGCCGCCCTCAAACCCGCGCCGCTCGATGCGGGCATCGAACACATTGGTGGTCGGATGATCGGTGCCGTTCGCCAGCAGGTTTATTTGTTCGGGGCGGATGCAAAGCCACACGTCGGTGCCCGCGGAGATGTCGGAGCTGGGCGGATTCACGCGGAGGCCGTTCCAGTCCAGTTGGTTCTCCGACAAGCGCGCGGGAAAGATGTTGGTATTGCCGGTGAACGAGGCAACAAACGGCGTTTCGGGACGCTGGAACAACTTGGTGGGGGGCGCAATCTGGTGGATGGTGCCCTCGTGCATCACGGCGATGCGGTCGGCCACGGCGGAGGCCTCCTCTTGGTCGTGGGTGACGTACAGGACGGGGATGTCGAGGTCGGTAAACAGGTCGCGCAACTGGTCGCGCAAGCGCCGCCGAATGGGCGCGTCGAGGCCCGTCGTAGGCTCATCGAGCAGCAGCACCTTCGGGTTGGCGGCCAGGGCGCGGGCGACTTCCACGCGCCGCCGCTCGCCGCCGGAGAGGGTGCGCGCGGGCTGATCGAGGAGGGCGGTGATTTCGAGCGTAGCGGCCAACTCCTCAACCCGAGCAGGGTGCGCGGCGGCATAGGCAATGTTCTGGCGAGCCGTCAAATGCGGAAATACCGCGCTCTCTTGGAAGACATAGGCCGTGCCGCGCCCTTCGAGCGGCTGAGTGTCGAGGCGGTTGGCATCGAGCGTGACGGTGCCTTCATCCGGCGTCTCCGTACCGGCGATGAGTGATAGCAGCGTCGATTTCCCGCAGCCGGAGGGGCCAAGGAGCGCAAACACTTCGCGTGCGACCGTAACATGGATCGGGCCGAGCGTGAAGGACGGGTAGCATTTGGTGAGGCCAGCGAGGTCAAGCATGGTCACTTCCAGGGACTGGCACCGAGTGCGTTCAGGAGGATAAGCGCGACAATGGACAGCGCCGCCAGAAGCGCAGCGATAGGAAAGGCGCGATCGAGCCCCAGGGAGGTGAAGGCCACCCAGATCTCGACGGGCATGGTACGGGGGTAGTAGGCCATCATAATAGTGGCGCCAAACTCGCCCATCGAACGGGCAAACGCCAGCATGAGGCCTGCCACGATGCCCGGCCAGGCAAGCGGCAACGTCACGCGCCGGAAGGTGGCCCACCGGCTACGGCCCAAGAGGCGCGAGGCATGCTCGTACGTGCGCGGCACGCTCTCGAAGGCCGCCTTCGCCGTGATGACGACGAACGGTGACGCCACGAACGTTTGGGCCAGCACGATGGCGGCAAACGAGCGCGTCAGCGGAACGCCAGATGCTGCTGCCACGCTGCCGATCCACGTGTTTGGGCCGAAGACGCTGAGTAGTAGCATGCCGCTCACGATGGGCGGGAAGACGAGAGGCAGCACGACCAGAGCCGTGACCGCCCGCATCCACCGGGTCTTGGAGCGGGCGAGGGTATGCGCGAGCGGAATACCCAGCAGGGCCGAGACGAGCGTCGTGACCCCCGACGAAAGCAGCGATACCGTGGCCGCGCTCTGCACCGGTCCGTCGCCGAGGCGCTCCCACATGGCTGCAGGCGACTGCGTGACCAGCAGCGCCAGCAGCGGGAGCAGGTAATACAGCAATAGCAGCGCGCCCAGCCCCATCAGCAGCCGGAAGCCATCACGCGGACCGGAATGCACGCGCGGCAGAAACGCGGTCGGGTACGGAGCCATGGAAGCGCGGATAGCCGTCAGGAACGGTGAAGCCAAACTCGGGCAGGTAGGCGCCGGTGCACAGCGCGGCAAACGCGCGAACGGCGTCGTCGCTCAGGTGGCGAATCGTAGCGCCATAGCGGATCAGCCCGCCCGTCACGGTTTGGCCACTGGGTAGCGTGTAGGCGGTCGTCGCATACCAATCATCTACATACGCCGGATCGCTCAGATTGATTTGCGGCGGCAGCTCGATGGTAGCATAGTCGCGCTCGATCGCCATGTTGCGATACGCGATGGCGGTGTCGATGGCGCCGACCTCGAACTGACTGATGAGGGACGTTTCCGGATAGATCTGGTCGGGGCGGAGCACTTGATCGGCCAGGTCGGGCACGTCGTAGTAGCGGCTCGCCAAATCGAGCATAAACAGCGCACGGTAGCCCAGTGGATCCAGGTCGGGATCGGTGCGGCCGAGGCGGACGTCGTCGGTGAGGAGGGGGCGGTACCAGGTGCGGGCCCCGGCGGCCTTTAGCTGCTGGCCCCCGGCGCTTTCGGGATTGTAGGCCAGCACCAGAGTGTTTGTGACAAACTCGGCATACCAGTCCGGGTAGAGCGGCCCGTCGAACAGCGCGACATCGGCCAGGGCCACGAGGTCGGGGTCACGCTGACCCTCGGCGATGAGCCGCGCCACCGCCGCTGAACCGTGCGCCTCGATTTCGAGGGTGACGTCCGGAAGGGTGGGCTTGAGGCCGTTTTCGAACGCGTTACTCAGGCTGCCCGCGGCCATTATCGAGACCGTGGGCGAGTGCGAATCGGCACAACCCATCAGTCCCAGTGCACAGGCACCGGCGGCAGCCAAAAAGCGGCGACGAGTCCACATTACAACGACAAGGGGATCAATCACGGGGGTACGAAGGCGGGATCACACCGTGGGGGATTGAGCATACGAAGGGGGGCTGGCAGACGCAAGGCGGAGGCCCATTGAGCATCCAGCGTTAAGCGCATACATTAAAAGTCCTCTTGCATCAAGATCCAGCCAATATGACGCAGCGAACAAAAGGGCAAGTCGAAGCCGCGATTACGGAAGCCATCACGCAGTTTGAGCGCGACTACCTGGGGCGCGGTCCAAAGGAGGCGCGTACGTTTATCATTGAAGACCTCGTCGTCGTGCGGCTGCAGGGCATTCTGAGCCCTGCCGAGAAGCAGCTCAGCCATGAAAACGGTGGGGTCGAGCTCATCAAACAGATGCGCTCGCGGCTCATCGAAAGCTCCAGCGGCGACCTCTGCCGGCTCGTTTATGAAGAGGCTGGCATCGAAATTGTCAGCATGCACACCGACATCAGCGCGCGGACGGGCGAGCGGGTTTTTATTTTCAGCATGGCCGACGATCTGCAGACCCAAATCGAGTCATGAGGGACGCCTCGGTATCGTGAAGTTTTTGATCGTGAAGTTTTTGTAAGCGACCGGCTGGGGCTTGCGCAGTCCAATTTGGCCCTATATATTCTGCACCGGTGTGGAAACGGAGCGCCGCCCGGCGAGCCGGCTCTGCATCCCACATACTGATAAGGCACACAAGCCGCGCACACGCTCGTTCAGAGCGGGTGCAACGATTGTTGGCCGACTTTCAGCGCCGTGGAGGGCGTTGCGGGTCGGCCTTTTTTCGTTTATGCGCCCACGGATCTCATTGTTATCATGCAGGATTTCTCTACGATTACGTCCGATGTGCAGTCCGATCCAGCTGTTGAGACGGCTTCTCTCGATCCGACGCCGATTACGGTTGCTTATGGTGATGGCATCGGCCCCGAGATCACGGAAGCCGTGCTACGCGTGTTGGATGCCGCCGATGCGCCGCTCCGCTACGACGTGATCGATATCGGAAAATCCGCCTACGAGCGCGGCGTCACCTCCGGCATTCCGGACGACGCGTGGGACGCCATCCGCCAGAACCGGGTGCTGCTGAAGGGGCCCATCACGACGCCGCAGGGCGGGGGCTACAAAAGCCTGAACGTGACGCTGCGCAAGGCGCTCAGCCTCTTCGCCAACGTGCGGCAGGCCAAGGCGTACACGCCGTTCGTCGACTCGCACCATACGGGGATGAACGTCGTCGTCATCCGCGAGAACGAGGAAGATCTGTACGCGGGCATCGAGCACCAGCAGACGCCTGAGGTCGCCCAGATCCTGAAGCTCATCACGCGCCCCGGCTCCGAGCGTATCGTCCGCTACGCCTTCGAGTACGCCCGCGCCTACGGCCGCCAGACGGTGACGTGCATGACGAAGGACAACATCATGAAGCACACCGACGGCCTCTTCCACCGCGTATTCGATGAGGTCGCCGAAGAGTACCCCGACATCGAGGCCGACCACCTGATCATCGACATCGGGGCGGCGCGGGTGGCGGCCCAGCCCGAGCAGTTCGACGTGATTGTGACGCTCAACCTCTACGGCGATATCCTCTCCGACATCACCGCCCAGATCGCGGGCTCGGTGGGGCTCGCCGGATCGGCGAACATCGGGACGGACGTGGCCATGTTCGAGGCCGTGCACGGCTCGGCGCCCGACATCGCCGGCCGCGGTATCGCGAACCCGTCGGGCTTGCTCGTCGCCGCCACGCAGATGCTCGTGCACCTCGGCGTGGCCGACGTCGCCCAGACCATCAAGAACGCGTGGCTGAAGACGCTGGAGGACGGCATCCACACGGCCGACATCTACCGCGAAGGGCTCAGCGAGCACGAGGTCGGCACGGAGGCCTTCACCGACGCCGTCATCGAGCGGCTGGGCGCCGAGCCGTCGACGCTCACGCCCGTGCGCTACCAGTCGGGCGGCATCCACGTCGAGCCCTCGCCCACGCCCGAGCAAACAAAGGTGCTGCGCGGGGTGGATGTGTTCATCGACTGGGACGGCGCCGGCCGCGATCCGGACGTGATTGGCCAGGGGCTCGAAGAAGCGGCGAAGCGCGCGAACTGGGACCTCAAGATGATTACGAACCGCGGCGTGAAGGTGTACCCCGATGGCCTGCCGGAGACCTTCTGGACGGATCACTGGCGCTGCCGCTTTCTCCCGCAGGACGCCGACGCCATCCCCTTCGACCGCGTGCTCGACCTGCTCGGCGCGCTGCACGCAACGGGATGGGACGTGATCAAGACGGAGCACCTGTACACGTTCGATGGCCGACGCGCCTACTCGCTGGGGCAGGGTGAGTGATTGACGCACACCTCACACACTGCAGCAGCATGGAAGACAACGAATACTTTCGAGGTCGCACGGCGGTGCTCGGCACGAAGCACGGGAAGGAGCAGGTCATTGCGCCGCTGCTGGATGAGCACCTCGGCGTTCGCGTGGTGGTGCCCGACGGCTTCGACACGGACCGCTTCGGCACGTTCACGCGCGACGTGGACCGCGCCGGCGACGAGCGCCATCCGCACGGCGAGGACACCGCTGATCCCGGGCAGTGCCCCCTCTACAATCCGTGATTTTCTCAATGGACTCCCTCAACGCATGCCTCTGATTTTTACCCGCCTCACCTGGACGCTCTTTGCGCTGAGCGTCGCTGCCGTCGTGACACACAGCCTTTCCGGCTGGGAATGGACGCTCGGCGCCGTGCTCCGCGTGGATGGACTCACCCTCGTGATGGGTCTCGTCATCACGTTTGTGAGCGGCATCGTGCACAGCTTTGCGCGGCGCTACATGGCCGGCAGCCGGCACCTCGATCGTTTCTACGGGCGGCTCTTTGGGCTCACGCTCATCGTGCTGCTTCTGACGGCGGCTGACCACCTCGTGCTCTTCGCCGGCGCCTGGGCGGCGATGGGCTGGGTGCTCGCCGATCTGATCGGTCACATTCGCGGATGGGTGCAGGCTCGCGCGGCGGCACGGCGGGCGCGACGATCGTTCGTCGGCGGCAGTGCACTCCTGGCTGGCGCGCTCGCCCTGCTGGCTATCGCTACCGACGCGACGACCATATCGGGCGTGCTGCGCAACGTGGATGTAGCGGAGCCCTGGACGGTTGCGGGCGCGGCGGTCCTCCTGCTGCTTGCGGCGATGATCCAGTCGGCGCTCGTGCCATTTCACGGCTGGCTGCTCTCGTCGATGACGGCGCCGACGCCCGTCTCGGCCTTCATGCACGCCGGGCTCGTCAACGCCGGCGGCGTGCTCTTAGCGCGGTTCGCGCCCGTCGTGGAGGCCGTACCCGCGGTGATGCAGGGCGTCGTCCTCGTCGGCGCGGCGAGTGCGCTGCTGGCCCAAGCCTGGATGCTCGTACAGTCCGACGTGAAGCGCCAACTCGGCTGCTCCACCGTGGCGCAGATGGGCTTCATGGTGCTCCAGTGCGGCCTCGGCTTCTTCGCGGCCGCCATCGCGCACCTCATCCTACACGGCTTCTACAAGGCGTACCTCTTCCTGGCCTCCAGCTCCGTCGTCGAGCCCACCCTGCCGAAAGGCGAACCTGATTCCACCTCGGCCGCCGGCTCGTGGGTTGTGACGGTCGGCACGGCGCTGGCGGGTGGTGCCGTGTTCGCGGGGCTGACGAGTAAGTCGCTCATCACGCCCGACAGCGGCTGGCTCCTGACGCTCATCGTCGTGCTGGCCGTGCTGCACGCCGCTCGGCACGTCATTCGCCAGACGGCGCTCGCACCCGGCGCGCGGGCCCTCGCGCTGCCCGGCGTGGTGCTGCCGGCGCTCGGCCTGTACGCGGCCGTCTACAACGGCGTCGCGATGCTGACGGCGGGCCTGCCGATGCAAGCCGCCCCTGCCGATCTATCCGTTGTACACGCCGTCGTGGGGGCGCTCTTCGTGGGGGCCTACATCGCCATCGAGCGCGGTTGGCACTGCACGCGTCCCCGCCTCTACGTCACGCTGCTGAACATGTCGCAACCGCACCCTTCGACGCTGTTGAACCGTCGCGATCAGTATCATGCCTATTGACCCCGCCACCCTGCGCGCCCGCATCGAGAACGCCGCCGACGTGATCGGCCGGTGCTGGCCGCTGCAAACATTTATCGCGGCCAACCCGCTCGCTGGGTTCGAGGATCGGCCCTTCGAGCAGGCTGTGGCGCAGGCCCGCCGGCTCTTCGGCGGCCGCGGCTATCCGAGTGCTGCGCGTTTCCGCCAGGCGTGGACCCAGGGGGCCATTGATCCCGACGTCCTCGCTCGCGCGTTAGATGAGCACGGTATCACGGCGTCGCCCGACGAGTTGCTGGCTCGGATGGAGACCGCGGAGCGCGCGCAGGATGTGTCTGAAGAGAAAACAGCCGACGATCCGCTGAACCGTGTGATGGCGAAGTGGCTGGCGGCCTTTCTGGATCAGGGGCAAGCCGCCTGGCCCATGCCGAACCGCGCGGAGGGCTTTTACGCCGCGTGGTGCACGGTGGCTCCGTACGACGCGCAGATCCCGCACTGCGATGCCCTCGCCAATCTGCCGGAGCGCCCGTCGCAGGCGCTGGGGCAGGTGCTGGCGGGGTACCCCGAGGCGCGGTGGGAAGTCATCTTCACCCATCACCTCGCGGCGTTGCCGGGCTGGGCCGCCTTCATCAAGTGGCGCGCACAGGAGCCCCGCCATCCCTGGCAGTCGGCCTGCCCCATTACGCTGCTCGACTACCTCGCCGTTCGCCTGTGCACGGCGCAAGCCATGGGCGTTCCGCTTGCGCCCGACGATCCGCTGTCGGTCAACGGCACGGTCTCCAACGGGGTGGCGACCAACGGCGCCGACCACCCGCCGCTCCCCGCGATCTGGTTGAAAGCCTGGGAGGCGACGTATCGGCAGCGGCTCCTCGCGGATCTTCAGGAGGCGTGCGACACAGAACGCGCATCCACCGGCGACCGCCCCGACGCCCAGCTCGTCTTCTGCATCGACGTGCGCTCCGAGATCATCCGGCGTCACGTGGAGCAGGCCGGCGCGTACGAGACGTTCGGCTACGCCGGGTTCTTCGGCATCCCGATGCAGTACCAGGCGCACGGATCGGACGTCCGCATCGACGCGTGCCCGCCCATTGTCGATCCGAAGCACCGCATCGTCGATACGCCGGCTTCCGATCAGCAGGACACCGCGGCGACCTACGGCGGATGGGCGGCGTTGTGGAACGCTGGACGGTCGCTTGTCAAGGCGCTCAAAAACAACATCGCCGCGGCGTTCGGATTCGTGGAGGCCGCGGGCGGAGGTTTCGGCGTGGCCATGGCGGCTCGCACGCTGGGGCCCCGTCGCGTGCGCCAGTGGGCGGAGCGCTGGACGGATCTCGTGCCGCGTCCGGAGGCGTTCTGCGAACTGACGGTCGACCGCGCGCCGGAGGGCGACGAACCAGATGGTCTGCCGGTCGGGCTCACGTCGCAGGAGAAGGCCTTTTACGCGGAGGCGGCGTTTAATCTGATGGGATGGAGCGATTTCGCGCCCGTCGTCGTCTTCACGGGGCACGGCAGCGAGACGGTCAACAACCCCTACCAGTCGAGCCTCGACTGCGGCGCGTGCGCTGGCAACCCGGGCGGGCCGAATGCGCGCGCCCTGGCCGCCATCTGCAACGACCCGGCCGTGCGGGACGTACTCCGCGAGCGGGGCATCGGCATCCCGGAAGATACCGTGTTCATCGCGGGCGAGCACAACACCACGACGGACGTCATCCGGCTCATCGTGGAGGCGCCGCTGTCCGACGCGCAGGACGCCATCGTGCAGCAGCTGCGCCGGGATCTGGACGATGCGCAGGCGGGAGCGACCGCCGAGCGGGCTGGGACGCTGCATGGCGCCCGGCCCGCGCGGAGCCGCGCCAGCGTCGAGCAGCGGGCGGCCGACTGGGCTGAGACGCGCCCCGAGTGGGGGCTCGCTGGCAACGCCGCGTTCATCGTCGGCCCCCGCGCGTGGACGGCCGATCTGGATTTGGAGGGCCGTTGCTTTCTCCACTCGTACGACTGGCAGACGGATCCCGAAGGCAAGGCGCTGGAGGTCATCATGACGGCGCCGCTCATCGTCGGCGAGTGGATCAACACGCAGTACTACTTCTCGACGGTCGACAACGCGGTGTACGGCAGCGGCTCAAAGGTCACGCACAACGTGGTCGGCAACGTTGGCATCGTTCAAGGCAACGGCGGCGACCTCATGACGGGCCTCCCACTTCAGTCGCTCTACGCGGACGACACGACGCTGTATCATCATCCGCTGCGGCTTTTGGCTGTGATCCAGGCACCGCTCGACCGGGTGACGGCCATCCTCCGGCGCAACGCCGAGCTGCAGCAGCTGTTCGACAACGCGTGGATGGCGCTCGTCGTGCAGGATCCGGAGCAGGACGGCGCGTTCCTCCGCTACCGGTCTGGGCGGGCGTGGACGGAGATCGATCCCTCCGCGCCAGAGCCCATGAGGCCAACCGCGATGGAGGTCGCGTCGTAAGGAGGCCCCCACACGCCGTCATTCGAATCATCCGTCGAACCGACCAACCAACTGCCATGGCTGATTCCACCAACGAGCCGTCGACCAACGACCGCCCGACACAGCACACACTCCATCCGCTGAAGAAAATCGAGATCATCGTAAAGGGCAAGCGCGAAGCGTTCGTGCAGGATTTGTTGGAGCGGTCGGGGGTGAGCGGCTACACGATCCACCGCGACGTGGCCGGCAAGGGCGAGCACGGCTTTCACGAAGGGCACTTGCTCTTCAACGACAAGGCGAGCCTCGTCATGTTTTTCGCCGTTAGCGACGAGAGCAAGATTCAGCGGATCATCGACGGGCTGACGCCGCTCTTCGAGAAAAGCTCGGGCGTCATGTTCGTCTCCGACACGCAGGTGGTGCGGCTGAACAAGTTCTTGGGTGAAGAATGAGGCAGATGGCGAGGTGGACGGTGGATCAACCGGGGCAGGTCAAACATAGCACAGGGTTGCCGTCCTGTATCACCACCGCCTCGCCGGTATGCCTGAACGCCTGCTAAAACAAAACCGCGAATGGGCCGCCGACCACGCGCCCGGCTTCTTCGACCAGTTCACCGAAGGCCAGTCGCCCCGTTTTCTGTGGGTGAGCTGCTCGGACAGCCGCGTGCCGGCGAACGAGATCGTGGAGTGCCATCCCGGCGACCTGTTCGTGCATCGCAACATTGCCAATCGCATCGATCACGACGACCTGAATGGGCTCTCCGTGCTGCAGTACGCCGTAGAGGTGCTGCAGGTGCCGCACGTCGTCGTCTGCGGGCACTACCAGTGCGGCGGCGTGAAGGCGGCCATGGAGCACACCGATCACGGCCTCATCGACAACTGGCTCCGGCCCATCAAGCATCTGTATCATCGCCATGAGGATGAGCTGGAGGCCCTCGGGGACGAGCGGGCGCGGTGGGATCGGCTCTGCGAGCTCAACGTGGTCGATCAGGTGCACGGCGTGGCCTGCACCACCATCGTGCAGAAGGCGTGGCAGCGCGGGCAGGATGTGACGATTCATGGCTGGATTTACGAGCTCGCCGAAGGGCTCATCCACAACCTGGACGTCGCCATCGAGGGACCGGATCAGGTGCCCCCTATCTATCGCATCGACGCCCCTGAATCAGCTGCGGAGTGCCCGTGAACACCGATGAACTTCACATCAAGGGTGTGCTCGAAACGGGCCTGTACGCCGATGACCTCGAGGCCGCCGAGCGGTTTTACCACGGCGTGATTGGGCTCGACGTGCTCTTCCGCGAGGCCGGGCGGCACGTCTTCTTCCGCTGCGGCACGGGCGTTGTGCTCGTCTTCAACCCGGACACTACCCACAACGAGGACCATCTGCCCCACGGCGCCGATGGGACCGGCCACGCCGCCTTCGCCGTCCGCCACGACGCCCTCGACGCCTGGAATGAGCATCTGACGGAACACGGTATCACGATCGAAGCGGACAAGACCTGGCCGAACGGCGGCCGCTCGCTCTACGTGCGCGACCCGGCCGGCAACAGCATCGAACTCGCCACGGCCGATCTCTGGGGCGAACCCGACCGCGACGACCGGCTGCGGCAGATCCGCCCGGCTGTGCCGGTCGACACGAGCGATCAGCGGCCTATGGAGCGATTCCAGAGCCAGACGCTGCGGCCGATCTGCAAGCTGCAGAATCCCCTCATCCTGACGACCGTCGCGCGCTACCTGCAGAAGTACAACACGGGCTTCCAGCAGATGGACCGTGCCGATCAGGAAGCGAAGGTGCGCAATCTGCTCAAGGAAGATCGCCGCCTGAAGCGCACGCTCGCTGGCCTCGTGGCGGGGCACTTCACCGAGGGCGAGTACGCCTTTTACCTGGAGCATCAGCGTGAGGTGCGGCGCCGCCTCACGGCGCTCTTCACCCAGCGCGTACTCGATCAACTGGATGGGGTCGTCGCGCGGGCGTAGTTGCGCGTCCTTTATAGATTCTTAACGGACCGTGGCAGCATCGATCCTTGCACCCCAGGCGCATCGTCATTATCGTTCAAGCGTACAATTTAGAAGTGATCTAAATAACAATAGAACGATGCGCACACTGCCGCTTGTAGTGCTGCTGGTGTGGATGAGTCTCGTCCCGGCACAGGCGCAGGTGCCTGCCAATCCGGCCCGTGCCGATACGGTGTACGCCGATCGGGGGCGGGGGACGGTGGCCGATACCAGCCTCTTCCACCGTCCGCTGCGGTTGGACGATGTGGTTGTCACTGCCACGCGCAGCCTCAAGTCCATCGAGCAGGTGCCCGTGCCCACGAGCGTCATCGGCGCTGAGGACATCCAGGCGCGCGGCGCGATGCGGCTCTCCGATCTGCTCGCCGAGCAGCCGGGCCTGCAGCTCAACCACGACCACGGGGCCGGCCTGCAGGTGCAGGGCTTCGACGCCGATTACACGCTCATCCTCATCGACGGCGAGCCCGTCATCGGGCGGACCGCCGGCACGCTGAATCTGGACCGCATCACGGTGGCGGATGTCCAACGTGTCGAGGTCGTGCGCGGGCCCTCGTCGTCGCTCTATGGGAGTGAGGCGCTGGCGGGCGTGGTGAACATCGTCACGCGCGACGTGCAGGCGCCCCTCGACGCCGAAGCGCAGGCGCGCTACGGCACGCACGCGCTCACCGATCTCTCCGCCCGGGTCGCCGGCGAGCACGGGCCGTTCCGAGCAAAAGTTTTCGTGAGCCGATACGGATCGGGTGGATACGACTTGACGCCCGCCACCGCCACGCCCACCGTGCCCTCGTTTGCCGATTACGCCAGCCGCAGCACCATGGACTACGCGATTGCCGACGAAACCGATCTGAAGATCCACGGGCGGCTGGCTCACGAGACGCAATCGAGCACCGTCGAAGTAAGCGAGGAAGACCAGCTTTTTGACGATGAGGCCGAGCGCACCGACTGGAATCTGACGCCGACGCTCACGCACACGCTGCATCCCGGAATCGATCTGGAGGTGCAGCTGGTCGCCTCGGGGTATCGGACGCAGACGGATCTGACTGGCGCCGAAAATGGGACCGTCCTCAGCCAGTCGCGCTTCAACCAGCAGTACCGTAAGGCCGAGGCGCAGCTGCAAGCGGCGCTCTCAGACCAGCACCTGCTCACGGCGGGCGCCGGCTACATCCGCGAATCCGTGGATGCCGATCGCGTGGAGGGGGCGCGGACGGGCGGGTTTGCCTTCGTGCAAGACGAGTGGTCGCCTGTCTCGTGGCTGGAGCTTGTGCCCAGCGCGCGGCTCGATGCGCACAGCGATTACGCCACCCGTGTCAGTCCGAAGCTGGCGACGCTGGTGCGTCCAGCCGACGGCGTGCGGCTGCGGGCATCGATCGGCAGCGGCTACAAAGCGCCGGCCTTCCGGCAGCTCTATCTGAATTTCACCAATCCGCGGGCCGGCTACAGCGTCTTCGGCGCCGAGGAGGTTCGCGCCGGACTCGATCGGTTGGATGAGCAAGGACAGATCGCCACCCTGCTGGCCGATCCGTCGACCCTCGGCGAGCCGATTGAAGCGGAGCGCTCGGTCGCTATCAACGTGGGTGGCGGCGTCGACCTGCCCCGAAACGCGTCGCTGCGCGTCAACGCCTTCCACAACGAGGTGCGCGACCTGATCGACACGCAACCCATCGCGCGCAAGACGAACGGCCAGCAGGTGTTCACCTACTTCAACCGCGGACGCGTCTTCACCCGCGGCATCGAGGCCGAGCTGAGTTGGGAGCCTGTACCCGCACTCGACGTGGCGCTCAGCTACACGTACCTGGAAGCCAAAGACCGCGACGTGCTCGACGATCTGGCGGCCGGGCGCATCTATCGCCGTACTGATTCCGGGCGCGATGTCGCGGTTGGTCCCGGTGACTACGCCGGCCTCCGCAGCCGCTCGCGCCACCGGGCGACGGCTCGCCTCACGGCCCGGCTCGAATCCATCGGACTCACCGCCTCCGCCCGCGGGCGCTATCGCGGACGCTACGGCTTTTCCGATCGCAACGGCAATGGCATCGTCGACGTGGATCGCGAATACGCGCCCGGCTACGCCGTACTCGATCTCACGCTCACCCAATCGCTCCACGACGGCATCGACCTGCAGATCGGCGGCGAGAACCTCACCGGCCACTCCGATCCGCAGTACGTCCCGCAGCTTTCCGGGCGGCGGTGGTTCGTCGGCCTGCGGACCCAGCTTTGACATCGACGTTTTTCCATCAACACAAACCATCTGACATTCTGATGTACCGACTGCACTCCACTGTTCTGACGATCGGATGTGCGCTGGCGCTGATGATTACGTTCAGCGCCTGTGACGACAGCAATCCGGTCGACCCCGACGAGCCCGTCGAGCTGGAGGTCCAGACCGTCGAAGATCTGCCCGCCGATCCGGCCACACAGATCGGCCCGAGCGGGCGTCCGCAGGGGCTCAATCAGTACACGTTCTTTAGCCTGCGCGATGGCGAGATCGTTGTGGCCCATGACGCCGAAGAGCGCGCCGACTCCAACTCGACTGCGTGGGATCTCGCCTTCCAGTCGACCACCATCCGCGTGAATGGCGGATCGAGTGGCCCGGGCGATGGTGCAGCGTATGTGGCCGAGGCGGCCTTCCAGGAGGTGACGGAAGTGGACCTCGATCGCCTGCAGCCCGATGGCGACGAGCAGCTGGCCATCCCGACGGGCTCGGGCAACGGATGGTACAATTACAACGCCAACGGCCAGAACTACATCCGCCCGATTCCGGGGCGCACCCTCGTCGTGCGCACGGCCGATGGCAACGGCTACGCCAAGATCCGCATCCAGAGCTACTACAAGGGCGCGCCCGAGCTGCCCGCCGATCGCGAGGAGCATCCGGCTCGTCACTACACCTTCGACTACGTCGGCCGCACCGATGGCGAGCCCGTGTTCGAGTGACGCGCCGCCCTCGCGTCTCCGACTCTCTTCCTTCCGATGCAACGAACGATGATGTCTTCCCTGATCCCCTCCCTCAGTCGCAGTCTGTGGATCGCGCTCGTGGGACTGCTCGCTCTGAGCGCCGGCGCACAGGCGCAATCGCCTTCGTATCTCGTGCTCGCGCCGGATCGCGGCTTCCTCGGCAATGAGGAGATGCGCGACGTATTCGACGCCTTCCAGCAGCACGAGCCGAACAGCGTCCTCGCCTTCGCCACGCATGAAAAGACTGCTGAAAACCTCGACGAAGCACTCGGTGCGCTCAAATCGAGCGACAACGTCGTCGTGCTGCCGTTCTTCCTGTCGGCGCATCACACGCTGTATCAGCGGGCGGCGGATGTGCTGGCCGAGCGCGACGTGCAGATGGCAGAGCCCTTCGGGAAGAGCTATCTGGCCGAGGAAATCCTGTTCGACCGGGTCGAGGCGCTGTCGGAAGCGCCGGGCGATGAGGCGCTCGTCGTCATCGGCTATGGCGCCACGGATGAGTCCGGCGCGGAGGCCATCCGATCAGATCTCGCGCCGCTCGTGGAGCGCGCTCGGCAGAAGTACGGATTGGCCGATCATCACATCGCCGTGAACGCCGACCGGTCGGCGTCGGGCGCCGTGTCGGCTGCGATGCGCGATGCCATCACGGAGCAGGTGGGCGCCGCTGCCGAAACGCACGAGCGCGTGCTGGTGGTGCCCTTCAACTTAGGCATGCGCTACACGACGATGATGGCCAGCTGGAACTGGACGAAGCGCTCGTTGCGGGACATCGACGGCGTGGTGGCGGATGGCGCCGGCGTCCTTCCGCACGACAACGCGCTCCGCTGGCTGCGCCGCACAGCCACCGCGCATCAGTCGCTCGCCAAGGACGACGTGGGCGTCATCCTCGTCCCGCACGGCTCCGACTACAACTGGAACGAGCGGATGCGCCGGAGCCTCGCGCCGCTCGCCGATGAGTACACGGTGGCCCACGCGTTCAGCATGGTCGATCCGCACGTCGTACAGCGGGCCGTGCGCGAGCTGGAGGCGCAGGGCAAAAAGGCCGCCGTGCTGGTGCGCATCTTCTCGCTGGAGGCCAACTTCAAAAGCACGGCAGAATACATCCTCGGCCTTGCACCTGAGCACACCGGGCGGATGGGCGGCCGCTTCCCGATGCGCATCGAAAGCCATTTACACATGACGACGCTGGGCGGATTGGAGGCCAGTCCGCTCTTCGCCCGCGCGCTGCTGGACCGAGCACAGGAGCTCAGCACCGATCCGTCGAACGAAACCGTCATTTTGCTCGCCCACGGCACGGGCTCAAAGGCGCGCAACGATCACTGGATGAATAACCTCCGGACGATGGCCGACACGATGCGTGCCCGTGGTGGCGACGCCTTCCGCGACATCAAAGTCCACACCTGGCGCGAGGACTGGCCCGAACTCCGCAAAGAAACAATCCCCGAAATCCAGCAGGTGGTCGACGAGGCCGCAGCGGGCAGCGGGACGGCCATTGTCATACCCGCCCGCACCACGGCGCAGGGGCCCGCGGATGACTACCTCGGTGATCGGGACTACCGCTACGGCACCGGCTTCGCCCCGCATCCGCTGTTCGTGGAGTGGTTGCGGACGCAGGTGGAGACGGGCATTGAGCAACTCAATATACCACCCGAGCGCGCGCCGGAACCGTTGAGCGGCCGGCCCTGACCGCTGGACTACTTATCGCGTGTTTTTCCGCACGACCCCTTCTTTGAATCATGACGTATCTGAAGTGCATCGCCCAGTGCAGTCTCGCGCTGGCCCTTTTCGCCTTGGTGGCGGGCTGCGGTGGCGAGGCCGCCGAGAGCGAGTCCGGCGCCGGATCCAACGACGCCGCCACCGAGATCACCATCCAGCCGGTCGGCAACCAGATGGAATACGAACAGACCGAGTTCACCATCCCGGCCGGCGAAGAGATCACCCTCACCTTCGAGAATACGGCTACGAGCCCGGCCATGCAGCACAACGTGGTCATCTTGAACAGCAACGATGATACGGTGGTCGATCGCGTCGGACAGGCCAGCGCAGCCGCGGCGGACGATGGTTACCTGCCGACCGATGAGGCGATTCTCGCCGCCACAGACATGGCCGAGCCGGGGGAGACCGTCACCGTCACGTTCACGGCGCCGAATGAGCCGGGTACGTACCGGTACATCTGTACCTTTCCCGGTCACTACACGGTGATGCAGGGTGCCATGACCGTCGTTTAAGCGGACGTTTCCCTGCGCGCTCTCGTTAACCGCTGCGCTCAATCCGGCGTCCAAAGCGCTTTTGGAGACGAGCGAGCGCGCTGCACTGCGCGCACTAACAACTTGCCTTGAACGTGCTGTAACTGTTTCTTCCTACGCAACCTCAACGCCATGAATATACGACGCACGCCTCTTACGTTCACTGTCCTCCTCCTTGGCGCCGTCCTGCTGCTGATGGCCCTCGCGCCCGTTGCGCAGGCTCAGGAACGGGTGCTCGGTAAAGAAATGCTGCCTCCGGGCATCCAACTCGTCTTCGAGGCCGCCCCGGCCGATGACGTCACGCCGTACGACCAGAATCTCTCCGAGGAAGCTACAGACGTACACCTCGAAGTGCTCGTCGGCTGGTCGGAAGATCCGGGCGTGGACGTCCCCGAAGGCGTCACGCGCGGCGGCTTTGTGGGTTACCTCCACTTCGTCGCCACGATTACCAACGAGGAAACCGGGCAAAAGAAAAAGGTCGACTTCATCCCACATGTCACGCTGGGCGATGCCATGCACTACGCGCGCAACATTTCCCTGCCAGGTGCGCCGGACGACCCCTACACGGTGACGTTTGATGTGCGGCCACCGAGCGAGACTGAGGTGGCCTTTCACAAAAGCTGGCGTGACGCCTACGGCACGCCGCTCTTTGAGGCGCAAACCTTTACCTACGAAGGGCTGAACGTGGCCGAGGTCGTCGCCGCCACACGTCGCTGACTGCGCAACACATACCGCAGTTCGTACCACTCGGGCGCTATCCGGCAGCTATGGTGGGCGGCGCCCGTGCTGTATTGGCCTGTATTGGCACGCGCGCCGACTACAGCAGCGTTTTCAGCGCACGGGTATTCACGAGCAGGCGCCGCCGCTGATGGGTGCGGAGCCATCCACCGAGCGTGTGCATCGGGATGGTGAGCGTGAGCACGAGCGCGTGGTACCAGACGGGCGCGACGTTGAACTGGAAATACGTCGCCGTCCCCGCGAGCATCAACTGAACGGCGCCGAGCGCCAGCGCGTGCTGGACTTCCTTGCGTGGCGCCAGCCAGCCGGTGACGTATCCGGCGACGACGGCGTACGCAAGACTGTAGGTTGCCAGCAGAAGGAGGATGGGGACGGATTCGACGGGCTCGCCGTAGCTAAACTGGCCGGGAAAGATCATCGTTATCAACACGTCGGTGCCGAAAGCGAGCACCATCCACGTCATGATACCAGCGGCGACAGCAAGCGTGCTTCGGGGGCGTGAGGGAGCACTGGACATGGGAGACCTCCACGGGTTGAGTGAGCGAGTGCCGGGCAAGATAGCAGTGGGGCGTGACAACAGAGCGACACCATCCATCAACAATTTTGCGGAAATATCAAACTGAATCCTGTCTGTACGGTGTCGAATTGCTTTTATGGTGTTGTCGAAGCGGAAAGAGTGCGGAACTGCCCACCGGTCATCGGGTTTTGCAACGTTCCTACGGACGTTCCGCCGAAACCCACGCACCCCCACTCGCACCGCTACGCATCATGTCTGACGAGGCGCCGCAAAGCGACGACACCGCCACGCCAACCACCTACGACCCCACCCAGATCGAAGACAAGTGGTACCAGTATTGGGAGGCGCACGGTGCCTTTCGCGCGACCGTCAATCCCGATGCGAATCCGCACACGATCATGATGCCGCCGCCCAATGTGACGGGCCGGCTCCACATCGGGCACGCGTTGCAGAGCACGATCCAGGATGCGCTCACGCGCATCCGCCGGATGCAGGGCGAGGAGTCGCTTTGGATGCCGGGCCTCGACCACGCGGGCATTGCGACGCAGAACGTCGTCGAAAACAAGCTACGTGAAGAAGAGGGACAGACGCGCCATGATCTTGGCCGCGAAGCCTTCGTGGATCGTGTCTGGGACTGGAAAGAGGAATACGGCGGTATCATTGTCGACCAGATGCGCAAGCTCGGCGTCTCGTGCGACTGGAGCCGTCAGCGCTTCACGATGGATGAAGGCTTCACCCGCGCCGTGCAGGAGGTCTTCGTCCGGCTCTACGAGGACGGGCTGATTTATCGTGGCAACTACCTTGTCAACTGGGACCCCGAGAATCAGACGGCCCTTTCCGATGAGGAGGTCGACAACGTCGAGCGGAAGGGCCACCTCTGGTACATCAAGTATCCGCTCAAAGGCGAGGGCGACGAATACGTCACCATCGCCACGACGCGCCCCGAAACAATGCTCGGCGACACGGCCATCGCCGTCAATCCGGATGATGAACGCTACCAGCACCTTGTCGGCAAGACGGCCGTGCTGCCGCTGCTGGAGCGTGAGATTCCAATCATCGCTGATGAGTACATCGAGGGCGAGTTCGGCACCGGCGCGCTGAAGGTGACGCCCGCCCACGACGAAAACGACTTCCAGATCGGCAAAAAGCACGATCTGGAGACGATCAACATCATGAACCCGGATGGTACCATAAACGAGCATGGCGGGCCGTACGAGGGGATGGATCGCTTTGAGGCGCGCGAGCAGATCGTCGACGATCTCAAGGTGGAAGGCCTGTTCGTCAAGGTCGAAGATTACGCCATGAAGGTGCCCATCTCCAGCCGCTCGGGGGCCGTCATCGAGCCGCTGATCTCGCGGCAGTGGTTCGTCAAGATGGAGCCGCTGGCCGAGCCGGCCATCGAAGCGGTGCGCGAGGGCGAGATTCAGTTTTACCCCGAGCGTTGGTCGAACGAATACTTCCGCTGGATGGAGAACATCCGCGACTGGTGCATCAGCCGGCAGCTCTGGTGGGGGCACCGGATTCCGGTCTGGTACTACACCGATGACAACGGCGAAATCGACGAGTCGAAAGGCTACGTCGTGTCCATCGATCAGCCCGAACAGGGCATGGTGCAGGAGACGGATGTGCTGGACACCTGGTTCTCGTCGTGGCTCTGGCCATTCGCGACGCTCGGCTGGCCCGAAGAAACGGAGGACCTCGACTACTTTTATCCGACGAACGTTCTCGTCTCCGGCTACGACATCCTCTTTTTCTGGATCGCCCGGATGATCATGGCGGGCTATTATTGCATGGACGAGAAGCCGTTCGAGGACATTTTCATTACCGGCATGGTGAAGGACGCACAGGGCCGGTGGATGTCCAAGAGCCTCGGCAACGGGATCGATCCGCTGGAGATGATCGACCAGTACGGTGCCGACGCGGTGCGTTTCTCACTGACGGTGCTCTGCGCGCAGGGCCAGGACATCAAGCTCGCGCCCTCGAAGTTCGAGATGGGCCGCAATTTCGCCAACAAGATCTGGAACGCGTTCAACGTCTTCGGCCAGTTCATGGAAGACGGAGCGGCGTACCGGCGGAGCCGCTCGTTCGAGGAGCTGGAGCTGGTGGAGCAGTGGATGCTGCACCGCCTGAATGCCACTATCGAAGCCATCGAAGACGACCTGAGCCGCTACCGCCTCAACGAGGCCCTCTCGAAGATTTACGATGTCTTCTGGCACGACTACTGCGATTGGTATCTGGAGCTGATCAAGCCGCCCTATGGCGAGTCGATGGACGACGAGACCATCGCGCTGGCCGCCGAGATCTACGAGCGGCTGATCCAGCTGCTGCATCCGTTCATGCCCTTCATCACGGAGGAGCTGTGGCACAAGCTGCGCGACCGCGCCGAAGGAGAGGCCTGTATCTACGCCGACTGGCCGACGGTCAATCCCGATGAGATGGATGCGGAGCGAGCGCAGACCTTCGATACCATGCAAGATATGGTCGCGGGGATTCGCAGCATCAAGAGCGATTACGGCGTCGGGCTCACTAAAGAGGTGGAGGTTGTCATCAACCTGCCGCGCCGTGCCGACGCCCTGGCCGCAGCCATCGATCGGCACCGTGACTATTTCGAGCACTTGGCCGGGGTGACGGAGCTGGCAGCCGGTCCGAACCAGACGAAGCCGAAGGCGAGCGCCTCGGTCGTCGTGGGACGGAGTGAGGTGCACGTGCCGTTGAAGGGGATGATCGACCTCGACCAGGAGCGTGAGCGGCTGCGCAAGGAGATTGAGCAGAAGCAGGAGTTCCTGCAGAGCGTCGAGCGCAAGCTGCAGAACAAGCAGTTTGTCACGAAGGCGCCCGATGAGGTCGTCGAGCGCGAGCGCCAGAAAAAGCGCGATGCCTCGGCCGAGCTCGAACGCCTCGAAGCCAACCTCAACGATTTGGTCGAGGCTGCGTGATCAGGCCCCCAACGCTGTCTCCTGCTGACACATCTCACCACTCATGACGCATTTTCGCTCCGCCCTTGTCGTTATCCTCGTCCTGCTGCTTGCGGGAAGCGGATGCCGAAACGGCGGCAGCTCCGCAGACCTGTCGATCGAAGACTTCCGATACGTTCAGTTGTCCGGTGGCAAGCGCCAAGTGATGGGCACGATCCGCAACCCGACGAGCCAAAGAATTTCCTCGGCGCAGGTGCAGGTATCGTTGTTCGACAACGATAACGTTCGCATCGATCAGATGCAGATCACCGTCAAAGACATCCCGGCCGCTGGAACGAAAGACTTCAAGGCCACGGTCGATGTCGAGGCCGATATTCAGGGCGCCCGCGTGCGCGGGATTCTGGTGCTGTAGTGGAATGGTTCTCAGGTTAGAAGATTACATGTCTCATGTTTGTTCATCAGAACCTGCAACCTGCTAACCTGAAACCCGGAACTCAATACGTCGGCACGCTGTCGTCGATTTCTTTGCTCCAGGCGAGGGTGCCGCCTTTCAGGTTGGAGGCGTTGAAGCCCTTCTCCCGGAGCAGCTTCGTCGCATCGGCCGAGCGGGCCCCGGAGCGGCAGTGGACGACGATCTCTTCGTCCTTGTGCGCTTCGAGCTCGTCGAGCCGATCCTCCAGCTGGTCCAGCGGAATCAGTTCATCCGCGCCGATGGTGGCGATGGCGGCTTCGTACGGCTTGCGCACGTCCAGCACGAACGGGGCATCGCCGGCGTCGCGCCGCTGCTTGAGTTCCTGTACGGTGGTTTCGGGGACGTTCATGTCGTCGTCGGTGGATGCGTCGGATTCATCGGAGCCGTTGGAGGGGAGCCCACAAAAGGCCTCGTAGTCAATGAGCTCGGTCTGTTCGGGGTCCTCGCTGCAGACGGGGCACTCCGGATTTTTCCGAAGCTTTAGCGTGCGGAAGTCCATGTTGAGCGCGTCGATCATAAGCAGGCGCCCGATAAGCGGCTCGCCGATGTCTGCGATGAGCTTGATGACTTCGGTGGCCTGCATCGTACCGACCATGCCCGGCAGGATGCCGAGCACGCCGCCCTCGGCGCAGGAAGGGACGAGCCCTGGAGGCGGCGGCTCCTCGTAGATGCAGCGGTAGCACGGCCCGTCCTCCGTCGCGAAGACCGACACCTGTCCCTCGAAGCGGAAGATGGAGGCATACACGTTGGGCGTGCCCGTTATCACGCAGGCGTCGTTGATGAGGTAGCGCGTCGGGAAGTTGTCCGTCCCATCGGCCACCACGTCGTAATCGGCAATCACGTCGAGGGCGTTGTCGCTCGTGAGGCGCAGCTCGTGCGTCTCGATATCGATGTGCGGGTTCACGTCTTTCAGCCGGGCCTTGGCGGCGTCCAGTTTCGGCGTGCCCACGTCGCTTTGGCCGTAGAGAATTTGCCGCTGGAGGTTGGATTCCTCGACGCGGTCGAAGTCCACCAGCCCGATCCGGCCGACGCCCGCTGCGGCCAGGTACAGCGCCGCCGGCGAGCCGAGCCCGCCCGCGCCCACCAAGAGCACGGAGGCGGCTTTCAGCTTCTCCTGGCCCGCCTGCCCAAACTCCGGCAGCGTCAGGTGGCGGCTGTAGCGCTTGAGTTCGTCCGGCGAGAGGGCAGCGGTTTGCTCTTCAGTCACTTGCATGGCAGATGGAAGCTAATTCTGAAGGGGACACGGCACGCCGTGTCTATACAGGAGTCAGTCGAGATTCGCAAATCGAAATTCGTCACTCGGTAGCACCGCCGGCGATGGAGGGGACGATAGAGAGTTCGTCGCCGGCGCTCACCTCGGTATCCTCGCCGTTGAGGTAGCGGATGTCCTCGTCGTTCAGGTAGATGTTGACGAACTGGCGGAGCGCGCCGTCCTCGGTGTACAGATTCGACTGCAGATCGGGATGCTGCTCGGCGAGATTTCGGAGCGCTTCGCCCGCGGTCGTGCCGTCAGCGGTGGCCTGCGCCTGATCGCCGACGGCGCTGCGCAGGGGCGTCGGAATGTGGATGGTGACGGTGGGCGTTTCAGTCGTGGTGCTCATGTTGAGGTTTCGGGTTGATTAGGGATTGGGGCACGGCGCACCGCAAGGGTATGACCTTCGGCCCCGCTGTGCCCGTACTTTCGGATTTAGGCAGCGGTCGATTCCACAAAGTTGATGCGTTCCCGCTCGAAGGCGGAGCGGTCCGGCGCCAGCGTCCACGCCGTTAGGTTGGCGGGGGTGCCGTGGCGCACGGCGACGATCACGTACGTGTAGCCCGGAAAGGTCGCCTCCTGCAGATCCGTCTCGGAGGGCTCGGCGGGGTGATCCGGGTGCGAGTGGTAGAAGCCCACGATGTCGAGCCCCTGCTCCCGCGCATCGGCATCGGCGGCCTGGTAGTCGTCCGGCGTGATCGTGTAGCGCCGCTCTCGGTTCGCGGCCTGCCGGTTCTCCACGCGGCGTGCCGCCCGGATGGTGTTGGTGCCGTTCTCGGCCGTGCCCAGCAGGAAGCCGCAGCACTCCTCGGGATAGGTCTCCGCGGCGTGGGCGCGGATGCTTCTCAGGGCGTCGGGCGTGGTGATCATACGGTTTCACAGGTTGAATCTGATGAGGGGGCAGATAGCCATCCGCCCGTACAGGATTGGGGAGGGCGAATCGCCATTCGCCGTTACGGTTCGGCCGTCCAAAAATCATCGCTTAGGTAGCGGGTGCCGGTGTCGCACAGCACGGTGACCATGGTGCCTTCTTCCAGCGACTGGGCCACGCGCAGCGCCATCGCCACGTTGGCGCCGGCCGAGGGGCCTACGAGCAGCCCCTCCTCGCGGGCGAGGCGGCGCGTCATCGCAAAAGCTGTCTCCGTCGAGCAGCGCATCTGCGCGTCGGGCAGCCGCTCGTCGTAGATGCCGGGCACGAGGGCGGTGTCCATGTGCTTGAGGCCTTCCATCCCGTGCAGCGGCGCATCCGGCTGGAAGGCGATGCACTGGATGCCCTCGTCGTACTCCTTGAGGCGTCGGGTGACGCCGGTGAAGGTGCCGGAGGTGCCGAGGCCCGTCACGAAGTGCGTGACGCGCCCGTCCGTCTGCGCCCAGATTTCGGGGCCGGTGCCCGCATAGTGGGCACGCCAGTTGCCGTCGTTGTTGTACTGATCGGGGTAGAAGTAGCGCTCCGGCTGGGCTCGGACGAGCTCCTTCGCGCGGCGCTGGGCGCCGTCGGTGCCATCCATCGCATCGGTGAGGATGAGCGTGGCGCCGAAGGCGCGGAGGGTGCGCTTGCGCGCGTCGGAGGCGTTTTCGGGGAGTGCCAGCGCGACGGGCCGGCCCAGCGCCGCCCCGATCATGGCGTAGGCGATGCCGGTGTTGCCGCTCGTGGCGTCGATGAGCGTCTGCCCCTCCGCAAAGGCGCCGCTCGCCAGGCCGTCCTGAATCATGCGCAGCGCCGGGCGATCCTTGACGGAGCCGCCGGGGTTCAGGTGCTCGGCCTTGGCGTAGAGCGTCACCGTATCTGGCAGCTCAGCGCCGATGGCGTCGAGGTGCAGCAGCGGCGTATCGCCGATCTGATCGATCAGGCCGGGCTGCGTCGTAGCGGTCGAATGGGAGGTGGTGAGCGTCGGCATGGGAGCGTCGGCAAACAAAAAAGCCTCTCGCGGCGGGACCGGAGAGGCAGAGGAACACGCACAATCGTGGTAGGGCGTCAGCCATCGCGCAGACGCAGGCATCCCTCTGCCGGGCAACAACACGGTGGACAACAGGCACAGCCGGCGAAGGAAAGCGAGCGCATCATCGATACCGCGCTGGTTGGAGTGTCACGTCGCGTATCAAAACCAACCCTTTGTGGAAAAGTTCAGTCGGGCGTTACGCCGAAGTGTGATAGGTTAGTGATGTCTGATCGGTTCGGTGGAGGCCGCCTTTGCATCCAGCAGATGCCGAACGGTGTCGAGCTTCGCCGCGGTGTGGCCGTACTGATACGCCATGTAAGCACCCCAGGCGGTTACGAATGCAATGGTGGTGAGGCTCAGAATCAGCGCGAGCGTGTTCGACGTGGCCGCAGCGGTAGCGAACTGGTACAGGCTCGCCGCAAGCCAGAGGCCGACGATGATGGGGAGCAGCACCCGGAGGCGCGACAGCCGGGTCCGGAGGCGCCGCTCCAGCGCGTCGAACTCCTGCTGTTTGAACAGCTGCTTGTCTTCGTAGAAGTAAAGCGAAAGCTGACGAAACTCCCGCTCGATCAGCGATTGGTGCGTTTGGATGCGTTCCATGGCCAGTCAGGAAGGAGGAAGTATGTCGCTGCCGAAAGCTGATTTCGTGCTGCGTCGATGGATCGATCAGGGACGGGGTGGACAGGCGATGGGCCAGCGCAGCGAAACGGGCGTCCCATGGAACCAAGCCGAGGCATCGGGTTGACTCCTGATACTAATTTCGCCTACATCGGGGACCATGCGGTGCCGGTTTCAATCTAACGAATGGAAGCAATAGCTGCCGGGGCGCGTTGTGCGCCTGTATCCCCTCGTCCATCACATTCTTCAATCTGCCATGTCCTTTGTTGAACTGCAGAGCCTTCCCGAACGCGAGCCTGTGCCGGGCTATCACGTCCGCTTCGTCCACGCCGACACGATGACGATGGCGTACTGGACGATCGAGGCCGGCGCCGAGATTCCCGAGCATGCCCATCCGCACGAGCAGGTGGCGACGATCACGGAGGGCGAGTTCGAGCTCACGATCGATGGCGAAACGAAGCACCTGGGCCCCAACGACGTGGCGGTGATCCCATCGGACGTGCCGCATTCGGGCCGGGCCATCACCGATTGCCGGATGATCGACGCGTTTCATCCGGTTCGCGAGGACTATCGCGACTGAGACTGAGCTAAACAAAAAACCCGCAGACGGCGCCGGAGGCCGCTGCGGGTTTCGGTACGAGTGGAGCTACGGGGATTCGAACCCCGGACCTCTTGCATGCCATGCAAGCGCTCTACCAACTGAGCTATAGCCCCGCGTCGATTTCTTGGACTGGCTATCCTACAAACGTTTCTGCTACGTGTCAACCTATCCTCCAGGGATACGTTTCGTTCCACACGCTATTCACAGTCGGTGCCTGGCGTCGGCGCGCAAAACTGGGGATGCTCCTTTACACTTTAGCCTCGCAGCAGATATGTTTTAACGAACGCATTCTTGCCCACGCAGCGCTGCATCTCCTATGAATATCGGACTTGTTGGAACCGGACAGATGGGCCAGGCTGTGGCCGGGTTGGCGTCGGAGCGCGGGCACCAGGTCGTTGCTCAGTTTGATTCGGCGCGACCGTTGATGGCGGCTGATCCCCAGGCGGTACGCGAGGCGGAGGTGCTGATCGATTTCTCGCTGCCTGGCGTCGTGGTGCGTCACATCGAGCGCTACTGCACGTGGCAGCAGCCCGCCGTCATCGGGACGACAGGGTGGTACGATGAGATGGACCGCGTGGAGCACTGGGTCGAGGCGCACGGCGGAACGCTGCTGTATGCGCCCAACTTTTCGCTGGGCGTGGCGCTGCTCCGGAACGCCGTTGAGCACCTGATGCCTCTGCTCAATCAGCTGCCCGACTTCGATGCCTACGTTCACGAGATGCATCACACGAAAAAAGTAGACAGCCCCAGCGGCACGGCCCGGATGCTGGCCAACGTGCTGATCGATGGGCTCACCCGCAAAACGCGCCTGGAGCCCGAAGCGCAGCACGACCGGATCGATCCGAAGGCGCTGCACGTCAGTTCGACACGCGCTGGAAGCGTTTTCGGTGAGCACACCGTGGGGCTCGACAGCCCGTACGATCACCTGACACTCCGCCACCGGGCCAAGAACCGGAAGGGTTTCGCCTTCGGCGCCCTCCGCGCCGCCGAGTGGTTGCCGGGCCGTCAGGGCCTGTTCCGGCTCGATGATGTGCTGGCCGATTGGCTCACGTAGCCGCCTCCAGCCATCCGATCACTGATTTCCGAATCCATTCCGTTTGTATCTATTATGAGTGATCCTATTTTTCGCGGCACGGCGCCGGCGCTGGTCACCCCGTTCACCGCCGAGGACGATATCGACGAAGCAGCCTTTCGCCGGCTCATCGACGCGCAGGTGGAGGGGGGCGTCGAAGGGCTTGTGGTACTCGGAACGACGGGCGAGAATCCCACCATCACGCACGACGAACGGCGCCGGCTCGTCGATATCGCCGTCGAGCAGGCTGACGGCCGGGTGCCGGTGATCATCGGGACCGGGACGAACAACACGGATGAAAGCATTGCCTTCTCAAAGGAGGCCGCCCGCGCCGGGGCCGATGGGCTGCTCGTCGTCGGTCCATACTACAACAAGCCCTCGCAGGACGGCTTTCGCGGGCACGTCCGCGCTATCGCCCACGCCACCGATTGCCCGATCATCCTCTACAACGTGCCGGGGCGCACGAGCTTTAACATCGAGGCGGAGACGGTGCTGCGCCTCGCGGACAACGTGCCAACGGTCGTGGGCGTGAAGGAGGCCTCGGGCGATCTGGGGCAGATCTCCGATATTCTGGCGGCGCGGCCGAGCTGCATGGCGGTCTACGCAGGCGATGATGAGATGGCCTTTCCGATGGTGGCGCTTGGGGGCGACGGCGTCGTATCGGTCATTAGCAACGCCGTGCCGGAGGCGTTCAGCACGATGGTGCGCCACGCGCTCAAGGACGAGTTGGAGGCGGCGCGACGCCAGCACTTCGAGCTGCTGCCGGCCATGCGCGCGTGCTTTTTCGAGACGAATCCGGTGCCGGTCAAGACCGTGCTTGCGGCGCAGGGGATGATGGAGGAGCATCTGCGCCTGCCGCTCGCCCCGCTCGATGCCGATTCGCCGGTCCGGCAGCGTATCCTCGCGGCGTTCGACGAGGTCATCAGCTTGACTGCTGGGTAGCTGGATGGGCGGGCGCGTTAGCGTGTGGCGAACAGCGCAGCAATCAGCCCGACGAGCGCCGTGTAGCCCGCCGAGCCCAGCCACAGGCCCCAGACCAGGAACGAGTTGGTGGCCTGCGTCTGTAACGCGAGGAAGGCGACCATCAGTCCGTTGTGAACGATGGCGACGACGAGGCTGCCCAGCACGGCCTGCTGCGGCTGCAGATTGACCGATTCGCGCTCGTCCACGGGAAACTGCCCGATCAGGAAGCCGATGAGCGTCTTGACGAACATGTGGATGCCCCACGTGCCGTAGGCCGCATCCATCAGCAGGCCGAGGCCAAAGCCGAAGATAGAGCCGGCCCGGCGCCCCTGGCGCAGCCCGATCCACGCCACGAACAGCAGCACGATGTCGGGGTAGCTGCCCAGGATGCGCAGGCGCCCCAGCACGAGCCACTGGAGCGCAAAGAGGACCACGCCGAGAAGTGCGTTGCGGAGAAAGGCGGGCACGAGTCGGGGGCGATCAGCTGGCGGGCGACGAGGTGATGGTCGTCACGATCTGGTCGAACAGATTGGTGATGCGGTACGACGGGCCGGTGTAGTTGTTGGCGAAAAAGGCGAAGGCCACGCGGTTACCGTCGGGGCGCGTGGCATACCCGCTGAGGGCCCGGACGAAGCGGAGCGATCCCGTCTTGGCCCGCACAGGGATGTTGCGCAGCCGGTACTGCAGCGTCGTATTCGACTCGCCGCCCAACGGCAGCGACGCCATAAACGCCTCGCGTTCGGGGTGGTGATCCATCAGCGCGAGCAGCTCCACCATCGCCTTCGGGGTGACCAGATCCTTTCGCGACAGGCCCGATCCGTCGCGAATCAGCAGCGAGCGGGTGTCGATACCGGCGCGCGAGAGAAACGTCTTCGTCCGCCGCGCCCCGCCGCGGGCCGAGCCCGCCCATCCGTACGTGCGGAAGACCTGTTCGGCGTAAAAGTTATTGCTGTCTTTGTTGAGGATCGAAACGATGTCCGAGAGCGGCGGCGAGAGTGCAATGAAGAGGGGCGGCGCATCGCCGGGCGGTTTGGTGTCCAGATCGTCGATGTCAGCCAGGGTCAGATCCGTGGCAATGCCTACGTCGCGCAGCGCCTCCCGAAAGGCTTCCAGCGTGAGCAGCGTGGGGTTGTTGACCGGCACGACGACGCTGCCGTTGTAATAGCGCGAGGTCGTCCCCTCGACGACGATCTCATTCGAGCGGAAGGAGCGGCGCACAGCCAATCCGCCGCCGCGACGGCGCGAACTGGTCGTGGCTTCGTTGCGGATCGTCACGACATTCTCTGGGCGCGTGGTCACTGTGGGCGGAAGTCCTGGTGCGTTGGCGCGGATCTGCAGCGTGACGACGTTGTCGTGATACGCGAGGCCGCCGGTGCTCGTGCCGATGTAGCGGCCGGCTTGCCGCGTGAGATAATCGATGTCCCATCCCTCCGAGTACGCCTGGTCGTCGAACGCGTCGTCGTTGCCAATCAGGCGGCCTTCGATGCGCCGGACGCCCATCAGGGCGAGCTTCGTCGCCCACGTCTGCAGCGGATCCTCGCCGCGGATTTCCCGGCTTCCGAAGGTGGGGTCGCCGGAGCCCTCGATCACCAGATCGCCCGTCATCACCGAGTCCTGTACGGTGCCGTCGAAGGCGAGCGTTGTCTCGTAACGATACGTACTGCCGAGGGCGCCAAGCGCAGTCGCGGTCGTGAGCAGTTTCTGGTTGGAGGCCGGGAGGAACGACTTCTCCCCGTTGCGTTCGAAGAGTACACGGCCCGATTCGAGGTCCTGCACGTAGAGCCCCCAGAAGGCGGGGGTGGCGCGGCTGGAGCGCAGCAGCTCGTCGATGACTTCGTCCAATGGAGCCGGTGGCGCCGGTGGGGCCGCGGGGAGCGCAGGGGGAGATGTAGCACCCATCCAGGGGAGCAGCCCGAGGATGAGAATAAGCCAAGCAGTGCGGGAGATCGTCGTCATCGGGAAGGTGGGAAAAGTTAGGCAGGCGCCTCGCGCACAAGAGGAACCTGCCGCAGGTGTTTCGGTTGAGGAACGGCGAATCCGTGCAGCCGCATCCAGCCGCGGCGCATCGAGCCCCTGTTCTCGCCCTGTTATCGTCAGTGCATCGCAGATCTCATGCCGAAGGCGTCCAAGCGTTCTCGCCGCTCCCTTCTGATATTCAGTCGTCGCAACTACGTTCTGATGATCGCGGGCGTTCTGGCCGTGGTCGTTGGGTATGCGTTGATGCGCATCGAGAATCAGCTCGACGGCTTCATCTCTCTCTACGTCGCGCCGATCATCATCCTGGGCGGTTACATCGAGATTATCTACGCGATCCTCTGGTATCCCAGTGAGGCCGAGGCCCCAGACGCCTCGGCCCGCCGATCCGAATGATCAATGGGCCAATCAGTAGAGCAGGTACGGGGCGCGTTGCGCACGGAAGGTATCGACGCCGTCGTTCCAGCTTGCAATGATCGCGCCGGGTGCAGCTCCGGACTGTAGCATGTCTTGCAGCTCCGTCGTGCCCGCCAGAGTGGCCAGCCAGTCGGGGCGGGTGATGAGCCCATCGCCGGTGTGATGGTAGAAGGCGTGCAGTACGTGGATGCCGGTTTCCACTGGAGCGAAAGCAGTAGCGTCGGTGAGAACGTAGCGGATACCGTGGAGGGGTTCGCCCTCGTGCTGCGGATTCATCGCACCGGGCCGATCGCGGGGCGTGAACGCCACCGGCTCGAAGCGCACGCCGGCCAGCTCGCGTGCGTTGAGCGTATCGGTCACGGTTTCGGCGGTAGCGGCGGGCATCGGGCGGCCCAGTTGCAGGAAGGGCTGATCGGTGCCGCGACCTTCGCTTGCGGCGGTCGCTTCGAAGAAGCACGCGCCCGGATAGACGAGTGCGGCGTCGGGGCTTGGCAGATTGGGGCTCGGTGCGATCCAGTCGAGCCCGGTGGCGGGCCAGCGCATCGAACGGCTCCAGCCAGCCATGGGGACGACGCGCAGATCGAGCGCATCCAGCCCGCTCATCCACCCTTCCCCTTGGATCATCCGGGCGAGTTCGCCGACCGTCATGCCGTGGGCGATCGGGATCGGATAGGCGCCGACGAACGAGTCGTGCTCGGGGGGGCGGATGAAGCCGCTTACGTACGCGCCGCCGAGCGGGTTGGGCCGGTCCAGCACGATGAACGGCAAGCCGGCCGCGGCGGCGGCTTGCATGGCGAGGCCCATCGTGGTGATGTAGGTGTAGAAGCGGGCGCCCACGTCCTGGATATCGAAGACGAGCGCATCGAGATCCGCCAGCATCGCCGGTGTGGGCTGGCGCGTTTCGCCGTAGAGGCTGTAGACCGGTGCACCCGTACGGTCGTCCACGCCGTCGTCGACCGTTACGCCGGCCCCTGCGGTGCCCCGGAGGCCATGCTCGGGGCCAAAGAGCGCGCCCAGTTCCACATTCGGCGCCCGGTCAATCCGGTCGATGAGATGCGCGGTGTCGACGCGGGCGGTGTGGTTGACGATCAGCCCGACGCGCAGGCCGTCCAGCTCTTCGAAGCCCTGCTCGGCCAGCTGCTGGGCGCCTGTTTGCACCGGCGTGGCATCGGCATGGGGTGCCGGCGTACAACCGGTCATCAGGAAAAGAACCAGAGGAAGAACAAACGAGAGGAGAGGAAAGGCCGTGCGGGCGCGCAGGGCCACATCTCGTGTGCCCATTTCCTCTTCCACGCGTTCCACCCGAGGCAAAGGCAATGGCATTAGCGGAATCAGCTATTGGCGACGATTTCGTGCTCGGGAAAGAAGTACGCTACTTCTTTCTGGCCGTTCGCGACGGAGTCGGATCCATGCACGATGTTCTGCCCGATGGAATCGGCAAAGTCGCTGCGGATGGTGCCGTCGTGGGCCTCCTCCGGGTTGGTCGCGCCGATCAGCGTGCGGAAGTCGGCAATCGCGTTCTCTTTTTCGAGCACGATCGGGACGCAGGGGCCGCTCGACATGAAGGTGGTCAGTTCCTCGAAAAAGGGTTTGCCTTCGTGGACGGCGTAGAAACCTTCGGCCTCGCGTTTGGACATGGTGATCATCGTGAGCGCGCAGACGGCGAAGCCGGCGTCCTGGATGCGGCGGATGACTTCGCCGATCAGTTCTTTACGGACGCAGTCGGGCTTCAGGATGGCAAGGGTGCGTTCGACAGCCATGAGGGAGAGGGGAATCTGAATGAAAGATAAAAGGCGACGCAGGAATCCTGCGCCGCCTAAGATACGGCACGGCCGCCGGTTTGCTAAATTGGCCGGTGTTGAGCGTTGATGAATTGGATGAGCTACCGGGTGCGAAGAGCGACGTCGCCGTCTCCGGATGCGAGATAGATGCGCGGCCCGCCGCCGTTGACGGCCCCGCGATAGTTGACCTCGTCATCGTCTTCGTCGGCAATGCGGATCGAGTTCAGGTCGAAATCAGTGTTGAAATCGACGTCCTCGTCGAAGTCGGTGTGGAGGTCGAAGGCGGCGCCGGGGGGCAGGTGCAACGTGAGCCGCGCCTCGTGCGTGTCTACGTGGAGGTCGTCGGACAGCGCGGCGATGGAGATATCGGCCTCGCCGTCGTGGGCTTCGAACCGGAAGCCACCGCGCAGATCCTCGGCTGTCAGCTCGCCGTCGTGCGTGTCCACATTCAGGTACCCGGCGACGTCGCGCAGCTCCATCTCTCCGTCGTGGCTTTCAATCGTCACATCGCCGATGTGGCCGGTGATGGAGATGGGGCTGTCGTGGGTGTCGATTATCAGTTGCCCGCGCGTGTCGCGCAGGTCGATGCGGCCGTCGTGGCTGTCGATCCGCGTATCGCCGTCGTGGTCGCGCAGGGTAAGTGCGCCGTCGTGCGTGTCGAGGCGCAATCCCGCTCGCAGCCCCGTGAGGTCGACCGTCGATTCATGGTCGTCGATGGTCAGTCGCGCCGTGGCGGGCATCGTGAGGGTGTAGTGGACAGCGGGAATGTCGGTGCCGCCCCATCGCCATCCGTCGTCGAAGCTAAAGCCGAAGACAGTAGATTCATCGTCGCCGTCCTCGTGGGTAGTGGCGAGGCGCAAGCGGCGCTCGTTGGCGTCGATATCGATCGTCGTCTTCTCGGCTGCGGGGTCGTCATCCGTCGGCATGATGCGGATCTCGTAGCGGACCTCGGCGCGGTCCCACGTATCGATGGCGATCTGGCCCTCGTGGTTGTCGAGGACGACTTCGCCATCGGCATCGAGGGGCACGGTGTTACTGAGTGTGCGGGCAGCGTCTTGTGCCACCGCGGAGGGGGCGAGCAGCAGAACGGCGGTGAGCAGCACGCCGAGGAAGCGGAGGGGAGAAGCAAGCTGAGGCATTGCAGTGTAGCAGTTCGTGTGGAAGGGTCGCGACCGTGCGGCCGGGACGGAGCCCCCGGCCTCATTCTTAGCAGACACGGGTATCCGCGAAATGGTTGCACCGCGCCAAACAAACGCGCGCATCCGGGCTGATGCCCCGATGCGCGCAGGATTCTTCGATACGTAAGTGGAGTCAAACGTGCTGCTCGGCGTGGTAGCTGGAGCGCGTCAGTGGGCTGCTCTCTACGTGCTCGATGCCCTTCGCCTCGCCGACCTCTTTATACCAGTTGAAGACATCCGGGTGAACCCATTCTTCGACGGGCAGGTGCATCTCCGTCGGCTGCATGTACTGGCCGATGGTCATCACGTCGAGGCCGATTTCGACGAAGTCGTCCATGATCTCCAGCACTTCCTCTTTTGCCTCGCCGAGGCCCACCATGATGCCACTCTTGGTGCGCAAGCCTTCTTCTTTGGCCCAGCGCAGCACATCGAGCGAGCGCTGGTAGTTGGCCTGCGGGCGGACGCGGCGGTAGAGACGCGGGACGGTTTCGACGTTGTGATTGAAGATGTCGGGCCGCGCGTCGAAGACGGTCTGGCACGCCTCGCGGATGCCGCGGAAGTCGGGTGTGAGCACTTCGCAGGTGGCGCCCAGGTCGTGGATGCGCTCGATCGTCTCGGCAAAGATGGGAGCGCCGCCGTCCTCGCGCTCGTCGCGGTTGACGCTGGTGATGACCGCATGCTGGATACCCATCTTATCGACGGCTTCGGCCACGCGGCGCGGCTCATCCCAGTCGAGGCCCTTGTCCGGCCGGCCTGTCTTCACGGCGCAGAAGCCGCAGGAGCGGGTGCAGACGTTGCCCAGGATCATGAAGGTGGCGGTGCCGGCGCTCCAGCACTCGCCCATGTTGGGGCAGTTGGCGCTCTCGCAGACGGTGTGCAGGTCGTACTCATCGACCAGGCTGCGCACTTTTTTGTACTCTTGCCCCTGCGGGAGCTTGACGCGGAGCCAGTCGGGGCGCTTGCCGCGTTGGTTTTTGTTTTCGTTCTCAACGACGGGGAGTTCAAAGAAACCGGGATCTCCATCTCCCGTTGCACCCAGGGACTCTTTTTCGACCGTTTTGAGAGTGACGTCGTCGGGGGTTTTGGGGCGGCGTTGCTCGGCGGTGGGATCGCTGCGATCGGGCATAAAACATCAGAGATTAGCAGTGAACGTCCCGCACAGGGGAGCGAGCGGGACCGGTTCAGCGAGGTGCGCAAAGCACCGGGCAAAATCCTACGGTAGAGGGGGAAGGGCGTTCCTGTTTCGGTGAAGCGAGGCCTCTACCATTTCCGGTCGCTACGGCCTATGTTGACCGTCCGGCCGGGCTCCCCGTTTGCCCCCGATTTTTTCTGTTTTCGATCCGAACCAGTCTACGCCGATTTATGAACGCCACGCAGAATGCGACCTCCCCGGTGGAGCCCAACTCGATCGATAGCGCCCACGTGCGCGACGTGCTCTCGCGGCACTTGCTCACGAAGGGCATGATGCCCATGGTGCTCGACATGGACGAAAGCCAGGGCGTGACCCTGCGCGATAAGCGGACCGGCACGGCGTACGTCGACCTCTTCGGCTTTTACGCCTCCAGCCCGCTCGGCATGAATCATCCCAAGCTCACGGAGGACGAGGGGTTCATGGAGCGCCTAATGGATGCCGCCCTCAACAAGGTCACGAACTCGGATGTCATGACGCAGCACATGGCGCGGTTCGTGGACACCTTCAGCCGCGTCGGGATTCCGGAGTATCTGCCCTACACGTTTTTCATCTCGGGCGGAGCGTTGGCCGTCGAAAATGCCCTTAAAGCTGCCTTCGATTGGAAGGTGCGCACCAACTTCAAGAAGGGGTATCGCCGCGAGGTTGGTCATCAGGTGTTGCACTTCGATCAAGCCTTCCATGGGCGGTCGGGCTACACCATGTCGCTTACCAACACCGCCGATCCGCGCAAGACGATGTACTACCCGAAGTTCGATTGGCCGCGGATCACCAATCCGAAGATCCACTTTCCGCTCGATGCCGACGAGCAGGAGCGCGTTCGCGAGCATGAGGCGCAGGCGCTTCAGCAGGCGAAGCAGTACTTCCATCATCGGAAGGATGAGATTGCTGCTGTCATCCTCGAACCCATTCAGGGGGAGGGGGGCGATAATCACTTTCGTCCCGAATTTCTCCAGCAGCTCAAAGACCTCGCACATGAAAACGACGCGCTGCTCATCTTCGACGAGGTGCAGAGTGGCGTGGGCATCACCGGCAAATTCTGGGCGCATCAGTCGTTGGGTGTGACGCCAGACATCATGGCGTTCGGCAAGAAGACGCAGGTGTGCGGCATCCTGGCTGGCAAAAAACTCGACGCGGTCGACGGGCATGTCTTTCAGACGCCGAGCCGCATTAACTCTACCTGGGGCGGCAATATCGTCGATATGGTGCGCTTCGATCGCATTCTGGAGATTATCGAAGAGGATGAGCTGGTGGCCCATGCCGATGCGGCGGGGACGCACCTGCAGGAGCGGCTGCACGAGCTGGAAGACGACTTTGCCATCCTCACCAACGTGCGCGGCCGGGGCCTGATGTGCGCCTTTGATCTGCCCACAAAGAACGTCCGCGATCGGTTTCTGGAGCGGTGCTACGATGAAGGTGCCATCATCCTCGGATGTGGCGACAGCGCGGTGCGCTTCCGCTCGCCGCTGACGATTACGCAGGATGAGATCGATGAGGGTATCGAGCGGGTGCGGCGCGCGTTGCGCGACGTGGAGCGCGAGTATGAAGCCAGCAACGGCGCGGTGATGTAAGAGACTGTCTATGAAGATTTCCGTGGGCTGCGACTTCGCCGGTTTTGGCGTACGGAGCCGGTTGTTCTCAGGAAGTAGTTCCACTACGTCCATCGAAGAGCCGGCCCCATCCACGCAAAACGGCTGTGTCTTGCCTCCACGTTAACTTCGCATACAGTCTCTAAGGGGGCTGCTCTCGGCCACCCTGCAGCCGAGAATGGGGGGCGCCGGCATCCATTTTGTGCAATGGGGGTGTGCATCGGGAGTATCTTGCCGTTGTACACTATTTTCGCGAATTTTACGATCTCCTGTCGCTCTTCAGGTTCTCGCTCTGTTCCTCATGATGTCCGGTCTGATGTCTCGGTTGCCCTCGTTCTATTCGATTCTATTTTTTCTTATGGTTTTGGGGATGGGGACTGCGGTGGGCACCGGATCCGCGCAGGGGCAGGGCACCGTCCTCCCGCCGGGCCGCGAGGCGCCCGAGAAGCCACAGTGGGTTGAGGTCGAGGTCCCCGTGGAGGTGGTCAACCGGGCGCTACGGCGGGCCGGACGCGCGCCGATCGCGCCCAAAGCCGGGACGAGCACGGTCCTCATGCGATACGAACAACCCGTAGCGCGGGTGTGGAGCTTCGCGGAGGCAGCGCATGCGTCCGATTTTTCGCTGATGACCCATCTCGTCCCCTCCGCCCTGTCCGATTCCAAAAATTCAGATGGCAGCATTGTCATCGCCGGGATCGATTTTGATCAGAATGGCAGCCTCTCTGGCACATTCAACATCCCGGCCGATCCCCACGGCGCCGTGGGGCAAAATCATATCTGCCACGTGGTAAATGTCTCCATCCAGTGCCACCTCAAGGACGGGACGAGCGTGTTTGCGGAGAGTCTCGATTCTTTCTTCAGCGACGGCGACGATCTGTTTGATCCGCGCATCGTCTACGACGCCCGTGAGGATCGATTCGTCGTTCTCGTACTGAGCAAAGTCGATGACGGCACCGCGCTCAACGACCGCTCCGAAATGCTCTTGGCTGTCTCCGACGATGGCGACCCCGCAGGCACCTGGTACACGCAGTCGTTCAACATGCGTGAAATATTTACGGTGAACAATGAGTCGACCGCCTGCTGGTTTGACTACCCCGCGGTGGCGGTCGACGAAGACGCGCTGTACGTGACCGGCAATTTTTTCTCATTCGATAGCCAGAATCAAGATTCCTTTTGCGACAGCTGGGTAGGCATCTACGACAAAGGGCTCTACAACGGCGGAGGCGCCGAGTCCACCGAGATCTTCTTCGGTGATCCGAATGAGAACTTTGGGCAGCAAGATTTCGATAGCACCTTGCAGCCCGCGCAGATTCTGGGCACCGGTCCGCCCGATACAACGGGAACGTGGCTGTTTCAATACTCGGGTCTTCACGATACGGGGACTGGAAATGACTTCTGGCTGGTGACGCGCATCGACGATCCGGTTAGCAATCCGTCGTTTACTTCAGAGTTTGTGTCCCTGGGGGATGTCGACGACACCTCAACCTCTATCCCCAACGCGCCGCAGCCGGGTGGAACCACCCTCGTCGAAACGAATGACCGGCGGGCGTTGGATGCGGTATGGCGCGACGGGGTTCTCTGGGGCACGACGACAGTTCTTCCACCTACGGGAGACCTGGGGGGGGGGCCCAACGCCAACGAGGCGACTGCCCTGTTTGCACAGATTGATGTCAGTGTCAGCCCGATGAGTCCAATCGCGGTGGAGCCACTCGGCGGGGAGGACGTCGACGCGGAGGCGCACACCTATTTCCCGAGCGTCACGGTGGATGCCAGCGGGAATGCGGCGTTTGGGTTCACCTTGTCAAGTCCGAACACGTTTGTAGGCTCGTATCTGGTCACGCGTCCGGATGGCGGATCGCTGGGCTCCACGCTGCTGGCTCAGGAAGGACAGGGGCACTATGAGCGGACCTTCAGCGGGAGCCGCAACCGGTGGGGGGACTACTCGGCCGTACGGATCGATCCCTCGGATGGCTCGGTCTGGACGATCAACAAAGTTGCCCTCACCGAGGAGGCCAGCTGCACGTCGGACTGCGGGCGTTGGGGGACGTATCTTGTCAATTTTCCCGCCGGTGTGCTTCCGGTGGAGCTCACGTCGTTTGAGGCGGTGGCCGATGACGGAGGTGTCGTGCTCACGTGGGAGACGGCCTCGGAGACGAACAACGCCGGGTTTGAAGTGCAACGGCGCACAGTTGAGGATGCGGATGCCTGGACCCAGGTCGCCTTCGTCGAGGGCATGGGCACGACGGGCGAGCCGCAGCGCTACCGCCACGAGGTTGACGGGCTGGCGCCGGGCGCGCATCAGTTCCGCCTGAAGCAGGTCGACTACGACGGGGCGTTCGAGTACAGCCCGGTCGTGGAGGCGACCGTGGCGCTGGGGACGGCTTACCGGCTGACGGCGCCGTATCCGAACCCGTCGTCGGGGCAGGCGGTGCTGGAGCTGACGGTGGAGCAGGCGCAGGAGGTGCGAGCGGGGCTCTACGACGCGTTGGGTCGCCGGGTGGCGGTGCTCTTTGACGGGGAGGTGGAGGCGAACGCGCCGGTGCGGCTGCGCCCGGGGGGCGAGCGGTTGGCCAGCGGGGTGTACGTGGTGCGAGTGGTCGGCGAGACGTTTACGGCCCAGCAAAAGCTGACCCTCGTGCGGTAAAGTTCTCCTCGTTTAGTAGACGGTCCCCGCATCCGCCTGAGTGCGGAGGATAGGATCGGGTGATCCAAAAACACTACATTATTCTGAGTGCGCGTGCTACATTGCATTCAAGTTGGCAGCCCAGACCCACGCCCTTCAACCATGACCGCGTCGTTGCCCCGTATTGTTGGCTGGTGGAACGTGATGTGCATTATCGCGATTGCGCTGATGGCCGGCGGCGCGGCCACGAACGTGGCCCGCGCGCAGCCGGCCGATTCGATCCGCGCAGAGGCGCAGCGCGCCTTCCACGGGCCCGACCGGACCGGCAAAGACGGTCCGCTGGCAAAGGTGGGGATGGATCTGGCGCTTCTGTATTACGAATACCGGGCGCATCGGGACGAGGGAGGCACGCCCTCCGCCTTTCGTCCGCAGTCCGTGCGAGTGCCGGTCGATAGCGGATTCGTCACCATCGACGCCACGGCGGCGGACACGGCGGCGACGCTCCGCGCTGAGTTGGAGCGCCTGGGGCTGGTTCGGGCAGCGGCTGCGGGGCGCGTCGTCTCTGGCCGGCTGCCGATTGAAGCCATCCCCGACATGGCGGCGCTGGAGGCGCTCCGTTCGGCACGCCCGGCCCGAGCAATGACGCAGGCGGAGACGCCCACCCCGGCGCCCGCGCCCGAAGCCGATTCCGCCCCGACGGATCCCGATCCGGAAGGGCGATCTATCCTGTGGTACATTGGCGCCGCGGCCATCGTGCTCATCGGAGGCGCATTGGCCTTTTTCTTGCGCCGCTAACATCCGCACACACGGAGGACCGGTCAGAGAGACCGGCCAGAGAGCCCCGGGGCCGCATCTTGGACGCGGGGCAGCCAGCCGCATCATTACAAATCTACCTGTCTGTATATCAGCAAGGCACCATGACCGACTGTTTCCGCCCATACCGTACTCTCGTGCTGCATCCATCCACGATGGTCGCCGGGCTCGTCTGGAGCGGGGTGGCGTTGATCCTCATGGGCGGCGTGCTTCCGGCGCAGGCGCAGCCGGTGCAGGAACAGGTGCGGCAGCGCACCGAACGGGCGTTCCACGGACCCGACCGGACCGGCAAAGACGGGCCGCTCGCCAAGGTCGGATACGCGTTGGCCGAGCTGTACTACGAGTACGAAGCGCATCGGGCGAAGCGCATCTCCGGGGCGTTCGCGCCGCAATCCGAGCGGCTGCCGGTCCGAAACGGGCACGTCATCGTCGACGTGGTTGCCACCGACGCGCCGGCCGGCCTCCGTGCTCAGCTGGAGGCGCTGGGGGTTGACGTGCACGCTCAGGCGGGGCGTATGCTCTCGGCTCGGGTGCCCATCGAGCGGATTCCCGACATGGCCGCCCTCGATGGGCTTCGCTTCGCCCGGCCCGCTCTCGCGATGACGCACATCGGCGACGTGACCTCGCAGGGCGATACGGCAATGCGGGCCCAGATTGCCCGAGCCGACTACGGCGTCGACGGCTCCGGCTACACCATCGGCGTGCTGTCCGATACGTATGATAATTACGACGGATCGCCCACGACGACGGCTTCGGACGATGTGCAATCGGGCGATTTGCCGGGGACGAACAATCCGGAGGGATACACCACGCCCGTCGACGTGCTCGACGATAGCGCCAGCCCGCGGAGTGACGAGGGCCGCGCCATGATGCAGCTCATTCACGACGTGGCGCCCGGCGCTGCGCTGTCCTTCCACACGGCCTTTGGCGGCCAGGCTGACTTCGCGCAGGGCATTCGGGATCTGCGCGATGCCGGGGCGCAGATCATCGTCGACGATGTCATCTACTTCGCCGAGCCAATGTTTCAGGACGGCCCCATTGCGCAGGCCGCCGACGAAGTCAAAAACGATGGGGTCGCCTACTTTTCATCGGCTGGAAACTTTGGCACGCAGTCGTACGAGAGCGATTTCCGGCTCGAAGGCCAATCGCACGATTTCGACGCCGGGGGGACGGTCGATACGCTACAGGGAATCTCGGTGGGGACCAACAACACCATCACCTTCATTGTGCAGTGGGATGAGCCGTTTTTCAGCGTCTCGGGCAGTCCGGGATCACAGGTCGATATCGACATCGCGGTTCTCGACGATACGCTGGGTGTGCAGGCGGAGTCTGTCGATAATAACATCGGCGATGACCCGGTCGAGATTCTCGACTTCGAAAACGATGGCAACATCGATGTCGACGGGAACGGCGCGGATACGAATTTTCATCTCCGCATCGAACTGGCCTCGGGGTCGGCGCCGGGCACGGTGAAGTACATCTACAACGGAAATCTCAACATTCAGGAATACAACACCAATAGCTCTACCCTGTACGGCCACGCCAACGCCGATGGGGCGATGGCCGTGGGCGCGAGCGCATGGTTTAACACGCCCGCGTACGGTACCAGTCCCCCGCAGATTAACGGATTCTCGGCATTGGGCGGAACGCCTATTATTTTCGATACGGCGGGCAACCGCCTCGGTAGTCCGGAGACGCGTCAGAAGCCCGAGGTGGTGGGGCCGGATGGGGGAAACAATACGTTTTTCGGAAATGATAGTGGAGCCGATTCAGATAGTTATCCCAACTTCTTCGGCACCTCGGCCGCGGCGCCGCACGTTGCCGCCGTCACCGCGCTGATGTGGGAGAACCGCCCGGGCCTTACGGTCGACCAGCTCTACGCTGAGCTGGAGGGCACCTCGATCGACATGAGCACGTCCGGCTTCGATTACCGCACCGGCTACGGCCTCGTGCAGGCCGATCAGGCGGCCCTCCCGGTGGAGCTTACGTCATTTGAGGCGGTGGCCGATGACGGAGGTGTCGTGCTCACGTGGGAGACGGCCTCGG
>CAYUVF010000003.1:53205-78205 GCA_964448045.1 uncultured Rhodothermales bacterium
TGCGAGTGGTCGGCGAGACGTTTACGGCCCAGCAAAAGCTGACCCTCGTGCGGTAGAGAAGGGCAGGGAGCGGGCAGGAAACAGCGTTCTCCGCACGATCGCAGCGGCTGAACCCTTCCGGAGGCTGCGAGTTACGTAGCATGCTCCGGCTCGCCATGCCCGGCTCCTCCGCTGGGGCGTGCCGTATCGTTTCCGTCTGTTGATCGTGTCCGAACGTCGAACCCGTATGTTGTGGTCGAAGCCCCCGTCCCCTTGGCTGATCGGCATCGCCGTGCTGATGGTCTGCATCCTTTCGCAAGACGCTTACGCCCAGTCGCGTGGCGCCGTCACACTTACCGATTGGCAACCGGTCGCGGCGTACGCGACGCCCGATCCGGCCGATATCTGTACGCTCGATCCCATCGATGAAAACGCGAATACCCGCGTTCCGGCACGGCGGCCTCGCACATCGAAAGCAGTGAAGACGGCAACGATCGAAGTCGAGTATTTCGGGTTCACGCCCCAGGCGCGCACGGCTTTTCAGCGAGCCGTTGACATCTGGGAGCGGCACATCGCCTCGGACGTGACAATCAAGGTGCAGGCCTCGTTTGAGTCACTGGGCGCAGGTGTGCTCGGCAGCGCCGGGCCGCGGCTGATCTGGTCGGCCACGAACGATGAGGGCGAGCGCTTCATCTACGGCGATGCGCTGATCGATGCGCTGCTCGGCGAGAATGCCGTCCTCACCGATTCAGACCCCTCTAACGACGACAATCCGGACATTCGGGCGCGCTTCAGCAGCGATACGAACTGGTACTTCGGTGCTGCCCCGCCCGAAGGACCTGGTCCCGGCGCCAATCAGATCGACTTTACAAGCGTGGTGCTGCACGAGCTGGGGCATGGGCTCGGCTTTTTCGGCTCGATGCGCGTGTCCGATGGCCTCGGCAGTTGGGGTTTCAGTTTTGCTCCCGGCGTGCCGGTGGTGTACGACCAGTTCGCCGTGGACGAGCGCGAGCGCAATCTCACGAACACCGTCGTCTACCCCAACCCCTCGGCCGAGCTCCAGCAGGCCCTGACGAGCGGCCAGGTCTTTACGAATGGGCTTTTTGCGACCATCGGCGGGGAGGGCGAGCTGCCGCGCCTGTACGCCCCTCCGGCCTGGGATCGTGGATCGAGCTACTCCCATCTGGATGAGCTGACCTATCCGGCCGGCGACCCCAACTCGCTGATGTCGCCGCAATTCAGCCGCAACGAACTCATCCACAGTCCGGGTGCCATCACCTGTGGGATGTTTTCCGATATGGGATGGCCGCTGGGACCCGGATGCGATGCGCTTGTAGGCGAGGTCGAGGTGGTAGGCTTCACCGCCGATGCACAGGCGGACCAGACGATCGACATTAGCTGGACGGAGACGCCCTTTGCCGAGGTGACGTCGTATCAGATTGAACGGCGTTATTTCGATGGATCCTTTGAGGTGGTCGACACGGTGCCCAGTGACGGCAGCCGCGACTACCGCGTCGAACTCGGTCCGCAGGATGCGGGCAAATACGCCTTTCGCCTGCGCTGGACGCGGGCCGATGGCAGCACCGTCGTCAGCGACGACCAGCCCGGCCTTACCGTGCAGCTCGATACCGATTACCGCATCAGTACCGTCTACCCGAATCCGTTCACCGATCGGGCGAACATCAGCGTGGCGGTCGATCAGCGGCAGGACGTGCGCATCGCGGTGTACAATGCGCTCGGGCAACGGGTGGCCGTGCTGTTCGATGGCGTGCGCCCCGGCGACGATCCGCGGCCGTTCACGTTCGAGGCGGATCGGCTGCCCACCCTGTCCAGCGGACTGTATTTCTTCCGGGTGATTGGGGAGGACTTCGCGCTCACCCGGAAGGCCGTGCGTATCCGGTAGCGACCGGAAAAGTGTCGATCGGATGGGACGGCCGGGGTGGACAATCCATCGGCCAAGTTGTTTACTTGGTAGAGGCCTTCCGATCGGGTCGTATCGCGCTTTTCATCCAAGTCCCCACCCCCATGCCGATTCGTTTCGTCCGGCTCCTTTGCGTTTTCACAGTCACGGCACTGCTGGCTGGTTTCCCGCTATCACCCGCTCAGGCCCAGCCCGCCGACGCGCTGGCGCAGCAGGTTACGGTCGATATGCACGGGGCCGACGGTGTGGGCAAAGACGGCGTGCTGGCGCCCGTTGGCACCCGCTTAGCCGCGTTGTACCGCCAGTACGAGGCACGGCAGAAAAGCGGGCGCCTCACGCCGGTCAGGCCGCCGTCCTCGGCGATGGTCGTGAGTGGCGAGTACGTGGTGATCGACGCGGTCGCAGCGAATTCGGCCTCTGCGCTCCGGGCCGATCTGGAGGCGCTGGGGTTGCGGCAGGGGGCACAGGTGGGCCGGCTGGTGTCCGGACGGCTACCCATTGAAGCGATCCCGGCGATGGCGCGGCTGTCGACGATGCGAAGCGCCCGTCCGTCGCTCGTGGCTACACGCGCTGGCGCCGTCACCTCGCGCGGCGATGCCGTGATGCGGTCCGATATCGCTCGCGAGAATCTGGGCGTGGATGGCAGCGGCATCACCGTAGGGGTGCTCTCCGATAGCTACGACACGAATCCCAGTGCGTCGACGCGCGCCTCGGAGGACATCACCACGGGAGACTTGCCCCCATCCAGCCGGATCCGCATCCTCGAGGAGCTCGGCGATGAGGCCAACGAAAGCACCGGCAGCGACGAAGGCCGCGCGATGATGCAGATCATCCACGACGTGGCGCCGGGCGTCAGTCAGGCCTTCCACACCGCCTTCAACGGCATAGGAAACTTTGCCCAGGGTATCCGCGATCTGGCCAACGCCGGGGCCCACGTCATCGTGGACGATGTCATTTACTTTGCCGAGCCCATGTTTCAGGATGGGCCTATCGCGCAGGCGGCGAACGAGGTGGCGCGCACTCAGGATGCGGCCTACTTCACTTCCGCCGGCAACAACGGCCGCAACTCGTACGAGAGCGCGTTCCGGGCGTCGGGCGAGTCGGGGGTGCTGAACGCGCAGGGAGAGCTGCACGACTTCGGCGGGGGCGACACGGGGCAGCGGCTCATCATTCCGGAGGGCGACTCGGTGCGCATCGCGCTGCAGTGGACCGATCCGTATGCCTCCCTCGGCGGGCCGGGCGCCGATAGCGACCTCGATATTTTCATAACGGATCAGGCCGGGACCGTTGTCGCCCGAAGCGACTTTGACAACATCGGCACCGATCCGTTCGAGTTTCTGGAGTTTGCCAACGACGGCTCCATCGACGCCGATAACGACGGCACGCCCGATACGCAGTTCGAGCTCGGCATCGAGCTGTTCGAGGGGCCGCCGCCCGATCTTTTCAAGTACGTCTATTTCCCGTCGAGCGGGGTAGAGATCGATGAGTTTGCGGCGCAGTCGCAGCGCCCCACGCTTTACGGTCACGCCAACGCCGAGGAGGCCATGGCCGTAGGCGCCGTCTTCTGGTTTGCCACGCCCGCGTTCGACGATCAGTTCACGAATCCCTTCGAGATCAACGGCTTCTCTTCGCGGGGGGGCGTGCCGATTTACTTCACTCCCGAGGGGACGCCGCTCGCCACGCCGGAGACGCGCAACAAGCCCGATATGGTGGGTCCCGATGGCACGAACACAACCTTCTTTGGTCAGGAGCTCAACGATGGACCGGATGGCGATAGCGGGGATGGGTTTCCCAACTTCTTCGGCACCTCGGCCGCGGCGCCGCACGTGGCTGCCGTCGCCGCGCTGATGCTGGAGTTCGACCCCGGCCGCGCCCCGGCGCAGGTCTACGATGACCTCAAGAGTACGGCGATCGACATGGATGATCCGGCAACACCAGCTTTCGACGAGGGCTTCGATTTTGCGACCGGCTTCGGCCTCGTGCAGGCCGACGAAGCCGTGCCGCTGGCGGCCGAGGTGGTGCAGTTCAGTGCGGCCGAAGCGAGCGGCGGCAACACCATCGCGGTGTCGTGGCGCGAAACGAGCACGGCGCAGGTCGACGAGTACGTGCTGGAGCGCCAGTACTTCGACGGATCGTTCGAGGAGATCGCGACGGTGGCGAGCGATGGCAATCCGCCGCAGGACTTCGCCGTTGAAACCGAGAATCTGGGCCTCGGCCAGTACACCTTCCGCCTGCACTGGCGCCGTCCGGATGGCACCACCGACACCAGCCCACAGCAGCCCACGGTGACCATCGGGTTGCAGGATTTCAGCGCGTCGATCACGGGCGACGAGGAGGACGATGTGCAGCTGGCGTGGAGCGTCCCCGCAGCCACCAGCGGATATACCTACACGGTCCAGCTCCGCACCCAGGAGGCTTTTGACGATGCGAGATCGACGACGGACCGCTCGCTCACCGTGACGAATCTGCAGCCCGGCCGGTACGATTTCCGCCTGCGGATGGAGGATACAGCGGGCAATGTGCTCTTCAGCGACATCATCACCGAGCAGGTGCCGCTCGATGGTGCGGTAGCGATCACGAACGCGTACCCCAATCCAACGAGCGGCCCGGTGAATCTGACCCTTACAACGGAGCGGCAGCAGGTTATCGAGCTTCGGATGTACGACGCGGCGGGCCAACTCGTACAGATCGAGTTCCGGCAGCTGGATGCGCTGGTGCCCACGCCCATCACGCTCGATCTCCGTAATCAGGGAAGCGGCAAGTACTTCGTCCAGGTGATCGGGGACGATTTCACGGAGTCGCGCTCGGTCGTGCGCGTCCGGTGAGTGCTGCTATTCCGCTGTTCTGAAGACAGAGATGACGGCCGTCGTCTCTACGCTAAGGAGGGAAACGATTGGCGAATGGGCCCCATTATTGTGTCGATTTGGTCCTATCTGATGGCACAACGACAAAAGGGCGCAGGTCATCTGGCCTGCGCCCTTTTCTTGCTTTTGGATGGATCGTAGCGTGTTAGTTGGCCTGGCCGTTCGTGGGGACGGCGGGTTCATCGGATGCGGGGTGCTCCTCCTCGGATGCTTCGTCTTCCCCCGCCTCGTCCTCGGCCTCTTCGGGGATGACGCGCGTCACATCGGCGATGGAGTCGCCCTGCTTCAGGTTGATGACGCGCACGCCCTGCGTGTTGCGGCCCATCGTGCTGATGCCGTCCACGCTGGTGCGAATCATGATGCCATTCTCGGTGATGATCATCAGGTCGTCATCCTCTTTGACGCCCTTGATCGTCACGAGCGGGCCGGTGCGCTTCGTGCGGTTCATCGTGATGAGGCCCTTGCCGCCGCGGCCCTGAATCCGGTACTCACCGATCGGGGTGCGCTTGCCGTAGCCGTTAGCGCTGACGGTGAGCACGCACGGCGCCTCGCCCGGCGGCACGGCAAACAGGCCGACCATCTCTTCATCAGCGTCGAGGGTCATGCCGCGGACGCCGCGGGTGTTGCGGCCCATCGGGCGGGCATCGTCCTCATCGAAGTGGACGGCGCGTCCGCCCGAGGAGGCGACCACAACCGTGTTGTCGCCATCGGTGAGCGTGGCTTCGAGCAACTCGTCGCCTTCGTCGATGGAGATGGCGATGATGCCATCGACGCGCGGCCTGCTGAAGGCTTCCAGCGGCGTCTTCTTGACCTGCCCCTGCCGCGTGCCCATCAGCACGTAGTGGTTGTTGAGGAAGGCCTCGTCTTCGAAGTCCTCCTTCGTCACCGCCAGCACGGCGCGGATCCGGTCGTCCGGCTCGATCTGGATCAGGTTGCGGATGGAGCGGCCCTTGGCCGTGCGGCTGCCCTCAGGGATTTCGAAGACGCGCAGCCAGTAGCACTGGCCGTGATCGGTGAAGAAGAGGATGTAGTCGTGCGACTCGGAGGCGAACAGGTGCTCGATGAAGTCATCGTCGCGCTTGCCGGTGCCGCGCATGCCGACGCCGCCGCGTCCCTGCGCCCGGTACGCGTCGATGGGCGTGCGCTTGATGAGGCCCTGATGCGTGATGGTGACGACGACCTGCTCGCGTTCGATCAGGTCTTCGATGATAATGTCGCCGCCGCCCGTGTAATCGATCTCGGTGCGGCGCTCGTCATTATACTTGTCCTTGACCTCCAGCAGCTCATCCTTGATGATCTGCATCCGCAGCTCCTCGCTGTTGAGGATGCTCTGCAGGCGCTCAATCTCCTGCAAGATGTCGCGGTACTCGCCAACGATCTTTTCGCGCTCCAGCCCGGTGAGACGGCTGAGGCGTAGCCGTAGGATCGCGTTGGCCTGATCCTCGGTCAGCCAGTGGCCCTCTTTGGGGCGCTTGGCTGTGTACTCACCCTCGTCGAGCAGGTGCTGCACCGTCGTCTGCTCCGTGTCGCTCTCGATAGGCGGGAGGAGCGGGACGCCCAGTTCTTTCAGATCGGCCTCCGTCAGATCCGACGGATAGGTGCCGCTAATCAGGTTCGTGCGGGCCGCGTCGGTATCGGGCGAGTGGCGGATGATGGTGATGACGGCGTCGAGGTTGTCGAGCGCCAGGGTGAGTCCCTCCAAGATGTGGGCGCGGTCCTGTGCCTTCCGGAGGTCGTACTCGGTACGGCGGACGACGATCTCGTGCCGGTGGTTGACGTAGTGGTGGATCGCGTCCTTCAGGTTCAGCACTTTGGGCCGGCCGTTCACCAGTGCGACCATATTCACGCCGAAGGTTTCCTGCAGCCGCGAGTGCTTGTAGAGCTTGTTCTCGACGACCATCGGCACGGCGTCCTTCTTCAGCTCCACGACGATGCGCATGCCGTCGCGGTCGCTCTCGTCGCGCAGGTCGGCGATGCCGTTGATCTTGTCGTTGCGGACGTGCTCGGCAATCCGCTCCAGCTCGGCGCTCTTATTGACCTGATACGGAATCTCGGTGATGATGAGCGCGCGCCGGCCCTTGCGGATTTCCTCCTCACGCACTTTGGCACGCATGATAACGCGTCCGCGGCCCGTATGATAGGCCTGATGGACGCCTGCGTAGCCGTAGATGATGCCGCCGGTGGGAAAGTCGGGGGCGGGCAGGTGCTCCATCAGCCCGTCGATGTCGATCTCGGGGTCGTCGATGTAAGCGACGACTGCATCGATGGCTTCGCCTAAGTTGTGCGGGGGAATCTTCGTCGCCATGCCGACGGCGATGCCGTCGGCGCCGTTGACGAGCATGTTCGGGAAGGCCGCGGGCAGGACCGTCGGCTCCTGCATCGTGCCGTCGAAGTTTTCCTGCGTATCGACGGTCTCCTTGCCGAGGTCGTTCAGTAGCTCCTCGGTGATTTTCATCATGCGGGCCTCGGTGTACCGCATAGCCGCCGCCGAGTCGCCATCGACCGAGCCGAAGTTGCCCTGGCCGTCGACCAGCGGGTAGCGCATCGAGAAGTTCTGCGCCATCCGCACCAGCGTATCGTAGACCGACGAGTCGCCGTGCGGGTGGTACTTACCGAGCACCTCACCGACGATACGGGCGCTTTTTTTGTAGTTGGCGCCGGCCGTCAGGCCCAATTCGTGCATTCCGTAGAGCACGCGCCGGTGCACCGGCTTCAGGCCGTCGCGCACATCGGGCAGCGCGCGGCTCACAATTACCGACATCGAATAATCGATGTAGGAGGATTTCATCTCCTCCTCGATGTTGATCGGAATGATACGTTGGTTGTCCGCTTCCATGCGACGAATGGGGGAGTCTCGCGAGAGAGTGCACGTAGGTGAGGAGCGGCAGGGACGCGCAAGTCTCCGGTTTTTTACAGTCCGGGATTGCGTCTGGCCGTGCCAGCACCGTGATTATAAGCAGCCGTCATGTTGATCGGGGCATAAAAACACGGCAGGGTCAGATCGGTTATTTTATCCGTTCACAGATCATTGCATATTACGAAAAAGACCCCAAAGTTGCCACCTCGGCGGGGCCATGACGCGTTCTGCACAGATATTTGATGGGCGGCGTCTCCATGCGGTATTTGCTCCAGAAGAGCAGCGCCCGAAGCGCCGCAGCGTGGATACTCACCGGGGATGCCGCCTCGTATCTGATGATCAATTGATGGACTGTCTGTAATGTATCGCTTGTTGTGTATTGTCGCTCTCGCTGGGATCGTCTCGCTCGGTGCTGCCATGTCTTCGACTTCGCCCTCCGACGTGTCGCCGCCCAATCCGCCCCCCCCACCCGATGAGCCGGCTCAGCCAGAGGGGTTCGACCTGCAGGGCCACCGGGGCGCCCGCGGGCTGATGCCAGAGAACACGCTTCCGGCGTTTCGGAAGGCGCTGGAGCTGGGCGTGACAACGCTGGAGCTCGATGCCGTGATCTCCAAGAACGGAGAAGTCGTCGTCTCGCACGAGCCCTGGATGTCGAGCACCATCTGCTCGCTGCCCTCGGGGGAGCCGATTCCGTCCAGCCAGGGACGCAACTATCCGATCTTCAAAATGACGTACGAGGAAATACAGCAATTCGATTGCGGGAGCCGCCGCCACCCGTCCTTCCCGGAGCAGGAGCCGCAGCCCGCTGCGAAGCCGCTCCTGCGCGACGTCATTGAGATGGCCGAGACGTTCATGGCCAAACATCAACGCGCGCCGGTGTTTTACAATATCGAAACCAAGTCCTTGCCGGGCTTCGACGGGCGATTTCACCCTGGTCCCGAGCGCTTCGCCCAGCTCGTCTACGACGTAGTCGCCGAGATGAACGTGACCACGCGCACGACGCTTCAGTCGTTCGACGTGCGCACGCTGCAGGTGGCCGAGGACGAAGGCTGGCCCGTCCGGCTGGCGTTGCTCATCGGTACGGGAGACGATGACGGGCTCAATGAAAACATCAAACGCCTCGGCTTCCGGCCCGATATCTACAGCCCGAATTACCGCCTGGTGGATCAGGATCTGATCATCCGCGCGCACGGGTGGGGAATGGATGTGATACCGTGGACGGTCAACGACACGAGCGAGATGCGGCGCCTTCGTGAGATGGGCGTCGACGGTCTCATCACGGATTATCCAAACCGCGGGCAGTTCCTCGTCGAGCAGTAACCATCGAATAAGACTCACAAACGTATGTACGATCACCGATCGAAATGGGTGCGGCAGGCGCCAGCCGGGCTGGTACTGACGGGCTTCGGCGCGAGCCTGCTGGGCCAATCGACCATCCTGAAGGCGCGCGGCACAGCTCCGTGGAAGTGGATCGCCGCCGGGACGGCAAGTTTGGTCGTACTGAATGCGGGGCTGTGTCTATTTGGCGATGCGGTCAAGCATCGGGCGCTACACGAGTGGAAGACGACCGCGCGGGAATCCGAACCGCTGGCCGGCGCGTAATGCAGGCGCGCAGTAAGTGCGGGAAGTGGATACAGCGTACTCGCTCGAAGGGCAACCACTCGTTCGTATGATGGCACGATGGCGTTGGGGCAAGATGCAGGGATGGGCCGTCGTCATCGGTTGGCTGATGCTTGGGGGCGTAAGCGCTGCGCAAGCGCAGGAGGCGGCCCGCATTCAGGGCACGGTGCGCGACGCCGTCACGGGCGAAACGCTACCGCTGGCCAACGTAGTGCTTGCCGGCACCGAGCGCGGGGTCTCAGCCGATAGCCTCGGGCGCTACCGGATCCGGCGCGTACTGCCGGGCACGTACACGGTGGTGGCGTCGTACGTTGGCTATCAGCGGGCAGAAGCAACGATCACGCTGGCGGCGGGCGCAAGGCGCTCACTCGACTTCGAGCTGCAGCCCGAGGAGGTGGACATCGGCGAGGTGACCATTACCGGACAGCGAGCCCGCGCGGAAGACCTCGGCACGGCCACCCTCACCCCCGATGAGGTCAAAAGCCTCCCCACCGTATTGGAGCCCGACGTGTTTCGCTCGCTTCAACTTTTGCCGGGCGTCAAGGCCGCCTCCGACTTCTCCAGCGGCCTCTACATTCGCGGCGGCAGTCCCGATCAGACGAAGGTGCTGCTCGATCGCGCGCCCATCTATAATCCGAGTCACGTCTTCGGGTTTTTCTCGACCTTCAATCCGGATGCCATCAGCGATGTGGTGCTCTATAAGGGCGGGTACCCGGCGATCTACGGCGGGCGCCTCGGGGCCGTCGTGGATATTGCAAGCCAGAAGGGCACGCCGGACAAAGTTGCGGGTGGGCTCAGCCTCGGGCTGCTCGCCTCGCGCGCGGATATCAGCGGGCCGTATAGCCGGGGCACGTGGTCGGTAGCGGTGCGGCGGTCGACATTGGAGCCGCTGCTGGCCGGTCTCAACAGCGCCGACGTGGAAGACATCCCGCAGAGCTTCTACTTTTACGACGTCAATGCAGGCGCGACCTTTCGGGCTACCTCACGGGACCGGCTGGCGCTGTCCGTCTACGCGGGGCGCGATCAGCTGGACTATCCGTTTCTCGGGGAGATCCAGTTCGATGTTGCGTATGGCAACCGATCGGCGACGCTCGACTGGCGCCATCTCGTCTCCGATCGGCTCGTGACGCAGGTGACCGCCACAGCGTCGCACTACTTCAGCGACCCGATTGCCGACATCAGCGGGACGCAGCTCGTGCGCGACAACGATGTCTACGATCTCACTCTGAGCGGGTCGGCCGTCTGGAGCGCAGGGGCGCACACCGTAGAGGGCGGCGTGCAGGCGGGCCGCTTCACGTCACGGCTGCGCAGTTCATTCGATCAGCAGGCCGGCTACAGCCCGCGTTTTGCGTCGGGCTATGGCGCGGTCTTTCTGCAGGACACGTATGCCCCCAACCCGCGGTGGCAGCTGCGCGGCGGCCTCCGCGCCAGCATCTACGAGAGCGGACGCGACCTGCGCCTCGCGCCGCGGCTGTCCATCGAGCATCAGTTGATCGACGGGCTGCGCCTGCAGGCGGGCTACGGGCGCTACTACCAGTACCTCTCGCTCGTCACCTCCGAGTTGTTCTCGGCGTTCGACTTCTGGCTCACGACCGACGAGCAGGTCACGCCCATGTATGGTGATCAGTTCATCGCCGGCGTCAAGACGCGCCCAATGGATAATCTGCAGCTCGATGCCGAGGTCTACTACCGGACGATGCGGGATCTTTTTCGGCTCGATGATCGGATCTCCGACTACGAGGGGCTGCCCTACCGGGAAACACTGCTGCTGGGGGAGGGCTATGCCTACGGTGCCGAGGTCACGCTGCGCCGGCCCGAGGGGCGTCTCAACGGTTTTGTGGGCTACACGTGGGGGCGAACGGAGCGGCGGTACTGGGGCTTCGAGGAGTTCGAGTTCTACCCGCCGAAGTTCGACCGCACCCACGATCTGACGGCCGTGCTCAATCTCGACCTCAGCGATCACTGGCGGGTGACGAGCGTCTTTACCTACGCAACCGGGCAAGCCTACAGCGAGCCCGTGGCGCAGTACAAACTGCTCGATTCGCCCTACAGCAGCAGCCCCATCGACACGTTCGTCTCGGATTTCAACGCGCAGCGGCTTCCGGCTTATCATCGACTCGATGTCGGCCTGCGCAACAAGGGCTCTTTCTTCGGATGGGCCGACTACGAGGTCCAGATGCAACTGGTCAACGCCTATGGGCGGCGCAACATCTGGTTCTACCTCTTCCAGGCCGAGGGCGACAACACCGTCAGCCGCGACGCCGTACCGCAGATCCCCATTCCGCTGCCCAACCTCTCGCTGACGCTCCGCTTCTGACCCATGATTACCTCCCTCATGTCGCTGCGCGAACGTGTGTTCAGGGGATGGATGGCCGTTGGGCTCGCGGGCCTGCTCCTGATGGCCGGGTGCGACACCACGCCCAGCACCGAGGCTTCCGAGCGGCAGATCGTCGTCGAGAGCTATCTGATTGCACAGGAGCCGCTGCTCCCAGTCCGCCTCAGCCGCACAGCTCCGATCGATGTCACCTACGATTTTAACGAACTGGCCCTCCAGGATGCGACCGTGGCCGTGGCGCGGCTCGACGATAGCGGAGCGGTAACCGAGCGTTACCCGTACCGCGAAGATCCGGAGGCGCTCGGAGTGTACCGCCCCCTGAGTGCCGAGCGCGTCCGGCCACTGGGCACGTATCGGTTGGAGGTGCGCACAGCGGGCGGCCAATCCGTGACGGCGACGACGGTGGTGCCCGATACCTTTCGGGTCGTGCGGGTGGAAAACGATCCCGTCGTCTATCAGGACGACCGGCAGATCGCCTTCACGCTCACCCCCAGCGCGTACCCGGGCCGCGATCAGGCCTTTTATCTGTTTACGACCGAGGCGCTGGAGCCCACGGCCAACCGGCTCACACCGCTTGCAGCCGAGTTTTTCGAGAACGGATCGGTCACGCTGGAGGACTTGCGCCGCACCTCCTCGCCCGTGCTCAACGAAGCCAGCTACATCCAGAATCCAGATGGCACGCTCACGGTACGCCTGCCGTGGATTGCGGTCACGTTCTACGGGCGCAACCGCTCGACGACGAATGCGCTCGACGATAACTTGTACGATTTCGTCCGCTCGCAGAACGCGCAACAGAATGGCGGCGCCTTTTCTCCGGGCGCCATCCCGAACGTGATCGAGCACGTGGAGGGCGGCACGGGCGTGTTCGGAAGCCTGGCGCGGCAGAGCCGCACGGTGCGCGTGTTGCGGCCCTCGGATGCCCCGTCGTCCCCGTAACGCCGACTCCGCGAGCGGTACCTTTGGGTAGAGGCGATGAGCCGTTGTTTGAGGTCGAACGTTGGACCAGGCTCGGCCATATAACCGATGATTCATCGCTCCTCGCCTTCACCTCCTCATCCACTCAGCCGCCAAAGAGACTGTGAGCTTCATCGTTGTCGCTAACCGGGCCCCCATTCGTAAGACCGATGAGGGATGGGCCACCTCCGTGGGCGGATTGACCTCGGCCCTGCTTCCCGTGCTGGAGCGCCAGGGAGGCGTGTGGGTTAGCATGGGCGAAGATCCGAAGCTGCCCGAGCGCCAACCCTTCCCCGCCACCGATCCCAACTTCGTGGTGCGGCGCGTTCCGTTGAGCACTGAAGAGCTCGATGATTATTACTACGGGATGGCCAACCGCGTCCTGTGGCCCGTCTCGCATTATATGATTCAGCATCTCGAGCTGAAGGGGCGTTTCATCGGGACCTATCGCGACGTCAACCGGCAGTTTGCCCAAGCTGTGCTGCAGGAGAGCGCCGACACGGATTCCATCTGGTTCCAGGATTACCACCTGATGCTGGCTCCGCAGATCGTGCGCAAGGAGCGCCCGCACGCCACCATCGGCCACTTCTGGCACATCCCATGGCCCGCGATGGAGGTCTTTCGCATCCTGCCGTGGTCGCGCGAGCTGTTGCGCGGGATGCTGGGTTGCGACCTCATCGGGTTTCACGTCGAAGAGTACGTCGACAATTTCATCGAGAGCGCCCGCGTGCTGCTCGGCGCCGAGGTGGGCGAGGACTGGGTGCGCTGGGAAGGGCACACCACGCGCGTAGAGGCGCATCCCATCGGCATCGATGTGGGGCGCTTTGAGCGCATGGCCGCCTCCAGCGAGGTGGCACAGCAGATCGAGGACCTGGAAAACCGCTTCGATACCGAGCACATGGTCATCGGTATTGACCGGCTGGATTACACGAAAGGTGTCCTTTCGCGGCTGGAGGCCTTCGAGCAGTTCCTCAGCGAAAATCCCGATTACCACGGCAAGGTGACGTTCTACCAGATTGCCACGCCGAGCCGCACCAAGGTGGCGTCCTATCAGCAGCTCAAGCGCGAGGTCGACGAAGCCGTGGGGCGCATCAACGGCCAGTTTGCGCGCAACAACTGGGTGCCTGTTAACTATCGGTATCGAACGTACACGCAGAAGGAGCTGTGCGCCTTCTACCGCGCCGCCGACGCCGCGCTGATCACCCCACTGCGCGATGGAATGAACGTCGTCACGCAGGAGTTTATCACCGCGTCGGAGTCGGGGGTGCTGATTCTCTCGGAGCTAACCGGCGCCGCCTATCTGTTGCCCGAAGCGTTGCAGGTCAATCCGTACGATCAGGACGGGCTGGCACGGTCGATCAAGAAGGCGCTCGAAATGCCGCCCGCCGAGAAGACCGAGCGCCTGAGCGGCCTCAAGGAAACCGTTCGCGAGCTCGATGTGCACCGCTGGGCCGATGCGTTTCTGGATGCCCTCCACGCCGAGAGCTGACCTCCGTTTCCCTCGATACGTTCCCTCGCTGATCCCCTGTGTCTATGACAGTTCCCGATCCCCCGGTGGTGCACGCGCCGCTTTTCTTCATCGACTACGACGGCACGCTCGCCCCGATTGTCGACGATCCGGACGAAGCGTATCCGCACCCCGAGGCGCCTGCACTCCTGAAGCAGTTGGATGCCCAGTACCCGCTCTGGATTATTACGGGGCGGCACCTGCAGGCGCTCGACGGCCTGCTCGATCTGCCGCTGCGTGCGATCGGGTTGCATGGCGCGCAGGAGGGGCGCATCGGGGGGACGATCCACCGGCTTACGCCCGATGATGCGGCGAACGCGCTCCGGCAGCTGCGCCAGACGGTGCCGTCGGGACAGGGCGTGGAGGTGGAGGACAAAGATACGGCGTTTGCGGTGCACTACCGCGCGGCCGAAGACGAGGTAGAGGCCCGCGAGCGCATCAGCGCCTGGGCCGATACCGTGCCTGATATGCTGGAGGCCATCTGGGGCAAGAAGGTGATGGAGTTGCGGCCCAAGGGGATGAGCAAAGGCACGGCCGTCCGCCAAATCGCTGATGACTTCCCCGATCACACGCCCGTTTACCTCGGCGACGACGTGACCGACGAAGACGCCTTCGCCGCGTTGCAGGACCTCGACGAGGCCATCACGATCAAAGTGGGCGACGGCGATACGAAGGCCGAGTACCGGATCAGCGCCCCCGATGATGTCATCGAGTATCTGCGGCAGTACGTTGGTTAGGGAACGGGTAAGAGGTAGGGGGAGAGAGTTTTGAAAGTTGAGAGTAGAAGATAGCAAACGCCTGTTGGCCAAGAGGCTGTTTTCAATCTTCTGCTATTCTCGCTTGGTATTGGGGCAAACCACTTGGTGGACCCTCTTTCTCACTCCCTCATACCCCTTGCCTGGAGATTTACCATCCCTCGTCCATCCGTTTGAGGTTTTCGAGGCGGAAGATGGCGTTGAGCAGGCCGAGGTGGCTGAAGCCCTGGGGGAAGTTGCCGAGTAGCGCACCGGTATCGGGGTGCACCTCTTCGGTGTAAAGGCCCAGCGGACTCATGTGGTCAATCAGCTTGGCGAGCAGGGCACGGGCGGTACGCAGGTCGCCAGCGAGGGCGGTGGCTTCGACCATCCAGAAGGAGGGCAGAAGGAACGCGCCTTCGGGCCCGTCAAGGCCATCTTCGTTCAGGTAGCGGTAGAGCAGCTCATCGGAGCCGGCGCGCAGGCGTGTGGTACAGGCTTCGAGTGTGCTTTTGAAGCGCGGATCGCTGGCATCGAGGAAGCCGACGGTGGGCATCACAAGCACGGAGGCGTCGAGCGCATCCGTGCCGTAGCTCTGCGTGAACGCGCCGAGGTCGGCGTTCCAGGCGTTTTCGAGCACCTGCTCGCGGATCTGATTGGCAGCGGCGCTCCAGTCGTCGGCGGGGGCGTCGGCGCCGAGCTGCTCCGCGAGGGTGGCGGCGCGCGTCAGTCCGACCCACGCCCACACCTTCGAGTAGGTGTAGTGGCGCGGCTCGGTGCGCGCCTCCCAGATGCCCGCGTCGGGCTCGTTCCAGCGCTGGTAGATCACGTGGGTGAGCTCGGAGAGCTTTTCCCACTCGGTGATGGTAAGCAGCCCGCCCTGCCGGTCGTAGCGCAGGGCGGCGTCGAGCAGGCTGCCGTAAATATCGAGCTGGTGCTGATGCGCCGCGCCGTTCCCGATGCGCACCGGCGTGGAGTTGCGATAGCCGCGCAGGGGGAGCGTCCGCTCGGGCAACTCGCGCTCGCCGCGGATGCTGTACATCACCCGGAGCGGCCCGCCTTCGAGCGCCTGGCCGAGCAGCCAGTCGAAGTAGGCGGTGCCTTCGCTCGTGTACTGCGCCTGAAAGAGGGCGCGGAGCGTAAAGGCCGAGTCGCGCACCCACGAGTAGCGGTAGTCCCAGTTGCGCTCGCCGCCGGGCCATTCGGGCAGCGACATGGACGGCGCTGCGACGATGGCGCCGGTGGGCTCGTAGATGAGCAGCTTGAGGGCGAGCATGCTGCGCTCCACGGTTTCGCGGTAGCGCCCGTGGTAGGGGAGTCGATCGATCCAGTTGCGCCAGAATGTGCGCACCGACCACAGCCGCCGGTCGCCCTGATAGCTAGCCACCGGATGAATGTTATCGGCGCCCCAGTCGGCGACGACGTAGGTTTCCTGCCCGGCGCGGAGGGTGGTTTGGCCGACGGCGCCGGCGTCGGTGAGGGTCATCGGGAGGACGGTGGAGAGGACAATGGCCTGGCCGTCGGCATCGGTAGCGCGAACGCCGTAGGTCGAGCGGTCCATCGCGGGAGCTGTCATCCCGTAGTCGAACCGAGGGTCGAAGATGATCTCCATCTCCACTTCTCCCTGCACACCTTCGATGCGCCGGTAGATCTCGGCCGTCGGCACTTTGCGCTCGGTGTACGACATGAAGTCGCGCACGCGGACGACGCCGTGTGTCGTGGAAAACTCGGTGACGAGCACGTTCGTCCCCGGCTCGTAGTACTGCTTGGCCGTGTACGGATCGGTGGGGCGGACGACGAAGCGCCCCGCCGAAGGATCGAGCAGGGCGCCAAAGACGGAGGGGCTGTCGAAGTCGGGCAGGCACGCCCAGTCGACCGAACCATCGGCTCCCACGAGCGCGGCCGTCCGGCTGTCACCAATGACGCCATATGCTTCCAGCGGTTTGTCGTCGGGAGGCAGGGTGGGATCGAACTGAAAGGAGCGTGCGTGCCGATTGGGCACCCGAAGCGTAGGGTCTTGACGCGGAGGCGCCATGTCGAAAAGAGAAATCAGCGGGTGGGTTGGCGAGGGGACGCTACCTATATAGCAAAAATTGGGCGAACTCGAAAATGAGGGCGGCTGCGGCGTCAAATGAAAAAATATCGTCCGGCCCGGTCCGGCCCGTGAACTTTCGCGCAGGGCATCAGTGAACGAGAGTGAAGTGTCATACACACGCATTTATCGCACATGCTGTTTTCTGCGCTGCAGCGGTCGTGTCCAAGAGCGACTTGTCTCTGTACAGGTCCACGGAAGGGTTTCATCCGAGCAGTAGACGACATGTGCGCGCGCTGATGCTAATGGCGCCGTTTCAGTGCTGTACCGATGCGCCCCTTCCGGTTTTTCCGCGAGGGGCTTTTTGTTTGTGTGTCATCCGTTTGTTTGTGCGCCATCCGCGATGCTCCTTCGATTCTCGATCATTCAACGCTCCAATCATCATGGCCGACTACGCACACTCCGAGGTGCTCGTCTCCACCGACTGGGTCGCCGATCACCTCGACGACACCGACGACATCCGCATTATCGAGTCGGACGAAGATGTGCTGCTCTACGAGACCGGGCATATCCCGAATGCTGTCAAGGTCGATTGGGTCGCCGATCTGCAGCAAGACGAGATGCGCGACTTCATTACGGCCGAGCAGTTCGCCGACCTCTGCGCCGAGAAGGGTATTCGCAATGATACGACCGTCGTCTTCTACGGCGATAAAAACAACTGGTGGGCCTGTTACGCCTTCTGGGTGTTCAAGCTCTACGGCCACGAGGATTGCCTCATCATGGACGGCGGCCGCAAGAAGTGGGTCGATGAAGATCGGCCGATGACGACGGAGACGCCGGCCTACCCCCGCGCCGAGTACACCGCTCCCGCCGGCCCCGATCTCTCGATCCGGGCATTCCGCGACGAAGTGCGCGCCCACGCTGAAGCGGGGAAGCCGCTCGTCGACGTGCGCTCGCCCGAGGAGTTCACGGGCGAACTGACGCACATGCCCGATTATCCGCAAGAAGGTGCGATGCGCGGCGGCCACATCCCTGGTGCCAACAACGTCCCGTGGAAGCGCGCGGCCAACGACGACGGCACGTTCAAGAGCCGCCGCGAGCTCGAAGCAATCTATCAGCAGGAGATCGGCCTCGACCCAGACGAAGAGACCGTGGCGTACTGCCGGATCGGCGAGCGGTCGAGCCACACCTGGTTCGTGCTCAAGTATTTGCTCGGTTTCGACGACGTGAAGAATTACGACGGATCGTGGACCGAGTGGGGCAACCTCGTTGGCATGCCCATCGAACAGGGCGAAGGCGACACCGAGAGCATGTAAGCGCGTACAGCCCGAGTTCGACCCAGACCACGACCGTATCCACAAGCCCGCTGCTGCGATGAACCGATTTGAATCTGTCGCCGAGCCGTTTCAGATGGTCGACGACGAAATGCGGCTGGAGCTGCTGCTCGAATATGCCGACAAGCTGCCGCCGCTGCCGGAGGAGTACGAGCCGATGCGCGATGCCGGCCTCAACATGGTCCACGAGTGCCAATCGCCTGTTTTCCTCCACGTCGATGTCGAGGACGACACAGTGCATCTCTACGCCGATGTGCCCCGCGAGGCGCCCACGGCTCGCGCCTTCGTCTCGATCCTGATTGAAGCGTTCGATGGCGCCTCCCCCGAGGAGGTCACCGAGGCCCCGCCTGATGCGCTCCGCCAACTCGGGCTGAACGGGCTGCTCGGTATGCAGCGGACGCGCGGCCTCTCGGCGATCTACCAACGTGTCAAAAACGACGTGGAGCGAAAGGCCCAGCCCAACGGGGAAGCCGCACCGGAATCCGATGCGTGAGTGATTCGATGTATAATACCGATTCTGCGAAATCGGTGTGCATGGCGAAGGCATTTAGCTCCGCTTCGCTTCGTGAACCTCGCGGTGCTCGATTTCCAACTTGACTGGGGCGGACGACCCGCGCCGCCCGCGCACAATCCAGAAGAGCCCCCGGAGCCCCTACATGCCCGATTTGGCTTCGCTGCCCCTCGTCCGTTAGTCTTCGGCCTCGTGTGGATTCGGGCATGACGTCAAGCTAAAGCTCAGCGTCTTTTCCAGAATGCACTACTCGTTCAGAGAGCTGGTATAAGGCCTCAGCAGGAGGGGGATGCCCGTCCGAGAGCATCGCGACACACGTGGAGCAGTTCGGATAGCATCATGGCCGTGGCCCCCCAGACCGTGTGACCTTCGACGTCGAAGTAGGGCACCATCACGGGCTGGTCGTGCAGGATCCATTCCTCACAGACCTGTGTTTCTGGATCGAGCAGGTGCGCGAGCGGCACGCGAAGGATCTGGCCGACCTCGTCATCGGTGGGGTGGAGAACCGGCTCGTCTGAGATCACGCCCACGAACGGATGGACGCAGAAGTTCGACGGCGGGATGTACAGCGGCGTCAGCGTACCGAGCAGATCGACGGGTGCCGGGTCGAGTCCCACCTCTTCGTGCGCCTCGCGCAGTGCGGTCTCACGGAGGGTTTCGTTGCGTTCGCGCTGGCCGCCCGGAAACGAGATCTGACCGGCGTGATCGGGCAGGTGATCGCGCCGGACGGTGAGGACGAGCGTCGGCGCTGGAGCAGGAAAAAAGAGCGCCAGCACGCCAGCCTGGCGGCAGTTCTTGCCGTCGATCGCGGCACGCTCCGGATCGGAGCGGTGGTCGGGGGCCATTTCGCTCTGGGCCGGCAGGCCGGGGAGCGGATTAGTGAGGCGCAGGCGCAGTCGGTCGGCAAAGTCGGCGAAGGGCGGCAGTTGCATACGTGAGTTTATGCGCGGCCAGGTGCCGGGGGTTCCCCGCCGTGAGGGACTATTTATCGGCGTCCACGGAGACCAGATCGTATGCGCTGAAGGTAGACTCGTACGTGAACAGGACGGTGAACGTACGGAGGCGTCGCTGTGTGCGGGCTGCTCCCTCGATGCGCCGATGCACGGGCACGTCGAGGCGGTCCACGGTCCGGTAGCGGGTGGTGATGATAACTGGCGGACCGGTCGGGTGCATCCGCATCAGCAGGCGACTGCGGCGGAGGCGCTCGGTTTCGGCATCGAACCACAGCGTTATGCGATCGGCACGGGAGCGCGATGCACGCGGCACGGCTTCGATCCGCCAGGTGGGCTCCGCCGTTGTCGTGTCGAGCCGGGCGGGGCTGATCGGGCGCACCTCGCGCAGCAATCGGGCCGTGCGCGGCCGGCCGCGCAAGTGAGGGCGCAGCGCCGGCCCCAGCATCCGGAGGCGCCGTTCGGCCATTCGGCGCCTGTGCTCAGGGGGCACCTCGCGGCCATTCATCTTCATGCGCGCGATGACATAGTCCGTCAGCCCCTCCTCGGGCGTGAGGGAGAGGCAGGCTGTCCACGTCGTCAATTGGCCGCCGTACGGACCGTCTACAGTCCAGCTGGCGTCCTGTGTTAGCTCGATGCGCGCCAGCGAGCGGATCTGCTCCTGCCGGTCCGCAAGCCACCGGTCGAGGAGCGCTTCCGGATCGGGGGGCGGCTGGCCCAGCGCTGTGCTGGCCAGCATCCCACTCAGCAGGATCCATCCGATGCACCAGCGGTGTGCGTTCATAAAGGGCAGTCGTTCCGTGAAAGCGTGTAAATAATCCAATGCGCCGCGGCGGGCAAAGATGTCACAGAGGTGTGGCAAAATGAGTCCGTTTTGGTCCGTTCCGCCTGGACACGCAACGCTGGCGTTTGCTGTGGTTATACTACCGTAGCAATCTGCCCGCCACCCACTCGCCGTCCCATGGATGACGCTCGTATTCTCATTGTCGAGGACGATGCGCAGTTGCGCACGCTGGTTCGCGATCGGTTGCAGGAAGAGGCGTTGCACGCCGAGGCCGTGGAGACCGGTGAGGCCGCGCTCGAAGCCGTCGAACGCGCCGTGCCCGATATCGTCGTGCTCGATCTGATGTTGCCCGGCATCGACGGGCTGGAGGTGGGCCGCCGCCTCCGGGCCAACCATCCGCTGCTCTACATCATCATGCTGACGGCCCGCAGCGATGAGGTTGACCGCGTCGTGGGCCTGGAGGTGGGCGCCGATGATTACGTGACGAAGCCCTTTAGCCTCAAAGAACTGGTCGCGCGCATCCGGGCCGCCCTCCGGCGGCTTCGCGCGCAGCCGCCGGAGGAAGGCGACGACGTCCCCATCGAGCACGGGCCGTTGCGGATCGATCCGGTGCGCCACGAGGTGGAACTGGAGGGAGACTCCATTCACCTGACGGTCCGGGAGTTCGACCTGCTCACATTTCTCGCGCGCCATCCCGATCGGCCGTTCACGCGCAAGCAAATCCTGAAGCGGGTCTGGGACATCGAGTACGAGGGCTACCAGCGCACGGTCGATACGCACGTCCAACGGCTGCGCAGCAAGATTGAGGTCGATTCGAGCGATCCGCGGTTCATCCGGACGGTCTGGGGCGTGGGGTACAAGTTTCAGGCAGCGCCCACCGACGCATGAAGGGTAACGGAGACTTCACCGGTACCGTATTCTGGAAGGTGGCCGCCGTGCTCGTGGGGGTGCAGGTCGTCACCGGATTGCTCGCCGTGGGGCTGAGCGGATGGATGGCGTACGACCAGAGCGTGGAGCTGGCGGCCGGGAGCCTGCGTTTGCGGCTCGATCAGGTGGCCGAGGAGATCGAGCAGCGAACGCGTCGGCTGCCCGATGACCTTGCAGCGCTGCCCGAGCCGTTGCGCGTTGATCTCGCCACCCGCTTTCCCGATCCGCTCATTCTGCTCGACGCCGAGGGCCAGCCGCTCCAGACCATTCCCCCGGACTCGTCGGTGTTCGGCCCTTTCGAAGCGCCTCGTCCACCTGTCAACCTCCCCACTCGGATCGATTCTCTGCTGGCTGAAGGTGCGATCCACCTGGAGCTGGAGGCCGGCGATTCGTCAGCCACCTGGGGCGTGGCGCCGCTGTATGCGCCGTCGGGCTTCGTCGCCGGAGGGGTGCTGGTGCAGCCCCTCACGCGCTCAATCGATCGCGAGTTGGCGGGGACACGGACGGCGTATGCGTGGGCGTTCGGATGGGTGACGCTGCTTGCGGGTGGGATGGCGCTGGTGCTGGGGGCGCTGGTGACGTGGCGGCTCGTCCGGCCGTTGCAGCGTACCACCGCGCAGGTCGAGCGCATCGAGGCGGGGGAGTATGCCGCGCGGGTCCCGGTCACGAGTAACGACGAGTTCGGTCGGTTGGGCGCGGCGGTCAACCGGATGGCCGCTGCGGTGCAGGAAAGCGTCGAGTCGCTGCGCGCCACCGACGAGTTAAGGCGCGAGCTGGTCGCCAACATCGGTCACGACCTGCGGACGCCGATGGCGGGGCTGATCGGCTATCTGGAGGAGGCCGAGCGGCATCTCGATCGGGGCCGCTGCGAGGAGGCGCAGGCGGCGCTCGCTACCGCCGAGCAGCAGGGCGACTATCTGCGCCGATTGGTGCGCGATCTGTTTGAGCTGAGCCTCCTGCAGCGTCCCCATACCGAGCTCCGCACGGAGCCCGTGCCCATTGCCGAGCTCATGCGCGATGCGGCCGCGTCGCATCGGCCGGCGTTTCGGGACAAGGGGGTGGCGCTCGACCTCGACCTGGCGTCGTCGTTGCCGGTTGTGCCGGGCGATGGCGTTCGCCTAATGCGTGCCCTGAGCAACCTGATCGCCAACGCGCTGCGCCATACACCCGAAGGAGGACAGGTGACTCTCCGCGCGACAGCTACGACGGAGGCTGTTGAGGTCGCCGTCTGTGATACGGGTGAGGGCATGACGCCCGAGCAGGTAGAGCATCTGCGTCATCGTGAGGGGCAGTCGCCGGTGCGCCGATCGGGCGAGACGGGGACGGGGCTGGGTGTGGCAATCAGCCGCGCGGTGGCGCGGGCCCATGGGGGAGCCCTCCTCGTCGAGAGCACGCGCGATGCCGGTAGCACGTTCACGCTCCGGCTGCCGCTTTCGTCTCCACCGGAGGGGAGCGAGCAAACCCCCTCCAAAATAAAAAGCGCCCACCCAGGAGGTCCCGGATGAGCGCTACAGCCGTTGCCGGCGATACTGCGTGGCGTCGCGTTAGTTGATTTCGATCTGGCGCGGCTTGCTCTCCTCTGCCTTCGGTACCTCGATCGCCAGTACGCCGTCCTCGTAGGTCGCCGTGATGTCCTCGGCATTGACGGATTTCGGCAGCTTGAAGGAGCGGTAAAAGTTCCCGAAGGTGCGCTCGACGCGGACGTACTCGCCTTCCGCTTCGTTCAGCTGCTCACGCCGTTGGCCGCTCACGCTCAGCTGGCCATCCTGGTAGTTGATGTTCAGGTCGTCACGGTTCATACCCGGCAGGTCCACGTGGATGTGGTAGGCGTTGTCGGATTCAGCGAGGTCCACGCGCGGGGCCCAGACGGCGTTGGAGGACTCGTCTTGGTCGCCCGACCGCGTCGGGAAGAAGCTGTCGAACAGCTGGTCGATTTCGCGTTGCAGGTTGCGCATGTCGCTGGTGCGAGAACGAATCAGGCGTGTCATAATTAATCCCTCTGTTGTGTCAAATATGGTTCGCAGAGTGTGGTGCGATTCGGGTGGCGAGCCGAGAAAATATCCCCGTCGCCACAAGTGTGTAGCATCAATTCGCTAATAATGACCAACAACAGGTGTACCACCGGCTCTAAACTGCCACTTCGGCACGGCTTGGAGCCGGCACAATAGCAAAACTGGCATGCTCAATCGCAAGATTGACAAGGCCTTGCCGATCGCCTGCCACGCAGGCAGCCGCCACGCCGATATTTTGGCATAAGCGGATGCCCATCCATGCAAAAAATCCCCCTGAGAATACCTCAGGGGGATTCGATCCAGCGGGCGAAGGGCGAGCGTTAAGACCGGCGCTACGGCTGAGCAGGGAGAACGCGCCCTTCGGCGGGACCGAAGCCGATGCGATAGCCGTCGCCTTGGGCCCAGCCCGTCATCACTACGCGGTCGCCGTTTTCGAGGAACGATCGCGTCGTCCCATCGGGGAGCTTAACGGGCCGTTTGCCGCGCCAGGACAGCTCCAGCATGCTCCCGTAGCTGTCCTCGGTGGGTCCGCTGATGGTGCCCGACGCCATCAGGTCGCCAGCGCGCGCGTTACACCCGTTCACGGTGTGGTGTGTGAGCTGCTGGCGGAAGTCCCAGTAGAGATGGCGGGCGTTGGACTGGCAAACGGTGTAGGGCGCATCCATCGCCTCGGTCTGGAGCGCAACCTCAAGCGCGATGTCGTACACTCGGTCGCCCGTGGACCGGAGGTATTCGAGTGGCTGGGGATCTTGTGTTTCGCCCGGCGTGCGGAAGGGCTCCAGCGCGGCCATCGGGACAACCCAGGGGGAGATGGTCGTGGCAAAACTTTTCCCGAGAAACGGTCCCAGCGGGACGTACTCCCACTTCTGGATGTCCCGTGCGCTCCAGTCGTTCACGAGCACGAGCCCGAAGATATGGTCGGCAGCCTCCTCGATAGAGATGCGCGAGCCGAGGTCATTACCCGGCCCCACGAAGAAACCCATTTCCAGCTCGAAGTCGAGCAGCTGGCTTGGCCCGTACGTGGGCGGTCCGTTCTCCGGCTTGATCTGCCCACACGGGCGGCGTACGTCCTGTCCACTCAGGATAACCGAACTGGCGCGCCCATGATAGCCAACGGGCAGGTGCGTCCAGTTGGGCTTCAGGGCATTCTCGGGCCCGCGAAACATGGTGCCGACGTTCGTCGCGTGCTCCTTCGACGAATAGAAATCGGTGTAATCGCCGATGTCGGTGGGGAGGCTCAGCGTCGCGGCGTCGCGGTCGTGAAGCGCGCGCTCGCGGAGCGCCGCATCGTCGCGTAGCGTGGGCGTACTGGCCCGGAGCAGGTGACTGATGGTGGATCGGGCGGATGACCACGCTTCGGCGCCGAGAGCCATGAACGGGTTCAGCACAGGCTGGTGGAACGGCCGTTCGGCCTCAATCGCGGGATGGTCGAAGTGACCTTCATCGGCCAGCACCGAAAGGTCGAGCACGAAATCGCCGATGGCAACGCCAACGCGGCGGTCGGCACCGGCTTCGGGCTGGAAGATGCCGTAAGGGAGGTTCTGGATGGGAAACGGATGATCCGCCTCCACATCGATGAACGACGTGAGGGAGGGATCGGTCGTGTCGGTCATAGGGCGTGAGCGGTTCAGAAGCAGGGTTCAGAAGCAGGGTTCGGGAGCGGGAGCGAAGAGGGGGCA
>CAYUVF010000003.1:78305-89951 GCA_964448045.1 uncultured Rhodothermales bacterium
GGTTCAGAAGCAGGGTTCAGAAGCAGGGTTCGGGAGCGGGAGCGAAGAGGGGGCAGGCTGCTGTACGAACCTGTTTTTTCATGTCCCGGAGTGTCGAGCGGCTTCGATGGGCTGCACATCGCCCGCGATCTCAGTCCGTAGTGTTGCTACGCTCCTCGATCGTCGTCCGATTTTCGCTTCATCGCTGCTCGTTCTTGCCATCCGATCCAAAATCAAAACAGATTGGAAAGCCTCCCCCTTGGAAGGCTCGGGGTGACTGTTCGGGTTGATTGCGCAGGGGGCTTACATCAGTTCGAGCTCCTTGAGGTCGTCGCGGGGTTCGTCGAAGCTGCAGCTGCCAAACGAAGCGGCCAGCCGGTCGCGCGTCTCGTGGATGTCGTCCAGCGATGCGGTCAGGCCATCCCAGCCGAAGGTATCTTTCGCGAACGTGAAGCGCTTCGGGTTTTCCTCGGCGAGGAGCACTTCGAGATCGCCTGGGGCAAGGTCGTGCACCCACGCCAGTACCGCCCCGCCGAAGAGGTTGAGGAAGCCGTGCATCATGCATTCCATCGTTTCATCGTAGTGACGGATGGGATGGTGCAGGCCCGCCGTCGCTTTGAAGCGCACACCGGCATCACGGCACTGGGTGATCGCCTGCGCGAGGTGCAGCGCGGAGGGAATCTCACTGGGCTCCATGCCACCACAGCGGATCTTCAGCCCGATCTCGGAACGCGCGGGGAGTGACCGTTGGCTGTTGTGGTCGGCCATGGCGGCGAGCAGGTGCGGAAGGTTCGCCAGTGTAGCCTCACGGAGCGGCACCTCGTAGAAGATGTCGAGCTTGGCCGTGCCGTGCGCGACGAGATGGCGGTAGACCGACTCGAAGAAATCGGTGGCCGTAGCGATGTCGGCCTCCAGCAAAGCAGGCGGCAGCCGCACCTCCATCACATCGGCGTGAAGGCGGTTGTTGTGCTGATCGAGGAAGTCCTCAATGGCCGCCAGATCTTGCTGGAAGGTAGTGAGGAACGTGCTGGTATCGGGGCCGCCCTGGCCGAGCACCGAGAAGCTGTAGGGCGACTTCGGGTCCTTGAAGAGCGTTGCGAACGGCGCCAGATCGTCGAGACGGTGGGCCGGAATGACGAAGCGCCCCAACATCCACGCCTCGGGTGAGTGGCGGTAGTGATCGTAATTGTCGATGGCCTCGCGCAGGCGAAGCTCGGCCGGGGGGAAGATGCCAGCATAGTCGATGATGCCCTGAAGCAGCTCGCGTAGGGCAGGCGTCAGCGATACGTTGCGGGGTTCGGTTGTCTCAGCCATAGGATCACGCGGTAGATGAACAGGCAGGGAAGCGCTTCCGGCAAAGCGATAGCTCCCAAAGCGTGTCCAAGAAAGGAACTCGCCCCGCCATTTGCAACGCACCGCGCTGGCCCGTGGAACGTTTAAGATAGCCTTAAATATATCGTACCCAATTATTTGAGTGGCACAAACGGGTTCTTAGGTTACGCGCGTCGTGCTCGGCATCCGTTGGATTGAGGGCCGCACGGCCAGCTCCTGCACCGGTTGCTTGCCCGCAGTCTGTTCGTGAGAACTGTGTAGATTGCTGCCGATGGGAGCGGCAGCGGTTGCATGCGCTCGGTGCCGCCCTTATGTTGCGGTCGTAGCTGCACACATGGGGGCCGCACGGCGGTGACACAGGCTGCAACATCACAGGCTGTAACATCAGGTTCTGTAACATCAGGTTGCTACGTACCATCTGCGGAGCCGATACCTCGACTCGCCCCGATCGGTCGGGTGGGTCTCTTGGTTGCGACATGCGTTATCACCCGTTTATTCTACGAACACACACCCACCGATACGCAAGACGATGCAAACACTAAATCGCTACGTTTCTGTCCTCGGTTCCGTCCTGCTGGGCGGGCTTCTTCTGGCCAGCATTAACGGATGTGCAGGGGGCAATCCCTTCGTCGGAGAGGCCGAGAGCCAGCTGGAAAGTCGCAATTACGAGCAGGCGCTCGTGAGTGTCGACTCGGCACTCGCCCGGACGCCGCAGAACGCCGAGGTCTACATGCTGAAAGCCCAGATCCTGGAGCAGAAAGCTGCCGACTCGACGGCAATCTCGGGCCCCGAGGAGCACGTGGAGCTGATCGAGCAGGCCCGCCAGGCCCGCGAGGAAGCCATCAGCATCGATCCCAGCCTGCGCAGCGACGTGCAGAGCCGTCGCCAACTGGCCTACATCCAAGAGATGCAGAAGGGGGCCGATGCCTTCAACCGCGCCCGCGAGTCGCAGAACCAGCAGGCGTTTCGAGAGGCCGCTGCGTACTTCAGCGCCGCCAATATCATCTTCCCGGATTCAGCCAATGCCCATCTGAATGAGGCGTATGCCCTGATCAACATGGGCGACCAGCCGGCGGCCATCCCGCCGATGGAGCGATACATCGAGACGGCCGACAGCGTCGATGCACAGCAGTACACGCTTCTCGGCCAGCTATATCTGACGAACGACCGCGCCGAGGACGCCATCACGTTCCTCACCGATGCGACCGATCAGTTCCCGAACAATAGCGATCTGCAGGCGCTGCTGCTGAACGCGTATCAGCAGACCGGCCAGACCCAGGAGGCGATCGAGCTCTATCGCCGCCAGGTGGAGCAGGATCCCGATAATGCGCTTTACCGCTACAACCTGGGCTCACTGCTGCTCAACACGCAAAACTATCAGGAAGCGATCGACCAGTTGCAGCGTGGCGTTGAGCTTGAGCCGGACAACTCGAATGCACAGTACAACCTGGGGGCGGCATACGTGAACAAGGCCGTCGCGGTTAACGACAGTATCCGTTCCATCGAGGATTCGCTGCGCGCCAACCGCGAGGAGCTTGACCCCGAGCAGATGCAGCAACTCAATCAGGAGGCTGAGCAGCTGGCGCAGGAGCGCCGCGAACTCTTCGAACAGGCCATCCCGGCCCTGGAGCGCGCGAAGAGCTTGGTTGAGCAGTCCGAAGAGGGAAACGTCCAGCGGATCTGCGACGCGCTCTACACAGCGTACGTCCAGACCGAGCAGATGGAGAAAGCCCGCGAGGTCGAAAACTGCGGTCCGATCACGCAGTAACGACGCCTTCACTGCGTATGATGTATTCTCCAGAACCCGAGCCTTGTCGTGAGGCTCGGGTTCTGGTCTGTTAGCCCGATTTTTGTCCCATCGCACTTCCACACGCATCCCATGGCCGACGCATCCGACCCGCAGAGCCCGTTTCGTTTTGGCACCCGTGCTATCCATGCTGGGCAACCCCCCGATCCGTCCACCGGCGCGGTGATGACGCCAATCTATCAAACGTCCACGTACGCGCAATCCGCTCCCGGCGAGCACAAGGGGCACGAGTATTCGCGCGTGTCGAATCCCACGCGCACGGCGCTGGAGGGCAACCTGGCCTCGCTCGAAAACGCGGCGCACGGAATCGCTTTTGCGTCGGGGGTGGCGGGGATCGATGCCATCCTGAAAGGCGGGCTGCGGCCCGGCGATCACGTCGTGGCCGTGGACGACCTGTACGGCGGCACGTTTCGGCTTTTCAAACAGGTCTTCGAACCGTTTGGGCTGTCGTTCACGTTTGTCGACATGACGGATCTCGACGCCGTCGATGCCGCGATCACGGCCGATACGAAGCTGATGTGGCTGGAAACGCCGACGAACCCGCTGCTGCGTGTGGTCGATATCGAGATGCTGTGCGAACGGGCCACCGCGCAAGGCATCGATGTGGCTGTGGATAACACGTTCGCGTCCCCGTACCTGCAGCGCCCGCTCGACCTCGGGGCCGCTCTCGTGCTGCACTCGGCGACCAAGTACCTCGGCGGCCACTCCGATCTGATCTTAGGCGCCGTCTGTACGAATGACGACGACTGGGCCGAGCGGCTCCGCTTTCAGGTCAAGAGCGCGGGCGCGTCCCCCGGTCCCATGGACTGTTTCCTGACGCTCCGTGGGACCAAAACGCTCCACCTGCGGATGGATCGCCACTGCGCCAATGCCCGCCGCATCGCCGATTTCCTCACCGATCATCCAAAGGTAGGGCACGTCCGCTATCCGGGGCTTGAATCCGATCCCGGTTATCCGATCGCCCGGAAGCAGATGGACGATTTTGGGGGGATGGTCTCCTTCACGCTGGCCGACGACCGCGTCGAAAACGCCGTCGAGCTTCTGAAGGCCACGGAGGTGTTCACGCTGGCCGAAAGTCTCGGGGGGGTCGAGAGCCTGATCGAGCATCCGGCGTCGATGACCCACGCGTCCATCCCCCCCGAAGAGCGCCGCAAAATCGGCCTCTCCGACTCGCTCATTCGCCTTTCCGTTGGCGTCGAAGATGGCAATGACCTGATTGAGGATCTATATCAGGCGCTTTCGATTGTCGAGTGACGGACGTCGAACGTCGAATTGTCAACATTCGACACTCGCCGTTCTCCATTCGCCCTTCGTCTCACCAGCCCGCCGAGCCGGGGCGGCCCTTGAACGGGCCGACGACCTTGTCGGTGATCCATCCGCCGTAAAAATCGCCTTCCTGGGCACGTGCTTGCTCCTCGCCAACGTAGCAGGCGTCCATGCGGCTCGGGTAGAACGCGATATGGTCCTGCAGAGCTGCGTAGCGATCGGTGGGAGCCGGATACGCCCAGGCGGCCTGTGTGGCCCGGCGGCCGGTCACCTCGACGTCGTAGTACACGGCGCGGCCCTTCCACTCGCAGTAGCTGGTGCGGGCCGTCTCCGTCAGATGCTGCAGTTGCACATCGCCGGGCGGCAGATAGTACGTCGGCGGATGGCTCGTTTCGAGGATGCGAAGCGCCGCCGTGGAGTCGGCGATTGTCACATCGTTGAAGACCACGCGGGTGCGCGCCTCTACCGGTTCGAGCGCGGGAGGACGCGGGTAGTCCCAGACGGACTCTTGGCCGGGACCGGGTTCGATGCGTTCGGGTGCCATGGTTTAACTGTGCTCTAAAAGGCCGCCAGTTCTTTTGCAGCGTCGAAAATGCCTTCGTCGCTCGGCAGTACGGCGCGCTCCAGCGAGTGGGCAAACGGAATCGGTGTGAAGGCGCCGGCGTAGCGGCGAACCGGGGCGTCGAGGTACGTGAACGCGTCGTCGGCGATCTGTGCGGAAATCTCCGCCCCGAAGCCGATGAACTCGTGGTCCTCGTAGACCACCAGCGCGCGGTTCGTCTTCTTGATCGACTCGAGGATCGCCTCGGAGTCGAGCGGCATGATCGTTCGGAGGTCGACGATTTCCACATCGATGCCTTCTTTTGCGAGCTCTTTTGCTGCGTTCATCGACTTGTGGACCATCATGCCATAGGTGATGATCGTCAGATCGGAGCCCTCGCGGTGGACGCGCGCTTTGCCGAAGGGCAGCAGGTAATCATCGGCCGGTTTCGGCGAGCGGGCTGCAGCGTTGCGGTAGAGCGCCTTGTGTTCGAGGAAGAGCACGGGATCCTCCATCCGGATGGACGTCTTGAGCAGGCCCTTGGCGTCGGCGGCCGTGGAGGGAAGCGCCACCTTCAGGCCGGGCATGTGACCGAAGATGGATTCGACGTTTTGCGAGTGGCACAGCCCGCCGTGAATGTAGCCGCCGCACGGTACGCGGATGACCATCGGGCAGCTCCAGTCGTTGTTGGAGCGGTAGCGGAATGGCGCCACCTGATTGCGGATCTGCTGCAGACCCGGCCAGATGTAATCGGCAAACTGGATCTCGACGACCGGGCGGAATCCCGAGGCCGCGTAGCCCACGGCTGTGCCGATAATCGAGGCCTCGGCGAGCGGCGAGTTGAAGCAGCGATCCGCCCCGAACAGGTCGGTCAGATCTTTCGTTGCGGTAAACACGCCGCCTTTATTGCCAGCCACATCTTCGCCGTAAACAATCACATCTTCATCGCGCTCCATTTCTTCCTTGAGCGCCTGGTTGATGGCGTCCACTATCACCGTCGGCTCGGCGTCTTCATCGAGGGGCGTAGCCTCGTACTCCAGGTTGAGGTCGCCTTCGAAGTAGACATGTTTCGTCGCCGTTTCGGGGGCCGGATCGTCTTGCTGCTGCGCCCACTTGGCCGCTTCGTTGACCTCATCTTTGATGGCCGCACGAATGTCTTCGATCTTGTCCTCGGTCAGCAAGCCGCTCTCGGTCAGCGTCGTGCCCATCCGGCGAATCGGGTCGATCTGACGATCGTGCTCCAACTCGTCTTCGGAGCGGTACTTGGCGTGGTCATCGGAGGAGGAGTGGGGGAGGAGCCGCACGACATCAGCGACGAGGCACACAGGCCCCTTCCCGGCGCGGATGTGGTTGATGGCGGCATCGGCGGCCGCAGCCATGGTGAAGAAGTTGGTGCCGTCGACGCGCATGCGCTTGAGGCCTTCGTAGCCGGCCGCCAGCTTGTACGGGGTGCCGCCTGCAGTCTGATCTTCGACCGGGACGGAAATCGCATATTTGTTGTCCTGAATGAAGAACAGCACCGGCGCCTGCGTACGCGCGGCCCAGTTGAGCGCCTCGTGGAAGTCGCCCTGTGAGGTGGCGCCTTCGCCGCCCGAGGCGTACACGAACGCATCACTGCCGCGCTGCTGCGCCGCAAAGCCGAAGCCAACCGCCGGGAGAAATTGCGCGCCTACCGACGACGACGTCGTCATCACGTTGAGATCTTTCAGGCCAAAGTGCTCTGGCATCTGCCGACCGCCGGAGTTGGGGTCGTCGGCCTTGGCCAGGTGGGCCAGCAGTGCATCGCGCGGGGTCATGCCCAGCGAGAGCGCCATGCACAGGTCCCGGTAGTACATGCAAAACCAGTCGTGGCCGGGCTGGGTGTAGAGACCAATCGCTGCCTGAGCCGCTTCATGGCCCTTGCAGCCGATGTGGAAGTGGCCCTTGCCCTGTTTGAGCAGGGTCATCATCTTCTCATCGAGCTGCCGCGAGAGCAACATGGTCCGGTAGCTTTGCAACAGCGTATCCGGATCAAAGTCACCGGGCGTGCGCGGCTGGAGCTCAAAGTCGCCCGTGTACTCGATCGGAGGCGGGGCCGACTTGGGTTCACTCTGCCCATTGCCCTGATCCAATCCTTCGATTGGAAGCGTTTCCGAACTATCCTGACTCATTTCTGACTGGTTCTGTGATGCATTCTCCATACGACCTCAAAACGATTGGTCCAACTGATCATGCCGGGGGCTGAGCCCGCCTCTGCATGGTGGGGGTAATGGCATCGTCCCATGCGAGGTTGTGGTCCGTGGCTCGATGGGAGCGGGGGCCTATTCTTCTGGACAAAAGGGGGGACAAATCCACCTTCAAGGATACAAATTGAGCGCCCCAAAAGAAAAGAGGAGCATCTGCCAATCTTTGGCGAATATGCCCGCCGTGCGGGATTAAGCCTCTGCGGGCATGCGTTCGGCGGCGTAAGGCAGCTCGAACCAGAAGCGTGTGCCACGGTCGACGGTGCTCTCCACGTGAATCTTCTCGCCGTGCGCTTGCAGGATCTGCTTAACAATGCTCAGGCCCAGGCCCGTACCGCCGCTCTCCCGCGAGCGGTCGGGGTCGACGCGGTAAAAGCGCTCAAAGATGCGGTCGAGGTGGTCCTCGTCGATGCCTTTGCCCGTGTCGACCACTTCGATGCGCACTTTGTCGAGCCGCCGGTGGAAGCGGCACCGGACCGATCCTTCGTCGGTGTACGCGATGGCATTATCGATGAGGTTGACGAGCACCTGCCGGATGCGCGACCGGTCGGCCCGCACCATCAACTGGGGATTGTCAATATCCAGCGTGAGGCCCTTCTTCTCGGCTTTGGGGCGCAGCATATCCACGACCTCGTCGACCAGCTCCTGGAGGTCGAAGACCTTCCGCTGGATGAGGTCTTCCCGATATTCGAGCCGCGCAATCTCAATGAGATCGTCGAACAGATTACTGAGGCGCTGCAGGTTCGTCAGGCCTTTCTCGGCGTAGCGCTTGCGCTGCTTGTCGGGGAGCGTCGGGCTGCCGAGGGCTTCGAGGTAGCCGCTGATGGCAAAGATGGGGTTGCGGACCTCGTGACCGACGTTCCCGATGAACTCGCTTTGCAGGCGCGTGAGTCGTTCCAGCTCGTCGATTTTCTCGCGGAAGCTTTCGGAGGCGCGGTTCAGGCTCTGCGCCAAGTCCTGAAACTCCGCCGCGCGCGAGTCGATGTTAATCTTGCCGGCGAACTGCCCTTCGCTCACGCGCTGGGCGCTGTTGCGGATGGTTTTCAGTGGCGTTACAACCTGATAGGCCGCCACCCAGCTGCCGATGAGGGCGAGAATAAGCGCGATGATCATCCCTCCGATGAGGACCATCTGGGTGCGCTGGGCCAGGCTGTAGAGCGGCGGCTCGGGCTGCCCGACGCGGATGACCCAGCCCGATTCCGGCCGGTAGAGGGCCAGATAAAAGATAGTCTGATCGGAGCCGCGCGCTCGCTTCGCAAACGCTGTCTGGGGTGCATCCGCATCGTCGATCGACAGCGGAGGAAGCGCCGATAGCGTCTCTTCGACGATAGCGGGGCTGGTGCCATAGGTGGTGTCATCGGCAGAGACGGCGATGCGGAGATCAGTCACCCCCGAGAGGTCGCGGATAACCTTCCGGCGCTCCTCGGGCGTCGGGGCCCGCTCCACCTGCATCGCAATCTGCTCGGCCTGCTCGCGCAGCATCGACTGAACCGCGCGCTGCGTCTCACCGCGCAGGACAAGGGCCACGTACAGTCCCACGGCCACGACCGCCGCGCCGACGAAGACGGCAAACGTGAGCACCATCCACGTCTGCGTCGACGCGCGCTCCGGGAAAAACCAGGACCAAACAGTCTTCAACCAGCCCATCTACATCCGTGGTGAACCCGAGAGAGGACAACCGGCTGCCCGCGTTCGACTACGCTTCGGCCGATTCCTCTTCCTCGACGAACCGATAGCCCACGCCGCGCACGGTCTGGATGTGCTTGGCGAAATCGCCCAGTTTCTCGCGCAGGTTCTTGATATGGGCGTCGACAGTGCGCTCGGTGACCATCATCGCGTCTTTCCAGATGGTTTCGAGCAGCTGCTGGCGCGTAAAGGCTTTCCGTGGATGGCGGACGAGGTAGCGCAGCAGCTCAAACTCGGTCAGCGTCAGGCCGAGGTCTTCACCGTCGAGCGTGGCCCGGTACTCATCTTCGTAGATGGTCAGCCCGTCGACATCAATAATACTGCTCTCCTCGATACCCGAGCGGCGCAGTACGGCTTTGACGTGCGCTACGAGCACTTGCGGCGAGACCGGCTTGGTGAGATAGTCGTCGCCGCCCATCATTAGACCTTCGATCTGGTCTTCTTCCTCGGTCTTAGCGCTGAGGAAAATGATGGGTACCCGCTCGGTTTCCACGCGCGAGCGAAGCTGCCGGCACACCTCGTAGCCGTCGACGCCGGGAAGCATGATGTCGAGAATAATGATATCGATCTCAGACGTGGCTTTTTCGAGTGCCTCTTCGCCGTCGTACGCCTGATGAACCGTGTATCCCTCTTCCTGGAGGAAATGGCTCACGACTTCGACAACATCTTCCTCGTCATCCACAACGAGGACGTCGATATCGGCAGGTTCTGCAGTGGTAGCCATGAGTCAGTGGCAGATTAAGTGTGGGAAGGTCAGTAGATGTACAATAAGGAATTGGAAAAACGAATGAAAACGCCCCAGTCGTTCTCCATCCGTACGGCAGGCAAGGTTCGGTGATCCGCGGGGGACCTGCGTTACGGCGCAGCAGCGGCGTCGTCAAGGTATCGGCGGGGCACGCGCGCCGAGATACCGCAACAAATCTCGTACGGGATCGTGCGGGCCCAGGTTGCCAGTTCGGCAGCGGAGGGACCGCCGCGGCCCATCAGGGTCACGCTATCCCCCACAGAAACGGCATCGCTGGGCGGTGTTCCGGGCGGTCCGAGGTCGACCATGAACATATCCATGCAGACTGTGCCCACGACCGGATACCGCCGCCCGCCGATGCCCACTTCGCCGCGGTTGGAGAGCAGCCGCCGGAAGCCGTCGCCGTACCCCGCACCAATGGTGGCGATGCGTGTGGTGCGATCGGCCGTCCAGCGCCGGCCGTACGAGATAGAGGTCCCGGCGTCCACCGTTTTGATGTGCGTAACCTGCGAGAGCAGGCGCATCACGGGGTGCAGGCCAGCATCGCGCAGCATTTCGGGGCGACTGCCGAGGCCGTACAATGTCAATCCCACGCGCACCAGGGCCGGCTCAAACGCCTCGACGCTTTCCGCAAACATGAAGAGCGCGCTCGAATTGGCGATATGCAGCCGCTCGACGCCGGTCCGCTCCTGCACGGATTCGACAACCTCACGGAAGGCATCGAACTGATCGCGGGTGAACGGGTCTTCCGGATCGTGTGCGACCGCAAAGTGCGTCCACACCCCGGCCAGCGTTACCCCCGGCGCGTCGGCCAAGCGCTGGATGATGGGGGGCGCTTCGCCCGGCGTCACCCCGATGCGACCCATCCCGGTATCGACTTTTACATGGGCGCGCACGGGACGTGCAGGACGGGCAATCTCAGTCACCGCGCGGGCGACCGTCGGCGAGGAAATAGTCACGCCTAAGTCGTGATCTGCGTAGAGCGGAAGGTCCTCGACCAGCGGAGCGCCCAGAACCAGGATATGATCGCGCAGGCCTGCCTGGCGCAGTTGCAGCGCTTCGGGGACGCGGGCTACCGCAAAATGATGGACGCCGACCTCATGCAGCGCGCGGGCAACATCGGGCGCGCCATGGCCATAGGCATTGGCCTTGACGACGGCCATCAGATCGGCGTGGCCCGCCCGGCGCTGGAGGGCGCGAGCATTCTGCCGCAGGCGGTTCAGGTCGACTTCGGCAACGACCCGCGTCGCCCGAGACGATATGTCGGCAGTCGGGGAGAGAATAGTGCGTCGAACGACAGTGGCAGACTTCTTCTGATTGCGACACGTCCTACCTGTTAGCCGCCCTCTTGTTCGGCGGTCCGGCAGTGCCTCAGGACCCCCGGCGCGCAAGGCTCTGTCTGATTTGCGTAGCCCACCGGAGTCGGTCGCCATCAGGGGCACGAGCGGGTCTCGGTGCCGGTATCGACGAACTCCAGCCGGCGGCTCGTCTCGACCTTGTCGACTTTCACGATGTGATACGGAGAGGTGAGCGTTTGGGCCACGACGCAATTCGATCCCGGCGTGTACTCTTTGTAGAGCACCCCGATGGGCTCCGCCGGATTTTTCGTTTGGTTGATGCTGACAATCTCGGCGGCGTAGCCGGTGGTGGGCCGCTCTCCCAGTACGATGGCCACCACCATGGTCGTCGCAAAATCGACCGATGGTCGGTCCGGTTGGGCGGAGGTATCGGCGTGGACGCGGTTCCAGAAGCGCTCGTATTCGCCTTCGGTGCGTATCACCACCTGTTCGCCTGCGTAGAGATCGGGATACTGACCCTTATCCAGAGTGCTCAGGTTCACCTGGTCGGCAGCGACCGTCGAGAAGGAGAGCGGGCGCGACGGGCCGGAGGCGCCGCCCTCGTCCTCATTGGGCGACGACAGCGAACATCCGGCCGCCGTGAGTAGCATCGCGAGCAGCATCGCAGAGATCGTATGGCGAATCATGGTGCACGAGGGGATTATTCGGCCACAGTGAATCGGAGATCCGGTAATACCAACGACGGGGCTCGTACGTTTATTGCACGTTCT
>CAYUVF010000003.1:90051-109358 GCA_964448045.1 uncultured Rhodothermales bacterium
CTATCTGTAGACGCCCGCGCCAACGCTCACAATGTACAAAAGGCACCGGTGGAATGTGAACCCGGCGCACTGCGCGAGCAGATTCTGTTGACACCGCCGGGTCTGCCTCCTACCTTCTCGTGTATGGTGGACCGCTCCGGCGCGCGGTCGTTCCTGCGCCGGCTCACCCAGACCAATCATCACACCACGTATTTTCATGCTTCATCCGCGTTCGTTCCAGGTTATCTTGTTTGCCGTTCTTCTGCTGGGTTGGATTGGCGCAGGTCCGGCGCAGGCGCAGGAGGCGGAGGCGCCCGAGTTCACGCTCGAAGCGATTCACCACTCCGATCTGTACCAGCCGGCCTCGTTTCAGGGCGGGCGTTGGGCCGATGAGGGACCGGTGATCACCTACATCGAGCCCGCCGAGGACTCCGACGCCACCCACCTGATGCGCTACAACCTGGAAACGGACACGCGCACCCGGCTGATCGATGGCACCAACCTCTACGCCGAGGACGTCGATCGCGTTGTACCTATCGAGGGGTACGAGTACAGCCCGGATGAAAGCAAAGTGCTCATCTACACCGACTCCGAGCGCGTCTGGCGCTACAAGACCAAGGGCTATTATTACATCTACGACTTGGAGGCGCAGACGCTCACGCCCATCGCCGACCGCGACGCCGGATTCCAGATGTTCGCCAAGTTTAGCCCCTCCGGTGACCGGGTGGCCTTCGTGCGGGAGCGTGACCTGTACGTGGTCGATCTGGAGACGATGACCGAAACGGCGCTCACCGCCGATGGCAGCGACGGCGCCATCATCAACGGCACGTTCGATTGGGTCTACGAGGAGGAGTTTGGCTTGCGCGACGGCTGGCGCTGGAGCCCCGACGGCCGCTACATCGCTTTCTTCAAGCTGGACGAATCGGACACGCGCGACTTTGCGATGACGGATTTTCGCACGCGCTATCCGACATACGAGCGCTTCCGCTATCCGAAGGCCGGCGAAGTCAACAGCGAGATCAAGATCGGCGTGATCGACATGGGCGCCATCGACACGGCGCAGGCCGGCCAGCCTGAGGCCATCCGCTATTTCGAAACGCAGACGTGGGACCCGGAGCTCGACCAGCAGGCCGAGGCGGCCGATCCGCACGAGTACATCGCACGGATGGGCTGGACGCCTGGGGGCGAAAACGGATCATCGCAGGTCTGGATGTTCCGGCTGAACCGCGATCAGAACCAGCTCGATCTGATCTATGGCGACCCGTCCGATGGATCGACGCAAACCATCCTGCAGGAGTCGGAAGACAGCTATATCGATATCGAAACAGGCAAGATCCGGTATCTCGATGACGGCGAGCACTTCGTCTGGATGACGGAGAATCCGGGCTACATGCACGCGCACTTGTACCGGAACGACGGCACGCTCGTGGGGCCGATCACGCAGGGCGCTTGGGAGGTGACCGACTTCCACGGGGTCGACATGGAACGGGATATCGCCTATTTCACCGCGACGAAGGAAAGCTCCATCGAGCGGCACCTGTACCGCACGGAGGTCAGCTTCGAGCCGCATGAGGAAGCAAGCCCGGCTGAACAGATCACCGAAGCCGCGGGCACGCACAGCATCAACATGGCGCGCGACAAGCGCTACTACATCGACACGCACTCGACGATCACGCAGCCGCCCGTCGTTACGCTGCACGAGATCGACGGCTCGGAGCTAACGGTGCTTGAGTCGAACCAAGAGTTGATCGATCGGCTGGAGCGTCTTGATCTGCCAATGCCTGCGTTCACGCGGGTCGAGGGTGCCGATGGCACGCCGCTGAATACGTTCGTCATCCGCCCGGAGAGCGCCCACGCGCAGCAGCCGGTGCCGCTGCTGATGTACGTCTACGGCGGGCCCGGCGCGCAAACGGTGATGAACCAGTGGGGCGGCACGCGGAATCTGTGGCACTTCTACCTCGCGAAGAAGCACGATCTCGCCGTCGCCAGCGTCGACAACCGGGGCACCGGCGGGCGCGGCAAGGCGTTTCAGGACGTACCGTACCAAAAGCTCGGCGTACCGGAGACGCGCGACCAGATTGCCGCGGCGCAGCACTTCGCCGAGCAGGCCTACATCGACAGCAGCCGCGTTGGTATCTGGGGCTGGAGCTACGGCGGCTACATGACGCTGCTGTCGCTACTCTTCGAGGAGGGGCCGAGCACCTTCGCCACGGGCGTGTCGGTCGCACCGGTGACGGACTGGCGCTTCTACGATACGATTTACACCGAGCGCTACATGTCGACCCCGCAGCGGAATGAGGACGGCTACTCCAGGGGCGCCCCGCTCAACTACGCCGACCGGATGCAGGCGCACCAAAACCTGCTGCTCGTGCACGGCGACTTCGACGATAACGTGCACTTCCAGAACAGCATGCAGATGGCCAACGAGCTGCAAAAGGTGAACAAGCAGTTCGAGTTTATGGCCTACCCCGGTCGCAATCACGGCATCTACGGCGGCAGCACGCGCCTGCACCTGTTCACGATGATTACCGACTTCATCGGCGAGAACCTCCTCGGCTACGAGCAAGAGATCTCCGCGATGGAGACGGCGCCCTGATGCTGCGACGGGGCATCCGATACACAACGGCCTGCCCGGTAGCGATGCCAGGCAGGCCGTTGGTCGTTGGGGGCGGATTGAGCCGAACTACTGGAACTGTGGATCGACCTCGGTGCCGGCGATGTGGTTGACGAAGTTGCTGATCGTCTTGATGCCGATGAAGCCGACGATCTCGTAGATCGCATCGCGGCCGAGGCCCCAGCTTTCGAGTTCAGCGAGATCCTCGTCGCTGAGCCATCCGCGCTTGCCGAGTGTGCGGCGCGTGGCGCGGACGAGCGCGGCGAGCCGGTCGTCGTCGGGCAGTCCGCTGGCGAGGATGGTTTCAATCGTATCGGTGGAGAGCCCGGCCTGCTGTCCGGCGGCGGCGTGCGCCTTCGTGCAGTAGTGGCAGTCGTTGTATGCCGAGATGGCAAGGATGACGGCTTGCTGCTCGGCGGGGCTGAGCACGCCGTCTTCGATGGCGCCGTTCGCCGCGAGGTAGACCTGTGCCACAGCCGGGTTGTGGTCGGCCATCTCGTCGACGAGGTTCGGCACGAAGCCGAATGCGTTTTTGGCCGTTTCGCGGACTTGATCAGCGCGATCGAGGGTGGAAGTAGCCATAGGGTGAATCCGGTTGAATGTGAGCAATCGGTCGAGCGCGAGCCATCGGGCGGCCCGCTTTATGATGCGTGGGTCTGTGGAGCGCGCGCCGGACGGCGTTACAGCCGGGTAGCCCTTTGGAGGCGCGGGTTCATACTTGCAGTTGGCCTCACCCGAGTGGTAAGTGTAGGATTGGTTTGATGCGCGAAGAATGCAAAGTGAAAAAGCCCGGCGTTGTTAAGCACCGGGCCCGAGTGAAGCATCATGAATTGCGGATGCTGATCAAGCGTCTCTGTTTTCAGTCATGGTTTCGAGCTCAGAAATAGCGGTAAGCAGTTGCGCCTTTAGACGACTCGAACTGTTATCGAAGGTCTGAGCCTCTTCCGGGCTCATGCTTCTTTTCATCACTCGATTTATGTTTTCGTCTACTCGAACGCCATTATGCTCCAAATGATGGCGCGCCGCGTCCGCCGCAATGCGGGCACTCTTGGCGATGCGGTCGTCCGGCCAGACCCCCTCAAGACGTTCGAGAGCAAGCCGCAGAATTTGCGCCTGCGGGCTGCGATTGCGGATCATTAGCTCGGTGTAGAACGACAGCGCTTCCCGCTTATCCGGCGTTTGTTTCCCATCCAAAAGCCAGTGCTTGAGCATGCGGTCCGCTGCTAACTGCTGGCGAGTGTGTTGCGGAAGGGAAGACGACGCCGCCAGCAGCGCGCGGGCACGGCGGTCGGCCTCGCGCCAGCTTCGCTCGTTGCGGAGGGCTTTGAAGGACTTCGAGTCTGCTTTGAAGTCTTCGAGGGCCTGTTTCCGCTCGGCGAGGGAGCGGTCCGAAGGTTGTTCGATTGCTTCTGGTGTGCCAGCGGCAAACCAGTGAAGTAACTTGGCATTCTGCTTCATGACGAGTACGAGGGTTGAAGGCATTGCCGATGGTACAGCTAAAAGACACGCTTCACGCTAAAACATAACGCCCCCGATTTACCTTCAGGGCATCGAGTCCGCGTCAGTAGGGGAATCGTGCACCCTCATGTCGACATTGGAGGTTCAGTTTCGACCGTCCCGTTGCCGGAGCAGGATCGATGAAGCTTCATGTAAGGCGCTTCGCAGGAAAGGAGCGCGTACATTATGTTGTGTCCGGCGTGCAGCCCGCGCCCTCCGCATTACGTTTTAAAGCAGGTATACGGCCCACACCGCAACGTATCTATGACGCCCGATCTTCTCCTGAAAGGCGGCACACTGCTAAACCCCACCACCGGCACCACCCGCCGCGCCGACGTGCTCATCCGCGACGGCGCCATCGCTCGCATCGACGAGACTATCGACGCCGACGATGTCCCGGAATACGACTGCACCGGTCGGATGATTTCGCCGGGCTGGATGGACATGCACGTCCACTTCCGTGAGCCGGGCTACGAGCACAAGGAAACCATCGAAACGGGCGCTCGCGCCGCGGCGGCGGGCGGATTCACCACCGTCGCCTGCATGCCGAACACGAATCCGCCGATCCACACGCGCGACGTGGTCGAGTTCGTGCTGGAGCGCGCCGCGCCGACGCCCGTCGATGTCCATCCCATCGCCACCGTGTCGAAGGAGCGGGCGGGCAAGGAGCTGGCCGAGATGGGCGATCTGGCCGAGGGGGGCGCGGTGGCCTTCAGCGACGACGGATCGCCCGTGCAGCACGCCGGTCTGATGCGCCGCGCGCTCGAATACAGCTCAATGCTGGAGCGGCCCATCATCAACCACATGGAGGAGCTGACGCTCAACCCCGACGGTCACATGCACGAGGGGGCCGTTTCGTCGCGTCTGGGCGTCTCCGGCATTCCGGGGCTGGCCGACGACGTGATGATCGCGCGCGACATCGAGCTGGCGGCGTTCACGGGCGGCCATCTGCACGTGGCGCACATCTCCACCGCGCGGGGCGTTGAACTCGTCCGCCGCGCCAAAGCGGAAGGCGTCAACGTCACCGCGGAGGTCTGCACCCACCACCTCGCGCTGACGGACGAAGCCGTCGAAACGAGCGGTTTCTCGACGCACACGAAGATGCACCCGCCGCTGCGTGCGGAAAGCGACGTCGCCGCGCTGAAGGACGGCCTGCGCGATGGCACGATCGACGCCATCTGCACCGATCACGCCCCGCACGCCTCGTTCGAGAAAGAGGTCGAGTTCACAGCGGCGCCGTTCGGCATTCTGGGGCTGGAGACGGCGTGGGGGCTCGTCGGGCGCGAGCTGATCGAGCCGGGCGTGCTGTCGGTCGAAGAAGCTGTTCGCACCCTCACCGTCGCGCCGCGCCAGATCCTCGGTCTGCCGATGCCTGCGCTGGCCGAAGGCGAATCGGCGAATCTGACCATCTTCGACGCCGCTACCCGCTGGACCTTCACCGAGGACCACATCCGCTCCAAAAGCGAAAATACGCCGTTCGTCGGCGACGAGCTGATCGGCAAACCGTGGGCGATGTATAACAAGGGACAGTTCGTCGCGAATGACGGATGAGCGAATAGTGAGTGGCGAGTTGCGAATGGCGAGTTGCGAACCAAAATGTAAGGACGCGCCCGGCGCGTCCGCCCTCAGGAAGTAGCGCAGCGATATGGCCGAAACACGAGATAAGCTGAACGTCGGCATTGCCTTCGGGGGTGTGGCGCCCGAGCACGAGGTGTCCGTCATCTCGGCGCTGCAGGCCGCGGCGGCGCTCGACCGCGAGCAGTACCGTCCGGTGCCCCTCTACATCGCCAAAGACGGCCGCTGGTACACCGGCGAGGCGCTGCTGGAGCTGGAGCGGTTTGCGGAGGTGGATGAGCTGTTGGACGAGGCCATTCCGGTAACCATCGCGCCGGGACAGCTCGGCACGCTCCGCCTGATCGAGGAGCCCGCCGAATCGACGCTCGATCACCTGCGATCCGGTCCACCGCGCCGCTGGTCGGTCGACGTGATGCTGCTCGGCTTCCACGGTGGGGCGGGGGAGGACGGAAGCGTGCAGGGCCTTTGCGAGACGTTCAACGTGCCGTACACCGGCAGCGGCGTCTTCGGCTCGGCCATCGGGATGGACAAGGTGCGCTCGAAGCTGCTCTGCCGCCAACACGACATCCCGACGGTCGACTTCGTCGCCTTCCACGAATCGGATTGGGGCTATCGGGAGGAGGAAAGCCTCGACCGCTGCGAGGCGAAGCTCGGCTACCCCGTCATCGTCAAGCCCGTGCATCAGGGCTCGTCCATCGGCATCACGCGCGCCGACGACCGGGCGCCCCTCGACGCGGCCATCGAGGAGGCCTTCCGCTACGATGCGGAAGTGATCGTCGAGCGCGCCGTCACCGAGCTGCGTGAGATTAACTGCGCGATCCTGGGCGATGCCCATGAAGCCACGGCGAGCGTACTGGAGGAGCCGGTCGCGTCGGAGGACGACGAGGTGCTGACGTTTCAGGACAAGTACCTCCGCGACGACGAGGGCGACGACAAAACCGGCGGTGCCAAGACGCGCGACGCCTCCGCCGAAGGCATGGCCGCGCTCGACCGCATCGTCCCCGCCGAGCTCTCCGACGCGCGCACCGAGCGGATTCAGGGCCTGGCCGTGCGCATCTTTCAACTCTTCGACTGCGCCGGCGTCGCGCGCATCGATTTCATGATCGACGAAGCCACCGGCGAGCTGTTCTTCAACGAGATCAACACGATCCCTGGCTCGTTTTCGTTCTACCTTTGGGAGCCCTCCGGCGTCCCGTTCGACGAGCTCGTGGAGCGGATGATCGCCATCGCGCGGCGGCGTCATCGGGAGAAAAACGGGCGGATCCGCTACTACGATATCAACTTGCTCTCGGCGCGGAGCCTGCAGGGTCTCGCCGGTGCGAAAGGTGAGGAATAATCGGCATCGGCCTGTAAAATTGTAGATACGTCGCAAGCAACCGAAGGTGGAACCGCTTCGATGATCGCACATCGCGGGCGGGCAGTCGTACACCTCATATGTTATCTGCTGTCTGTTTGACCATCCATAGAGATTACGATGAGCACGCTACCTGCCGCTTCGGCAACCGATGCGCCCCGGCGCTCGCAAGTCGTCATTATCGGGGCCGGATTTGCGGGGCTCAACGCGGCCAAAAAACTGCGCGATGCGCCGGTGGATGTGACCATCGTCGATCGCAATAACTATCACAAGTTTCAGCCGCTCCTCTATGAGGTGGCGATGGCCGGACTGGAGCCGGATGACATTGCACACAACGTCCGTGAAATCTTCCGCGGTGCGAACAACATCCGCTTTCGGATGGGCACCGTCGATGCAATTGAAACGGCGGCCCAGCGGCTGCATCTGCGCGACGGCGACGCCATCGACTACGACTATCTGATCGTCGCTGCCGGCGCGGTGGCGACGTACTTTGGAATCGAGGGGGCCGATGAACACGCCTTCCCGCTCAAGAATCTGCCCGATGCTGTCGATCTGCGCAACCACGTGCTCCGGCAGTTCGAGCAATTCGACCGGGAGGCGGGTGCTGTTCCAGAGGGAACGCTTAACTTCGTCCTCGTGGGCGGCGGACCGACGGGCGTGGAGATGGCTGGTGCGCTCGTCGAGCTGTTCGATACGCTGGAGGACGACTATCCGGCGTTTGACGTGCGTGAGGAAGCGCGCGTCATCCTGCTGGAGATGGAGTCGGATCTGCTTCCGCCGTATGCGCCGTCTCTTCGCCAATACACGCGGGAGGTCCTCGAAGAGCGTGGCGTGGAGGTCCGCACCGAGACGGCTGTCGAGCGCGTCGAGGCCGATCGCGTGCATCTCAGCGACGGGCCGCCGATCCCGGCGCAGACGCTCATCTGGGCGGCGGGTGTCAAAGCCAGCCCGGTAGCCGATATGCTCGGCGTTGAGCAGACGCGGGGCGGGCAGGTCATCGTCGATCCCGATCTGAGCGTACCGGGCCATCCAGAAGTCTTCGCAGTGGGCGATCTGGCGGCGATCCGCCGGGGCGAGGAGGAGACATGGCTGCCCCAGCTGGCGCAGGTGGCCATCCAGAGCGGCCGCCACGCCGCCCGGCAGATCCGCGCCCGTCTCGATGACCGCTCCACCGAGTCCTTCAGGTACACCGATCTCGGGCAGATGGCTACGATCGGGCGCAACGCCGCCGTGGCTGAGCTGGCGGGCGGGCTCAAGTTCAAGGGGCTCATCGCGTGGCTGATGTGGGTCGTCATCCACATCGCTAAGCTGGTCGGCTTCCGCAACCGCATCAGCGTGTTCACCGACTGGATCTACAACTACTTCACCTACGACCGCCACGCGCGGCTCATTCTCGACTGGGGCGATCGCTCGTCGGATCGGCCGGATCCGAACCATGCGTCTGCGTCTCCGCTTCCGAGCGAGCGCGCAGAGGTTCCGGCGCTTCAAACAGAGTCAAGCAGCGTGTAGGGCGTTCACCCACGAACCGGTGTAAGTTGGCCGCACGCCCGGATGCGGCCTTCACTGGCAACCGGGGCGGTACATCCTCCCGATCTTCCGCGCACGATACGATCAGGTGTGATCTTGACTCGCGGAGACGGCGTCCATGGCTGAAACGAGCGGAGTACCTCGGAATCCACGCATCAATCATTTCAATTTCACGCGTGAGCCGGGTGATGATCCCTCTCAAGGGAGCTTGGGATCCGGCCAGATAGATCCATCGAAAGAGAGGCATCGTCAATTTCTGTCAGATCAGCGGTTTGCTGATCCTCTTCGTCTCCGATCGGGAATCCAGCCAATCGGAAGCCATTCCCGGTGGGGCATGCACGGATCGAGCGATCGGTCGGGCCCCTCTGGTGTCCCATCCGACCAATCGCTTGATGCCATGAAGACGACGATGCGCCTGTGTGCAGCCGGGCTCGCAGTGCTTCTCGTGATAGGGCACGGTGCGGCAACCTTCGGCCAGTCGCCGCCGGCGGATCCGCCGGCACCGCAGGTTCAAGCGACCCTCGATAGCCTGCGCGCGGCAGATGGGTTTCCCGGTGCCACAGCCGCCGTCGTGACCCCCGACGGTGCGCTGCACGCGTTCGCAACCGGCTGGGCCGACCGCGAGGATTCGACGCGCATGATGCCCGACACGCGGATGCTCTCCGGCAGCACGGGCAAGTCGTTTGCTGCAGCCGTCGTGCTGTTGCTTGCGCAGGAGGAACGGCTCGACCTGGACGTTCCCATCGCCCGCTCGCTTGGCGATCGGCCCTGGTTTGACCGCCTCCCCAATGCTCATGCGATCACGCTGCGGATGCTACTGACCCATCAGAGCGGACTCCGGGATCACATCCATGATCCGGACTTCGCGGCGGCCATGCAACAGAGCATGGAGACGGAGGGACCGGATGCTGCGTTGACGCCGGAAGAGCTCGTCCGCTTTGTGCTCGACGACGCGCCGCTCTTCTCGGCCGGTACCGGCTACCACTATTCCGATACGAACTACATCCTCGCCGGGCTCGTCGTCGAAGCCGTGACAGACCGCGCGTACTACGACGTCCTCCAGCAGCGGCTGCTCGATCCGCTGGGCCTCGCGCGCACGACCCCGGCGAACCGGCGAGATCTGTCCGGGTTGGCCGCAGGCTACATCGAAGATGACCCGCCGTTTGGCCTGCCGCCGAAAGTGACGCAAGATGGCAGGCTCGTCTATAATCCGGCGACGGAGTGGACGGGCGGCGGGCTTGTGACGAATCCGCACGACCTGGCGCGCTGGGCAAAGGCACTCTACGAGGGCGAGGCCCTGCCCGGCGACTACCTCGGCGAACTGCTCGACGCCGTGCCGAAAGACACAGTACAGCAGGCCCGGTTTGGTCCGGAGGTGCGCTACGGCCTCGGCGTGACGATCCGCGCGACGCCGCTCGGGACGGCCTACGGGCATCGCGGCTGGACGCCCGGCTACCTGTCCATTGTCGAGTACTATCCCGCGCGCGAGGTTGCCGTCGCCATGCAGGTGAACGCGCTCGGACCGTACGACCTGGCTGGTTACGCCGTGTACCTCGCGCAGTCCGCCATGAAACCGACCACCAGATGACAAACCTGGCTTGCTGAACCGATGGCCAACAAAGTATCCTCGACTCCTCCGGCTCCGACGACGGCGACTGAGCCCGTTCGCGGCGCGGCTGATCTGTGGGGCTTTCTCGCCTTTTCGCACGGATGGACGTGGGGGTTCTGGGGCATTGTGGTGGGGCAGGGCGTCGACGTGTGGAGTTCGTCGTGGGCGATGACGCTCTTCACCATCGGCGGCCTCGGCCTGCCGATTGGGGGCGTCGTGATGACGGGACGTGTGGCCGGACGCAGCGGACTGCGGGATCTCGGCCGGCGCCTTATCGATCCCGGGCGCATCGGCGGAAGGTGGTGGGCCGTTATTCTGCTTCTGCTTCCCGCCATCAAGCTGGCGGCGGGGGGACTCGCTGTGTTGTTCGGGGAGGCGGAGGTGCCCTTCCAGCTCGAAGAAGCAGCTGAGCGGGTCGTGCAGCCCGGCGAGCTTCTGATGTACCTGGGCTTCGTGCTGCTGTTGGGGCCGGTTCCGGAGGAGATCGGCTGGCGCGGCTACCTGCTCGATCGGGTGCAGCTGCGCTTCAGCGCGCTCGGCGCCAGCGTGCTCGTCGGCCTCGCGTGGTTCACGTGGCACGGGCCGCTCTTCTTTATGGCGGGCTATTACGCGCGAGCCGGCGGCGCTCCCGATCCGCTCCAGTTCGGCACGGCAATCTTGCTCGGCGCCGTGCTCTACACCTGGATCTACAACCACACCGGCCGTAGCATCCTGGCTGCCATCCTGTTCCACTTTTCGGGAAACGTCAGCGGTGAATTGCTCGATGCGCCGGAGTCCGTCTACGCCTATGAGACGTATCTGACGGTGGCCCTCGTGCTGCTCATCCTCTGGCGCTGGGGCGCAGAAACGCTGCGGGATCGCCCGCCCGCCGATCATCCTCATGCATCCTCGCATTGACCCCGGAGCCATGAAGACCCGTTCGCTGTTTTGGGCTGCGCTGTTGGGGGTAGGAGTCATAAGTCTCGCGGTGAGCGTGCCAGCCACGGCCGCTCCGGCAGCCGATTCGACCGCCACGGGGGGCGAGGAGCCCGATCCGACGAGCTGGTACGCTTTCCCGACGCTTTTCTACACGCCCGAGACGAGCTTTGGCGGCGGCGCGGCGGGGGGCTACTTTGTGTCCCTGGGCACCGGTCGCCCCTCCAGCCTGCAGGGCGACGTCTCCGCCACGCTGAAGGGCCAGTACGCGGCGAACCTGCGCCCGGAGCTCTATCGGCGTGATGGCCGGCAGCGCCTCTTCGGTGACATCGCCTTCAGCCGATATCCGGATGTCTTCTACGGCATCGGGCCGGAGACTACGGAGGCGATGGAAGAGGACTTTACGAGCCGATACGTCGACGCCATCGTGCAGGTCGAGCAGCGGATTGCTACTGGATGGCGTGCCGGTCTGCGCATGCGGTTCCGGCATGAAATCGTTTCGGACATTGAGCCGAGCGGGCTCCTCGATGGCGCGACGGTTCCCGGCGCCGGAGGAGGCACCGTGTTGGGCATGGGACTGATCGTCACACGGGATACGCGCGACCGGGCTTTTTACCCGCAGCGCGGCACGTATGTAACGGCGTACGTGCTCGGGCATCCAACGGGGCTCGGCAGCGACTTCGACTTCACCCGGGCGGTGATTGATGCCCGGAAGTACGTGCCGGTGAGCCGTCACCTCGTGGCGCTGCAGGCCTATGGCGAGGCCGTCGGGGGCACTGCCCCGTTCTCGGTACTGCCGCGCCTGGGCGGCCCGCTCCGGATGCGGGGCTACCTCGAAGGGCGCTTCCGTGACGACGTGTACGCCACCGCACAGGCCGAGTGGCGCTTCCCTGTGTGGGGCCGCTTCGGCGGGGCACTCTTCGGCGGCGCCGGTGCCGTGGCGGGACGGATTGACGCGCTGGGTGCGGATGGGCTGGAGGCGGCGGGCGGCGCGGGCATCCGCTACCGGCTCAACGACGAGGGCGTCCATATCCGGCTCGACTACGCCATCGGCCGCGAGGGAGCCGGCCTCTACATCACCGCGCGCGATCCGTTCTGAGGATCGGTCGCGGGGTTCGCTTCGGCCAAGGGGGCGCCGGCCCGCACACATTCGCGAACAGCCTGGTGCATCCAATGCGGCATCTGAGAGGTCCGGAGGTGGGGGCGCCGGCCCCCATGATGATAGCCCTGGTGGCGGTGCTCACGGCGTCCGGCTGCACGGCACCGGCGGTGGGCGCCGCTCGCTCGCAGCTCCCATCTCGCGCGAAGCCGGCAGGCCGCGGCAGCCGTCGGCGTGATCGCAGCGCTCGCGTGGGGCCTCGCCCAGCCGTACCTGTTCGTCACGTCGATCTTTCCGAACGCCGCCCCCTGGGCTGGCATCACGGTTGGCCTGGGGGCCGCCGTGATGGGCCTGTCGGCCCTGATGCCGCGCGTCGAGACGTAATTCGCGCATCCAACGAACGATCTCCAACCCAATCAACGCCTTGAGCTGCCATGACCGAACGCCTGCACACGCCCTGGACGTACACCCTCATCGTCTCGCCACTCGGGATGCTGCTCGACACGCGGCTGTTCGAGTGGATCAAGGACCACTTCGGCGTGCTCGTCCGCCTCTACCGCGAGACGGACGCCCAGGAGCTCTTCATGGCCGCGCTCGACCGCGCCGCTGATCGCAAGATGATGCGCTAATCTGCATCAATCTTGGTGGGGTAATTTGCCGGACTCCCCAGGATCGGTTTGATGCGCTTCGGGCGAATCGGATTCGATGGATCGAGTGGGTTCTATCGCAAAAGACAAAAAGCCGTTTCGATGGCAAATTCCGACGGGGAGTTGGAGTTGAGGTGTTCGCTCGTTACACTGGACATCGTGCCACTACTCATCGTCCCGCTATCCGTCGTATCGTTATCCCGCTCATCATCATGCCAACGCATCGGTTTGTGTGCCTGCGGCGCTCCCCATCGGCCCTTTTAAGCCGATTCATTCTGCTGGTGGGCCTCCTGATGGTCAGCGGGTGCGGTGGATCGTCCGGCGAGTCGGCGCTCGGCTGGCTGATGGGCGCGGAGAGTCAGTTTGATGCCGGCATCAAAGGCGCGGTGACCGATTCGCTGCACGGCACGGCCGACTTCCGCACGGACGACCGGGGGCGCCTCGTGGGCATCGAGCTGAACCGTGATGGAGCGCCCATGCAAGGCCTCTCGCTGGAGCTGGAGCCGCGCCCGCCCGAAACGGATCAATACACCGTCGTCGATCCTGTGCTGATGAACGCGCCTCGGGAGGGCGAGCAGCCGGGGTTCGTCGCCTACCTGGAGAGCGATGCCGGCAGTTTCGAGGCTGACGAAGGGCATCTCCACATCACCGCAATGGGGGACCATCACATCGAGGGCACCTTTGAGCTGTACATGCACGGCGAGCGCCGAAGCGGTCCCTCGGTCGAGGTCGACATCACCGTGAAGGGGGCGTTTCAGGCGACCCGCCCGGCGCAGTAGCCGGCCGGGGGGAGGAACCGGCGGCGGGTGCGTACGGGCTGAACCTTTGATGCAGCCTCGCGTTAAGGGAAGGCTTTCGACGCTCTGATCCACGATTTTTCCTGGGCGCCACGGATGGCCGACGAAATCCTTTCTGTGTTGAGCGAGAGCTCACGCATCGTGCTTACCACCCACATCAGCCCGGACGGCGATGCCCTTGGCTCGCAACTGGCCCTCGGACGCTTCCTCGAAAAGCGCGGCCATCAGGTCGACCGGATCAACAGCGACGACCTGCCGCGCAACCTGGAGTGGATGCCGGGCGTGGACGACATCGAGGTCTACGACGGATCGCTGCATCAGCGCGAGGCCATCGCGGAGGCCGACGCCATTTTCGTCCTCGACACCAACGGTGCCGACCGCCTCGGCAAGATTGGTTCGATGGTGCAGCAGTCCTCCGCGACGAAAGTGCTCGTCGACCACCATCAGCGTCCCGAGCAGTGGTTCGATGTCTACTACCTGCGCACCTCGGCTGCGGCGACGGGCGAGCTCGTCTACGAGATCATCGACGCCGTCGACCTCGACCTGATTGATACGCCGATTGCGACGGCGCTCTACACCGCCATCATGACGGATACCGGCTCGTTTCGCTACAGCAACGTCTCGCCCGCAGTCCACCGCATTATCGCCGATATTCTGGAGCGCGGTGCCATCCAGCCCGCTCCCATCCACGAGCGGATCTACGACCGCAAGTCGATGGCGGGGCTGCGGCTGCTCGGCCGGATGCTCAACCGGATTCGCCTGCGCTATGATGGGCAGGTCGGCTACTCGGTTGTCACGCAGCGGATGGTTCGCGAGACGAATGCCAGCTGGGACGAAAAGGAAGGATTCGTCAACTACGTGCTGTCGATCGAGGGCGTAAAAGCGGCGCTGCTGTTCTCCGAAGTGAGCGACGGCGCCAAAATCAGCTTCCGCTCCGAGGCCGATGTCGCCGTCGATGCGTGGGCGCGCCACTTCGGTGGGGGCGGCCACAACAATGCCTCCGGTGCGTACGTCAAACAGCCCTTCGAAGAGGCCATCGAATCTGTGCTCGACGCCGCCCCCCGCTTCCTCGATTTGCAGGACGATCGCGCGGGAAATGGCCTCACGCAGGAGGATGCCTCTTATCTCGAAACGTTGCTCAAAATGAAAGGAGAGGACTCTTGATGACTGTCACGACGACGGCCACGCCCCCGGCCGACCTCGATGCCGACCTACTGCTCATTCCGCTCGTCGAAGATCCCGGCGCGGCTATGCTCGACGTGCTGGCTGATGCCTTCGGATCGGCGGTGCACCGCGCCGCCAAAGACTTTGGGGGACAAGCCGGCGAGACGTTGCTGCTCTATCCTGATGATACGGTCGCCGACCGCGTCGCCCTCATGGGCCTCGGCACCGATGAGCTGGATGCCGAGGCGCTGCGCCGCGCCGCTGCCGGTGGGGCCGACCTGGCCGTGGAGCGCGAAGTCGAAACCGTCGCCCTGCTCGTGCCCGAACTCGACCTCGACGCCGACGCCCTCGCCCAGGCGCTGGTCGAAGGCTTCGTGCTGGCTGCGTACCGTTTCACCGCCTACAAAACGGACGCCCCGGTCGGGCCCGAAACGCTGCGCGTCCATCTTGGCGCCTCCGAGGCCGGTGAAGCGGGCGTACGCCGCGGCCACCTGCTCGCCGAAGCGGCTTGCTCGGCGCGGACGCTCGTCAACCGCTCGCCGAACGACAAAACAGCGACCCAGTTCGCCGATGCCATCCGGCAGTCCGGCGAGGCCCATGGCTATCAGGTCGACATCTGGTATCAGGATCAGATCGCCGAGGCCAGGATGGGCGGCCTGCTCGCCGTCAACAAGGGCAGCTTCGAGCCGCCCACCTTCACGATCATGGAGTGGGCGCCGGAGGACGCCGCCAACGATCAGCCCATCGTGCTCGTCGGCAAAGGGATCGTTTTCGACACGGGCGGCCTCTCGCTGAAGGACACGAAAGACTCGATGGACCTGATGAAGTCCGATATGGCCGGAGCCGCTGCCGTCGTCGGGGCGTTCGAAGCGCTGGCCGATCTGGAGGTGCCGCTGCACGTCATCGGGCTCGTGCCGGCGACAGACAACCGGCCGGGCAACAAAGCCTACGTACCGGGCGATGTGATCCACATGCACTCGGGCGCGACCGTCGAAGTACTCAACACCGATGCCGAGGGGCGGCTGCTCCTCGCCGATGCGCTCTCGTTTGCGCAGCAGTACGAGCCTGAACTCGTTGTCGACCTCGCGACGCTGACGGGGGCCGCCGTCGTCGCCCTCGGCTCCAATGCGGCTGCTGTCATGACGAGCGAAACGGACGGCGCCTCCGAGCGGCTCTACGCCATTCAGCGCGCCGGTGAGCGAACGGGCGAACGCGTCCATCCGCTCCCGATGTACGCCGACTATAAAAAGCAACTCGACAGCTCCGTCGCCGACCTCAAGAACGTAGGTGGGCGCGCGGCCGGGGCCGTCACCGCCGGCAAGTTTCTCGAGCACTTCGTCGACTACCCGTGGCTCCATCTCGACATCGCCGGGCCCGCCTTCCTCCAGACGGCCCAGCCGTACCGGCCCGAGGGCGGCACCGGCTTCGGCGTGCGGCTGCTGGCAGATTATCTGGAGCACTACCTCGACGCGCTTACCGCGTAGCCTTTTGGATGCGACGCCTCAGTCTGATGTCCCCGCCCGCCCGCTCGTCCGACCGGCCCCGCCTCGCGATCACGCTCGGTGATCCGAACGGCATCGGGCCGGAGGTCGTGCTCAAGTGCCTGCTGGATGATGCGCTGCGCCGCGCCATCGATCCGCTGGTGATGGGCTCGGCCGCGGTGCTCCACGCCCACGCCGAGGCGCTCGGGCTGGACGTGCCGCTGGCCGAAGTCGATGCGCCCGACGCGCCGCGCCCCACCGATGCAATTGCCGTGCTCGACGTGACGGACGATGCGCCGCCCGTCGCCTTCGGCGCCACCACCGCCGAGGGCGGGCGCCTCGCGATGGAGGCCGTCACCGCCGCCACCGACGCCTGCCTCGCCGGGCATGCCGATGCGATGGTCACCGCGCCGCTCTCGAAAGAAGCGATCCAGCAGGCGGGCTACTTCTTCCCAGGCCACACCGAATTCCTCGCCGAGCGCACCGGCGCCCCCGCGCCCCTCATGATGATGGTCGCTGGACCGTTGCGCGTCGGTCTCGTCACCGCCCATGTTCCCCTTGCACGCGTGCCCGACGGCATCACGCCCGACGCGATTCAGACGAAGCTGCGCCTCATGCGCGACAGCTTGCAGCGCGACTTCGGCATCGACGCGCCCTCGATTGCCGTGCTCGGGCTGAACCCGCACGCGGGCGACGGCGGCGTCATCGGCGAAGAGGAGCAGACGATCATCGGCCCGGCGCTGGAGTCGGCCCGTGCCAACGGCCTGAATGTCGCCGGCCCGTTTCCCGCCGACGGCTACTTCGCCACCGAGCGCGACCGCTTCGATGCCGTGCTGGCGATGTACCACGATCAGGGGCTGGTGCCATTCAAGGCGCTGGCGTTCGAAGACGGTGTCAACTTCACCGCGGGCCTGCCCATCGTGCGCACCTCGCCCGATCACGGCACGGCCTACAACATCGCCGGGACGGGAGTGGCGTCGCCGGGTAGCATGCGCAGCGCCATCGAACTGGCTGTATCCGTCGTCCGGCAGCGCACCTCGTCATCCGTTGCTCACTGAGTGCCGCCCCTCCCGTGCCGGACCGTCCCTCCCAAGCCGATTCATCCTCCGCTCATTCTATGGCGCCGTACTCGGCGCTCGCGGTGGGGTACGATCTCGTGATGGATCATGTCGATTACGCGCAGTGGGCGGCCTATGTGCACCAATTGCTTCAATCGCACGGCCCCTCCATCGACACCGTGCTGGAGTTGGGGTGCGGGACGGGCTCACTCGCGCTGGAGTTGCAGCCCCGAGGTCCCTACGACTACACCGGCACCGACCGCTCGGCGCACATGGTGCGCGTGGCCCAGATCAAGGCCGAAGACGCCGGGGCCCCCATCTCGTTCGTCGTCGAGGACTTCACGGATTTCGAGCCGGATCGGCGCTACGATGCGGTGGTGCTGCTGTACGATGGGCTCAACTACGCCCTCAACGAGGATGATGTGCGTGCGCTGTTCGCGAACGTGCATGCGGCCCTTCGGCCGGGAGGGCTTTTTTGCTTCGATCAGAGCACACCGGCCAACTCGGTTAACAACGACACGAAGTTCGAAGACCGAGGCGAAGCCGACGGATTTGCGTACGTCCGCCACAGCCGCTACAATCCAGAGGAGCGGCTGCACACCACCACCATCGAGATGACAATCGACGGCCAGCGCTACGTCGAAACGCACGTTCAGCGCGCGTACACGGCCCGGGAGGTGCGCGAGCAGATTCGGGAGGCGAATCTGACTGAGGTCGCGGCCTACCATAACTTTACCACGGAGCCGGCCACCGCGGCGTCCGAGCGGATTCACTGGGTGGTGCAGCGCCCCTCCGCTCCATCCCCCTCCGACACGTCTGAATCCATCACTCAAGAGACTGCCCGTGATTGAGCTGCGCGACGTCAGCATTTCGTTCGAGCTGCCCGATGGGTCCACCCGCAGCGTGCTTGATGACGTGTCCATGAAGATGGACCGTGCCGATATGACGTACCTCATCGGCCCGACGGGCAGTGGGAAAAGTACGCTCCTGCGGCTGCTGTACATGGATCTGCTGCCACAAGAGGGCGTGGTGCGTCTGGGCGATTATCGCTCGGATACCATCAACGACGACGAGATCCCGTTTCTGCGCCGCTCCATTGGCGTTGTCTTTCAGGACTTCCAGCTCTTGCCCGATCGCAGTGCATTCGACAACGTCGCATTTGCGCTCTATGTCACGGGCAAGCGCGGCGCCGTAGTCAAAAATCGGGTGCTGCGGGCGCTGGCTCGCGTGGGGCTCAGCCACAAGCGCAACCGGTTTCCGCACGAGCTATCGGGCGGGGAGCAGCAGCGCGTCGTTGTGGCGCGGGCGATCGTCAATCAGCCGTGGATCTTGCTGGCCGATGAGCCGACCGGCAACCTCGATCCCGGCGTCGCCGATGAAATCCTGCAGCTCCTCCTCAGCCTGCATCGGCAGGGGATGACGCTGCTGATTGCCACGCACGACTATCAGCTCGTTAAGCGCTATCCGGCGCAGACGCTGGCCATCATGAACGGGCAGCTCGTCGAAGTCGACCCCGAAACGCTCTGATCTGCGCCTTTCTCTCTACATGAGCACGCCGCGATGCTACTTCCTTGGCTCTCCATGCTGGGCGGTTTTCTGATGCTGACCGGCGGCGCCGATGGTCTCGTGCGCGGCTCCTCCTCGGTGGCGCGCCGGCTGGGCATGTCGCCCCTGATGATTGGCCTGACCGTCGTCGCCATGGGCACGAGCATGCCCGAGTTGATGGTCAGCGTCGATGCGGCGCTGCGGGGCAGCAGTGAGGTTGCACTGGGCAACATCATCGGCTCCAACATCAGCAACGTGGGATTGATACTGGGCTGCTCGGCGCTGGTGGCCACGCTGAAGGTGCAGGCGCAGGTCATTCGCTTCGACGCGCCCGTACTCGTGGGGGCTTCGCTGCTACTGGGCGGCTTGCTGGCCGATGGCATGCTCACCCGCTACGACGGCGGCGTATTAACGCTGGGGCTCATCGTCTACATGATCTTTACCGT
>CAYUVF010000004.1:0-103675 GCA_964448045.1 uncultured Rhodothermales bacterium
ACCTTCTTCAAATCGCCCGCGGCGACATGGTTTTTTCAACCCTTAATTGGCATTTCTACAATAGTTCTACAAATACGCGATTTCGTCCGGTCACAGCTGAACACGGCTGGAAGTGCAGCACGCCCAAAACCATGCCCTATCGCCCATAATCGCCGATTTTGGTCACCCTGGGCACCTGATATTCCTCTCTCCTCGGGTACTCCTGCAAAAACGCCCCTGAGACGCCATAAACGGCGATTTCAGGGGCGTTTTGCTTTTCGCATATCCGCTACGTGCGTGGCTCCAAGACGCACTGAATTGCACGGAAATGAAAGTCTTTGGGAAATATGTGGGAAACCGCTTGGAGTATTCGTTAACAGAATGGGGATCATTTCTCTGCCTCCCTTCCACAACTTCCCTGGCCTAACTGGTAATCAACCAACCAAGGCTTACGCTTTCCAAAACACCTCTCCGCATACGCAAGAGTCTCAGGATTATCATTCAGAACGAGCTCCCCGCGTTCGTAGCGTTTCCGATCCTGCCTGCCCTCTTCCCAGGCCTCCCACCACGGTACCGGCAAGGTTCTTACTTCAGGATCTGGTACAAACGTATCGTCCAGAAAGCCCCGGCGATAATAGTCCCGTGCTCCGTGGCGCCACCGGATGTGCCGCACGGCAAATCCGAGATCAATCGGACCTCCGATGCGGTCCCGATCAGATTGAAAATTCTCAATGTTTATGTCCTGCAGATCTGTATCCATGATGTTCAAAGTGTAGCAATCAATATGGAGGGTTGAAAACGGAGTACAGTGCTTCCGCTTGAATCCAGCATACGAGCCCGCCGCGCTGCGCCTTGTGCCGCAGGCAGGAGGCGGTGCGCGCCGGGCGGGCGCCGGGAGCACCGCTACCTGCCCCCGGCCCGTCCCAATGGGGACTCAGCCAATGCCTTCTCAACCGTCGCCCTCGTAGAGATGCAGCCCCAGCCCAAACCGCGCCGCGGCTCGCCGGAAGGCCATCGACTCAGCGTTGGACTGCGGGTCGCCGTAGCTGTCCACGTCCAACCGCTCCAGGCCGGTCCCGTCGCGGTAGAAGGCGCCTTCCTCCGCACGGATCGTGATGCGCACGGTCATCAGAATATGCTTGCCCGTCACCGTCCGCTCGCGCACCTCGTAGGAGCAGCGGCCCCCGGTGTAGTGGTTGAGGATACGCTGCACGCGGTACCACGGGCAAAACGTCAGCATCGGGGCACCCTTCGCATTGGAAGCCGGCTTCTCCTTGAGGAGCCGCTTCGGAATCGGCCTGCGGAGGTCGGCGAGGATCTGAGCGATTGGCCGTACAGCTGAAGAAACGCTGCCGCCGTTGTCTGTTGACGGAGTGCCGTTCGTGTTGGTCGTCTGGGTGTTGGAGAGTCGTTTCATGGGTCGATTAAATCGAGTTATTGAAAGGAAGAGAAAATGAGCCCACCCAGCCCGGCCTGGGCGAAGCTCTGGAGCGCGCGGGATGCGAACCGGGCCCGCGCGAGATTCACGATGCAAGCGAAAGCGATGCAAGACGGAAGCGCGGGGCCGGCTCACGGATGACCGACCCCCGGCTGCAGCAGGGCTCACGGTCGGGCGCGAAGCGGTCAGGCCGCGGCCCGGCCCGGTACGTGGTAATGGCCTCAATGCGGCGGATGAGGTGATCCTCGTGCGCCGGGTTGTAGGGCCGGTGGCCGGTTAGCATGCAGTACAGGGCGTGCACGTTGTCAAAGAGGTGCGTGCCGACATCATTGCGGCGCGCCAGGTGAACGGTTTTGGAAACGCCGAGGCGGTACTCGTAGCCCGCGGCGCACGGCTGGATGTGGATGCGTGTAGTTTTCATGAGACGTTGCGGTTTGAAAGGAGAGAGGTTGTGAATGGAGGCGAACCGGAATTAGAGCAGGCGGAGTTGCCCGCGGCCGACCCGCCAAAACCAACCCCGGCCGAGGGCCTGAAGGCCGAACGGCGCCGGAGGCTGGATGCTATTGGGAAGAAAGACGAGGCATGGCCGCCCCAGCCCGGCCGCCAGGGCCAGCGAGGCCCACGAGCCAGAGCCGCCCCCGCTAAAGCAGGCCGACGCCGAACGCGAGGGCTGAACACCCGACGGACACGCCCGCCCCGGAAACGACACCCAGACCCCACCGGCCTGGGCCACGGCGCGCACGCACCGGATAGAGCGCCGGGCCAGTGCCCCCGGCTGCGAGCTGGCCGCCCGGAAGACCCGCACCCCCGGCCGGGCCTGACGGACGGCCTTGTCAATGCCCGAAGCGCAGCCGACATACACCGGCGTACGGGCAGGTACAAGCGGAAGCACCTGCCGGAGCGCCCAGAGCGAAGCCGCCCCCGGCGCCCGCGACCCGCCGATGCCCACGACCGGCGTGTTGCGGAGCTGCTGACGGATACCTGCTGATGTAGACTGATTGCTCATGGCTACCGGTGGTTTTGGGGCAGGTGACTTTGAAGCGTGCGGAGATGGGTGCGGGCCTGCCGCCGGGCCTGCGCCCGCGTGCCGCCGGACGCCAGCGTGCGGGCCACCTCCCGCCCCGAAGGCGTGGTAAAGACCGCCCACCAGAGCGGCCCGCCGGACGCGAGCGGATACTGCGGCGCGAGACGGAGAGAGAGCGGAGGCGACGAGGACGAAACGGCGAGCGGAGAGGATGCTGCTGGTTGCGACAGAGCGGCTTGCTGAGACATGACGGCTTGTGCAGTTGGTGATTGGTGCGCGAAAAAAAGTAGCTGGGGGCGCACCCGAGTATTTGGGCCCGCACGGACCGGGCGCAAGGTGGAGGCGCCCGCCGCGCAGACCTGCACAAGCGGAGGAAGAGAGGTCGTGTCGAACGCCCGGAGCGCGACACGAGCCGCAGGCGACTGACAGAGCGCAGCGGAGTAAAGGGAGCACGGCGGACGAACGACCTTGCGAACGGGAGTACGGGCCTACCTTAGCGCCCTACCCCCCAGCGAAGTGATGGGATGCATAGGATCAGCGAGAAGACGGGCGAGACGATCGAAGAGAAAAGGGGAGAGAAGTCGGCCCGACAGGACCGACGCGTCAGACCGCGTTCAGAAAGAGATGAGGAGACCGCACCAGCTATAGACAGCCGGCCGGTGAGGTAGATCGCGGCGAGAGGGGTCGGCCAGGAGAGAGACGAGGGGCAGCCCCGATCGACATCGGCACCCGAGGCGCGTTGTGACGCGCGCGGCCCTGTGCCGTCAGGCCCTGGGCCGCCGTGGCAGTACGCGGCCCCTCCGGCCCGTGCGCCTCCTTCAATCGGCGGCGTTCGCTGCGCTGTCTCGAGATGTAGTCTCAAAGGGCAGTCCGTCCGAAAGCGGATCCAGCCGGCGGGCGTGCGCTCGGGCCCACGCCATCCAGGTCACGTGGGTCTGCTGCGCGTCGGGGGAAAGCTTGGCGGAGTCGGCCTGCTGCTCTACCGCGTCGAGGTATCCATATTGATCATGCCCAAAGGCCATCGGCGACGATATTTAGCACGCCGGTGTCTTCCAATCTCCTATCACTTGCTCCTGGGCCGCTGCATCAAATCCGTCGATTCGTTCGTATCATGTTCTGAAACAAACGTTGAGGTTTGTTATTTTTGATCTTGCTCCCTACTTCTACCCATTCGGGAATGGCCATCACACAAGACCATATCGAGCGCGCCAAAAAGATTGCCCGATCCTACGGGGCGAGTCGCGTAATTCTGTTTGGCCGCGCGACGACCGATCCGGAGGCGGCTCGCGACCTCGACCTCGCTATTGGCGGCGTGCCGGGCTGGACGATCTGGAAACTGGCCGCCGAGCTCGAAGAGGCCATCGACCTACCGCTCGACGTCGTTCCTCTCGAACCGTCCACTCCGTTTACCCGGCGCATCGAAGAGCGGGGGGAGGTGCTTTTTGAACGCGAGTGAACTCAGCGAAGAGGTCCGCCTCGAACTCCACCAGATGGAGCGCGTCGTTGAGGAACTGGAGGCGCTCAACGCGGACGTAGGCGAAGGTCCAGCGACGCTCCGTGAGGAAGCCGCGGCCGGTCAGTTTCTGGCCTCCTTCTACATGGGTGTTGAAAACGTGCTCAAGCGGGTGGCCCGCTACCACGAGGTCGAGCTTCCCGAATCGGAGCAGTGGCACGTCGAACTCTTTCGATGGTTCTGTCCTTCGCCTCAGAATCGACCATCTCTTCCCGTCCTGTTCCCCAAACCGCTTGCGTCAGAGATGAAGCCGTATCGTCGCTTCCGGCACGTCGTCCACCACGCATATGGCATCGAGCTCAAGTGGGAGCGGATGGTCGAAGGAATTCAGAACGTGCGACCCGTCTTCGACCGGTTCCGGCGCCAGGTAGAAGACGTCCTCGCCGATCTCGAATGAGTGGTCCAAGCCACCATGCTGGGGCCTTGTAGACCCGTTCTACATATGTTCTACAAATCCGCGATGGCGTCCGGTCATCGCCGAACACCAGCAGACGCGCGGCACGTGCAAAACCACGTTCTATCGTCCACAATCGCCGATTTTCACCTTCAGGAGCAGACGAGTTGTCTCTCTCCTCGGGTACCAGCTCGAAAAGGCCCCTGAGACGCCAGAAACGGTGATTTCAGGGGCGTTGCATGGGTAGCCCAGAGACGCTCACACCGAAATATCGGCGAGCTGTGCTTCGACTTCGGCGCGGCGGTCCTGCAGGAAGGGCGGAAGCTGGAGCGCGGTGCCGAGCTGGCCCACGGGCTCATCGTGGAGGAAGCCAGGATTATCGGTCGCAATCTCGATGTTGACGCCGTTGGGCGAGCGGAAGTAGATCGAGTGGAAGTAGTTGCGGTCTTTCATGTGCGTGGGCGAGTAGCCGGCGTCGATCAGCTGCGCGCGGAGGGTTTGCTGGTGATCGTCGTCATCGGCGCGGAGGGCGACGTGGTGGACGGTGCCGTAGCCCCAGTGCCCCTCGTGCATGTTGGGCTCGTTATAGACGTCGATGAACTGCCCGTGGTCGGTGCCCTTCAGCTCAAAGCGCGTCCAGTCGCCATCCTGCGGCGTCGGCTCGTGGCCGATCTCCTCGTAGCCCAGCACCTCCAGCATGCGGGTGGTGTGCTGCACGTTGTCCGGGTGGATCGTCACGCCGTGGAAGCCGCGGATCGCGTGCGCGGCAGGCACCGGCCCCTCGGCCCACGGCTCGATGTCGGACGTGCCGGTGATCAGCTCCAGCGGTTGGCCGTCGTGGTCCTGAAAGGGGATCACCGTGCGCCCGAAGCGCTCCGTCGTGGGATACAGCGTGGCCGCGTCGGCCGCTGCGAGGCGGTCCGTCCAGTAGTCCACCGCCCCCTCGGGGATCGTGAAGGCCGTGGCGGTGGCCTGCCCGCGTCCCACCTGCCCCTGCTGGATGCTGTGGTGCGGCTTGAAGGTCATCACCGTGCCGGGCGTGCCCACGGCGTCGGCGAAGTAGAAGTGGTACATCGTAGGCCCCTTGAAGGCCTCCGACGGGTTGTTGAACAACACCGTCTGCTTCACCAGGCGCAAGCCCAGCACGCCGGTGTAGAAGTCCAGGTTCTCCTGCGGATCGTGCGCGTAGGCCGTGACGTGGTGAATACCGGATACGTGTGCGCTCATGGCTGAGGGAAGTCCTGTGTGATGGCGTACGGACGAAGACAGATCGCGGCGCGGTGCCGCTGCATCCCTCGTATAGTAATGGCTGCCACACAGAATTGCAGATAGGCCGGCGCGACGGGTCCGCTCAGCAACGCGCTGCGCTCACTCGTAGGCCTCCCCGTTCACGGTGAACCCGTACGTGATCGTCGCCGTCGTGTCGACCATGTTGGAGACCGAGCAGTACTTGTCCAGACTAAGGTCGATCGCCCGGCGCACCTTTTCGGGGTCGACCTCGCCCGTGAGCCGGTAGCGGACGTGAATATCGGTGAACACGGCCGGATGCTCGTCGGCGCGCTCGGCGTCGACCTCGGCCGCGAAATCATCAACCGCCTGTCGCTGTTTCTCCAGGATCATCAGGATGTCGATGCTGCTACATCCGCCTACGCTAAGGGCCACCATCTCCATCGGACTGATGCCCTCCTGCTCATCGCTCGATGCGATAGTCAGATCGTACGATCCGTTCGTGCCGCGAAACTGAATGGCGTCGTTGATGCGCTCAAGCTGAACGTGCATGCTGTCCTGAGGGCTGCGTGATGGAAAACCAGGGTCGCAGGCTGAACGATTCCGGGCCGCGGTTGATTCCCCGGCGCGAAGCGCATGCCCAACGGCGGAGCCCGCTTTAGCCCGCCGCCGATCCGCCGACAATATACGTGGATGCTCTACCTGCCGTAACTGCCCGGATCTATGCGACTCCTCCTCGTCGAAGATGAAGCCGATCTCGCCGATGTCCTCGCTACAGCCCTGACCGAACACAGCTATCAGGTCGATGTGGCGCCAGACGGATTGGAGGGCGAGCGGCTCGCGAGCACCCGCACATACGATGTGATGATTATCGACTGGATGTTGCCCCATCAGGACGGCGTGGCCCTCATCCAGAACCTGCGCGCCGCCCATATCGATACCCCGATCCTGATGCTCACGGCTCTCGCCGGCTCGGATAACTGCGTGACCGGGCTCGATGCCGGCGCCGATGATTACCTCTCGAAGCCCTTCTCGTTTGCGGTCCTGTTCGCTCGCCTCCGCGCGCTGGAACGGCGTCAATCGACCCCGCGGCAACGGGACACCCGCCTGCGCCTCGGCGATCTAACGATCGACCGGCGCGGGCGCACGGCGTATTGGAACGATGAGGAGCTGGCGCTGCGCGCGAAAGAGTATGCCATGCTCGATACGCTCGCGCGCCGCGCAAACGAAACGGTATCGCGCACCGTGCTCGCCGAATCCGTGTGGGGATCGGCCTTTGCCACCGATGACACGATCAACACCACCGTATCGGGCCTGCGAAAAACGCTGCGCCGCTCCGGAGCCACCGAAGATGTCTCGATCGATACGCACCGCGGCGTTGGCTACCGGCTCGTGACCGACGTCGAACCGGCCCCGGCCAATACCCTCCACCCCCGCTGACCGCCTCGATCAATCCCACCGCCCATCAGTTGAGCCACAGGGACTCGCCCGCCACGTCGACCTGCGCCGGTTCCTCGGGCGTGTGCCGGCGGAGCATCGTCCGGAGCCCGGCTCCTTTGCGCACCTGGGCACTCCGCGCCCGCCATCCCGCCAGCGCCTGATTCTGTATCTTCGCACACTGCATGCGGTGGAGCAATCGGCGGGCGGAGGTGGCGTTGATGAACTGAAGTAGGTCGTGCATGGCCCTCGGCAGGGTTGGCTGAATGGGAGCGACGTCCGGCATCACACGGCCGGTAATCCCGAGATACTCCTCCCGGCTAAACTCAGCCTGAAGCCCACCTAAAATCGATTTTAGATGGCCGGTCACCGGCTCAGCAGATCTTTGCCCCGCCCACCGAGGATGACGTCGTCGAGCAGATCGAGAATGCACACAGACGAGACCACGGCGGTCGCCGCCACGAGCACGGTGACGATGGGCGCCGCGCCCATGACGAGGTAGACGGCCAGGGCAACGATGGCGGCCGTGCTGGCGTATTTGATGACGAAGGGGGGAGCATCGGAGAGGCGCATCGGGCGATGGCTCCGGTCGCGGACGGCATTGTGCCGCTGGCGCCGCCGCCGGTAGTACTGGCGCACCCGGTCGCCGGGCTCCGGCTGCCCCGCCGCAGCCCGGCCGGTGCGCGGGCCTACTGCTTCCCCAGATCCGCCGGCAGGGTCGCGCCGCGACCGGTCGTATCGCGCTCGCGCCCGTGAGTCGGACAGGGTTTCGTAGGCTGCCTTGACGCGCACAAACTCTTCGTGGGCCTCGGCCTCTGTGTTGCGATCGGGGTGCGTCTCGAGCGCACGCTTCCGGTACGCTTCCTTGATCTGCTCCGGCGTCGCATCCGGATCGACCCCCAGAACGTCGTAGTAGTTGGCCATGGCCTCGGCAACGAATCGGTGCACACGCTGGATTGGCCCGAAGCGCGCACGGGCGCTCCTGGACTGAGGAGGAAGCGGATTGCTCTCCCCCGCGTGCCAGCTTCTTGGTTTTGGACGAAGAACTCGCCCGCTTGATTCGGCCCGGCCTGCGCCGCTATCGGTTTGCGCCGTCCGCATCTGGGATTTCGCGCGCCTCGCTCGGCTCCGGCTGGTACCAACGTCGCACCTTTCGGACGAGCGTCTGCACGTCGACCGGCTTCCAGCCCGCGGAGGGCTTGCGGATGTAATCGCTCACGCCGGCTTCCATCGCCTGCTCGACATCCGCTGCCCGGTCCTTGTTCGTGAACATGATGATAGGTACGTCTTCGTAAAGCGGATGAGCGCGCAGGTGCCGAACGAATTCAAGCCCATTGACGCCGGGCAGCATCCAATCGATAATAATGAGGCGGTACTGCCGTTGATACACATCCACGAAGGCGTCTTCGGCGCTGGGCACATGGACGAGGTCGCCGTGCTGATGGTCGCTCAGGAATCGGCGGACGATCCGCGCTACAATCGGGTTGTCTTCGATCAAGAGAATAGACATGACAGGCGCGGCAGAAAAGAGGAGAGGGAAGCGAGGCCGGGAGTATTATCGGCATGGTCAAACGGGGGCTTTAGCGACTCATGGATCCGCCGATGTGGCATCGGCCAATTCCTCCTGATCCGCCCCACATCGGCAGGCAACATCTGGTCGATCCGCGTGTATTTTAACTACGCCTTTACCTGCTTTGACCTTCGATTGCGGGCGTGCTCATGCGCCCATCCGCTCCTTCCCACAACCCCACGAGTCATGAAACGAGTACTCAGTTTATGTAGCATTGCGCTTCTCGCTCTCGCCCTCACGATTCCAACACAGGCCCAGACGGCCCGCTTCGGGAGCGCCCCGGCGCTGAACGGTTTCGCCCGGGCGCTGGATGTGCAGGACAGCACCGTATTCGTCGGTGAATCGCGCAGTCCCCACACGCCCGGCAAAGTGTTCATTTACGAGCAAAGTGAGGGGGAATGGACCGAGCGCACCCATCTCACCGCCTCCGATGGATCGGTGGGCGATCGCTTCGGGGAAGCCCTGCAAGCGCGCGGTTCGATGCTTCTTGTGGGCGCGCCCAACGCATCGGCGGCGTATCTCTTCGAAGCCAGCGAGGGCGGCTCGTGGACCGAGGTCGCCCGCCTCGCCCCGCCCGATAGCGTCGAGAGCAGCGGCTTTGGTAGCAGCGTGGCACTGGGCGACAGCGTGGCGCTCGTGGGCGCAGCCGGCCTGAATGACAATGCGGGCGGCGCCTACGTTTTTGAGGCCGCGGCCTCGGGCACCTGGTCGCTCACCACCCAGCTCACCGGGAGCGAGCTCGAAAGCGGGCATCGCTTCGGCTCGGCCCTCGCACTCGACGGCGACCACGCGCTGGTCAGCGCTCCGCGCAAGGACGGCGGCACGGTCTACGCCTTCCAGCAGGACGATAGCGGCACCTGGACGGAGCACACGCAACTCACCGCCGACCGGCTCGATTCCAGCGCACGCTTTGGCTCGACGATCATGCTGGACGGCACCGACGCCCTGATCGGCGCCCCGCGCCACGACGCCGGCATTGGCACAGTGCTCACGTTTGCGCTTGACGAGGACGGTGCCTGGTCTCGCACCGGACGGCTGGCAGCCTTCGACGGTCAAGAGCGCGGCTTCTTCGGCGCGTCGATGGCCGTCAATGGCGATGACGTCTGGGTCGCCGCCCCGGGAGCCGACCGCGGCCGCGGCGCGCTCTATCTCTTCTCCCGGGCGCCCGACGCCGGCACCTGGCTCACTGCCAAAAAACTAACCGGCCCCGAGGTGGAGCAGGGCAACCGCTTCGGCGGCACCCTTGCCGTGGGCGGTGATGTCGCTGTGATCGGTAACGTCGGGGCCGACTTCGGCGCGGGCACAGCAACCATCTTCGAGCGCAACGCAGAAAGCGGCACCTGGACCGCCCAGAAAACCGTGTTCAGCGACGTCGCCTCCGGCCTCGAAGCCGTCACCGGCGGGCAGGTCGACTGCAGCGACGGCAAGGCCAAAATCTACAACTGCAAAGGCATCGACCTCGTCTCCTTCCTCCCGACGCAGCAGATCGGCGGGAAGCGCGGCGTGCAGGTCAACGACATCTGGGGATGGACCGATCCGCAGACTGGCAAGGAGTACGCGCTCGTGGGGCGGATGGACGGCATCTCGTTCGTCGACGTGTCCGATCCGTACACCCCTGTTTACGTGGGCACCCTGCCCGAGCATGAAGGCGCCAACAGCAGCATCTGGCGCGACGTCAAGGTCTATCAGAATCACGCCTACGTCGTGGCCGACAACTCGGGCGAGCACGGCATGCAGGTGTTCGACCTGACGCAGCTCCGCACCTTCGACGGCGAGCCGATCACGTTTGAAGAGACCGCGCACTACGACAACGTCAACAGTGCCCACAATGTGGTCATCAACGAAGACACCGGCTTCGCCTACATCGTCGGCAGCGGTGGAGGCGGCGAGACGTGCGGCGGCGGGCTTCACATGGTCAACATCCAGGAGCCCACGAACCCCACCTTCGCCGGCTGCTTCGCCGATCCGTCGACCGGCCGCACGGGCACCGGCTACACCCACGACGCTCAGTGCGTCACCTATGACGGCCCGGACACCGAGCACCAGGGTAAAGAGATTTGCTTTGGCGCCAACGAAACGGCCATCAGCATTGCCGATGTGACGGATAAGGACAACCCCATGGCGCTCTCCACGGCCTCCTACCCCGATCACGCATACGTCCACCAGGGCTGGCTCACCGAGGACCAGCGCTACTTCTTCCAGAACGACGAGCTGGACGAGATTAACGGATCGGTCGATAGCACGCGGACGCTTATCTGGGACGTGTCGGATCTCGACGATCCGCAGCTCGTCCGCGAGTACCTGCTGAACAACTCGGCCTCAGACCACAACCTCTACGTCAAGGACGACATGATGTACCAGTCCAACTACGTCAGTGGGCTGCGCGTGCTCGACGTGAGCGATCCCGCCAACCCGAAGCAGGTGGCGCACTTCGACACGCATCCGTTCGGCGAGAACGCGCCCGGCTTCTCCGGCACGTGGAGCAACTACCCGTTCTTCGAGAGCGGCATCATCATCATGACGAGCATGCAGGAAGGGCTCTTCGTGCTGAAAAACGCGCGCCGCGAACTGTAAGCGTGACGGTTCGCATTCAACTCGATCGGACCGGAGAGCGCAGGGTGATTCGGCGCTCTCCGGGCCGCTTGCGTATCCGTGCCTTTTGAATTAGGTCGCAGGTCTCTTTATGCATCTACTGCGTTTTTGTCTCTCGTTCGCTCTCGCCGCCGTCCTGGCCGTAGCTCCAGCGCACGGTCAATCTGCCGACGCGCCTCGCGATCGGCTCTACGTCTGCAATCAGGGCGCCGCGACGATTTCAGTGATCGATATGTCGACGAACGAGATTGTCGACACGATCAACCTGCAAGAGCTCGGCTTTTCGGCCAACGCAAAGCCGCACCACGCCATCGCCGAGCCCGACGGCTCGGCGTGGTACGTGACGCTGATCGGTGCAAACCGCGTGCTCAAGTTCAATGCGCAAAATGAGCTCATCGCGCAGGCCGAGATGGAGGTGCCGGGCCTGCTGGCCCTCCATCCATCGAAGGACTGGCTGCTCGTGGGCCGCTCGATGAGCGCGGTCAACCCGCCGTCGAGCATCACCGTCGTTCGCCGCTCAAACATGACGGTTCAGGATGAAATATCGACGTTCTTCCCCCGTCCGCACGCGCTGGCCACCACGCCGGACGGCGCGCACGCCTACGTCGCCAGCCTGGCCGAGAATCAGCTCATGGCCATCCGTATGGACAAGGAACCCTCGACGAACCTGACGCGCCTCGGCGGCCCCACGCAGGTGTTCGTCCAGTTCGCGATTTCACCGGAGGGCTCCACGATGGTGGCGACCGGGCAGGTATCCGGACAGGTCGTCGTCTTCGATGTCTCCGCCCCCGAAGCGCCGACTGTCACCGATACCATCGCCGTCAACGCCGAACCGTGGCACCCCGTCTACAGCCCCGATGGGAAGTACGTTTACTTCGGCAACAAGCGCGCCCATACCGTCACGGTATTGAACATGGAAACCCGGCGCGTCGATGCCGTCATCGAGGGCGAGGGCCTGGCCCAGCCGCACGGCACCGTGCTCTCGCCCGATGGCCGGTACCTGTACGTGTCGAACAACAATCGCCAGGGCACCTATCAACCGCCGCAAGGCTCCAGCACGGCCGATCCGCCGGGCACCATCACGGTGATCAACACGGAGACGCGTACAATCGAAACGGTCATCCCGGTCGGCGCCTATCCGTCCGGTATTGGCACGCGAGCACGCTGGTAGATGCGACGATGCAGTCCTATGATGAATGGATTGGTGCGATACGCAGGCTTCACCCTCCTTGCCGTGCTCCTCGCCGGGTGCAGCGGACCGCGCCCGGCACAGGACGACACGGCCCCCTCCGATGCACCGCAGTTCGTGCGGGAGGTGACGCCCTTCCCCGTGCGCGACGCCTCGGGGGTCGCCTACGATCACCCCTTCCTCGGCGGGCTGAACGCCCCGCGCCCCCAGTTTGTCGACATCGACGGTGATGGCGATAGCGATCTGTTCGTGCAGGAGCGCACGGACGAGATTATGTTCTTCGAGAATACCGGATCGCACGGCGCTCCGGAGCTCACCTGGCGCACGGATCAGTACCGCGATCTCTCCGTCGGCGAGTGGTTCCGCTTTGCCGATATGGATCAGGACGGCGACCCGGATCTGCTGGCCGAGCAGCCCTTCAGCTACCTGCGCTACTACCGGAATGAGGGCACCGCGTCGGAGCCGGGGTTCACTCTCGCGGCCGATTCGCTGCGCGATACCGAGGGAAAGCCCCTCTTCTCTGATCGGCAAAACATCCCCAACGTCACCGACATCGACTGCGACGACCAACTCGACCTCTTCATCGGGCGACTCGATGGCACCGTCATCCGCTACGAAATGCGCGGTCGCAGCGACCAGGGCGTTCCGCGCTTCGCACTGATCACCGAGCGCTTCGAAGACATCGAGATCGTCGGGCAGGTGGGCACGCTGCACGGCGCCAACACGCTCACCTTCGCCGACATCGACGACGACGGCGACCAGGACCTTTTCTGGGGCGACTTCTTCGAGCCGAGCCTGCTGCTGCTCGAAAATACCGGCTCGTGCACCAACCCCGTCATCCAGCGCGATCCGCAGCCGTTCCCGCCGTCGAATCCGGTGAGTTCCAGCGGGTACAACGCCCCGACGCTCGCCGACTGGGACCAGAACGGCACGACGGATCTGCTCGTCGGCGTCTTGGGCGGCGCCTACAGCGCGAACACGACGCTCGCCGACAATCTACACTTTTACGAGCGGCAGGAGGACGGCACCTTCGAGCTGATTACGAAACGCTTCATCCGCATGATTGACATCGGCAATGAGAGCGTCCCGGCAGCCGGCGATCTCGATGGCGACGGCGACGCGGATCTGCTGGTTGCCAACAAGATCGACCCCGACAGCACAAGCACCTCGCTCGTGTACCGCTTCACCAACGAAGGGACAGCAACGGAGCCAGCCTACCGGCTCGATGGCACGCTCGACCTGCCCGAGGCCTATCACTACGCGCCGACCCTCGGCGACCTCGACGGCGACGGCGACGCGGATCTGCTGCTGGGCTCCTGGAAAGGCGATGTGGCGTACTACCGCAACGACGGCGGCGACTTCACGCTGGTCGACGCGGCGTTCGTCGGCCTGCCCAGCGGAAGCCACAGCACGCCCGCGCTGGGCGATCTCGACAGCGACGGGACCCTCGACCTGCTCGTGGGCGAATCGAGTGGCACGATCAACTTCTTCCGCAACACCGGCTCCCCCACCGATCCCACCTTTACGCTGGAGACGGAAACCTACGGCGACATAGAGGTAGACCGGCGCAGCGCGCCCGCGCTGGTTGACCTGGACGGCGACGGACGGCTCGACCTCGCTATCGGGACCAAAGATAACGGGGTGAAGCTCTATCGCAACACCGGCTCCCCCGAAGCGCCCGCCTTCACCCCGGTCGAGGTCTCTGGCCTCGATGCTGTCCCTCTGGCGGCGCCTGCCTTCACCGACCTCGACGGCGACGGCGAGACCGAGGTCGTGCTGGGCAACGTCGGTGGCGGGCTCATCTACTTCGAGCAGCAATAGCCCGAACGCCCCCCGTCCACACGCCCCCGACTCTGCCATGATCATCGTGCTGATGGGCGTCTCCGGATCGGGCAAAACGACCGTCGGCATTCTGCTGGCCGAGCGGCTCGGCTGGGACTTCGTCGATGGCGACGATGTCCATCCGCCCGCAAACGTCGAAAAGATGGCCCGTGGCGAGCCGCTCACCGACGCCGACCGACAGCCCTGGCTGCGGGCGCTCCGGGCGCTCATCGATGATCGCCTCGACGCCGGTGCACCGGCGGTCCTCGCCTGCTCGGCACTCAAGCAGACGTACCGCGACGTCCTGCGCGACGACGCCGTCCGCTTCGTCTACCTCCGCGGCGACTTTCACCGGATTCGCGAGCGGATGCGCCACCGCGAAAACCATTTCTTCGACGCCGATCTGCTCGCCAGCCAATTCGATGCGCTGGAGCCGCCCGCCGCTTCCGAGGCGCTTATTGTCGATATCGACTCGCCCCCCGAGGCGATCGCCCAGCACATCGAACGCGAGCTGATTGGGAGCTGCTAAAACGACAGCGCGAGGTCGACGAAGACCACGCGGCCGAGTTCTGGGATGGGCGCTTGCGTGTACGGGTTCTTCGCGTTCAGGTGATTCACGTAATCAGTGTTGGTGAGGTTGGAGATTCCGCCTTCGAGCGAAACACCGTAGCCGATGTCCACACCGCCTTTCAGGTCGAGCGTGACGTAACCGTCGGTGGGCGTCTCACCCAGGACCGTGGCCACGCGGTCCTGCTCGGCGACGGCGCGCAGCGCGCCCTCCACGAAGAAGCGCCCCTGTGGCGGCTCGTAGCGCAGCCCCAGATCGCCACGCAGCGGCGACACGCCCAGCGCCGGCTGATCGGTCGTCTCGTTCTGGCCCCACAGGTAGCTGCCCGCAAGGCTGAGCGTTAGCGGACGCGCCAGCGCGTAGGTGAGCGAGGCTTCGCCGCCGTAGAACGTGGCTTCGCCGTTGGTGTAGCGGAACGGCCCCTCGGCGAAGAGGGGCAGCGGCAGCATGGGCTCCACATCAGGCGCATCCTGAAGCGTAATGTAGTTGTCGATACGCCGCGCGAAGCCGCTCACCGAGAACGTGACGGTGGGATAGCGCGCTTTCACCTCCACATCGGCCTGCCAGGAGCGCTCGGGCTCCAGCGTCGGATCGCCGATAAACTCGGCGCTCGTCTGCGCCTTGCTGGATGGAAAGCGGTCGGCGTAGCGCTCCAGCGCGTCGGCGGTGCGCACGGCGGTGCCGCCGCCAAGAGCCAGCGACCAGGCCTCGGAGAGCGCGGCGTTGAGCATCAGCGCCCCGCTCACGTTCACCTCCCGGTCGTCCAGCTCCTCGACCGTGGTGTTGGCGATGTCGAGGTACACGCCGGTCACCTGACTGTCATCAGCGCGGGCCCAGACGACATCGGTGCGGATCGTGCCACTGGCCTCCACCGGCCCGAGAAGCCGCGTAGCTTGTGCGAAGACGCCCGCATCGGTGATGGAGACCCCCGGCCAGATCTGGTCGCTCTCGTAAAAGGGTGGCACCATCGGCATCCCATCCATCACGACCTGAAAGGGCCGCTCGGCATCGCGGACGGCGCGGTACACGTCGCCCCCAACGTTCAGGCGCAGATCGGACGACGGCACGAGCTCCGTCGCCAATCGCCCGCCGACGGTCACGATATCGGCATTGACGGCCACGCGCAGCGGCGGACCAGGGAAATCAATCGACTCGAAGGTCACCTTCCCCTCGTTGTTCATCGTGTGAAGCGTCTGGTAGGCGTAGGCCTGCGCATCCAGCCCGCGCAGCAGCCCCTCGCCCGACGCGTACTCGTAACGGATCTGCCCGCGGCCCGATTTGAAGAACTCGGCGTTTAGGAGACGACCCGGATAGTCCACGTCGTCCTGCTGCTGATAACCGCCCGCCACGGTGAGACGTGATTTAGTGCCGAAGCGGTAGCCGATCTTTCCGCGCGCCTCGCGGTTGAGGAAATCGGCCGGAACCTCAGTGCCGCTGCCGGCCTCGTACGCACTGCCACCGCGCCAGACGCCGTTGAAACGATAGGCGAACGGCCCCTGCTCGCCACCCACGGTGGCGGTCGTCTGATACCCGTCCATATTCGAATCGTACCCGCCGCCTATCTGGCCGGAGACACCCGGTGAGTCCTGCCACACCCCACTCGTCTGCACGCGGATGGCACTCATCGCGCCCCCGCCCGAGGTAAGTGCGTAAGGGCCCTTGATGACTTCGACGCTGCGCATGGTGCTGGGGCCGGAGTGGCTCAACGGCGAATCCATGCGCGCGGGCCCGGCGGGGAAGGTGCGCATCCCATCCACGTAGACGCCTACTTGCGTCTCACGAAGGCCGCGCACGACCGGATCGAGTCCCACGGGGCCGCGGCGGACGGCATCTGTGCCGCCCATGGTGCGGATCAGCTCACCGGCATCTCGCGGGTTCGCCTCCCGGATGTCGGCTTTCTGCAGCTGCTCGGCGGTCTGCGGCGTACGGCGATCGGCTGTGACCTCGACGGCCTCCAGCCCGATGGCCCGCGACGCCAGCGCCAACTGCACGCGCGTGGTATCGCCCGCGACGACGTTCACCTGGCGGGTGACCGGCTGAAAGCCCACGAATCGCGCGCGCACGGTATAGCGTCCCGCCTCCAGCGGACCGAGGAGAAAGCGACCCTCAGGACCGGCGCTCGTCCCACGCTGCGTTCCGGGAATCACGACATTGGTGCCGGTCAGTGGGCGGCCCGTCTCGGCATCGAGGGCGCGCCCGACAATGAAGCCGGTGGATTGCGCCGCGGCGTCGGGACCAGCGGTAAGAAAAAGGGCGAATACAACAAGAGTACAGATACGACGTAGGTTCATCATTCATCCTCCAATCGGATAAGCGGCACGAGCAGATGGACCGGCGCTCGCGCCCGGTACACATCGGGGTAGAAAGGGGGCTCCGGCGGTCCACAGCCGGAGGATTATCCGATGCGATGCTTGGGCGGATGAAAGATGTCGGTAACAGTCCGCTGCGAACGGAGCCCCGTCACGACGGCATGCAGATCGGGCTCGCCTGCCGGGGCCGCCCATCGATCAAACGAGGGCAAAAAGGCTTTCAGGCTCATCATGACGGCGGGCGCGTTGGGCTGCATATCGCCACACGCCTGCAGGATCGGCCCGTGGGACGCCGGCGCCTCATCCGTCGAGTGGCCCGCTGCATGACCCGGCGAATGGCCCTGGTGATGATCGCAGCGTTCGTGGGCCCCTTCGCCTGGATTCCACGCGCAGTAGCCCTTCTCCGCGCACAGGCAAGGCGCGGCCTCGTGCCCGATCAGCGCGTGCAGGGGAAGTCCCTGCATCAGCATCGCGCCCACGAGCAGCACAGCCATCCCGCGCATCCATTGCGCGATCGAGTGGGGCCGTATGAGCGGCAAGCGGCTGGGCATGCGTCCGGTACCGGCGCGGGATGAGGAGCGTGATCAGGAGCGTTCGAGTCGTGACTGCAACACGTACGAACGGCGCTCGAATCCGTTGCATGACGCCTCAATGCAAAGAGCCCGATCCTGTGGGACCGGGCTCTTTTCCGTACGTAATTGCCGGGCCGCTGCTTACAGGGCGCGCTCTCCTGTGATGCGGCGCACGTTGGTTGCGCTCAATCCTTTCGGCGTCTTTTCCAGGTCGAACTCGACCTGCTCGCCCTCCGTCAGTCCCTCGCCGTAGCCGAGCCCGCCCACGTTACTGCTGTGGACAAAAACGTCTTTGCTTCCATCGTCCGGCTCAATGAAGCCGAATCCTTTCTGTGGGTTGAACCACTTAATTTTTCCGCGTGACATATCAACGTGTGTTCGTTTAGCCGCCCCGCGTGACCTTCCATCTGGACGCCGTGCGGAGTGTAGGGTAGTGTACTGGATGGGCTGCTACCCCCCGTTCAAAACTTTGTTCTCGGGGATGGGCCCCGCCCCGGGGAATTCCGATCAGGCCGAGACCGGAGCGGGCTCTGCCGATTGAGGCGCCGCGTCCCGAATGGCCCGGAGACGCACCGGCATCGGCGGATGCGAATAGTGCAGCAACACGTACCCCGGATGCGGGGTGAGGTTGGCGAAGTTGTTGGCCGCCAGCGTCTTGAGCGCATCGATGAAGGCCTGCGGCCGTCCCGTGGTGCGGACGGCAAAGCGGTCGGCCTCGAACTCGTGCGCACGCGAGAGCATCTGCATCGGGATCGAGAGAAGCAGCTCGACGGGCGCGTACAGCAATCCGAAGAACAGGAGCCCCGTGTAGACCGACATCTGATCGACGAAGAACGCGTCGTACAGCCCTTCGACCTGTAGGAAGATCGACAGCAGCAGGAAGAGCACCCCGGTGTGGACCACGCTGATGGCCATGCGCTGCGGAATGTGCTTCTTCTTGTAGTGGCCGATCTCATGCGCGACGACGGTCAGCAACTCATCAACGGAGTGCTGCTCAATAAGCGTGTCGAACAAGACGATGCGCCGGTTCGCGCCGAAACCGGTGAAGAAGGCGTTGGACTTACTGGAACGGCGCGACCCGTCCATCACGTACACGTCGTCCACCGCAAAATCGACGGTATCGGCGTAGTCGAGGATAGCGGTCCGGAGTTCGTCCTCGTCGAGCGGCTCAAAATCGTTGAAGAGGGGCATCACGTAGCGCGGGGCGACGTACTGCAGGATCAGGCTGAAGGCGGTTACGGCCAGCCAGGCGTAGACCCATCCGTACGGTCCCGTGGCCCCAAAGAACCAGAGGATCGCGGCCAACAACGGCCCGCCGAGGACAACGCCGAGGGCCGTGCCCTTCACCCAATCGAGCATAAAGGTTTGGGGCGACGTCTCGTTAAAGCCGAAGCGCTCTTCAATCTCAAATGTGCTATACACGCTGAACGGCAGGGACAGCATCCCATGCGCCACCCCCAGCGCTCCAAGGTACGCCACACCGGTGACGACTGGCCCCCACCCGAAACTGCGCATCCACGTGTCGAGCCATTCGAAGCCGCCCGCGAACCAGAACACCATCAGCACCGCCAGTTGAAAGGTGGAGCGGACCCACTCGAAGCGCGTCTGGGCCCGGGTGTATGCCTGCGACTGGCGGTACGCCTCGGCGTCCAATACGTCGCGAAAGCCCACGGGCAGCGGGGTGCGGAGCGCCTTCAGGTTAAGCGCGCTGGTCGCGAGATTCAGCCCATACTCGGCCAGCAGCGCGACCAGGATGATCCAGGCGTAGACGTTCATGCCACAGCGGGGCGATCGACGAGAGAGACCGGCGCAGGGATAGGCTCAGAGCGTGCGCTGATGGACCAGGCGCATGTCACTCCGCACCGCATCGGGCAGATCGAACGTGGTCACGCCCACGCGCACCATGGGCGTGGCGGATCGGTTCGCGAGCCGGAGAAAGTCTTCTTGGCGCAGATAGACGTGCGTGCGTCCGCCGGGCGCATCGGGATCGGTGCTGATGCGCACGGGCTCGACGGGCTCGTCATCCAGCGTGATCTCTACATCGTCGGTGCCGCCCGTGCCCGAGAGTAGCAGCGCCCACTGGACGGTATCCTCGGCATCGACCTGCCCCAGCGCGCGAATCATCATCTTGTTGACAACCGAATGCGGAAACTCGCTGATGACGGTGCGCTTGCCATCGGTACTCTCCAGCACGCTCACCTGCGCGGCAGCGGAGTGGACGAGGGCGAACATCAGCATTACCGCACAGATGGAAAGAAGCCGTTTCATGATACGTCGTCGATAGTCGTTGAGGGAAAGCCAATTCCGGCGATTGGTTGGGGGCTCACGCCGACGCCGAGGGCACAGGCGGCGCGCTCGACCGCTCGGCCGAATGGGGCGGCCGGTCGCCCGCCTTCGGTTCGGCTGCGACTGTTTTGGCCGTCACTGTTTTGGCCGGGGGCGGTGCGCTGTGGGCTGCGCGGCGCTGCTGGACGGCGGCTTTCCAGGCCCGCGTGAGGTAGGCATAGTCGCGCTCCTGCACGGCATCGGGCACGTTTTGAACGCATCTGAATCCGTAGCTGACGGGCGAGAGGCTCGCGCGCGGTGCACTGCTCAGGTTGATGAGGTGCGACCGGGACAGCCCCCATCGGAAGTCCCCGTGCAGCTGGCCGAGCACACACCGGCGTCCACTGGAAAGCTCCAGCGTGTGCGCATCGACGTGCCGGACCCAATCGGGGTCGGCCTGATCCAGGAAGGCGGCGCCGCGCTGCACCCGTTCTCGGGCGTAGTCGTAGGTCACCCGGCGAATGCGTCGCCGCTCCATCCACTGCTGAACCCACTGCTTCACCTGCTGCATAAATGGGGTTGGGCTGTTCAAGACAAACACGATGTGTACCCTACCCACAGGGGCACGCGGTGATCCGCTGCAGCTTTCGTTAGCCGCCCCCGAGACGGTCGGCGAACGGTTCTGCCGGAATGACATATTTGAAACGTAGGCATGCTTTTCGTAGGACCGTGTGATCCGTCCATTCTGAACCAATTGTGTGACGTACACCCATGGCATTCGACGTGCAAAACTTCCAGCAAGAGGTCATCGAAGCCAGCCGCGAAACGCCCGTGCTTGTCGACTTTTGGGCGCCGTGGTGCGGCCCATGCCGCCAACTGGGCCCCGTGCTGGAAAAACTGAACGAGGAAACGGAAGACTGGACCCTCGCCAAAGTGAACACCGACGACAACCCCGATCCGGCGCGCCGCTACGGCGTCCGCGGGATTCCCGCCGTCAAGCTCTTCTCGGATGGTGACGTGATCGCCGAGTTCACCGGCGCGCTGCCGGAGCATGCGGTGCGCAACTGGCTGGATGAGAACCTGCCCAGCGAATCGAAGACGCGACTGGAGGAAGCGAAGGCCGCTCTCGACCGCGGCGACACCGAGGACGCCGAGCAACTGCTGTGGTCTGTGCTCGATGAGGACACCGACCACGTCGAGGCCAAGGTGCTGCTCGCCCAGGCGCTCGCCTTCCGCGATCCGGCGCGCGCGCAAGCCCTTGCTGAAGACGCCGACATCGCCGATCCCACCCTGCGCCAGATCCGCGAGGCGGTGCTGACCATCGCCCGCCTCACCAACCTCGCCGATCAGCCCGATGAGCTGCCCGAAGCGCCCGGCCGCGACACGTACCTCGACGCGATCGACGCCCTCCGCGACGCCGATTACGACACGGCCCTCCGCCGCTTCATCGACGTCGTCCGCCAGAACCGCGACTACGACGAGGACGGCGCCCGCAAGGCATGCATCGCGCTCTTTACGCTGCTCGGCGACGACCATCCGGCCACGCAGGAACACCGCCGCACGTTCGACATGGCCCTCTACTGAGTGCGGATTGGCTGTGTCAAATTGAAAATTTCAATTTTCAACCCAACCATGGCTTCCGATCAGGCCATTCACGTCTACACCGCCCACGTGCAGGTACGCTGGGGCGATCTCGACGCGATGGGCTACGTCAACAACAGCCGCTACTTTACCTTCTTCGAGCAGGCGCGCGTGCAGTGGCTGCGGTCGCTCTCCGACGAGTGGAATTTCACTCGCGTCGGTCCCATGCTGGCCCACGCCTCGTGCGATTTCCGGCGGCCCGTGCCCTATCCTGCCACGCTGAAAATCGACATCTATGCCGATCCGCCCGGACGGACCAGTCTGAAAACCTACTATGAGGCGCGGGTGGAAGACGAGGGCACGCTCTATGCACAGGGAGAAGCCGCGCTCGTCTGGGTTGACGCGGAAACAGAGCGACCCGAGCCGCTGCCCGAAGCTTTTCGCGCAGCGCTCCCGGCCCCCTCATCGTAGCGCGGCAAATGTCTCGACGGCCTTGGGGGCACGGAGGTGCTCGGCGGCCACCGCCACGGCCTCTTGCACCGGTGGGGTCTCGGGGCGCAGTCCCTCATAAAGATAGCCCGCCTGAAATGCCCCGATGGCGCGCACCAGAATCTCGGCGCCGAAGTGGATTGCGGCGGCTGAACGCTGCTGCGCACTGATCAACGCCCTGGCCTGCGCGTGGTTGAGCACCGACGGGTACGCATCCAGAAACGATTGAAGGAGCTGCTGCGCAGCCCGTTCGACCGCTGGATCGGGCGCGCGATGGGCCTGCATCCACAGGTGGGCAGCGATGTGAGCGACGTCCTGCGCCGGTTGGCCGTAGTGCGCCAGCTCCCAGTCGATGATGCGCAGCCGATCCGGCGCCACAAGCACCGACGGCGGCCACAGATCGCCCATCGTGAGGCACACGCCCGGCTTCAGCAAACGCCGTCCCAGCGCTTCGGCGCACTCGCCCAGCGCCTCGGCATCATCGACGCCCGCTGTTTGCAGCAAATCGCCGATGGCTTCGTACTGCACCGCGAGGCGCGTCTCTTGCATCGCGCGATTGTCGAAGCATTCGGCGAACTCGTCTGCGCCGATCGTGGCAGCGTGCAACCGTCCGATAAACCGCCCCAGCCGCTGCCCGATCGCCCCGGCGCATTCCGGCGTCGCCGCCTTGTGGAGCCAGCGCCCGAGGGGGGGATGCGTGCCCACGTCCTCCATCACCAAAACGTGCGGCGCGGTGTGCATATCCAGCAGACGCGGGGGGCGGACGCGCTCCGTCGCCACGGAAGCGAGCGACCCATCGGTGTCCAGCACCTGCAGGCTCCGCGCCTCGAATTCGAGCCGGGACGGATCGAGTGGTACATCGGGATTAGCCGCGATGTACGGCGGGGCCCACTTGGCGATGATGGACGCCGGATGGCCCGGCACGCGCCACACGATGTTGAGGTTGCCTTCGGGTAGGCGCACCGGCGCTCCCGTCGGCGTGAAATCGGGCAGGCGCGTTCGCAGGTGATCGAGCACGTCGGCTCCGGTCATCGGCCGTCCTCCGCGAGCTGATCGTCGTCGAAGCGAAAGAGCTGATTGGCGAACGGCACGGGGGCGCCGTCGTGGAGGAACCGGGTGACGATGCGCTCTTGCTCGGCGCGGGAGCGGTCGAGCGTGTCGGCCATGGCTTCGCCTTCGGGCGCGTCGGCATCCGGGACGGAGTATTTGTGGCCCACGACGAGCCCGGCGCATGGGATGGCCAGTTCGTTGGCGAGCACCACCTCCGGCGCCAGCGTCATCGAGTTGACCTGCGCGCCGAGCTGCGGCCACAGCCGGTTTTCCGCCGCTGTCTTCCCGCGCGGCCCGCCCACGTAGGCGAAAACGACCTCATCGGCGATGGGCGCCTCCTCTTCCGCAGCCAGCGTGCGAAGCTGTGCTGAGAGTTCGGTCGAAAAGAGGCCGTCGTGCAAAACGAGATGGCCGTGGTCGGCGCTCGGCGTCTCGAACATCGTGCAGGCGCGGCCATCCGGCAAGCGGTTCTCCAACATGACCAGGTCGTCCACCAGCAAAGGCCGGTAGAGGGGCACCGCGGCATCGAGCACGCCGACGGAGCTGGTCACGAGCAGTGCGCCGCAGCCTACCTCCTTCAGCGCCCACGCCTGCGCCTGATAGTTGATCTGGTTGGGTAACAGCCGGTGCGGAAGTCCGTGGCGAAAGAGCACGTATGCAGGCCGCTCGGCCTCCGTCACGCGATGGAGCGTCTGCCGCCCCCACGGCGTATCGACCTCAACGGGATGCAGGTTGATCTGCTCGGGCCACGCGTCCTGAAAGGCGCTTCCGAGAATGGCGACGACGGCTTCGTGCATTGCAGATTGCACATTGGTGATTGCAAATTGCAGATTGCAGATTGCAAATCGAAAACTACCAATAACAAATACTCATGTTGCAATCATCAGAATTCATAGCGTACGCCGAACTGGAATTGGCGTGGCGGACCGGCGTTTTTGCGGGTGATGCCGTTAGACTCGGGCCCGACCTGAATCTGGTTGCTCTGCGTGGCGTTGTTGGCGAAACCGCTCCAGTTCTGCGCGTTGGTGACGTTGAACACGTCGGCGCGGATCGCAACGCGGCCATCGGCTACGGGCAGCGTGTACTGCGCGCTGAGGTCGAAGGTGCTGGACCACGGAAGGCGGTCGCTGTTGCGCGATGCACCGGGTGAGCGGTCGCTGTTGCCCACGTACGCCGCGCCAAAGGAGCGACCGTCGCCATTCAAGTCCGTCGTGCCGAACACCGTGGCGTCCGGGATGCGGTTGATGGGCTGCCCGCTTTGCACGAGCGCCGCCACGGTCACACTCAGCCCCTCGGCGGGGACGTACGTGAAGGTGCCGTTGATGACGTGCGTGCGATCGTTCACCGACGGCCCCCACTCCTCCTCGAAATTGTTGGCATCCTCGGCGCGGAAGTTGATGTCATCCGTGTTGTTGCGCAGGCGTGAGAGCGTGTACGACAGCCGATACGCGTAATCGTCGGGGCCGCGCTCCTTCATCAGATTGAGGGTGGCAGCCCAGTAGCGCGCTTCGCCCGCCGTCTCCGTCATCACCACCTGCCGCGCCACGCCCGGCGTGTACTGCGGATTGCCGTTGGCGTCGAACAGGATGTTGCCCTCCGCGTCACGCTGGAAGAGGTCCGTCGGGCGCGTCTGGTCGGCCTCAAAGCGGGAGCGGACGAGGTCGGACGGGTCGCGGTTCGGGTCGGCCTGGGCGGCATCTACCTCGGCGCGGGTGATTTCATGCGGCGCGGGGGCGTTCAGATCGCGCAGCCGGAAGAGGTTGTACGAGCGCGTATGGATGAGGTCGACGTAAAACCGCGTGCGGGCGCCCACTTGCCGCTGGTAGCCCACCGAAAACTGGTGCGTCTCGGGGTTGTCATAGCCGTTGGGATTGAGGATGCGGCGCTCGTTGCTGAAGACCTCGCCCCGTGCGTTCTGCGCTTCGGCGGGCGTCGGCCCGTCCAGAAACGGCACCTCCGCAAAGCTGCCGGTCAGGTTCCCGTCGAACGTCACCTCACGCACGTCGGTGTCGGCAGGCAGGAGGCCCTGATCGACGAGCGACTGGATCTGCGCCCGGTAGGCCGCCGAGGTCGTGTTCTGCTGCAGCGCGTCGGAGTAGATCGAGTACACGATTTTATCGTAGAAGATGCCGTATCCGGCGCGGAGGCTGCTGCGCTCGCCGAGGGCGTAATTCGCGCTGAGGCGCGGCGCGAGGTTGTTGTAGTCGGCATCCGCGGTGCTGCCGCCGCCCTCCGTGAGGCTGTCGAAGTCGTAGCGCAGGCCCGCCGTGAGCGTGAGGCTCGACATCGGCGAGAACTGGTCTTCCACATACGCCGCAAGTTGATTCTGCCGGACGCCGAACGCATTCGGGCGCAGCTCCACGGCGTAGTTCAACACCTCGATATCGCCGGGCAGCGTCGTCAGCTCCGTCGCCGTCAGATCGGCGCTGAGGTCGCGGCTCCGGAGCGCATCCCGTTGATCCGCATTCAGCTTCACGGTGTAATTGCCGTTCGGATTGCCGCCGCCCTCCAGCGAGAAATCGGAGGTCAGCAGGTCGATGCCGCCCTTCAGCGTGTGATTGCCGAGGCGGTACGTCAGTTTCTGCTGGAGCTGGAATGTGTTCTCCAGATCATCGAACGCAAAGCCCGGATGATCCAGCACGGCGAGGGCCTGCTCCTGCGGATCGAGCACCGTCACCTGCGGGCGATCCGGATGGGCCGTGTCGGCATAGTCCCAGCGAAAGCGGCTGTACTGGAGATTGCTCTCGTAGACGAGCCGCGTGCCCGCGTACGTATTCTGCAGCGCCACGTGAACGCCGTCGCGCTGCTGCGTGTTGGCTGCCGACGGGAACTGCACGCCGCCCGTGAGGCCGCCGCCCTGCCGTTCGATCCGCACGCGGTTCACGTTGGCCCGCAGCGAGGAGCGCCACGCCTCGTTCCACCGATGGTCGATCTTGGCCGAGCCGTACGTGAAGTGGTTGTTGCCCGGCACCGTGGAGGTCAATCCCAGTTGCGGTACGTTCAGCACGTTATCCTTCCAATCCGTCGTGTGCTCTACGTCCACAAAGTAGAACGTCTGGTCGGTCACGATGGGCCCGCCGATGGCGATACCGCCCTGGTGCCGCTCGAAGCCGCTCTTGACCTGATTGCCCGAGAGGTCGCGCTGCGGGAACGTCGTGTTGCCGTCGAGCGGCTGGCCGGGGCGCGTCAGATAGTAGCCCTCGCCCGTAACCTCGTTGCCGCCCGACTTCGTCGTGACGTTGATGATACCGTTGCCCGTCCGCCCGAACTCGGCGGAATAGGTGCTCGCCAGTACGGTGATGTCCTTCACAACCCCCGTCGGCACCTCAAACTGCGGCCCCCCCAGGAAATTCTCGTTGTTGTCCATCCCGTCGATCAGGTAGTTTGTGTAGAGGCCGTTCGCGCCGTTAATGCTCACGTTGGGCGCCTCGGGATAAAAGCCGGTCGCGCGCGAAACGTTGGGCAGGCGGTAGAGCACCTGCGTGAAGTTGCGGCCCTCCACCGGCAACGCCTCCACCTCCTGCGCGCTGAGGGAGGAGGCGACCTCCGCGTTCACCTTGTTGACCTCGGCGACGCTCGTCCGCTCTTCCACGACGACTTCCTCCAGCTCAAAGGCCGCCAGCGGATTCATCAGCAGCGTGACGCTCCGCGTATGGTTCGCCCGCAGGCTGATATCCGACGCTCGCGCGGCGTAGTAGGCATCGTTTTCCTCGAAGAAGATGGTGTATGCGCCCGAGGTCGAGAGCCCGGCCAACTGCACACGCCCCTGCGCGTCCGTCGTGCGCGCTACCGCATATCCGATGGCGGGATTCTCGACGTGGACCGTCACGCCGGGTACGGGCGCGCCGGTCTGCGTATTGCGGGCCGTGATCTCCAGGCCGGCCTGTGCGCGAGCGGCTGGCACGCCAGCACATCCGATCAGCAAACATGTCATGACGAAAAGGACGATACGAGACGATGCGCGGGCCGCGCAAACGGGAAACAGAGACATAGGTATCGGCAGATGGTTGGGCGGGGGAAGACAGCAGCCGCCTCCGATGCGCTGCGGAGGGCATCAGCGAAGCCGATACCGGAGCGCCAGCGCAGCGCTCAGCACCGATTTCGCCGTCCTGCACCCGGCGCGTACCAATCGCACGCACCAGTCGACGGGGACCTCCCGCCGCAAATCGGCTGAGGCGACATCGATCACAGATCAGCGTGGGGGAGGATCCGGACGACGACCGGGCCCGCACGCTGCTACTGAGATGGAGGTGCGCGCAAGCGCACGCTGCGGCTGAAATGACGCGTGACGGTCGATGAGATGGACCGTTCCCGCCCGCCGGAGCCGAGCACCCGACCGAGCCGATCTGCAAGCCCCTGCAGGTCCGGGGCGGCGGTACGAATCAGCGACTGGAGCTCCTGGGGGCCGTTTACATCCCTCCGCGGAGGTAACAGCGCCGGCGCGGCCTGCGAGCAGTGGGTCAGATGACGAACCAGCGCGGTCAACAGATCGGGCGACTGCCACGGCAACCCGGCGAACGCCTCGCGACGGAACTGCGCCCGGCGGAGGCCAATCAGATACGCGCCCCGCTGATCCGACGTTGGACCCACGACGGGCGTGCCGATGGCTACCTGTGCTGCTACGGCGTCCCAGTCGACCTCGTGCAGGCGCGGACAATCGCTGCCGACGGCGATGACGTGCTCGTAGCCTTGCGCAAATGCATCTGCGAAGGCATTGGCAAGGCGCGCGCCAAAGTCCGCGCCGCGCTGCCGGTCGTCGGTCACCTCCAGCACGGGCAGGCCACTCGCTCGCGCCCCCTCCAACGTGTGACGATACAGGATCTGCGCCGCGGCCCGGTTCTTCGCGAAATCCTTCCGCACCATCCACTTGTTGCGCCACTCGCACTCGGGGCGGTGGCTGAAAAACAAGATGGCGGTATCGGACTCTTGCGCGTTGATAGCAATCAGGAAGCAATTCAACTCGGACGGCGCGGCATCAATCGGCCCCTTGGGTGTGGGCGGCACGCCCGGCGTTACACCCGGCACGACGGACCATCAGTATACCCGGCCTTAGGGATGCGGTCCAGACCAAACAATGCTCATTTTGGGCTCATCGATCGGCGCGGCGGCACTCCCGGTTATGCTTCCACCCGCTCCTGATCGCGGTACTGCAGTTCGTACAGCTTGCGGTAGAGCCCGTCCATCGCCAGCAGCTCCCGATGCGTGCCGCGCTCGCGCAACTCGCCCCTGTGAAGCACGAGGATCTGATCGGCGTCGCGGATGGTGGAGAGGCGGTGCGCGATGGCGAGCGTCGTGCGACCTTCCATGAGCGTTTCCAGCGCCTCCTGGATCAGCTCCTCCGTTTCGGTGTCGACGCTGGAGGTCGCCTCGTCGAGCACCATCACCTCGGGATCGTAGATGAGCGCGCGGACGAACGAGAGCAGCTGCCGCTGTCCCTGTGAGAGCGACGACCCGCGCTCCTTCACATCTTGCTGATAGCCGTTGGGGAGCCGATCGATGAAGCGGTCGGCGTGGACGAGCTCGGTGGCGCGGCGGATCTCCTCCTCCGTAATGTCGGGATTATCGAGCGTCAAGTTGCGCTCGACGGAGCCGGAGAACAAGAACACATCCTGCAGGATCATGCCGATATGGCGGCGCAGGTCCTGCAGACGCAATCGGCGGATGTCGACGCCGTCGACGAGGATTTCACCGCGCTGAATCTCGTAAAAGCGCAGCAGCACGTTCATGATCGTCGTCTTGCCCGCGCCCGTCGCGCCGACGAGCGCCGCGGTCTCCCCCGGTTCTACCGTGAATGAAATGTCTTTCAGGATCCAGTCGGGCTCGCCATCCTCGTTCTCCTCGTACGCGAACCACACATTCTTAAACTCGATGGCGCCGCGCACCCGGTCCAGTTCCACCGGCTCGTCGACCTCCTCCAACCCGTGATCCTCATCCAGCAAACCGAAGATGCGCTCGGCGCCAGCCATCGCCCGCTGGAGCGTGTTGTACTGGTTGGAAAGGTTGCGAATCGGCTCGAAGAACTGGCGCGCGTACTGGATGAAGGCGATCACGACGCCGAGGGTGAGCGTGCCCGTCATCGCCTGCAGGCCGCCAAACCAGATGATGGCGCCGAGGGCGATATCCGCCACAATCTGCACGGCAGGCCAGAAGATGGCGAAGTAGAAGATCGTCGCGATCTGTGCCTGCCGGTGCTCATCGTTAATGCTCTCGAAGCGGCGCATCTCCTCCTCCTCGCGGTTGAAGAGCTGCACGATGCGCATGCCCGTGACGTGCTCCTGCAAAAACGAGTTGAGCCGCGCCACCTGCTTGCGCGTCTCGCGGTACATCTCACGGGCGTTCTTGCGGAACCAGAACGTGACCCACACCATCAACGGCATGACGGCGAGCGTGACGAGCGCCAGCGTCACGTTCAGCGTGAACATGAAGTACGTGATGAAGATGAGCCGGAAGAGATCGCCCAGGATGACGACGAGCCCCGACGAGAGCACGTCGCTGAGCGCCTCCACATCACTGGTCGTTCGCGTGATCAGCCGCCCGATAGGCGTGCGGTCGAAGAACTGGAGCGGCTGATCCTGAATATGGCGAAAGACCTTCGTCCGCAAATCATAGATGGCGTGCTGGCCGACCCACTGGGTCAGGTAGTTTTTGGCGAACGCCAACACGCCCTCGCCTACGAGTGCCAGCACCAGGAACACCACAATGCGCTGAAGCCCATCGAGGTCGCCCACGACGATGTAATTATCGATCGCCTTCTGGACGAGCCAGGGGCGCACTGGCCCCAGCAGCGCCGCTCCCAGCGTGAGGCTCAGCGCCAGCACGACCCAGCCCGCATACGGACGCAGGTACTGCGTGATGCGGCGCAGCAGCCGGCCATCGAGACCGGGCGACTCGCGCTTCTCTTCCTCTTTGGGATCGGTTGCTGGAGGAGCCATGTACTCAGGAATGGGGAATGACGAAACGGGACCTGGACCGGTCAGGGGGCACCGGCATCAGTCGGGCGCCCCTTCATCCGCGGGCATCCACTTCTCGCGCGGATCGAGGACGTAGCGGTTCAATTCCTCGGCGGCTTCGGTGTTCGGGAAGACGGAGCGGGCTTCGCGGACGAGCGGCGCAGGGTCATCGTACCGCGCGCTGAAGTGCCCAATGAGCAGTCGCGCGCCGTGGGCGTCGCGGGCGACCTCGGCGGCTTCGCGGGCGGTGGCATGCCCCGTTTCGATGGCGCGCGCCTGCATGTCGTGCCCGAAAGTGGCCTCGTGATAGACGAGATCCGCCTCGCGGGCCAGCCGGCGCCCGCCATCGCACGGCCGCGTATCCGTCACATACGCAACGGAGATGCCGGGCCGCTCCGGGCCGAGCACCTCGTCGGGCGTAACGGTGGTGCCATCGTCCAGCGTGACGGCTTGCCCCGCCTTCAGCTGGCGGAAGTGGCGGTACTCGGTCACGCCGAGCGCGCGGGCGGTGTCGGGCTGGAGGTGGCCGGGGCGCGTCCGCTCTTCGAAGCGGAAGCCCATCGCGAAGGCGCGGTGGGCCAGCGGCCGCGCTGTCACCGTGAACTCATCGTCCTCCATCACCACCCGCCGCCCGAATTCCGCGTCCAGCTCGACGATCTCCACCGGGAACGGCAACTCGAACGGCTCGATGCCCGGCATCACGTTCATAATCTGGCGGAGGCCCTGCGGCGCTACGAGTGTCAGCGGGGCGCTGCGGTTCAGCAGCGCCATGGTGGAGACGAGGCCCATCAGGCCGTACAGGTGGTCGCCGTGAAAGTGGGTGATGAAGATGGCGTCGATGCGCGAGCGCTTGAGGCCCGCCGCGAGAAACTGGTACTGCGTCCCCTCGCCACAATCGAACAGCAACACGCGGCCCTTGCGTTCGAGCGCCATCGCCGAGAGATGGCGCCCGTGCATCGGGATCGCCGAGGCCGTGCCGAGCGGGATGAGGGTGGTGGTCATTTTGGGTGTAGGTGTTTGGGCGTTCGGGCGTACGGACGTACGAGCGCATCGCAATGCGCCCGTACAACGTAGGGTCCAGTCCTCACCCCATCGCCTCGATCTCTTCTTCGAGAAGCTGCTTGCGGTGGAGGTCGGCGTAGAGGCCGCCTTGCTCGATCAGTTCATCGTGGGTGCCGCGCTGTGCGACGCGTCCGCGATCGAGCACGAGCACCAGATCAGCTTCCTGCACGGCGGAGATGCGGTGGCTAACGATGACGAGCGTGTGCTCGCCCTGGCGCTGGCGCAGGTGCCGCAAGATATTGCGCTCGGTCGCGGTATCGACGGCTGAGAGCGCATCATCCAGAATCAGGATATCGGGGTCGCGGATGAGCGCTCGCGCGATAGACGTGCGCTGCTTCTGCCCGCCCGACAACGTGATGCCGCGCTCGCCGACGTGCGTTTCAAACCCGTCCGGAAAGTCCCGCACGTTGTCCAGCAGCTCGGCCTCGTCGGCCGCCTGCCGGATGGCCGCGTCGTCCCCGTTGGTCACGCCAAACGCGATATTGTTCGCCACCGTATCGCTGAAGAGAAAGACGTCCTGGGGCACATAGCCGATGGCGCCACGCAGCGTCTCCAGCGGGATGGCACTCACATTATGGCCATCGATCTCCACGCGGCCCGTATCGGGTTCCAGCAGGCGTGGGATCATCTCAACGAGCGTGCTCTTGCCGGCACCCGTGCGCCCGACGATGCCGAGCGTGCCTCCCGCCGGGAGCTCAAAGTCGATCCCGTCGAGCACCTGCTCACCCTCCTCCTCGTAGCGGAACGATACGCTGCGGAACGCAATCGCCCCTTCGATCTCGTCGATGGATTCGTCGGTGGCCTCCGTATCGGCAATGTCGGGCTCGGTGTCGAGAATCGTGTTCAGGCGGATGACCGACGCCGAGGCGCGCTGCACCATCGTGATGACGAACCCCATCGATGCCACCGGCCACGTCATCAGCGCAACGTAGATGATGTACTCGGCGATGTTGCCAATGGTGATGGTGCCCTCCATCGCCAGCCGGCCGCCAACCCACACGACAATGATCGTCGACAGGCCCACGAGCAGCAGGAATGCGGGGCGCCACGCCGCTTCCACGAGCGCCAGACTCAGATTCCGGTCCTTGTACGCGTCACTTTCCTCGTCGAACGCCTCGGCCTCGGACTCCTCGCGCGTGTAGGCCTTCAGCACACGAATGCCCGAGAGGGCTTCCTGCACGCGGCTCGTAAGCGCCGAATACTGCTGCTGCAACACCTCGCTCCGGCTGTGGACCATATGGGCCATAAAAAAGACCGAGATCGCCAGCAGCGGCATCGGGATGAGCGCGTAGAGCGTCAGCTTCGGCGAGATGAAAAACATCACCGACACGGCCACGAGCACCATTACGAGCGAGCGCGTGATGTACATGATCGCCGGCCCGATGTAGCGCCGCACCTTTTCGATGTCATCGGTTGCGCGGGTGATGACATCGCCTGTCGAGTACTCCTGATAGAAGCGCGGGCTGAGCTGCTGCAGATGATCGTACAGCGCATTCCGCAGGTCGTATTCGATGTGCCGCGACGCGACGACAACAGTCTGCCGCATCAGAAACTTGAAGACACCGCTGATCACCGTCAGCGCGATGATGATGAGCGCGAAGATGAGCAGCCCCACGGCAAAGTAGACGTAGAAATAGCCCTGCGCCTCGGTGCCCTGAAACACGTTGTAGAGGCGTACAAACCGCGGGATGCTGTCGATGCCCTGCCGCACGACCATCGGCACGGTGATCTGAAACGCGGCCGAGATCATCGTGAACAGCAGCCCGGGGATGAAGAGGTGCTTGTACGTCCAGAAGTAATGGTTCAGCCGGGCGAGGGGACGCATGCGAGGCGACGAACGCTAAAGACAGGAAGAAACTGTATTCATCGTGCAAACGGCGGGCTACAACGACAGATCCACACGCCGGCGGAATCGTAGCAGAATTTGAGCATTGTTTTCTTTGGCCCCGCGCTGCGCCTCACGGCCGCGGACTCATCTGCTGGGCGACGGTTTCGCTCGCTCGCGCGTACGTGTTTAACGCCGTCGAGCGGCCCACGCAGTCTTCCATCAGCCGGACCATCTTCACGTGCTGGGCGGCCACGTGCTGCGCGAGTATGGTGATGACTTCATTGCCCGCAGCGGGGTTGCGCTTGGTGAGGTTGTTTAGATCGGGCCGAAAGAAACCAAGGACCTGGGCTTCGGTGACGGCGCGGGCGGTCTCCAGTCGGGGAAAATCGCCCAGAATGGAGATCGTGCCGCAGACCTCGTACGGTCCCAACTGCCGCAGGTCGTACGTATCGCCCTGATCGCTTTCAGCCAGCAGCTGGATCGTGCCTTGCTCCACGATGAACAGCCCGAGGCCGGGGTCGTCCTGATAGTACAGATGCTCGCCCCGGCTGTAGGTGCGACGGTGCATCGACTCGGCGACTTCGTAGAGCGTGCCCTTCGAGCAGATCGTAAAGGCGGCAACCTGCTGAAGCGTATCCACCATCTCGCGTGTCCGGACATCAGCGGTGCGGTGGGCCAGGCGCCGATAGAAGCGACGGACGGCGTTCAGGGCCGTGCGGAAGGTAGCCATGGGTCGTTCCAGGGATGTAAACGAAGGGATATGCGGAGGCTGCGCTTCATCATTTCATCATCGATCTATCATCGCTCAAAAGGTGTGCCCGATGCCAAAGTGCAGCTGCGGTGAGGCCGTACCGTCTTCGAGGAAGCCCTCGTTGAGCGGCAGCGGATCGTACATACGATACGCCAGATCGAGCCGCACGATCAGGTAGTCCCACGAAAGCCGGAGCCCCACCCCGGCACCGATGCCAATCTCCGACAGAAACGAGGTAGCCTGGAACCGCCCGGCCGGATCGCCCGGGTTGCGCGGCCCAAACCACACATTCCCGGCATCGACGAAGGTCGCCCCGAGCCAGTCGGTTGCGAGCACGTTGCGCAGGAGCGTAGTGCGCAGCTCGGCACTGGCCTCCAGCTTGATGTCGCCCCCCAGTACGTTGGTCGCCCCAGAGCCGCGCGTCACGGTGGTGTCGAGCGTCGCCCGTCCGGGCCCGAGCTCGCGGAGCGCCCAACCCCGCACGCTGGAGGCGCCGCCGCTGTAAAAGCGCCGGTCGAAGGGGACCACATCGGGCCGCCCCGTCGGATGCGCGATGCCGCCAAACAGCTTCAGGGCCAGCACCGTGCCGTCGCTGAGGGGCTTGTAGCGGCGCAGATCCGCCACGAAGCGCACGTACGGCCGGTAGATGAGCCGCCCCGAGGTGCCCTCTCCCAGAAACGGCAGCCCCGGCAGGCTGTTCTCCAGCGTATCGGGCGAGAAGGCGAGCCGGTCGAGCAGGTACGGCACCGTGTTGCCGACCTCGGCGGAGGCCTCGTAGCTGTACCCCCGCTCGCGCCGCAGCGGGTTGGTGTTCGATGCCCGCAGCGTGTACCGGATCGTGCTGTTGATCTGGGGCTGTGTATAATCCTCCAGAATCTGCGCGCGCTGGACCGGATCGGTGATCAGCAGGCTGTCCCCCCGTCCGATTACCTTGTCGAGGAAATTCCGGCTAAAGCCGCTGAGCGTATCCGGATTGCTGAGGCTCACATCGAAAATATCCACCAGCGAGGTGAGCGTGGGCGTATGCTGCATATCGAGTTGCAGCCGCGTGGTGCCGCGCCCGCGGATGATGAGGCTGAGAGCGTCGCGCCGGGCCGTGAGCAGGCTGAAAGAGAGGCGCGTCCGCGCATCGTAGAGGTTGAGCGCATCGTCCAGCCGGCTGAAGGGGCGGATGAGATAGGGCGTGGTCACCGATGTCGTAATCTCGGCCTGCGCCGAGGTCAAGAAGGTCAGATCGAAGTTGGCTGCGACCGATCCCGAAGCGCCGATGCGAAACGTTTCTCCCCCGCCGAGCAGGTTCGCATTCTGATACGTGACGCCCACGCCGGTGCCCAGTTCATTCTCGGCGCCGGGCACGACCTCGCTCCGCTGGATCATGAACGTCTCGGCCTGAATGCGGTGGCGGGGCTGGGTGCGCGCCTGAATCCGATGGGGCAGATACGCCAGCGTGGTGGTGTCGATCCGCGCCGTATCGGTTGCGAGCGGAGTCAGGTTCGTAAATGTGAAGATGCCGGTGCCCTCCAGCCGCCGCTTCGTCGCGAGCACGGCCGAGCGGTCGTACACCGCTCCCGGCGTAAACTGGAGTGCCCGCCGGAGCAGGGCCGGGCTGAGGCGCCGCTCCTGTTCCACCCGCGCCGTCACCTGTGGCGTGTACCCGTTGGCCGATTCGACTGGCACCTCCAGCGTGTCCGTCTGCGGCGAGGCGTCCTCCTCCGGTCCGGTGATGTCGAAGTGCACGTCGCCAAAGCGGTACCGCGCGCCCGTCTGGATGCGAAAGGTTACATCGAGCTGATGCGGCTCCGGCTCTCGAACGAAGGCTCGGATCGAGTCGCGCGTGACGCGCGCGTAGCCCTCGTTGCGCAGGAACGTGAGCAAGCGCTGGCGCTCCTCCAACAATTCCGGGTTGGAGTAGCGATGCGCCTCCAGCGTAAAGCGCAGCGGCTCCTCCGGATCGACCTCGGGCGGCTCCAACACCGAGGCGCGCACGAGCCGGCGCTTTTGCTCCGCCGTCAACTGCTCCACGCCATCGTATGCGACCGTGCGGATGAGCGAAGGCGGCCCCGGATCGATGACGAAGATGACCTCTACCCGATCGTCGCCCGCCTGCTCGATCGCAGCCGAGACGGCGGCGTCCCGAAAGCCCTGCTGCTCGTAAAACAGTCGCAGCCGGTCGACGTCGTTACCCACCCTCGCCGAGTCGATGTAGGCGGGAGGCTCGCCGTTGGCCTTGAGCGCACGCCCGAGCCGCTCGCCCAGCGTACCCGAATCGCCTAGCCGCCAGATCCAGCGCCACCATGTAAAGCCGGGAATGTTCAGAAAACGGCGGTTGTGCGTCGTCCGGATATACTGCTGCAGCTCGCGGTCGGAAAAGACCGTGTTGCCCTCGAAATGAACGCTGCGCACGAGGGGCACATCGGCGGAGTCGGGCGGGAGCGGAGTCGGGGCCTGCGCCGCAGCATCACGCGGGCTCATCCAGCCTATCGACATGCCCAGCAGGGCCACCACAACCCATCCGCGCCATACGAGCCGCCAACAGGGCACGCAGGTATTGCACGGACCGCACAGAGAAGGAATGCTCATGGTGGATAGGCCCAACATCGGGGGACCGACCCCGTCGGGCAGGCGGGGCCAAACAACGAAAGGGCTCCTGAAGGCCAGGAACCCTTATCACCACGCATCAACCCGGCAGGTGTTCAGTCAATCGACGCGCTGGACTGTTCGCTCTGGGCCACCAACTGCTGATACTCGGACGGCGTCATGTCCGGCGCAAAGAACCGGACGGGGTTCAGGGTGCGGCCCTGCTCGTCCATAACTTCGTAGTGGAGGTGCGGCCCCGTCGAACGGCCCGAGTTGCCGCTGAATGCGATCGTATCGCCACGCGTCACGCTCCGCCCTCGGCGGACGCGATATGGGATCTCGGAGAGGTGGGCAAACCGGGTGATGTACCCCGCAGCCTCGTGCTCAATTTCGACGTAGCGGCCGTACGTCGAGCTGCGGCCAGTGCGCTTGACGACGCCGTCGCCGGGCGCCACCACAGGCGAGCCGGTCTCCAGCAGAATATCGACGCCCGCGTGCATCTTGCGCACGCCCAGCGTGGGATGCATGCGCATGCCATAGCCCGAGATGATCGTTCCATCGGCAGGGCGCAAGGCGGGCAGTTGGCGCAGCCGCTGCTGGCGCTGGGCAGCCATCTGCTTGAGTTCGCGGAAGCTGGACGTCTGGAGGCTCATCTGGCGCTCCAGCTGGTCGAGCGTCTGCGCCGTCTCACGCAGCAGCGTCGATGTCCGCTGATCAAACTGGTCGTACGCCGCATACGGATCGGTGCCGCCGATCCCCATCTGGCGCACATCGTTGGAGATGGGCTCAGCCTGCAGCAGCGTGCGGTACAGCTCCCGGTCGGCTTCGGCCAGGGCATCCAGTCGATCCGCAAAGCCCGACATGCGATCGTTGGCCTGGCTGAGCTGTTCCTGAAGCGCTTCGTTCTCGGCCCGGAGCGCGACCTCGTCCGGCGTCGTGATCCACTGCGCATCCATGACCCAGGCCAGAAACACGGCCAGCACGAGTGCGCTCACGCCGGTGACGACCCCGCGGCGCGTCCAATTCGTGGAGCGCTCCTCCACTTCCACGAAGGAGCACGTCTCCGGATCGTAATAGTATTTCTGTTGACTCATGTCAGCAACTATTCGCTTCAGGCATGCGCACGGCACCAGCCAGCGTCCGGTGACGCCCGTGTTTTCGGAAGGCGCAAATCGGGTTCAATATAGACGGAGCACCCCCCGCTGTCAACCCGGCTGGATGGGAAGCGTGTGAAAAGACTGCACCGCCATCGCCACCCCCTGCGCCCGTAACGACCCTCAAAGGTCGGGCCGCAGGGCCGAGTTACTCGTAATCGCCTTCGAAATATTCGATGCCGCGCGCCGGCGCCGAGCCGCCGCCCCGCTGGATCCGCTCGCGCAGGCGCTGGGTGAACACCTCGGCTGGATCGTAGCCGTAGTGGCGCAGCAGGTAGTTCATCGCAATCACTTCGCAGATGACCGTGATATTTTTACCCGGCGTGATGGGCAATTGCACCATGGGCAGTTCCACATCGAGGATCTCGTGCGTGTCCTCAATCATGTCGATGCGGGTGTACTCCTTCTCGTCATCCCACAGCTGCATATTGACGACGATCTCCACCCGCTTCTGAAAGCGGATGGCGCGGATGCCGAACATGGCGCGGATGTCGACGAGCCCCAACCCGCGCACCTCCATAAAATGTTGGACGAGATCGGTGCCGGACCCCATCAGGATGGGGCCTTCTTCGCGGGTGACGATGACGACGTCGTCGGCCACGAGGCGGTGGCCGCGTTCGACGAGGTCGAGCGCCACCTCGCTCTTCCCAATGCCGGGCTTGCCGAGAAGCAGGATGCCAATCCCGTACACGTCGACCAGCGAGCCGTGGACCGACCGCTGCGGGGCAAACTGGTCGCTCAAAAACCGCCGGAGCATCTCCATAAACCGTACGGTGGGCAGCGGGGTGCGATAGACCGGGATCTCGGCGTCGGCGGCCTGCGCGACGAGCTCGGCATCGAGCATATTACCATCGGTGAGGACGATGCACGGCAGCTCGAACTGGGTGATATGGGCGAATGCCGCGCGCTGCTCCTCCGTGCTGAGATGATCGAGGTACTGATTTTCGGTGTTGCCCAGAATCTGCACGCGCTGGTACGTGAAGAGGTCAACATAGCCCGCCAGAGCCAGGCCCGGCCGGTGGAGCGTACTCTCGGTGATCGTGCCTCCCGTGGCGTCGGCGTCGTTTACCGCCTCCAGCTCCACGCCCACCGTCTCGCGCATCTGCTCGACCATAAACGCGACCGTGATCGACTCTTTCTGAAATGTCTTCGGCTCGTGCGGCATGATAACTACGATTGTCGAAGGTCGAAGGTCGAAGGTCGAGTAGTATAGGCTGCTGGTTTGGCCCAATTGGTCATTTCCCAATCGCCATTCGACACCCGGATCAGGGCACCTCGACGGCGTCGAGGAGGCGCTGGACGAGGTCGCCGGCGGTGATCTCCTCAGCCTCGGCTTCGTAGGTGATGACGATGCGGTGGCGCATTACGTCGGGCGCAATCGTGCGCACGTCTTCGGGGGTGACGTAGGCGCGGTGCTGCAAGAACGCATGGGCCCGCGCGGCCAGGTTGAGGTTGATGCTGGCGCGCGGCGAGGCGCCGTACTCGATCAGCGGCTCCAGCGCTTCCAACCCCGCCTCGACCGGGCGCCGCGAGGCGAACACGAGGTCGATGATGTACTGCTCCACCCGCTCGTCGATATACATGTCATCGAGGACGGTGCGCGCCGTCAGCACCTGCTCGGGAGTGACGGCGGGCTGCACCTCGGGCTGCTTCGCCGTGCGGGCCATCCGCCGCATAATCTCCAGCTCCTCATCACGCGTGGGGTAATCGACCGTGATCTTGAGCATGAAACGATCGACCTGCGCCTCAGGCAACGGGTACGTTCCCTCCTGCTCGATGGGATTCTGCGTGGCGAGCACAAGGAAGGGATCCTCCAGCGGGAACGTCTCGTCGCCGATGGTTACCTGCCGCTCCTGCATACTCTCCAGGAGCGCGCTCTGCACCTTCGCCGGGGACCGGTTGATCTCGTCGGCGAGGATAATGTGGGAGAAGATGGGACCCTTTTTGATGGAGAAACTGCCCTTGTTCTGATTGTAAACGAGCGTACCCAGCAGGTCGGCGGGGAGCAGATCGGGCGTAAACTGGATGCGCTGGAAGTCGGTACCGATGGCATCGGCGAGGGCGCTGACGGTGAGCGTCTTCGCCAAGCCGGGGACGCCTTCAAGCAGAACGTGCCCATCGGCCAGCAGGCCGATTAGCAGGCGTTCGATCATGTACTGTTGCCCGACAACAACGCGCCCGATCTCATCCAGCAGGTCGTCGACAAAGGCGCTCTCGCGGGCGATGCGTTCTTTGACGCGACCGAGATCAAACTGAGGCATAAAATGCGGATGGGGCAGTCGGGAGAGCGCGGGATGCTACAGGAGCATCGTATCGGGCGTGGCGTCGAAGCGCTGCTGGAAAGCCTCGACGATGCGATCCAGCGAGGGCGGTACGGCGAAGGGCTGGCCCACGACGATGACATAGCCGCTGCGGCCCGTCATGCTGGCGCCGTACATGCTTTCCATCGTCATGCCCTCGACCTGGTCGACGAGGAAGTCGGGCCGCTCGTGGGTCGCCTTCCAGTCGTCCCGGCGGGACGCGTGCGACATGAGCAGCAGCGCGCCGACCATCTGCCAGTCGCCCTGGCGCAGGGCGGCGACCATCTTCTGGACGCGCCGGTTCTCGGTAACGAGGTGGCGCGCGATGGGCTGGAGCGCGGGAGCGAGCACATCGAGGGCGCCGGGAAGCGTCCGATGCTCCAGCTCCCGAAAGGAGTCGAGCCCGGCAAAGCCGTTCGCACGCAACTGGTCGAGCGCCTCATCGGCCTGATCACGGCGGGTCCGGTAGAAGGCCGAATCGCGCGCCAGCGGACCGCCCGGATCGAGCAGACTCCAGCCGAGGCTATCGCGCGCCTCGGTCTCGACGGCCAGATGTTCACGCGTGGCCGTATCGACAAGCACGAACGACGCGGAGGCATCGGCGGCCGTGGCGATGAGGTGGCCGATACTGTAGGGCAGGCCGGTGCAATCGGCTACGAGCTGGCGCAACAGGGGCAGTTGCGCCCCCAGATCGTCCCGGGCACGCTCGGGATCCAGTGCGCGAAGCGCTTCGACAGCGGCTACGGCGAGAGCGGCCAAATAGGCGTCGAGGCACACCGCGGGGATGGTGCTCACGACGGCGATCTCCACGGCCTGGCCAGCCGGGCTCCACTGCGCGACTACGCGCCGGACGGTGCGCGCCCACATCGGCGAGGCCTCGGCTGCCGCGGGCTGATCCGGGTCGGTCTCCAGCGACCAGTCGACGTCGCTGCCCTCGAAGACGAGCCGCGCGTGTCCTTCGGCGGCGCGGCGCACGGCCACGGCGGTGCCCTGACGCAACGGCATCAGAAGGGCGAAGCCGTTCGAGTAGTTCGTCTGGTCGGCCAGCACGCTGACGGCGCCGTGGGCAAATGCCGTTTCGGCCGGTGCCTCGGATGGCCCAAAGCGGTCGTGGAGCAGGTCTTGGGCCCGCTCGATCAGCGTTTCGGGCGGGTGCGCCGCCTGATCCTGCATCCGGTCGAGCGCCTGAAGGAAGGGCCGCACGAACGGCGGCGTTTCCTCATCAAAATGGAACAGGTCGGATGACATAGTGGGATTCCGGCCGTGGCGGCGAAGCCTCGCAGGGGCATGATCGCGCTATCCGCGACCACGTATGGCGACAGTGTTCAGGGTACAATCTACACGGCGACACATGCAAGGGCGATGCGTAAGCGTGACTTATACGTCAAAACGATGGCCCGGGTGCAAATCGTATCCGTTGAGGAAGTCGGCCGCGTTGAGACGCGTGCGGCCCGGCTGCTGGATGGTGACAATCTCGACGGCATCATCGCCACAGGCCACCACGATGCGATCGTCGGCTTCAAGAACGGTGCCGGGCGGTCCGCTGCCCTCGGCCCGGAGGGAGCGGTAGATCTTGAGCCGCGTGCCCTCATGCCGTGTCCACGCGCCCGGATACGGCGAGAGGCCGCGGATGTGGTTGTGCACCTCGGCCCCGGATTTGCCCCACGGGATCTGGCAATCCTCGGTGTGAATCTTGGGCGCGGGTGTGGCTTTGCTGTCGTCCTGCGGATGCGTCTGCACCGTCCCCTGATCGATCTGGCGAACCGTTTCGACGACGGCCTCGGCGCCGAGGACCTTCATGCGGTCGTGCACCTCGCCCGCCGTCTCATTCGGCCCGATGGACATCGGCTTCTGCAGGATGATCTGGCCGGTGTCGACCTTCTCCTTCAGAAAGAAGGTAGTGACCCCCGTCTCCGTCTCGCCGTTGATGACAGCCCAGTTGATGGGCGCGGCGCCGCGGTATTTGGGCAGTAGCGATCCGTGCAGGTTGAAAGCCCCCTTCGTAGCCGGCGTGAACACCGCGGGCGGCAGAATCTTGAACGCGACGACCACGATCAGCTCCGGCTCCAGCGCGGCCACGTCCTCGGCAAACGCCTCGCTCTTGACCGACTCGGGCTGCAGAATCGAGTCGATGCCCGCGTCCAGCGCCGCCTTTTTCACCGGGGTGGGTGTCACCTTCTGGCCGCGACCGCGCGGCCGATCGGGACCGGTGGCAACAGCCTCGGGGCGGTAGCCGGCGTCGATCAAGTGCTCCAACGAGGGCACCGCAAACGCCGGCGTGCCCATAAAGACGATGCGCATGGGAGATTCGGGTTCTGAGTTCCAGGATTCAGGGTTGCGCGTTCGCTCCCGACCGACTTACGCGTCGACCTCTTTGAACAGCCCCTCGACGAAGCCGACCCGGTCGAACACTTGCAGATCGTCGATGTCTTCGCCTACGCCGATGTATTTGACCGGCACCTGAAACTGGTGCGAGACCCCGATCACGACGCCGCCTTTGGCGGTGCCGTCGAGCTTGGTGAGCGCGAGGCCGGTGACGTCGACGCTCTCGGTGAACTCCTCGGCCTGCCGGATCGCGTTCTGGCCGGTCGAGGCGTCGAGCACGAGCAGCACCTCGTGCGGCGCATCGGACATCTGCTTGCCCATCACGCGCTTGATCTTGGCCAGCTCGTCCATCAGCCCGCCCTTCGTGTGGAGGCGCCCCGCCGTGTCGATGATAACAACATCGGTGCCCCGGCTCTGTGCCGATTCGAGCGTGTCGTACGCGACGGCGGCGGGGTCGGCCCCGTGGGTCTGCTTGATCAGCGGCACACCTGCTCGCTCGGCCCAGATTTCGAGTTGCTCGATGGCGGCTGCGCGATACGTATCCGCCGCGCCCAGCAGCACGCTCTTGCCCGCCTGCTTGAACCGATAGGCCATCTTGCCGATGGTGGTCGTCTTGCCGACGCCGTTGACGCCCACCACCATAATCACGTACGGCTTCGCGGGTAGCGGCGCATCAAAATCGGCCGGGCGCTCGTCGGCCCCTTCCAGCATGAGCTGCGCGATCTCATCCTTGATCATCGCGTTCAGTTCGCTGGTGGAAACATACTGCTCGTCGGATACGCGGGCCTGCACGTGGTCGATGATGTCGAGCGTCGTCTTCACGCCCACGTCGCTCGTCACGAGGATCTCCTCCAGCTCGTCGAGCACTTCAGCATCGACGGTGTCCTTCCCCCGGATCATCCGGTTGATCTTGCCGAAGAAGCTGTTGCGCGTCTTCTCCAGCCCCTCTTCGAGCTTCTCCTGCTCTTCGTCGCTGGACGAGCGCGTAAATCGATCAAAAAAACCCATAAAGCGATTGGATGAATCTGCGGTGCGAGTGGCGGATGCGGTTGAGATACGGCCTTCAACCGGCGTCCCCGAGCGGGGAAGGGCGTTTGCACCCGAGGCGAAGCGGCAGGTTCCGGCCGGCCATCAGCTCACCGAGCGGGCCTGTGGCTCCTCTGGCGCGCCGGCCGAGGCGGCGCCCGGTGCGTCGTCGGACGCATCGTCGTCGGGGGCGTCCGCGAGCGATTCGGCATCGATCGGGAAAGGGCGGGTGCGCGGCGGCGGCCGGTCCCACGTCGCGCGCAAGATGCGCACGAACCGCACGAGATAGACGCCGAACGAGATCACCATCATGGCGGTCGTCATCCAGAGGCAGAACTGGAAGACGGGCGGATCGGCCTTGAGGATGGCGGCCAGCACGGTGAGAGCCAGCCACGCGACGGCGGCTTTGCCCATCCACGCGCTCGTGGCGATGCGCCCGGTGCGCCGCGCCATGTAAAGCCCGCCGGCAACGATGCCGAGATCGCGCGCGAGCACCACGCCGAGGAACCAGAGCGGCAGCGTGGGCTCGGCCTCGCGGAAGACGAGCGCCAGCGTAATCAGGACGCCGCCCACCTTGTCGGCCATCGGGTCGAGCACCTTGCCCCACGCCGAGACGGTGTGCGACCACCGGGCAATGGTGCCATCGAGCCAGTCGGTGAGTACGGCCAGCATCACCAGCGCAAAGAGCCCGCGCAGCGATCCGTCGATCCAGACGAGATACGTGATTGGCCCCACCAGGAGCAGGCGCGCGAGGCTGAGGGCGTTGGGTATCGTCCAAAAACGCCCCAGCTTCCGGAAGAGTCGCATGCGCGTTGGAGTGACCATGATCACCAGGAGAAAGAAATCGCCCCGAGGCGGTACTACTGCTAACTGTGTAAGATACCAGCAGCAGGGACGCGCTTCAAGGTTGCGACACAGACTCACGCAAAAGCCACAATCGCGCCGAGCAGAAACAGGGCAAGCAGCAGGGCGAGCACGATGATGCTCCAATTGGGCATGCGATCGATGAACTGAACGACGGCAGACCGGCCTGCGCGCTGACGCGGGGCCTCGGTGGTATCGGTCGAGGGAGCGTTGCTCATGGCGTTGCTCATGGATGCGCGGGGAATTAGGTGGGAGGTCGCAATCGGAGGAAGCGCCGGCCTGCTGCGGATCAGGAGACAGCCGCAGATCAGGAGACAGCCTCCAGCGGCGAAAGATCCACATCGAGCGTGCGGTCCAGCATACGGTTGAGCGCGGGAATCGACGCGGGCTCGACGAGGTTGATCGCATCGACACCACAGAGGCGCTGAATCAGCCGGATGCCGGCGTGGGTGTTAGCGGCGATGCCACAGACGAAGTCGGGGTCCATCTGGAAGCCTTCCTTCACGCCGTACGCGGCATACGGATCGGATGCGGCCAAGGCGGTGCACTGCACGCTGTCGCCCAGCGCATCGATGGCCGCCTGCCCGTTGTAGGGCTCCAGCGGCGACGACCCGATCTCGATCACGGCCACGTCCGGCTCGTGCGCGGCCATCCGGGCCAGCAGCGCGTCGATGCGGGGGCGGTACGCCTCCGTGGGGCACACCGTCGAGGGCAGCCCGGCATCGACGAAATCGTACGTCCAATCGGCGCCGGCGTCGCCCATGCTGAGGATGTCGCGGTAGCGCCCCGCGCCGGTCAGTTTCGCGCCGAGGACCGTCAGCCCCGCCTTCTTGAACTGCCGGATAATGACGCGCGCCCCCGTCGTCTTGCCCGACGACATGGACGTGCCCGTCATCAGCACGGTGGGCACGTGGAAGGGCTGCGGATCGGCCGATACGGCGAAATCGGCCATCGTGACTTTGTCTCCGTTTCGGACGACGTGGCCACGGTAGCGGACCGACATCGGCATGGGCCGATACGGCGACTGCGAGGTCAAAAGGCCCATCAGGCCGGCGCTCGTGAGCACGTGCATCTGCCCGTCGGCCTCGACCTCGCGCCACGTGCCCGTCGCCTCCAGCGTAGCTTCGCGCTCGCCCAGCGCACCCACGATGCGGTCGCCCCGCGCGACGTGGACCATCCGCCCGTTCGTGATCTCGATGCGAGACGCCTCGCGGGGCGGCTCGTCGATCTCGACGACGACGTAATCGCCCGTTTCCCACGCCGTGCGAGGCAAGGCCTCGGCGGGGAGAATGTCGGATTCGAAGGGCGCGATGCGAACGAGCGAGCTGAAGTGATCCATGGGTGCGAATCGGGTGCGATCGGTGCGGTGAATGTGCGATTCAGGATGCGGCGGCGGTCGCGGCGGCTTCGGAGGCGGCGTCGCGGACCGGATCGCCCATCAGCAGCAGGACGAGCAGCGCGGCCCGCTCGATGAGGGCGTCGACGTAGACGAACTCGTGCTCGGCATGGGCGCCATCGCCGACGGGGCCGAGGCCGTCCAGCGTGGCGGTGAAGACGCTCGTTTCGTTGCCATCGGAGGCACCGCCAGCCTGCGCTTCGTCGAGTTCGAATCCGAGGCGCCGGGCCGCCTTCTGGGCGCGCCGCCAGAGGACGCGGTTGCGCGGGGTGCGCTCCAGCGGCGGCCGGCCGAAGTGGCCCTGCACCTGCAGGGTAACGCCCGGTGTGGCCGGTTCCAGATCGCGGATCTGCTGCTCGATGCGCACGGCGTCGTCCTTCGTGGGCACGCGCACGTCGGCCACGGCGCGGCTCGTGGGCGCGACCACGTTAGGGCGCTGCCCGCCCTCGATCATGCCGACGTTGACGGAGATGCCCGCCTCGGGATCGGAGAGCGCATGCAGCGTCTGAATGACGTGCGAAAGCTCCTGAATGGCGCTGGCCCCACCGCCGGGATCGAGCCCGGCATGGGCAGGGGCGCCTTTGATGTCGATGGTGAACCGCCCGATGCCCTTGCGCGCCGTCTTGAGCTGGCCCGCGCGCCCGAGCGACGGCTCCAGCACGAGTGCCCGATCGGCGATGCGCGCCAACCGCCGCAGCCGCGGGCGCGATTCGGGACTGCCGATCTCCTCGTCCGAGTTGACAAACACGACCGGCGCGACCGGCGGTTCCAGCCCCAGCGCCCGGAGCGCTCGCAGCGCAAACAGCATCTGGATGAGACCGCCCTTCATGTCGTAGACGCCCGGCCCGCGCATCTTGCCCGCATCGTCCTCGACGGTCACCGGCATGTCGTCGAGCGTGCCCACGGGCCAGACGGTGTCGCCATGGCCCACGAGCAACTGGACCGGCTGCCCCGGCGCGCGATCGACCGGGCGCGCGTACAGCTGGCCGCCCGTAGCGTGGCCGGGCAGGTGATCGACGCGATAGTCGAGGTCCCGCAGCCCCTCGGCCAGTTGGTCGAAAACCACCTGCTGCGCATCCGGGTCATCCGAGGGCGACTCGGCCCGCACAAGCGCAGCCAGCTGATCGACCATCGTATCGCACCGGTCCCGCAGGTACGTCAGCACCGCCTTGGCGTCCACATCGGGCTGGATCATGGCTCGCTACTTCTTGAAGTGCGCCGGAAACGGAAACGACTGCGTCTCGCTGATCGAGGCGAAGCGGCCGGGGTGCAGATACGCCAGCAGCGGCGCCTCCTTCACCAGCTTCTGATCGCTCTGCTCCGAGACGCGCAGCGCATCTTCATGGACATGGGCGGCGACGACACGACTCAGAATTAAGCTGTTGTCACCGAGATCGTCGACGAACCGCTCCAGCTTACACTCCAGATAGACGTACGCATCGTCGAGGAAGACGCCCTCCACTTGGGTGGCCGGGAACGTATCGAGCCGCTTCAGCACCGGCTTTTCGAGGCCGGGGCCGTCCTGCCGCTCCGAGGCCGTCAGGCTCGCCGCCGTCACCTGATCGGGCCGCGGATAGCTGACGGCGAAGCTGCCCGTCTGTTCGATGTTCCGGTACGTCTGGTGATGCGGAGCGCAGACGAAGCCGAAGTAGTTCTCCCAACTCATCGGCATCGCCATGTGCTTCGGGGCGAGGTTGTACGTATCGCCCTCTTTCGTGCCCACCACGATCAGCGGCGCAACCAGAAAAAAGCGTTCCCAGATGGACCGGCTCGTGTCGAGCGTGATGATGTGCTCGTTCTCAAGGGATGTCATGCGGCGGCACCAGATTAACAGAGGAATGTGCAGATAAAGACGACGCTATCCGACAGCACGTAGGCCCGAATTTCACCGCGCGCGGCGCAGGATGATTCGATGGTTGTACCGTAGGGAAAAGCCCCACACCGGCCGTCGCGACTAAACTGGCCAACCTACCGAAGTGCCGGCACCGATGCCCGCGCCAGCCGCACTCGATCCGCGTCCGTATCAACCCAGGCGAGGTACAGATTATCGCCGCTGTGCACCATCCGCGGCATGCCAGTACCTCGGCTCGGCGACGCCGCCGCCAGCGTGATGGGCGCCCCCATCGATCCGTCGGGCTGGAGGTGCCGCACGCGGATGAACCCGCCCTCCGATGCAGTATCAATCCAACTCACCAGCGCCGATCCGTCGCCGAGCAGCACGGCGTCCACGCGCCCCACGGGCCCGCTGTCATCGAGCACCAACGGATCGCCGAACTGGCGCCCGCCATCCGACGAGAAGGCGGCTTTCACGCGCGGCGCACCGTTTGCAGCGGTAAACCACGCTGCCACAACCCGGTCGCCCTCCGCCGCCAGCGCGGGGCCGTTCACCGGGCACCCGCTGATGGTCCAACCGTCCGCGTGCAGCAGATAGGGCTCCGTCCACGACGTGCCATCGAAGCGCACCAGCCGGATGTCGCGAATCTCGTCCTCGGTGCGGCCTCGATACGCAACCAACGCCCCGGCCGACGTACGGACCGCGTTCGTGGGGCAGCAGTCGCACGTGCGGTCATCCAGCAGCGCGGGCTGCCGGATCGTCCCCTCCGGCGTGAAATGCGCTGCGCGCAACGTCATCGCTCCACCGTGGCCCTCACCGCTCAGGTGGGTGTTGCGCCCATCGAGCCACACGGCCAGCAGATGGTCGTCCCACGGCAGCAGCGAGGCGAAGCCGTGCTCGGTGGCGGTGCTGTCGCGGTGCGGGGTGAGGGCCGGTTGCCACGTGCCGCGATCCGTCGCCTGCGCGATCCGCACGTCGTAGGCGTACACGTTCGTTCCGCTGCTCTTGAGGTAGTGCGCAGCGATGCGCCCATCGGGCAACGGACGGATGGACGGCACATCGGCCCAGTTGACGAACCAGTAGGCCCCCTGTGCGGCAGTCCTCGGCTCCGACCACGCGGCGCCGTCGAAGGTGGCGTAGCGCAGGGCGTGATGCCCCGAATCGACCGGAGCGATCCAGCTCATCCAGAGGGTGTCCCCAGCATCGGCGTAGAGATGCGGCTGGCCGCTGCCGGGTCCGGCCGGCGTCTGCATCCGTTCTGCGCGAGGCGCCTCGGTATCGGGCGCCCCGCACCCCGCAAGCCATCCCGCCGCGACAAGTAGCGCCAGTGCAGGACCGATCCGCGCCAGTCGCCCCCCCATGTGTCGTCCGGCTCGTTCCATCACTCCTGCTCTCCGGTTCGTTTGGACGCCTCGGCGGGAAGGAGCGACTTGCCGAAGCTTTTGACGGTGAAGACCGGGCTGGGCGATTGCCGCACGACCTTCTCCGCCACGCTGCCAATCAGGAAGCGCTGGAGCCCCGTGCGGCCGTGCGTGGCCATCACGATTAGATCCGCCTGATGCTCTTCGGCAAAGTCGACGATGTCGCCCGCGGCGTAGCCCGTCGTCACGTGCACGTTGACCTGCCTGCCGATGTCGATCGACGCGGCCAACTGCTCCAGTGCTTCACGGGCACGGTCCTGCACATCGGGCAGCGACGGCGTGATCGGATCGATGCCGTAGACGGTGGGAAAGACCGTGTCTTCGACCACGTGCAGCAGATTGATGGAGGCGTCGTAGGCGTCGGCAAGCGCTTTGGCGTGGCCGACCGCCAGATCGGTATGCTCCGAGAAATCGACCGGTGCCAGGATCTGGTTGATCTCCGGGCCGGGCCGCGGCTCCTCGCGTCCCAACACGGTGAAGACGGGGCACACGGCGCGGCGCACGACCTCCTCCGAGACGCTGCCGCTCAGGAGCCGGTCGACGCCCTGGCGACCGTGCGTACCCATCACCACGAGGTCGATGGCATACTCGTTGACGTAATCGACGATGGCCTGCGCGGGCGAGGTGCCTTCCATCTTTTGATAAACCACGGGCACGTTGTCGTCGTTGGCGCCGCGCGTGGGCACATCGATCTCCTCCTCGGTGGCGAAGAAGTACCCCTCACTCTCGCCTGCCGACTCCAGCGGGAGGTAGTCCATCGGGTTGGCCTGATCGGCGTGCTGCGGGGTGACGACGTTGAAGACGTGCACCTCGGCATCGTAGTGCGAAGCCAGATACGCCGCGTGCGAAAAGGCGTCCTCGGCAACGGCCGAGAAATCGGTGGGAAACAGGATGCGGCGGAGTTGAAGCATAAGAGCGTAGGACTGAGAATCAGAGACTGCGGAGTACACGAAGGGCCGGACACGCCCCGATCGAGGCCTTATCCGGCGTCCTCGCTTTCGACCCACTGCACGGCGTGCTGCATGAGCTCGGTGGCCGATTCGAGGTTGAGTTTCTTCTTGATGCGCGAGCGGTACGACTCGACGGTTTTGACGGACAGGTGCAGCCGCTCGGCGATGTCGCGCGTGCCCGCACCGCGGCCCGTCAGCTCGAAGACCTCCAGCTCGCGGTCGCTGAGCACCTCCAGCGGCGACTGCGTGATGCGCTCTTTCCCGCCGGTGGCCATGCTGAGCAGCAGGCGCTCGTTGATTTCGTCGCTCACGTAGATGCCGCCATTGAGCACGCGGCGCACCGCCTTGACGATGACGTCGCCGGCTTCAAGCTTCATGATGTATCCCTTGGCCCCGGCCCGGATGGCCCGCTCGGCGTAGAGCGACTCGTCATGGCGCGAGACGACCAGCGTGAGGATGTCCGGATGGAGCGCCTCCAGATGCTTGACGAGCTCCATCCCGCTCATGCCGGGCAGCGAAATATCGATGATGGCCAGATCGGGATCGAGCGCTTCGATCTCGTCGAGCGCCTCCTCGGCACTGCTCATCTGGCCGACGACGGAGAGGTCCGTCTCGGCATCGAGCGCAAGCGCAAGGCCCTTCCGCATCAGGGGATGATCATCCACAATGACAATCTTACTCATGGGACTGTGGGCTCATTCTACGAGAGCGGAATCGTCGGGCGCCATCGCCGAGGCCGTGCGCGGCACCGTGCAGGTAACGACCGTACCGTCGCCGAGGTTGCTGTTGATCTCCAGCGTTCCGCCAATGATGCGAGCACGGTAGTTCATGATACGCACGCCCATGCCGGCGCCGTCGTGGTCGGTTTCAGAGAACCCGATGCCATCGTCATGGATCCGCAGGCGCACCTGCTCGGGCCCGGCCGCCAGCGAAATCTTGACGTGGTCGGCCTCCCCGTGGCGAAAGGCGTTGCTAACGGCCTCCTGCGCAATCCGGTACAGGTGCGTCGCCGCCGTGCTGTTGTGGATCTCGGGGGATCCGACCTCCTCATATTCGCTATCAATATCAAAGAGCCGCTCGGCATTCGCAACCAGCCGCCGCAGCGCCGCCGAGAGCCCGCTCGCGTCGAGGTCCACCGGCGTGAGGCCGCGCGCCAGATCGCGGGCGTACTGGTCGGCCTCTCTGATCAGATCGGTGATCTCGGCGGCATCCTCGGCGGCGTCCATTCCGGCCTGTTCGAGCTGACGGGCGAGGTTCTGGCTGAGCAGGCCGATGCCGGTGAGCATCTGCCCGAGGCCGTCGTGCAGGTCCTGCCCGATGCGGCGGCGCTCCTGCTCGGTCACCCTCAGAATCTCTTTTTCCAGGCGGCGGCGCTCGGTGATGTCGCGCACGATGCCGGTGAAGACGCGCCGGTCGCCGAGGTCGACCTCGCTGACGGCCAGGTCCATCGGGAAGGTCGAGCCGTCCTTGCGCTGGCCCGTCACCTCCCGCCCGATGCCGATGATCTTGCGCCGCCCTGTTTCACGGTAGCTGCGCATGTACTCGTCGTGCTCCTCTTTATAGGGCGAGGGCATCAGCACCTTCACGTTTTGGCCGAGCACCTCTTCCTCCGCGTAGCCGAAGATGTCCTCGGCCGCTTCGTTGAACGACTGGATGTGGCCGCGCTCGTCGATGGTGATGATGCCATCGACGGTCGTCTCCAGGATAGCGCGGACGTGCGCCTCGTTCTTGCGAAGCTGCTCCTCGGTCCGCGCACGGTCGACTGCACCGGCCAGCACGTTTGCGACCGACTGCAAGAAGTTGACGTCGTTGCTGCTGAAGCTGCGCGTCTCGGTCGTGTGCGCACCCAGGACACCGAAGGGCCGTTCGCTGCCGGCAATCAGGACGCTGACGCCGCTGCGCACGCCCTGGTCGTGCAAAAAGGTAGGCCCGTCGAAGCGGGTTTCGACGCTGAGGTCTTCGACGATGACGGGCTGGCGCGCCTGCAGGGTGTAGCCCGCCTGCGAGTTGGACTCGGCATCGGCGACGGCCGTACCCATGTGCCCCTCGTCCCAACCGACGCCCGCCCGCAAGAAAAAGGCCTGCTGGTCGGGCGTCCACTCCAGCACCTTGCAGTACTCGACGCCGAGCGCCTCGGCCACGGCCCGTGCGGCATAGGGCATCAGCACATCGAGCGCGGTGCCGGTGAGTGCGCGCCGCCCGATCTCGGCCACGACGGCCTGCTGATAAACGCGCGCCTGCAGCTCGGACGCGGCCTGGGTACGCTGCTGGCGCTGGCGCACCCGCTGCTCGGTAAAGGCAAAATGGGTGTCGAGCTGATCGCGCGTGAGCGGGCCCGTGAAGCAGTCCTCGGCCCCCGCCTCGAAGGCGGCGTGCAGCTGATCGGAGGGGCACTCTTCCCGCACGAACACGACGACCGGCGCCTTCGCCTCGGCTGCGTGCAGCCGCCGGCACAGCGCCCGGCTCTCGGCGTCAATCTGCCCGAGCACGATCATCGGAGCGGGCTCCTCTTTGTACGCAAGCCAGCCCGCCTCGGGCGTGGTACACACGGCCACCTCGTGCCCTCGGTCCGTGAGCACCGTCTCGATGAGCGACCGGATGTCCGGGTCGTTAGCAATTAGTAACGTCTGCATGCGCTTGGCAGTCTCTGGCCGAGAGCACGCCCCGGCCCGTCGAAGGAAAAACGACCTGTGCTCCCTATATATGTCCGAGCGATCCACTTTGTCCAACGGCCTCGCTCGTTGCACGAGCAGGCCTCGTCGCGCCGCACGCTCTTGAATTGCCGGCGTGGGTAAATCCCCCACACCGGCTCGCTGGCATTGCCCACAGCTGCGCAGTGTTCTTCGCTGTCAGTCGGCGCACACCGCCATTCCGTCCTTAAATAAAAATGTTGTGTAGAAGTAAAGACGCGGACCACGTGCACCCTCACAACAGCGCTCGCCTCTGCCGGGCGGGGTGCTGCTGCCTCGCCGATGACCTGCCATGCTTCGTATTGATCGCATGATGACCCCCGTTGCTGGGGATGCTGCGGAAGGGCCTGCCCTGGCGCAAGCGCTCTTCCTGGCCAACGCTCTCCACGCGTCTCTGGACCTCGTTCACGTCCACCCGCCTACCTCGGGCGATACGCTTCCGCTTCGTGCGGAAGATCCACCCACCGTAACGCCGGGCGAGCGCATCCGCCGCGCCGCCGCACAGCAGCTGCGCCGCACGTCGTTCCCCGATGCCGATCCGCACCCCGACCTTCACCCGACGCTCGTCCAGGCCGACTCGGTCGCCGATGGGCTGCTTCGCCACATCGAGACGCATGACATCCGGCTGGTGGTTGCCGGCCCCCACCCGGATCGCGGCCCTGTGCCGCCAGTCAAAAGCAGCGTGATTGCGGCGCTCATCAATCAGGCCGAGGTCCCAATCCTGACCGTAGGCTCCTCGGCCACGCTCGACGCGGTACAGTTTCAGCGCCTTCTCGTCCCCGTCGATTTCTCCCCGGCGTCGCGGCGCGCCCTCCAGCATGCCCGGGCGCTCGCCGCGCTCTACCACGCCCCGATCGATGTGCTCCACGTGATGGAGCGGCCCCAATACGTCGCCCTCAATACCACCGACATGCTGGCCCTCTCCGATGCGACACTGCCCGAACGCAAGACGAAACGGCGGCTGCGCACCTTCGTCGAGGAGACACCGGGCCCATCGGTGCCTACGCAGCTCTACGTGGCGCATGGCGATGCTCCGGCGCTCATCGGGAGCTTCGCTGAAGAGCACGGCAGCGACCTCATCGTGCTGTCCTCGCACGGCCAAACTCGCCAGGCCTCTCATCCGCTGGGCACGGTGGCGGGGAAGCTCGTCCGGCGCCTCTCCCTCTCCATGTTCATCGTGAACACCTTCGGCCCCTCGCTCATCGCCGACGATTCGCCAGCCGACGCGTCGACCACGCGGACGTCCTCGCATCCTCCACCGGAGGAATCGACCTCGGCATAAATCGCCCCTGGTATCTTTCCTGATGGCCCCTTCCCGTTGACAACGAGCGCGCTACGCCTCACCTTGGAGACACCGGCCCTCTCTCACCAAACGTCCCGATCTGATGGCTACGACTACCGAGCGCCCCGATCGCCCCGAAACCGAAATCCCGGCCACCGACGCGCAGACCAGCTCGGGCGCGGCGGCAGGGTGGGTTCTCTTTATTGTCCTCTCTTTTGCCGTTACGCTGGTCCTGCTTTTCCGCGCGGCGATGCAGATGTAACTACCGGCGGCGGATGAGATCCGGCGTGGCCTCGTCGAGCGCCGATAGGCCGCAGAGGGCCATTGCCAGATCCAGCTCATCGCGCAGCATCGTGAGCACGCGGCGCACGCCCGCTTCGCCATCGACGGCGAGCCCCCACAGCACGGGCCGCCCGATGCCGACAGCCGTAGCGCCCAGGGCGAGCGCTTTGAGCACATCCGTGCCGCGCCGGATGCCGCCGTCGATGAGCACGTCGATCTCGCCGTTGACGGCCTCGACGACCTCGCGCAACACTGTGATGGTCGCGGGCGAGGTGTCCAGCTGCCGCCCGCCATGGTTGGAGACGACCACGCCTGCCGCGCCGTGGTCGACCGCGCGCCGGGCATCATCGCCGCGGACGACGCCTTTGACGAGTACCGGCAGATCGGTGATGGACGCGAGCCAGTCGAGGTCGTCCCACGTCAGCGCCGTGTCGAACTGTTCGTTGACGTACGCCGCCAGCCCCGAGCCGTCGACGTCGGGAAACGTGTCGCCAGCGCCGCCGCGAGCGGTGAGGTTTTTCATCACGAGGCCGTCGGGCAACTGAAAGTGGTTGCGCTCGTCCCGTTCGCGAACGCCCCAGATCTGCGCATCGACCGTCAGCACCAGCGCGGTGCATCCGGCCGCCTCGGCGCGGCGGACGAGCGCCTTCGTGGCCTCGCGATCGCGGTAAACGTACAGCTGAAACCAGACCGGCCCGGTCGCCACCTCGGTCACGTCTTCGACGGCGGTGGTCGCCAGCGTGCTGAGGATCATGATCGTGCCCATCGCCCCGGCGGCGCGAGCGGTCGCCAACTCGCCGTCGTCGTGGGCCATCCGGTGGAACGCCGTCGGCGCAATCAGCACCGGCAGATCGATGTCGTGGCTGAGGACGGTGGCCGACCCGTCGCGCGTGCTGACGTCGCGCATCACCCGGTAGCGCAGATCCAGCCGGTCGTACGCGCAGTCGTTCGCCCGGAGCGTGATCTCGTCGCGGGCGCCGCCAGCGTAGTAGTCGTACACCATCTGCGGCAGCCGCTCTCTTGCGCGGGCCTGCCAATCGTCCAGATTGATGGGCCTCGGATCGGAATCAGCCATAAATCGACCAGTCTGATGAAATCGGGGGCAGTGCGATTGATTTTGGGCCTCGCTTAATCTACACAATAACATACGGATGCATGCGGTGACTCTCACATGCTCGCCTTCATTTACGCCCCGACTCCCATGAAATACATGTCTTCGCTGCTCGCCCTCCTGTGCTGCGCGCTGTGGATCGCGCCCGCCCAGGCCCAGGTCGACGCCCGGCTGCTCCGCTACCCCGATGTATCCGCAACGCAGGTGACATTCGTCTACGGTGGTGACATCTGGGTCGTGCCCAAGGAAGGCGGCACGGCGCATCGCCTCAGCTCGCCCGACGGCGAGGAAATGTTTCCGCGCTTCGCGCCGGATGGAAACCGTATCGCCTTTAGCGGCAACTACGACGGCAACCCGGACATCTACACGATCCCCACGATGGGTGGGACGCCGACGCGCGTGACGCACCACCCCGAGATGGACATGCTGCTCGACTGGTACCCGAGCGGTGACAGCCTGCTTTTCGCCTCGCAGATGGCCAGCGGCCGCGAGCGCTACAGCCAGCTTTACAGCACCACGCCCACAGGCGGCCTACCCCAGAAGCTGCCGGTGCCCTACGGCGAGTTCGGCGCGATTTCGCCGGACGGCGAGACAATCGCCTTCACGCGCAAGAGCCGCGTCTTCCGGACCTGGAAACGCTACCGCGGCGGCATGGCACCGGAGATCTGGCTGTTCGATCTGCAGACGAACGAGGCGACCAACATCACCCAGAGTGCCGCCAACGACGAGATGCCGATGTGGCACGGCGACACGCTCTACTTCCTCTCCGACCGCGGCCCCAACAAGCGCTACAACATCTGGGCGTACGACCTCGAATCGGAGGACATGCGGCAGGTGACCGAGTTCACCGCGTTCGACGTCCACTTTCCCGCCATCGGCCCGTCGGAGATGGTTTTTGAAGCGGGCGGCCACCTCCATTTGATGGACCTCGATACGGAGGAGACAACGCCAATCAACATCGACGTGGTGACGGACCGCGCCGCCATCAAGCCGACGACCGAGGAGGTCGGCTCTATGATGCAGGCGGCGTGGATCTCGCCGAAAGGCAACCGCGCGGTCATCCAGGCGCGGGGCGAGCTGTTCAGCGTCCCGGCCGAGCACGGGCCCATCCGCAACCTGACGCGCTCGTCGGGCACGGCTGAGCGCTACCCGGCGTGGTCGCCCACCGGCACCCAGATCGCCTACTTCAGCGACCGCTCCGGCGAATACGAGCTGACCGTGCAGAATGCCGACGGCTCCGGCGAGGCCACGACGCTCACTGCGCTCGGCGAGGGCTTCCGCTATCAGCCCTACTGGTCGCCCGACGGCGAGAAAGTGGCCTTCATCGATGAGGCGATGCAGATCCAGATCCACGACACCGAATCGGGCGAAACGACGACCATCGACCAGAGCCAGTGGATGAACCACGGCGCGCTCAGTAACTTCTCGGTGAGCTGGTCGCCCGATAGCCGCTGGCTCGCGTACCACCGCGGCCTCGACAACCGCCACGGCGCTGTCTTCCTCTACGACACGCAAAACGAGGAGCGCCATCAGGTGACGTCGGATTTCTACCACACCGCCGATCCCGTCTTCGACCCGAATGGCGACTACCTATACGTGCAGACCGCGCGCAACTTCGACCCGGTCTACAGCGGCGTCGACAACTCGTTCGTCTACCCGAACATGACGAAGCTGGCGGCCATCCCGCTCCGCAAAAACGTGGCCTCGCCGCTGGCACCGCGCAACGATGAAGTCGAACCCGAGAATGGCGAAAACAGCGAGTCAGAGAGTGGCGAGCAGGCCGAGAGCGAAGAATCCGACGCGGTGGAAATTGACCTCGACGGCTTCGAGCAGCGCCTCGTGGAATTGCCGCCCGCGCCCGGCAACTACACCAATCTGCAGGCCGCCGAAGGCACGCTCGTGTACCGGCGGCTCCCGCGCTCCGGCTCCGGCGGCGAGCAGTCGCCCATCGTCTACTACGACGTCGAGGCCCGCGAGGAGCAAACCGTGATGGATGACGCCGGTGGCTACCGCCTCTCGGCTAACGGAAAGAAGCTGCTCGTCATGCAGCAGGGCCGGCTCGCCATCGTCGACCTGCAGCCCGGCCAGCAGATGGATACGCCGCTGCGGACCGATGAACTGCAGATGCGCCTTGACCCGCGTGCCGAGTGGCAGCAGCTCTTCACCGAGGCGTGGCGCCTGCAACGCGACTATTTCTACGATCCGAACATGCACGGCGTCGACTGGGACGCCATCCGCGAGCAGTACGGCGCCCTCGTCGACGACGCCGCCAGCCGCGCCGATGTTAACTTCCTGATCGGCGAGATGATTGCCGAGCTGAACGCCTCGCACACCTATCGCGGCGGGGGTGACACCGAGCAGCCCGAGCGCCGCGGCGTGGGCCTGCTGGGCGTCGACTGGTCGCTCGAAAATGGAGCGTATCGCATCGAGCGCATCATCGACGGCGCGCCGTGGACCAGCGAGGTCCGCTCGCCGCTGCACCGGCCGGGCGTCGACCTCAGCGAAGGCGATTACGTGCTGGCCGTCAACGGATCGCCGCTCGACGTGGACCACGATCCATGGGCCGCGTTCGAAGGACTCGCTGGCAAAACGGTCGCGCTCACGGTGAATGATCAGCCGACGATGGACGGCGCTCGCGAGGTGATCGTCGAAACGATGTCCAGTGACGACCGCCTCCGCTACCTCGACTGGGTCGACGCGAACCGGCAGTACGTCGAGGAGCAGACGGACGGGCGCGTCGGCTACGTCTACGTGCCCAACACGGGCGTCGACGGGCAGACGGAACTGGTGCGCCAGTTCCGCGCCCAGTTCGACAAGGACGCGCTCATCATCGACGAGCGCTTCAACAGCGGCGGCCAGATTCCGGATCGGTTCGTCGAGCTGCTGAACCGCCCGGCCAAAGCCTTCTGGGCCGTGCGCCACGGGACGGACTGGCAGTGGCCGCCCATCGCCCACTTCGGCCCCAAGACGATGCTCATTAACGGCTGGAGCGGCTCCGGCGGCGACGCCTTCCCCGACTACTTCCGCAAGGCGGGCCTCGGTCCGCTCATCGGGACGCGCACCTGGGGCGGGCTGATCGGCATCTCGGGCGCACCGGCGCTCATCGACGGCGGCAGCGTGAGCGTGCCCACCTTCCGGATGTACAACCCGGACGGGACGTGGTTTGACGAGGGCCACGGCGTGGAGCCGGACATCCGCGTGGTCGACGACCCCGGCTCCATGGCCCGCGGCCAGCGCCCACAGCTCGACCGCGCCATTCAGGAAATGATAGAGGCGCTGGAGAACTACACGCCCGCCAAGCCGGAGCGCCCGTCCTACGAGACGCGCGTGCCGGAACAGCGGTAGGTTCGATGATTGGCTGAAAGGGCAAGCGGGCGAGTGGATGACGTCGGCATCTGCCCGCCCGTTGCTTTTCGACGCTGGCTCTATACGGACTGAAACCGCGATGCTCGATCAAGTGCCACCCCGCCTGCGGATGCGATGAGCCTCAACCAAAAAGAGCTTGCCGGCGTAGGGCTCCTGATCAGGATGACGCTCCAAGTATCCGATCAGTCGTTCCATGATCGCGGGAATCGCCCCGGGCCGATTTCGGACCTGAAGCGCTACGATGCCACCGTATGATTCAGGTGGATATCGAATGAGATCAGCAAAATCCCCATTTAGCGATAGGAGAATCGCGTCCATATCTTGGGCCTTAGCGATGACCTCATCGTCAGAGGCATCAGTCGGAAGCTGATCAGCGAGCCGAACAACCTGGTGCCCTTTTGACTGGAGCTGCTCGCCGATTGAGCGCGGCACACAGTGATCCGCGAAAAATCGCATCGTTACGCTGCCACCTCAAATTCAGAAAGGTCGCGGGCGTAGCTCAGACAGGCCGAGATGTCTTCGGATGTCAGGTCGGGAAACTCTTCGATGATGTCTTCCCGGGAGGCCCCAGACGCTAAATATCCGAGGACGAGGCTCACCGGAATCCGCGTTCCTTTTACGCGCGGCTTTCCTTTGAGCACCTCGGGCGAGCTAACGATGCGATTTTTCCATTGCTTGGGCATAGGACCAGGAATTAGTGACACGACCAGTCACGAAACATTCAAACTGGACCCGCGCGCAAAAGCTCCATTTGAGATCCGCTGTATACTGTGCATGACTTCCACTCATCAGCGGGCGCACGGTGGACCGGCGTCCTTGCTCGTCCAGTCGCCTTGTCAGATGCGGCAGCACACAAACTTCTCTCACTCCCCCACGCCCCCATTCTCCCGCTCTCCCTCGCCAAGAACCGGCGCTTCCTGAAGCTGGGCGCGCGTCTTGGGCAGGGCGTCGGGGTAGTGCTCCTGCAGGTACGTCACCATCTTTTCGCGTACCTCGCAGCGCAGCTCCCACAGGTCGGGCGCGCTGCCGGCGCTCATCAGGGCGCGCAGCTCCACGGTCTTCTCCGTCGTGTCCGTCACGTGCAGGCGCCAGACGCGGCCGTCGTAGTAGTCGGACGCCTCCACGACCTCGCCGAGCGCCGCGCGCACCTCATCGAAAGGCACGGTGTGATCGACGTAGAGGAAGACCGTCCCCAGCAGCTCCGAGGTCTCGCGCGTCCAGTTCTGGAATGGCTGCTCGACGAACTGCGTGATGGGCACCACGATGCGCCGCTGATCCCACACGCGCACGACGACGTACGTCAGCGTGATCTCCTCGACCCAGCCGAAGTCGCCCTCTGCAATCACCACGTCATCGACGCGGATGGGCTGCGTGAAGGCGATCTGGATGCCGGCGATCAGGTTGCCGAGGGTGCGCTGCGCCGCGACGCCGACCACGATGCCGATGATGCCCGCCGACGCCAGAATGCCGGTGCCCAACTCGCGGAAGGGCTCGTACTGCATCAGCACGGCGCCGAGCGAGAGGATACCAATGACCACGATGGCGATCCGGCGGAGGATGCGCGTCTGCGTCACGATCTTGCGCGCCTGCAGGTTGTCCGCCTGATCGATGGAGTAGCGCTGCGCGATCACGTCTTCGACCATCATCACGATGGCGATGAGCAGCCACGCGACCGCGAGCACCGTGATCAGATGGAGCGCGCCGCGGATGAGGGCGTGCACGTCGGGGCCGAGGTAGGCCGCCGCAAACGGGAGCGCGGTGTAGAGGGCGATGAGCGGGATGATGAGGCGCAGCGGCCCCCGCGCGCGCTCCAGCACGACGCCGTCGAAGACGAGCACCGATGGCATCCGCCGGACGACGGTCTGCGCGATCCGGAAAACGATGGCGTGCAGGAGAAGGCCGATCAGCGCGGCGCCGCCGAGGATGAGCACGACGCGCAGCCACGCTTCGGCCTGGGTGTAGAGCTGGTCCACGAATCCGAGGGGGCGTTGGTGAGCAATCCGATGTATAGCGGCGATCCAATATACGGCACCCGCGGCGGGAATCGTACTCGGCCGATCGGCTCGATTACGACTCCGCCATGGCCACGGCCTCGTCAAACTCCACGCCCACGAGCTTGGAGATCCCCTGCTCCTCCATCGTGATGCCGTACATCCGGTCGGCGAGCGCCATCGTGCGCTGGTTGTGGGTGACGAGGATGAACTGGGTGTCGTCCTCGAAACGGCGGATCAGGTTCATGAAACGCTGGACGTTGGCGTCGTCGAGCGGTGCATCGACCTCGTCGAGGATGCAGAAGGGGCTCGGCTTGACGAGGTAGATGGCAAACAGCAACGCGATGGCCGTGAGCGTTTTCTCGCCGCTGGAGAGCTGCGCCAGCGTGCTCGGCCGCTTGCCGCGCGGCTTGGCGATGATGTTGATGGGCGACTCCAGCGGATCGTCCGGATCGTCCAGTTCGAGCCGCGCCGTGGCCTCGCCCTCGAAGAGCTGGGCGAAGATCTCGGAGAAGTTCTCGCGGATGGCCTCGAACGTCTCGTCGAAGCGCGTCGCTGCCGTCTCGTTGATCTCGCCGATCGTCTCCATCAGCGTGTCCTCGGCGTCTTCGAGGTCGTCGCGCTGCTCCTGCAGGAAGTCGAGCCGCTCCTTCTCCTCCTCGTACTCTTCCAGCGCCAGCGGATTGACGTTGCCGAGCTTGCGGACCTTCGACCGCAGGTCTTTGACTTCGGCGCGCGCCGGGTCAATCTCGAAATCCTCCGGCACGTCGATATCCGCCTCGGGCAGATGCACGTCGAAGTCCTCGTGGATGTTTTCGACGAGGTCCTGCGTGCGCGTCTTGACCTCGGCGAGGCGCACGCTCCGTTTGCTCTCGGTGCGCATCAGCTCCTCGCGCTCCTGGCGGACGGCCCGCAGCTCGTCCTCGACGGCGGCGATCGCCTCTTTCGTCTCCTTCAGCGCGGCTTCGGCGTCGGCGACGGCGGCATCGCGTTTGGCCCGCTCGGCGCGGACCTTCTCGATCTTCGTGTCGAGTTCGGACTGTTTGTCGAGCGCGGCTTCGATGGTGGTTTCGAGTTCGCTGATCTGCTCGGCGCGCTGTTCGCGGCGGCGCTCGATCTCCGCGATGCGCTCCTGCGTCCGCTCCAGATCCCGCTCCAGATTCTCGCAGCGGTTGCGCGCTTCGACGGCCTCGACGTGCGCCGTGTTGTGCCGGTCGACGGCCTCACGCTCGGCGGCTTCGGCGCGCTGGAGGGCCTGCTCGGCGTCGGCGCGTTTGGAGCGGAGACGCTGCAGGGCCTGCTCGGCCTCCGTCACTTCGGCCTCCAGCGTATCCACGTCAGCACGGATCGCTTCCAGCTCATCGTTCAGCTCGGTCCGGCGCTGGGCCAGCCGCTCGCGCCGCTCCTCCAGCGACTCGCGCTCGAAGCGGACGCGCTCATACTGACTCTCAGCCTGTTTGAGCGCGGCCTCGGCGTCGTCAACTTCGGCGCGGCGCGCCTCAACATCGACGGCCGCCAGCGCCCCCTCGCACTGCTCGACTTCGGTTTCTTGTTTCTCGCAGGCGGCGACACAGTCGGCGTATTCGGTACGGGCCTGCTCCAGCTGCTCGCGCCGCCCGAGGCGGTTGGCGACGGGCGAGGTGCTCGTGCGCTCGCTGCCGCCCTGCAGCAATCCGCGGGCATCGACCCACTCGCCCGTCCGCGCAAAGCAGCGCGCCGGCGGATCGGCGCGGTCGGCCCACGCTTCGGCGTCGTCGAGCGAATCGGCGAGATAGCAGTGCTGCAGCAGCACGTCGGCGAGCGGCGCGTACGCGCCGTCGATCGTGCGGACGGCCTCGCGGAGCGGCGTGGCGCCGTCGAGCGCGGGCGTCGGCTCGGGATCGGGGAGCCGGTCGAGCACGACGAACGCGGCCTGGCCCTGGGCTTCGGCGCGAAGCTGGCGGATGGCTTGCTGCGCCGCGTCGGCATCGGCGACGACGATGCACGAGGCGATGGAGCCGAGCGCGGCGTCGAGCGCCACGCGCGCCTCGGCGTCGCAGGCCAGCACGTCGGCCACGGTGCGGAAGTCGTCCAGCCCGGCATCGCCGTGTTCGGCGAGGAACTGGACGGCGTCGGAGAAATCTTCGTACGACGAGACGATGCTTTCGAGCAGTTCCACTTCCGACGCGGCGGCGTCCCGTTGGCGCTCCAACTGGCGGAGCCGCTCGCGGGCGGCGTCGAGCGCCTCGGCGCGGTCGGCGCGGAGCGCTTCGGCGTCGGCCAGGGCGTCGCGGGCGGCATCGAGTTGGCGCTGCGCCTCGGCGCGCTCGGCCTCGGCGGTGTCGAGGCGCGACGCCAGCGTGTCGGCCGTGGCGTCGAGCTCGTCGAGTTCTTTCTGCGTGCGCCGGTGCTCATCTTCGAGCATGTCGAGGCGGCTCGTGGCGCGGTCGAGTTCGCGGCGGCGCTCGGTCCACGTCGCCTCGGCAGCCTCCTCCTCGGCGCGCAGCTCGCGGACGGTCTGGCGCTGGGCCTCAGCAGCCTCTTGGGCGCGATCGCGCTCGGCCTTCGCCGTCTGCACGCGCTGCTCGGCAACCCTGCGCTCCGGCGTGGCCTGCTGCAGCGCCATCTCCAGCCGCTGCTGCTGATCGGTCAGCTGCTCCAGCTGGGCGGCGGCTTCGTCCTGCTCCCGGTTGAGGCGCTTGCGATCGGCGCGGGCGCGGTCGAGGCGTTCGCGCTGCAGGCGCTGCTCGGCCTCCAGCTGGCTGACGCGCGTGCGATGCCGCTGCAGGGCTTCGCGGCGCTCTTCCAGCTTGGTTTCGCGGGTGTCGAGCGTGTCGCGCAGCACTTCGAGGCGCCGCTCGGCTGCCGTCTGCTGATCGCCTTTGCGCTCGGCCTGCTCGTTGAGCTTGGCGACCTCGGCCTCCAGCTCGTCGCGGCGCGTCTGCAGATCGGCGTATTCGACGGCGGCCAGCCGCAGCTCCAGCTCATGCAGCCGCGCCTCGTACGTCTGCAGATTCCCGGCCTTCTTCGCCTGCCGCTTGAGCCGCCGCACGTGCGTGCCGATCTCGTCGATCAGATCGCGGATGCGGTTCAGGTCGGCCTGCGTGTTGTCGAGCTTGCGTAGCGCTTGCCGGCGGCGCGACTTGTAGCGCGTGATGCCGGCGGCCTCCTCGAACATGTGGCGCCGGTCCTCGGCGTTGTCCGAGAGGATCTCGTCGATCATCTTTAGCTCGATCACCGAGTACGCATCGGCGCCCATGCCGGTGTCCATGAACAGGCCGGTGATGTCCTTCAGCCGGCACTGGGTGCCGTTCATCAGGTACTCGGACTTGCCGTCGCGGAAGAGGCGCCGCCCGATGGTCACTTCGGAATACTCGGTGGGCAACACGCCCCGGTTGTTTTCGATGGTGAGCTGTACCTCGGCCATGCCGAGCGGCTTACGATCGGCCGTGCCGTTGAAGATGACGTTCTCCATCTTGTCCGACCGTAGCGCGGTGGGCCGCTGCTCGCCGATGACCCAGCGCACGGCGTCAACGATGTTCGACTTGCCACAGCCGTTAGGCCCCACGATGGCTGTCAATCCGGGATCGAACTGAAGATCCGTAGGCTCCGCAAAGCTCTTGAAGCCGTGCAGTTCGAGTTTGCTCAGGTACATACGCTACGCGAATTCAATCCAATGGGCGCGCCGTTTCGTTCGGGACGCAGGGTAAGATAGGGAAGATAGGAAATGAAATGCCGTTTTGCACACGCCGGCCGCGGGCGCCGGGCGGCGTCACAATCGCGGCTGAGGCGCGGCGCAGCGGGATCTCCACCCAGGACGGTCTCGAAGTTGGTGCTTCGGCCGTTATTGGTCCCTGCCCGCGATACAGCGGCGTGTTCGTCTTGCAGCACACGCCGCCATCCAAATCTCGAATGCGGCGCGATGTTCCTATCGGGCGGCCTCCGGCGGGCGAACGCGCCTCGCGCAAACCTGTTGCTTTTTATCTGTTTCATGGCGATTGTTAGACTATACCGAAAGGCGAACGTCGGCTCGCGGCCCTCCCATCGGCCCGAGGTGTCGACCCGCTTTTCTACCCCCGTTGAACGATATCCGTCGGCCGCACCCGTCCGCTTGGCCCGACTTTCACGATTTTTGCTGCGTCATAGCCGGATACGACCCGGGCCGGTCCGCTATGCGACCCCGGCCGGGGTCGCCTTGACCCGGCGGCGTGATGCCTCAGAAAACCCAGTGCGTATATGAGCACGAAAGGCCATGTGACGCAATTACTTATGGAGTTCCAGGAGGGCGATTCGGATGTCTCGGATCAGCTCTGGTCGGAGGTCTACGATTCGCTTCGTGCCGTGGCGCGCAATCGCCTGCGCGGCGAGCGCTCCGATCACACGCTCAGCACCACGGCGCTCGTCCACGAAGCCTATCTCAAGATCATCGATCAGACGCAGGTCGAGTGGCAGGACCGGATCCACTTCTTTGCGATGGCCTCGCGCATCATGCGCAACATCCTGATCGATTATGCCCGCCGCCGCAAGGCCCAGAAGCGCGGCGGCGACGCCCCGCATGTGCCGCTCGACGACGCGATTGTCTCCGCCGACGCTTCCGCCGAGATGTTCCTCGCCCTCGACGAGGCGCTCAGTCAGCTGGCCAAGCTGGACGAGCGGCTCGCGCGGGTCGTTGAGTATCGGTTCTTCGGCGGGATGCAAGAGAAGGAGATTGCCGAGCTGCTCGATATCTCCCCACGAACGGTGCGGCGCGACTGGCGGAAAGCGAAAGGATGGCTTTCCCGCGCCCTCGCCGAGCATGAAGATGATACCGACGAAAAGGACGAATAACCCGGCCGACCTAATCGGATCGTGACGCCTGCTTTTTGTCTGGACCGATGCCTACCCCTTCTCCAGCACGCTGGTCTGAAATCAGCGCCCTCCTCGACGAGGCGCTGGAACGGTCGCCCGAGGAGCAGGCCATCCTGCTCGACCGCGCCTGTGCCGGCGATCCCGAGCTGCGCCGCGAGGTGGAGGCGCTGCTCAACGCCGAAGCGCACGCGCCCGATTTTCTTGAGCAGGACGCCGCCGTGCACGCCGCAGCCCTGCTCCCCGACGCCGAGATACCCTCCGCCCCCCGCTTAGAACCCGGACAGCGCCTCGGTCCCTATCGCATCGTCGAAGAAGCCGGCACCGGCGGGATGAGCACCGTCTACCGCGCCGAACGAGCCGACGGCACCTTCGATCAGCAGGTGGCCATCAAGATCCTGCGCAGCCATCTCGACACCACCGACTTTACCGCCCGGTTTCTCGCGGAGCGGCAGATCCTGGCCTCCCTTAACCATCCGAACGTGGCGCGCGTTTTCGACGGCGGTACCACCGAGACCGGGCGCCCCTACTTCGTAATGGAGTATGTCGAGGGCACGCCGCTCACCACGCACTGCGACCGCCGCCGCTGCTCTATCCGCGAGCGCCTTCGCGTCTTCACCACCGTCGCCAACGCCGTTCAGCATGCCCACCAGAACCTGATCGTCCACCGCGATCTGAAGCCGTCGAATATTCTCGTGACCGACGACGGCACGGTGAAGCTGCTCGACTTCGGCATTGCCAAAGTGCTTGACGTCGCCGAGACCGCCTCCGAGGCGCCGCTGCACACGCGCACCGGCCTCCACCTGATGACCCCCGAATACGCCGCGCCCGAGCAGGTCAAGGGCCGGCCGATCACGACGGCGACCGATGTGTACGCGCTCGGCATCCTGCTGTACGAGCTGCTCACGGGCCACCGGCCGTACCGGCTCCAGCAGCGCTCGCCCTACGATATCGTGCGCGCCATCTGCGAGGAGGAGCCCACCCGCCCCAGCACCGTGGTCACGCAAGCCGCGGATGGCTCCCCGTCGACCGACACCGCGACCGCCAAGGACGTGAGCCGCGCTCGCGGGCTGGATGCGCAGCAGCTCCGCCGGACCCTCCGCGGCGAGCTCGATGCCATCATCCTGAAGGCGCTCCGCAAAGACCCCGATGCGCGGTACGCCACCGTCGAAGCCTTTGCCGAGGACGTGCACCGCCATCTGAACAACCAGCCCGTCCAGGCCCGCTCCGATACCGTGCTGTACCGCGCGCAAAAGTTTGCCGGCCGGCATCGGTGGGGCGTCGCTGCCGCCGCCTGCATTGTCGTGCTCATCGTGGGCTACGCCATTACCGTCACCGTGCAGGCCCAGCGGATCGCCCGCGAGCGCGACAAATCGGAGGCCGTCACCTCGTTTTTGACCACCCTCGTCCGCCAGTCCGATCCGCTGATGGAGGGCACCCCCGATCTCACAGTGCAGCAGGTGCTCGATCGTGGAGCGCAGCGCGTCGAACAGGAGCTGGCCGGTCAGCCCCTCGTCCGGGCCGAGCTGCAAACCGCCATGGGCAGTGTGTACTCCAACCTCGGCCTCTACCCCAAAGCCGAGCCGCTGCTGCGCGCTGCGCTCGATACGAAAGAGCGCGTGCTCGGTCCCACCGATCCCGCCGTCGCGGAGACGCAGCGCGCTCTTGCCTACATGCTCTTCCGCCAGGGCCATCATTCCGCCGCCGACAGCCTCTATCACCGCGCTCTCACCATCTTGCACGACGCGTACGGCGCGGACGACCGGCATCTGATATCGGCCCTGAATGGCCGCGCTTTGCTTCTCGAAGAGCAGGGCAAAGCCGCCGCATCAGAGCGGCTCTACCGTCGTGCGCTCCGCCTCTCACGCACTCAGGGGGATTCGCTCCCCGCCATGCTGCTGCACAACCTGGCCAACGTGCTGCAAGCTCAGCACAAGTTTGGGGAAGCCATCTCGTTTCACCGGCGCGCCCTCGCAGCGTACACCGCCCGCTACGGCGCCGAGCATGCCGCGGTCGCCAATGCCAAAAGCCGCCTGGCGTTCACGTACTTCCGCGGCGGCATGCTCGCCGAAGCCGATTCGCTTTTCGCCGAGGCGCTGACCCAGCAACGCGCCCTGCTGCCCGGCACCCACCCCCACCTCGCCTCCACGCTCGTCCGCTACGGATGGGTGCTCATTGAGCGCGGCCAGCTTGCCCGCGCCGCCGCGCTGATCCGCGAGGGTGAAACCATCCTGACGCGCCTGCTCCCCGAGGGCCACTGGCAGATCGTTGCCGCCCGAGGCCTGCTGGGACTCAGCCAGGCGCGGCAAGGCCAATTCGCGGAAGCGGCCCCGGCCCTCAAAGCGAGCTACCGCACCTTCCGCGAGCAATTCGGTCCGGCCGATTGGCGGACGAAGAGCGCGGCGCAGGCCCTCGCCCGGCTCTACCACGCCTGGGGCAAACCCGAGCAGGCCCAACGCTACCAGCACACGCTGGCCGAAGCGCAGTGATGCGCCCCTTCCCGCCCCCCGATCGCGTGACCGCTTTGGCGCGCATCCTGCGCTTACTTGTAACGAGCGACATCTGTCTAAACATGGGCGCCGGTCCCCCCTCCGCCGCCCGATGCGATGCCCGCTCCTCCACGCGGAGCGTCTGCGCCCCCGGCGCTCGCATTCGCCACCGACCGATCCGCTCGCACTATGAATATCCCAACGGAACGCTGGGAGCAGATCGACGCACTGTTCGACGCCGCCCTCGACCGCCCTCCCGCCGAGCGCGAGGCCTTTCTGCGGGAGCGCTGCGGCGACGACACGGCGCTGTACCGCTCCGTCTGTGAGCTGCTGGACGCCAGCGATAATCCCCACTCCTTTCTGGAGCAACCCCTCCGGCGCTACACCACGGCGCTGTGGGACACCCTCTCCGGTGAACTGCGCATGGAGCGCTCCATGCCAACGCCCGCCGAAGACGCGCGCATCGGGCCGTACCGGCTGGCCGAGGAGCTGGGACGCGGCGGATCGGGCGTGGTCTACCGCGCCGAACGGGCCGATGGCGCCTTCGAGCAGACCGTTGCCATCAAGCTGCTGGCGCGTCCGGCCAACACCGAGGCGGTGCTCCAGCGCTTCAAGCACGAGCAACAGGTGCTGGCCTCCCTCCGCCACCCCAACATCGCCCAGCTCTACGACGGCGGGATGACCGATGACGGCCAGCCCTATTTCGTATGACGGCCAGCCCTATTTCGTGATGGAGCACGTCGAAGGCCAGCCGCTCCACGACTACTGCGACGCACAGCACCTCCCCATCGCCGACCGGCTCGATCTGTTCACCACCATCGTCGATGCAGTCCACTTCGCCCACCGCAACCTGGTGGTGCATCGCGATCTGAAGCCGTCGAACATCCTCGTGACCGATGACGGTACGGTGAAGCTGCTCGACTTCGGCATCGCGAAGGTCGTTGGCGAGGACGCCTCCGGCCTCACGCGCCCTGGCGAGCGCTGGATGACGCCCGAATATGCGGCGCCCGAGCAGATCAAAGGCCATGCGATTACGACGGCCACCGATATCTATCAGCTTGGCGTGCTGCTGTACGAGCTGCTGACGGGCCTCCGCCCGCACAGCGAGGCAACCTCCCTCTTCGAGATCCAGCGCTCCATCTGCGAGGAGCCGCCAACGCGCCCCAGCACCGCCGTCCGCACATCTGCCTCCTCAACCCGCCCCGCCGATTCCGATGCCCCCCGGACCGCCCGGATTGGGCGACCCGATGAGCTGCACCGGATGCTCAGCGGTGACCTCGATGCCATCATCCTGAAAGCGCTCCGCAAAGATCCGGAGGCGCGCTACGCCTCGGCTGAGGCGCTGGCGGACGACATCGAGCAGTACCGCAGTGGCCGGCCGGTGCGTGCGCGCCGCGGCACCTGGACCTACCGCACAAAGCGGTTCATCCAGCGCCACCGCTGGAGTGTGGCTGCGACGAGTGCCTTCGTGCTGCTCATCCTCAGCTTCGCCACGCTGTACACCACGCGCGTGGCTCAGGAACGCAACCGGGCCCAGCGCGAAGCCGAAAAATCGGCCGCCGTGACGAACTTTATGATCGACCTGTTCGAGCAGAGCAGCCCCTTCGTGGAGCCAAGCGACACCGTCACCGTCCGTAGCCTGCTGCCCCGCGGCGTGGAGCACGTGGATGCGCTGGACGATCAGCCCGCGGTGCAAGCGCAGCTGCTGATGGCCATGGGCCACATCTACCAAAACCTGGGCCAGTACGAGCCGTCGAGGGCGCTGTTGGAGCGCGCGCTGGACCAGAACCGATCCGTGTACGGCCCCAACCATCACAACACTGCTAAAACACTGGCCAATCTCGCCTGGACGCTCAAAGATCAGGGCCAATTTGAGCAGGCCGATTCGCTCCTCGAACGCGCGCTGGCGATCGAGTCGAAACGCGGGAACCGCTCTGACGCGGCCGTTGCCGACATCCTAAACGACCGCGGCATCATCGCCTTCGAGCAGAGCCGATACGACGACGCCGAGCGCTTCCACCGGCGCGCGCTGGCTCTCCGCCAAAACACACATCCCGAGCAGCATCCCTCCATCGGATACAGCTACTACAACCTCGCTACCGTACTGCATCAGCAGGGCGATTACGACGAGGCGGAAACGCTGTACCGACGCGCGCTCGCCATCGAGAAAGCCAGCCTGCCCCCCAAGCATCCCGAGACGACGCGAACGCTGCGCGACCTGGGACGGCTCCTGACCGAACGCGGCGACTACGATGCGGCCGAGCCGATCCTTCGCGAAGTGCTGGCGATTAACCGAGCTGTATTGGGCAACGACCACCCACGCATCGCCACCGACCTGAATAACCTTGCCGTGCTGGAGGTGCGTCGCGGACGGGTCGACCAGGCCGAGTCGCTGTTTCGCGAAGCCCTACAGCTCCGGCGCGACCGGCTGGGCGACGACCACCCCTACGTGGCCATCAGCCTGAACAATCTGGCGCATACGCTGAAAGAGCAAGGGGCGATCGACGCGGCCACCCCGCTTTACCAAGAAGCGGTGCGCATCAGTGAAGCAGCCCTCGAACCCGGACACGTCAACACGGCGATTTTCCGCTTCAACCTCGGGACGATGCACCACCGCCGCGGCGCGCTCCAATCGGCCGAGGCGCTGTACCGCCAGGCCCTCGACGTACTTCGTGCGCGCTTGCCTGACGATCATCGGCGTCTCGGCGATGTGTTGAGCAAACTGGGCCATTTGCTCGTGGACACCCAGCGCCCCACCGATGCCGAGCCACTCCTGCGCGAAGCGCTGCGCATTCGTGAGCAGCGCCTGGGCGTCGACGATGCCAAAACGGCGCAGACCCGGCTCTGGCTGGGCACCTGCCTCGCAGCGACCGGGCAGACCGAAGACGCGGCACGCCACCTTCGCGCCAGCCGCGACGCCCTCCGGCACCACCACGGCCCCGACCACCAGCACACGCAGGAGGCGCAGCGCCAACTGGCCGCGCTGCCAGGGGTGTAGTCGCCTCGATCGGACGCAGCCCCCTGAGCGCCTACGTATCGGCCGGATTCGGAGCAGAGGCGCTCGCATCGGGGGGCGTGGGGGACGTCGCCGCACCCGAGGTGTACGTTTGGACGTGGCTCTGCGCCTTCTCCTTCAGCTCACGGAACTGGTCGCTTACCTGCTCCAGCCGCGCCTGCCACTCCGGATCGGGCTTTACGCCTTCGGTGGAGCGGTGATAGGCCAACAGCGTAGCGGCCATGGCGAAGGCGTCAGCGATCGCCAGCTTCAGCATCCACGCGCCCACGAGTACGCTGATGCCCAGCGCCATCTTGAGAGCCGGAATGGCCGCGCCAATCAGCAGCGCGGGCAGGCCCAGAATCACCAGAAAGACGAAGAATTCGACATAGCTCAGCAGGGTGAGCACCACGGCGTTGGCGAGGATGGGCTTCCAGCACTGCGCGTACAGGATGACCCCGTCCTGCGCCACTTTCCACACGTTGGGCTCGTCCTCCTTGTAGGCGCGGGTGAGAATCGCCTCGTCGATGTACGTGGTGGCAAACTTGGACACCCGCTCGATGAACTTCGTGAGGCTGTCCAGGCCCGGGATCGGCAAGAAATCCACCATCCGCGCGAAGGAGCGGTTGAACGCCTTCACGATACCATCGAGCAGCTGATCGATGCCGAACATGATGCTGGTGTCCTTGAAGCGAGCGGTCACCTGCTCTTTGCCGTGGGCGATCTGTGATCCGTCGGGCCCCTGTCCGTACACGATGAACTCCGTCATCACGGCTGCATGCGCAGCCTTCAGCAGATAGAAGTAATAGCGCGTGACCCACTTGACGATGCCGAACGCGCCGCCAAAGGCCGCGATGAGCACGATGAAGCCCAGCACGCTCCAGAGCTGCGCGAGCAGCCACGCGATGCCGCCGATGACGGCGAAGTAGACGAGCAGGCCGAGGCCCAGCAGCGCATACGACCCGAGCCGCACCCAGAGGATGGGGGTCGTTTTCATGAGGAGTCCGACAGCTTCGCCGAGATAAAGTTTAGGTTTCATAACCAGTCGGTGGTTGGTCGATCAAGGAGCGTGCCGCCCCATTTACGAATCCTGATGGAAGCCCCGTAGGAGTAAGCGCAAAAATGCCGCCCGGGCAGACATCAAGACGCCTCTCCCGATCCCGATTATTGAACGGTAAGGGCCTGACGCGCCAGCACGCTGTCCTCCTCGGCCCAGATGTAGCGGAGCTCGTACGGGCCTGCCTTGCCGGGTGCAAACACGGTCGCTGGACTGCCCGCCCGGCTCAGCGCGCGGCTCTCATACTGATCGGCGGGCGCGTCCGGCGTGGCCACGGCGATGAAGTCGTCCGGACCGTTGGGACCCACCCAGCGCACCTCGATGCCGCTTCCTGCGCTTGCCGTATCGGGCGCCCGGAGGATGGCCTGCAGGGGCATGACGGTCAGCGCCTTGCGGGCGATGACACGATCCGACTGATCCATCACGTAGCGGAGTTCGTACTGACCGGGCTGCTCCGGTGTGCGGATGGTCAGCGGATTGCCATTGCGGGTGCGCTCGTAGTTGACGTACGAACCGTCGTCCGATCCGCGCTCCGCGATGGAAATGTAGTCATTCGGATTGTCCGGTCCACTCCAGTTAAGCTCGACCGGCGTGTCGACCATCAGCGTATCGGCCACGTCGAAGCTGGCCTCGACGGCTGTAACGTTGACCGGCGAGCGCGCAATCACCCGATCCGACTGCGCCATCACGTAGCGGATCTCGTAGCGTCCCGGCGTGTCCGGTGCCCGCACAGTCAGCGGACTGCCGTTGCGGGTGCGCGTGTAATCGGCGTAGGCGTCGTCGTCCGTTCCTTGCTCGGCGATGGAGATGTAGTCGTTCGGATTGTCGGGCCCCGTCCACGTCACCTCGATGGGCGCTCCGGCGCCGATTTCGGACGGGGCGTCGAGCGTGGATTCGACCTCGGCGACAGTAAGCGGCGCCCGGGCCACCACCTCGTCGTTCTCGGCGGCGACGTAGCGGATCTCGTAGTCGCCGGGCGTATCGGGCACGCGTACGGTCAGCGGACTGCCGTTGCGCGTCCGCGTATAGTCGACGTAGGCATCGTCGTCCGCGCCTTGCTCGGCGACGGAAATATAGTCGTTGTTGTTATCCGGCCCGCTCCACGTCACCTCCACCGGCGCCCCGGCCGACACCTCACGCGGCACCTCCAGTTGCACGCCATTGTTCTCGACGGTCTGTATTTCGGCCGATGGCCCGGCGGCGTTGGTGTCGCCCTCCGATCCGCCCCCGCAGGCGGCCAGAATGAGCACGAGCACGACCGAAATCAGCCTATTCCAAAATCGCATCATTCCGATATGAGTTGATGGTAAGTGAAAGGATCTCCGCCTCATTGATTGAACATCTGTAAGCTACGACGGTGGCTCATTTAAACAAGCGAAAAATGACCCGCTCGCCAGACAGAACGGTTTGCATCGATGATGCGCCAGCGCTCAGCAAGATCCACCACCGAAAAAAAAACCGTCACCTCCCGAGGGAGATGACGGCTTGAATGCCGGGTAAAACCGACGCGGGAGCGATTAGGCCTCGACGGATGGCGCTCCGTCACCGGACACGTCGGCGGCGCCGGCGGCTTCTTCGATGCCGGATTTCACGGTTTTAAACGTGAGCCCGCTCTCGTCGTCAGCCAACTCGATGTGGACAGTGTCGCCATCTTCGATCCAGCCGTCGAGCAGTTCTTTCGAGAGCTCATTGGCCACCTGCCGCTGTAGCACGCGCTTGAGCGGGCGGGCGCCAAAAGCCGGGTCGTAGCCCCGCTCGGCGAGCCAGTCTTTGGCCTCGTCGGAGAGTGTAAGCGTCAAGTGGTGGCTCTTGTGAGCGAGCTGGGCGATGCGATCGAACTGCAGCTCGACGATCTGCCGGATGTGCTCGCGCGACAGCGAGCGGAACGTCACGATCTCGTCGATGCGGTTCAGGAATTCGGGGCGCAGCCGCTTGCGCAGCATCCGCAACAGCTCTTCCTCGAGCTGTTGCTGCTGGGCATCGGAGAGGTGCCCCTCGACCTCGTCCATGGTGTCGGCAATGATGTCCGAGCCCATATTCGAGGTCATGATGATGATCGTGTTCGTGAAGTCAACCGTCCGGCCCTGGTTGTCCGTGAGGCGCCCGTCATCGAGCACCTGCAAGAGCACGTTGAAGATCTCCGGATGCGCCTTCTCGATCTCGTCGAGCAGGACGACAGAGTACGGCTTGCGGCGCACGGCCTCGGTGAGCTGGCCGCCCTCTTCGTAGCCCACGTACCCCGGCGCGGCGCCAATCAGCCGGCTCGCCGTGTGCTTCTCCTGATACTCGCTCATGTCGATGCGCACCATCGCGTTCTCGTCGTCGAAGAGGAACGCGGCGAGCGTCTTCGCCAACTCCGTCTTACCGACGCCCGTGGTGCCCAGGAAGATGAACGAACCGATGGGCCGATCCGACTCCTGCAGACCGGTGCGTCCACGACGCACGGCGTCCGACACGACCTGGATGGCTTCGGGTTGGCCGACCACGCGCTCGGCAAGCTCGTCCTCCATGCGGAGCAGCTTCTGCCGCTCGCTCTCCATCATCTTCGAGACCGGGATGCCGGTCCAGTTGGAGACGATCTCGGCGATATCCTCGCCGTCGACCTCTTCCTTTAGGAGCGCGCCATTCTGCTGAATCTCTTGCAGCTTGTCGTTGGCCTCCTCGGCCTCCTTCTCCCAATCCGGAATGGTGCCGTAGCGGATTTCGGCGACTTCATCGTACTTGCCTTCGCGCTCCAGATTCTCGGCCTCAACGCGCAGCGCATCGATCTTCTCCTTCGCGTCGCGAACGGTCTGGATCAGGTCTTTCTCTTGCTTCCAGCGGGCCTTTAACTCGTCGCGGTCGTCTTCGAGGTTGGCGATTTGTTCGTTGATCTCGGCGAGCTTCTCCTCGTTGCCGTCGCGCTTGACGGCCTCGCGCTCGACCTCCAGCTGGCGAATCTCCCGCTCCAGCTGATCCAACTCGGCCGGCATCGAGTCGATCTCCATGCGGATGCGGGCCGCCGACTCGTCGATCAGGTCGATGGCCTTATCCGGCAACTGCCGGTCGGTGATATAGCGCTCGCTGAGATCGGCTGCGGCAATCAGCGCGCTGTCGTTGATGTGCACGCCGTGGTGCACCTCGTAGCGCTCCTTGAGACCGCGGAGGATGGAGATCGTGTCTTCGATACTCGGCTCTTCGATGAGCACTTTCTGGAAGCGCCGCTCCAGCGCGCGGTCCTTCTCGAAGTGCTTGCGGTACTCGTCGAGCGTCGTCGCGCCGATGGCGCGCAGCTCGCCGCGGGCCAGCGCGGGCTTCAGGATGTTGGCGGCGTCCATGGCGCCCTCGGCAGCGCCGGCGCCCACCAGCGTATGCAGCTCGTCGATGAACAGGATGAGCTCGCCATCCGACTCGCTGACCTCGTTGACGACGGCCTTCAGCCGGTCCTCGAACTCGCCGCGGTACTTCGCGCCAGCCACGAGCGCGCCCATGTCGAGCGCCACGATGCGCTTCGTCTTCATGCTCTCGGGCACATCGCCCTGCACAATGCGGATGGCGATGCCCTCGGCAATGGCCGTCTTCCCCACGCCCGCCTCGCCGATGAGCACGGGGTTGTTCTTCGTGCGCCGGCTCAGGATCTGGAGCACACGCCGGATCTCCTGATCGCGCCCGATGACCGGGTCGATCTTCCCTTTACGCGCCAGTTCGTTCAGGTCGCGGGCGAAGCGGTCGAGCGCCTCGTAGCGGCTCTCGGCGTGCGGGTCGTCGGCGCGCTGGCCGCCGCGCACGTCGTTGAGCACGCCCTTGATGTTTTCCTTCGTCGCGCCCTGATCGCGGAGCACCTGCCCGATGTCCCCCTTGCTCTCAGCCAGGGCCACCAGCAAATGCTCGCTGGACACGTACTCGTCGTTCATCAGATCGGCCTCGGCGCGGGCACGATCGAAGACTTTCTTCGACGCGTCGGTCAGGTACTGTCCCGAGACACTGGCCCCGGTCACGACGGGAAGCGTCTCCATCGCCGCCTCCGCCGTCTGCCGCACGCGTTCGATATTCACGCCTACCCGGCGCAGCACCGAGATGACGATGCTGTCCGGATCGGCCAGGAACGCCTGCATAAGGTGCGCCGGTTCAATCCCTTGATGGTTCTCGGAAGCCGCCAGCTCAGTCGCCTTCTGAACCGCCTCCTGTGCTTTTACCGTAAACTTCTGCAGATTCATGTACTCGATTCGATTCGTGATCGCGGATGTCGCATGAGCGCGGCACGCGCCGCACCTCTTGCCCAAATGGCAGATCGATTTCTACTCGATGGCCACTCCGTATCGGATCGAAAAACGTACCACGCTGCTCTTCACTGACAGCTTGACAGGAATCCGCCGCGGGCTCTTCTTCTCGCATCTGCCCATTTTCGCCGGCTCTTGTGAAGGATTGCCGAATACGCACTATTAACGCGCCGCGTCAATATCAGTCAGAAACTTATGACGCGATGCGTTATTTCACATAATGAGACGGACGACGATCCGCCCCCCGCCCGTCATAGACTGGCACGATATAGGATAATACCCGCACGGAGGTAAACCCCATGGCTACGAAGAAAAGCAACGACAAACCGGTTCGATTCACTGACTTACCCGCTGAGCTGTCCGAGCGCGGCCGCGAGATCTGGCTGGCCGGACTGGGTGCCCTCTCCCGCGTGGAAGAGGAAGGCGAGAAGATCTTCAAGAATCTGGTGGAGCGCGGCGAGGAGTTTGAAGGCCGCGGGCGCAAGCAGATTGAAGAAGCGCTCGATGAGCTTACCGCGCAGCAGAAACGCGCGACCCAGACCTTCGGCGAGGTCACCAAAGGCTTTACCGATGCCGCTCAGAGCGTCGAACGCGCCGTGTCCAACACGGTGACCGACACGCTCGGCCGCATGGGCATCCCGCGTCGCGACGAAGTTGAGGAACTGTCCGGCAAGGTGGGCCAGCTCTCCGAAAAGCTGGAGGCGCTGCAGGCCATGCTGGAAGCCCAGCAGAAAGAGGCCAAGACGACGGTCTACCACGTCATTCCGCACGAAGAGGGCTGGGCCGTCAAGCGCGAAGGCGCCGAACGCGCCACCAGCGTTCACGACACGAAGAAGGAGGCCGTGAGCAGCGGACGCGACACCGCTAAGAACCGCCTGCCGAGCCGCCTGATCGTCCATAAACAGGACCGCTCGGTTCAAGAAACGTACGCGTACGACGAGAACGAGTGACGCGCACCCATCATACTGCAGTACCCCAGAGGCCTGCTCCCCCGGAGTGGGCCTCTTGTTTTTGCGCCTCCAGCTTTTCAGGCGTATCCGGCCGACCCAAGCCGCTGGATGGTATACGCTCTCCAGTCGTCCTCATCGATCCCAAATATTACCCGCTGTCCGACCCCGACGCGCGCTCCGACGTGCTAATCGTCCACCTCGTCCAGCGTGAACGGAAGCGGACCGCCATCGTCTTCCGGCTCGATCAGGCCGTGCTGCTCCTCAGCGTCGTATTCGATGATTTCTCCTTCCGGCATGTCCCCGTCTTTGGATTGGTGATGCAGGTACGTTGCGATACGATGGGCTATATGAAACGCCCAGCGGAAAAATGCGAGGGCTCCGCCCTATTTTCTCCGCTCTATTTTATTCGCTCTATTTGGATGCGGCGCGGGATGCGATGGGGGCTGCTGCGTCCATCCCGTCCATCAGCCACGTCCCAACACCAAACGGCCCGGAGCCGCCAAAGCCCCGAGCCGTCCGGTGCACACCTCACCCGTGGTGATCGTGGTCAGTTGTCGCTAACCGTGAAGAGCCCGTCCTGCACCTCGGTGTTGATATCCACCGTCTGCAGGGTCGCCTGGGCCGCTTGCTCTCCGTTCTGATACGTAACCGTTGTGAACGGCACCATCATGCCGGAGACCTCCTGATAGTCACTCAGCACATCGACCGATTCCTGCGGGCCCTGCTGCGTCATGGCGGTGTACTTGACGCGCGCCGGGCGCATCGTCTCGGGATCGAGGTAGAGCGTGAAGGCATCCGTTTCGGGCGGCGTCACCTTGACGACCTCGTACGTCGTGCCCTCGATGGTTTCGGTGCCCTGCGCCTGCGCTTCGACGGCCTCGCGCTCCAGGCTGGCCATCAGGTAGACCATGTTGCGCCAGAGCTGCCCGCCAATCTGCTGGCGAATCTGCGGTGGCGCCGACTGCGAGCCCTGCGGCGTTTGCATCATCATCTGCTCACCGTTGTCGACGATGGTGAGCGTCATGCCGTTGGGGAGCGTCTGCTCAACGTGCATCTTGCCGGGCAGCTGCACGGTAGTCGTCATGGGAATGGTGACCGCCCCCATGGGCGTGTCAGCCTCTGTTTCGCTTTTGATCTTCATGGTTTGGACCCCGTCGAAGGCCGATCCGCCGAGGGCCTCCCGAGCGGCCATCAGCTTCTCCTTACCGGCGGCCATGTCCTCGGCCGAGGCGGGCGCGGAGGCCTGCTCGCTGGGCGGGCTCGTGGGAATGGAGATGTCAATCTCATTCACCGATCCGTCCTTGGTCAGCGCCGCGAGATCCTGGCTGAAGTCCTGCTGCCGCCCCACCACAAGAATGTGGCTCTCATCGGGGTACAGATACGCCTGCGAGACGCGCAGCACGTCCTCGGCGGTGACCTGCTCGATGGCGTCTTTCGTTTGCTGCAGAAAGTCGGAGGGATAGTCGTAGTACTCGTACGTCATCAGGCGCCCAAGCACTTCCTGCTTGGTGTCGAAGTTGAAGACGAACGAGTTGAGATAGCTGTCTTTCGCAAGTTGGATCTCCTCGTTGCTCGGCGGTTCCTGACGCATTTTCTCCACCTCGGCCATGACCGAGCGTGTCGCCTCTACGGTGGTGCCACTCTTGGTGAAGACGCCCGCAAAGAAGCGCCCCGGCCGGTCGTAGCCGGCACTGTAGTTGCCGAAGACGGAGTAGGCCAATCCCTGATCTTTGCGCACGTTCTGGAAGAGCCGCCCGGAGAAGCCGCCGCTCAGCACCTCGTTCGTCACGATGACAGCCGGATAGTCGTCATCGCGCTGAATGAGCTCGCCGGGATGGCCCATCAGGATGGTGCTCTGCGTGACGTCGTCTTTCTGGATGAAGTTGACCGAGTAGGACCGGTTAGTGGTGGGATCGGGGGGCGTGGGCGGGGTGAAGTCCTGGGCCGGCTCCCAGTCGCCGAACTGCGCGCGCAGCTTCTGCACCATCGCCTCGGCGTCGAAGTCGCCCCACACGCTGAGGATGATGTTGTTGGGCTGCACGTACTGCTCGTGGAAGTTCACCACATCCTCGCGGGTGATGGCGTCGATGGTGTAGTACTCGGTGTGGCGCGCGTAGGGGCTGTCTTCACCGTACACCAGCTTGTCGAACTCCCGGTAGGCGATCTGCTGCGCGTTGTCGTTGCGCCGCGAGATAGATGACTTTTGCTGGTTCTTGGCCAGACTCACTTTCTCCTCTGCAAAAGCCGGGGTGCGGATCACGTCGGCGAAGATGGGCAGCACGGTGTCCACGTTCTCTTTCAGCGTCGACATGAAAGCCGATCCGGAGGTGGAGCCCATGCCGGTTTCGACGGTGGCTCCCAGCCCTTCGAGCACCTGGTTGATGCTATCTGAGCTCATCGATGCGGTGCCGCCGGTGCGCATCACTGAACCGGTGATGGAGGCAAGCCCCACCTTCTCGGCCGGCTCGTAGACCGAGCCCGCGCCGATGCGAGCGACTGCGTTGATCTGCGGCAGCTCGTGATCTTCGAGCAGGAAGATCGTCATGCCGTTATCGAGCGTAATGCGCTCGGGCTGCGGGGCCTCGAAGTCGCGCAGTGGCGGAAATTCGAGGTTTTCAACATTGTAATCAGCGGTGCGAATGTCTTCCTGCGCCTGCGCCGCAGGAGCGAGCCCCAGGCCAATCAGGAGCGCAGCGGCAAGCGCCAGGGGGAACGTTCGGGTCAGTCGATTCATGGCGGTAGATAGGTTGGCGTGCAAAAGGGAAGAGCAGGGGGAGACGCAGCGGTTACTCCGAGGCGCCCGCGTCGGCGGTGGGCGATCCGTCCTCCGTCTTAATCATACCGACGGTGCGGTTGCTGCGTGTGAACGTCTCGTTGGCCACGCGCTGCACATCGGCGGCTGTAACGGCCTCCAGCTTCTCCAACTGGTTGAAGACGCTGCGCCAGTCGCCGGTGAGCGCCTCCATGCGCGAGAGCTGCTGGGCCAGACCGGAGTTCGAATCGAGCTGGCCAATCAAGTCGGCCCGGGCGCGGGTTTTGGCGCGCTCCAGTTCTTCCTGCGTGATGCCCTCGTTCTTGATGCGGTCGATCTCGGCGTAAATTGCTTCCTCGATTTCTTCGGGCGAAACGCCCTGGCTGGGCACGCCGAAGAAGACAAAGAGGCTCTCGTATTTGCTTCCCGGGAAGGTGGGAATAGCCTGCACGTTGAGCGCCTGCTCGGTCTCGACGAGGCTGGTGTACAGGCGGCTCGTGCGGCCGCGGCTGAGCACGTCACGCAGCACGCTGTACACGGGATCATCCGGGCTTTGCATGCTGCCGCGGTGGTAGCCGATCACGACGAAGGGCTGCGTCTGCTCGCGGATGATCACGCGGCGCTCGCCAATCTGGTCGGGCTCGTCGGTGCGCACCGGCATCGGATCGGTACCAGCGGGCAGATCGCTGAAGTACTGCTCGGCCAGCTGCTGCACCTGCTGCGGATCGACATCCCCCGCGATCCCGATGGTCAGATTCCGGGCATCGTAATAGGTGTCGTAGAACGCCTTCGCATCGGTGCGAGAGAGCTGCTGCAGATCCGACATGTGACCGATCGTGGGCTCGCCGTACGGATGGGCTTTGTAAGCCGTCGCAAGGAACTCCTCAATGAGCCGCCCGACGGGGTTGGAGTCGGTCCGCTGGCGGCGCTCCTCCATCACCACATCCCGCTCGGTGTAAAACTCGCGGAAGACAGGGTTCATGAAGCGATCTGCTTCCAGCGCGAAGAACAGCTCCAGCTTGTTCGCGGGAAGGCTGTAGATGTAGCCGGTGGCATCGGCGCTGGTGTAGGCGTTGAGCCCGCTGACGCCGTTGCGCTCCAGGATGTTCTCGTACTCGCCGCCCGCGACGTAGCTCTGTGCCGCTTCCTGCGCTTCTTTGAACTGCTGCTCCAACTCGGCAATTTTCGACGAGTCGGCCTGCGGGCCTTTGGCGCGTTCGCGGCGCAGCTCCAGGTAGATCTGCTCCTGGCGCTGGAGCGCCTGCATTTCCTGCTCGATGTCTTCGGTACCGATGGATGTCGTGCCTTTAAAGGCCATGTGCTCGAACATGTGAGCGATGCCGGTCTGGCCCACCGGCTCATCCACGGAGCCGACATCGGCGTAGGTATGGAACGAAACGACGGGGGCATCGTGGCGCTCGACGACAACGAACGTGAGCCCGTTATCGAGGGTGAACTCGGTCACCTTTTGCTCGAACTCATCGAGCAGGCTGCTGTCCTGCGCCATCGCAGCGGGTACCAGCAGAAGGCTTACGAGCAATGCTACCACGGCGCCCCGGAATCGGTACCATGGGGTAGAGAAGAATCGGGTGGGCATAGTCAGCATCAGAGAAAGATTAGCAGAAGCGGAATCACGCAGAGGAACACAGCGGTGTTAAAAGCTTCGCGCACGCGTGCATGTTCCTCATAAATGTACAAGCGGGAGATGCGCACAGCCATCGGGACGCGGGCTTGATAAGTGGGAGGCGACGAACTCGCATTTGCGTACCGTGCCCCGCTGAACGAACACCCCAGCACCAGCGTACACATGGTACATGCCCTGAATGAAAAAGCGAGATGCTATGCGCGTGATCAGTGGATCGAACAAGAGCGGAGACGAGTGGTGGGACGACTTCCGGGACCTGCTTGATGAGCAAAACGAGTGGCCCACCGAGTACACCTTCAAGTTCATCGCGCCCAGTGACAATGTGGATGCATTGAAAGCCGTCTTCGGGGACCACCCCGTGAAAGTACGCGCCTCCAGCAAAGGCAACTACATCAGCGTGACGGCACACCTTAACGTCGAGTCCAGTGAGGATGTCGTCGCCGTGTACGAGGAAGCCTCTGACATCGAAGGCGTCATCTCGCTGTAGCTCCTGCGCTCGCAGTTGACGTATGGGCGATGTAGCCGCCGCGGCGACTTAGTTGTTGCCCGATGGCTCGAAGCTCTGATTGTACGGGTTCGACAGATTCTCCGATCGGATGCGGATGAATCCGTGGTCGGTAGCTTCGTGACACTGGTTGCACGACTGTGTGACGGCGTCGATACGGGCATCAATCCGGCTCCAATGGCCTCGGGCCAGGGCTTCCTCCAACTCCTCCAACTCCGAAGCGAGCATGCTGCGCACGAGGGTGGCAATCTCGTACCCTTCGTACGTTGGAACCTCTGTCTCGATCGTCTCCGTCAGCTCTTCCAGTTCGTGCAAGTAGAATCCGGCCGCGGGAGCGTTACGGGCCTGAACGGAGAGCATCAACTTGTGGCTGTACTGCTGCATCGAAGTCATGTAGGCAGCCAGTTCCGGCTCCTCCTCGGCGTGGACCTCGGCGGACGATTCCTGCGCATAGGCCAGGGCGTTCATCCGCTCAAAGACGAGCCATCCGTTCACGAGAAGCAAAACGACGCAGCAGCCAATCAGATAGCGGTTCATAGATGCTGTAGAGGCGTTGAACGAGTTGAGACCTTCGGCGCAGGGATGGGCAGGCAGGAGGATTACCGGGCCGGTTGGGCCTCGGGGACGGGCAAGCCGCCCTCCGTTTCTGCTTCCCATACCCCGGCCCGGATGAGCCGCGCCATTTCCCGTTTGGGCCGCGCCTTGTACCGGATGTCCGGTCCGTAGTCGACGATAGCGCCATCCTCGGTGAGCCACTCGAAATACACATTAATCGAGTCCTCAAACAGCACACCGAGCGTGCATCCTTTCCCCTTTAGAAAATATTTATAGCCGGCCTGTAAGCACGGGCGGTCATGGAGGCACAGGCCCACCGGGCATGCTTTCCTAAACGCGTTGAGTGTATTCACGGCGCTTCGATGTAGACTTTTTCTTTTAGACCTGATCCAAATTAAGCACATCATCGAATTATTTTTCAGCTGACCTCTGTGAAATTCGGTCCAATTGATCGCAGCAGGACAAGCAGGATAACCCAAGTTGTGTGTCATGTACTGGCGTGATCTCGCCCAGCTCGATTCGGGCTTGACCCGGACCCGGGCACTTCAGCGCGACTGATGACATAATCTCCTCGAAATAAGCAGCCATCCCCATTGAGATCCCGACACGAGAGCGCAGCTCGACTGACCGGAGGTAATCGGAGTCCGGGATGACAACCTTTTCTTGGGGCACAACTTGGATCAGGATAAGTCACTCGATGGGGATGGAGATAAATTTAGACCGCTTATAAATTCAGGTCGCGGCGGATCCCCCCGCCTTCACCGGCGGTTCTCTTGCCACGACGCGCTCTCGAACCAACCTGCCGGCCACTATGACAACCGATATCCAACCCCTGTGTCTCGCCTGCGAGCACCTGCATCGCCAATCGAATGCGCGCTCCTGCGAGGCCTTCCCTGAAGGCATTCCCGAAGACATCTGGACGAATCAGCACGACCACCACAAGCCGTATCCGGGCGATCAAGGCGTACGCTTTGAGCTTGCACCGATTCCCGAACAAGAGCGCGCGTCGGTACTTTCCTGATCGGCGTTCACACTCCAACCCGGGCCGAATAGCGGGCCCAACAAAAAGGCCCAACCAAAAGACCCAACAAAAAAAGCCCCCGCAGGTCAAATTGCGGGGGCTTTTGCTATATGCGTCTCGTATGAAGCGGGGGGCAACTACGGCGTCACAATATTGCTTCCACCCTCCGTTCCATTTTCTTCCACATCGAGCAGTTCAATTTCAAAGATGAGTTTTTTGCCGGCCAACGGGTGGTTTGCGTCAATAGTGACGGATTCCTCACCGAGGTCCGTGATCACGACAGGAACGGTTTGCCCGTTCTGCATCCGGAGCTGAAGCTGCTGGCCGACTTGCGGGTCGACGTCTTCGGGAATCTGATCCCGTTCGAGCTCCATCACCATATCTTCCCGACGCTCCCCATACGCATCTTCCGGGGTAAGCTCTTCGGTCTTCGTGTCTCCGGGCTCCATGCCTTCAACCGCTTTCTCAAAGCCGGGGATCACTTTCTCTTCCCCCAGCGTGAAGCTCAGCGGTTCACGGTCCTGCGAGGTGTCAAACACCGTCCCGTCCTCCAGTTTTCCGGTGTAGTGGACTTCAACGGTATCTCCTTTCTTCGCTCGTGCCACGGCGCTCTTGGCGTTTCTATGATTGTATTTGGTTCGAAAAGTAGGTACGCCGCAGCATCGACAGTGTTCAAATCGGGTGCGGCCTTTCGCCTCGAGGGGGCCTGTTTTCCGCTTCCCACGGATTTGTTACAGTATCTTCGTGGGTTTACCAGACGCCCTTTCTATACTGAGAACGTACCGCAGTCCTTTTCGATTGGCCTCCATCATTCCGCGCTGCCCGTCTGATTTCGCTTTATGCCTGATTCTGCTTCGCTCCGATCGCCTCGCGTGTACGGCCCGGTCCTTGGGCTGGCGCTTCTCACCATCGGCGCCTCGCTCATGATCTCCCTTTCGATGGGCCCTACCGCATTCGCCATCCTGATGGCCGCCGTCGTAGCTACCGGCATCCCGCACGGAGCGGTTGATCACCTGGTCGCCTCTGAGCTGTATGGGCTGCGCCCCACCTGGGGCGATCAAGCGAAATTTTACGGAGCTTACCTCGCGCTGATGGCAGCCTACGGCGCCCTGTGGCTCGTGGCATCGGGGCTGAGCCTCGCCCTCTTCCTCGCGATGACGATTTACCACTTCGGCCAGGCGGATCTGGCGTATTTGAAGCTGCGTGGGTGGCGCCGTCCCCTGGCGTATCTCTCGCGCGGACTGCTCGTCATTGGCCTGCCGATTGTGGCATTCCCCGGCATCGTCGATCCCATCTTTGACGCCATTGCCACCACGCACGTGCTCGAATGGAGGAGGATGACCGAGCATACGAGCGGGTGGGCCCTGGGCCTCGTCGCACAACATGGCGCGCTGCTGGCTGCCCTCTATCCGGTGATGGACCGCGCAGCGCTCCAGCGCGAAGGGCTCAGCACGGCCGTGTTTGCGCTCCTGTTCTGGACGGTGCACCCGCTGGTGGCCTTTGCTGTCTACTTCGGCGGGTGGCACGCGCTCGGCCATATTCTGGAGCTGGTCCGGTTCTTCAACCGCCACGGCAGCCCTACCTCCATTCCCGGCTTTTACCGGAAGGCCGCGCTCTTTACCGTCCTCTCCTTCGTCATGCTGATCGTCCTCTATGCCGCCGCACAGGCATTCGGGTCGCAAGAGCAAATGATCGCGCTGCTTTTCATCCTGATCAGCGTGATGACGCTGCCCCACATGCTCATCGTCGAGCGGATGTATCAGCATAAAAGGCAAAAAGCCCACCCAGCCGAAGCCCGGTGAGCCTTTCGCCCATTGTCCGCCCCCTACGGTCGGTTCGAGAAAGCGGGTGTTACATGGACGAGTCGTCCTCTTCGGGCGGCAGCAACACGGTGTCGATTACGTGAATCACGCCATTCGACGCGGTGATATCGGTCTGAATCACCTGCGCCGTGTTCTGGCCGTTGAGCATCACAGCGCCGTCCTCCACGCTGATGCCGATGGACTGCCCCTGCACGGTCGCGGCTTCGTCAATCTGGGTGACCTGTGCGGCCATCACGTTGCCCGGCACGACGTGGTAGGTGAGCACATCGATCAACTGATCCCGGTTGTCCGGGTTGGTAAGTGCGTTCAGGGTCTCTTCGGGAAGGGCAGCGAAGGCTTCATCGGTGGGCGCGAAGATCGTGAAGGGGCCCTCGCCTTTCAGCGTTTCTACGAGGCCGGCCTGCTGAACGAGCGAAACGAGCGTGTCGAAGCCATCGGCCTGAATGGCCGTGTCAACGACATCAAGCTGCGGCTCCTCATTCGTATCTTGTGCGAGCGCGGGAGAGGCGACGAGCGCGAAGGCAATAAGCAGCCCCGCGACGCGGTGCATCAGTTGGGTAAACATAGCGGTGTGTGGTTGTGAAGGTCTGTATTAAATGCACCTCCACAACGCACTCCGAGCCGCTTGTATTTCAAGCGCTCTGCACAGATTACGCCCCGTTTACAATTGCCTATCACACGTAACACGCTGCTCACAATCCGCCCGGCTCACGGCTCGACCGGCGGCGGCACGCGCTCCAGAAGTAGCCCGCTCAAGCGCAGCAGCGTCGTCTCGGCTTGCTTCGCCTCGAAGCGGGCGGTGAGCAGCCGGCTTTCGGCCTCGATGCGCTGCTCCTGTACCTCCCGCAGCTCGAGGGTGGTGATCTCCCCGAGCCGGAAGCGCTCCAGTGCGAGATCGACGTTGGCCTCAGCCACCGCCAGATTCTCTTCTTCCAGCTCGACGAGTTCGAGGCGATTCTGATACGCCTCGTACGCGCTCGTGAGCTCGGTGCGGAGCCGCGTGCGCACATCCTGCACTGCCAGCTCGGCATTGCGGATACGCACCGCTGCATTCTCCCGGCGGCGGTGCCGGTTAAAACCGTCGAAAATATCGAACGTCACAGAAAGGCCGTAGGTGAAGTCGTAGTTACGGCTGCTCTGGAGAAAGCCACTCTCGGCTTCGAGCTTGCTGTAGCCGTAGCTCAGGGTGGCATCGACCTGGGGAAGGCGCTCGGCCTGGATCTCGCGGCGCTCCGACTCGGCCGCCTCCAGCGCGCGCTGGGCCTGCTCCAGGATGGGGCTGCGCTGCTCGGCGGCCTGCACGATGGCGCTCTGCTCCAGGCTCCGGTCCAGCGCAATGCCATCGGCAACGCGGTAACGGGTGGCATTGGGAGCGCGCGCGAGCAGCTGATTGAGCGTGGCCTTGGTGCTGGTGAGGGTCGCCCGCTGGCGGAGCAGCGCAGCCCGATCGGCATTCAGGTCGACGCGGGCCTGCCGTACCTCCAAGTCCGACGCCGATCCCACGTCGCGCCGCAGTTCGGTGATGCGCAGCCGCTCCTCCGAAATCGCCACGCCTTCCTCCAGCACGCGCAGTTGCTGTTGCTGCCGCGCCACGTCGTAGTAGGTGATGATGACCTGATCGAGCACCGACTCGATCCGCTCCTGACGCCGCGCCTCTTCCTGCTGCAGCTCGGCCCCCAGCCGGTTGTAGGTCGCAAACCGGCCGAGGCCGTCGAAGAGCGTCCAGTTGAGCGAGGCCGAGGCGTTACGGCGCGTCGACGTCGCCCCGGTCACGTCCTGGCCCTCCCCACTGACGAACTGCTGCTGCGTGTTGCTGATCGTCTCGTTGTAGCCCGCATTCGTCGACAGCGTCGGCAGAAAACCGGCGTTGCCGATCGAATAGTCGTTCGCGGCGAGGTCGACATCGTTGCGCGCAATCCGCGCCTGGTAATTCTGCTCCAGTGCCGATTCGAGCGCCTGCCGGAGCGACAGCGTGTCCGCCTCAGCGGCATCCTGTGCGGCGGCGGGGAGAACACAAAGCGTGAGGGCTATCAGACAGGCGATGCAGCGCACGCGGGCGAAGCGCATGAAGCGGACGGGAAAAACCAACTGCAAATTGAAAATCTTCAATGGGCGATTTGCCATTACCAATGATTTGATCACTCTGCCGTCTCGGGGTGCGCCCGGGGAACCTCGCGGTCACTCGGCGCTCCATCTCCTCCCATGACATCCGTCGTCGCCATCTTGGCGCCGGCCTCGGCGGTCGTCAGGTACGTGTACATCGCCGGAATAACGTAGAGCGAGAGCGCCGTACCGATCAGCAATCCGCCGATGACGGCAAGGCCCATCGGGATGCGACTCTGCGCGCCCGCGCCCAGCGCCAGCGCAATCGGCAGCACGCCAAGCGTGGTGGAGAGCGCCGTCATCAGAATGGGCCGGAAGCGCGCCGCCGAGGCATCTTCGATCGCCTCGCGGATCGACAGGCCCGCGGCCTTGCGCTGGTTGGCGAATTCGACAATCAGAATGCCATTCTTGGCGACAAGGCCAATCAGCATCACGATGCCGATCTGGCTGAAGATGTTGATCGACTGGTTGAAGTACCAGAGAAAGACGAATGCGCCGGCGAGCGCGAGCGGCACGGTAAACAGGATGATGAGCGGATCGCGGAAGCTCTCGAACTGCGCGGCCAGCACGAGATAGATGAGGATGAGCGCGAGCGCGAACACGTACAAGAGCCGGTTCGACGTTTCGGTGAAGTCGCGCGAGGGACCGCTGAGCGAGGTGGAGAACGACTCGGGCAGCACCTCCTCGCCGATCCGGTTCATGGCCTGGATGCCGTCGGCGATGGTGTAGCCGGGCGCCAGCTGCGCCGAGATGGTTGCCGAGCGGAACCGGTTAAAGCGATACAGCTGCGGCGGGGTCGCCTGCTCGCGCACAGTGATGAGATTATCGAGCAGCACCGGCTCGCCACTCGCAGAGCGAACGTACAGGCTCTTGAGGTCCAGCGTTTCGTTGCGGTTGTCCTGCTTCACCTGCGCCACAATCTCGCGCTGCTCCCCGTCGCGCACGAAGAAGCCCACGCGCTGCTCGCTCAGGGCCAGCTGCAGCGTCTGCGCTACATCGAGCGCCGAGACGCCGATGTTGTCGGCTCGGTCGCGGTCGATGGTCACCTCCAGCTCCGGCTTGTTGAACTTGAGGTTGACATCGGCGAAGGCAAAGGTCTCCTCCTGACGCGCCCGCTCCATGAACGCGGGGAGCACACGCTTCAACTCGTCGATGTTGGGCGCCTGCAGGACGTACTGCACCGGCAGCCCCTGCCCAAAGCCGATGGAGATAGTCTGCTCCTGCGACACGTAGGTGCGCGCGCCTTCGAGTTGCGACACCGTTTCGGTCAGCTGATCGGCGATCGCCATCTGCGAGCGGTCGCGCCGGGCCGGCTCCACGAGCTGCACCCGCATGAACGCCGAGTTGACCGAGCTGCTCGCCCCAAAGCCCGGCGACGTCACCGAGATGGTCGCCGCCAGATCTTCGCCGAGCTCACCCTGCACCGTGGCATAGAGGCTGTCGACGTAGTCGTCCATGTACTCGAAGGTGGCGCCTTCCCGCGCCGTGGTAAACATCCGCACGCTGCTGCGGTCCTCCAGCGGCGCCAGCTCCTCGGGCAACGTCGTGTAAAACAACCCGATGAGTCCCACGCACGCCGCCATGATGACCAGCGCCCACCAGCGGCGCTCCATGAACGCATGCAACGTCCGCCGATACGCCTTCGTCAGGCTCTGGAAAAAGGGCTCCGTCTTCCGATAGAACCACGAATGCTTGGCATCCGAGGTCAGCAGGCGCGTCGACAGCATCGGCGTGAGCGTCAGCGCGACGAACGACGAAATGGCGACGGCGCCCGCGATCACCAATCCGAACTCCATGAAGAGCTGGCCGGTCAATCCGCCGAGGAAGATGATCGGCAGGAAGATGACGACGAGCGAAATGGACGTGGCAATGACGGCGAAGAAAATCTCGCGGGTGCCTTTGACGCCGGCCTCCATCGGGGCATCGCCGCCCTCAATTTTGGCATAGATATTCTCCAGCACCACGATAGCATCGTCCACCACCAGCCCGATGGCCAGCACGATGGCCAAGAGCGTGAGCACATTGATGGAAAAGCCCGCCGCGTACATCACGAAGAACGCCCCGATGAGCGCCACGGGAATCACGACGAGCGGGATGATGGTCGAGCGCCAGTCGCGCAGGAAGAAGAAGATGACGAGGAAAACGAGCGCGAGCGCAATGAAGATCGTCTGCTGCACCTCGTCGATACTCTGCCGGATCTGCGTCGTCGTGTCGAAGCCGATGCCCAACTCCAGATCAGCGGGCAAATCGCGCTCGATGATGTCCAGCCGGTTGTAGAACTCATCGACGATGTCGATATAGTTCGCCCCGGGCAGCGGGCGCAGCACCACGCCCACCATGGGCACGCCGTCGCGCTTGAGCACCGTGCGCTGGTTGCGGGGCCCGATCTCGGCGCGGCCCACGTCTTTGAGGCGCACGATCTCGCCCGTGGGCGACTGCTTGAGAATCAGGTTATTGAAGTCCTCGGTCGTCTGCAGCCGCCCCTGCGTGCGCACCGTCAGCTCGATGGTCTGGCCCTCGATGCTCCCCGATGGCAGCTCCACGTTCGAGCGATCGAGCGCGCGGCGGATGTCGAGCGGCGTCAGGCTGTACGCCGCCAGCTGCTGCGGATTGAGCCAGAGGCGCATCGCATACGTTTTCTCACCCCAGACATCGACCCGGCTCACCCCGCTGATCGTCTGTAGTCGCTCCTTGAACACATCATCCGCGATCTCGGTCAGCTCCAGCAGGTTGCGCTGATCGCTGCTGATGTTTAGGAACACGATCGGCGGCGCATCGGCATCGGACTTGGAGATGGTGGGCGGCTCCGCATCGGGCGGAAGCTGGCTCTGCGCGCGGCTCACGCGGTCGCGCACGTCATTGGCGGCGCGCTCCAGATCGGCCCCCAGCTCGAACTCGACCGTGACCGTCGACCGCCCCTCGCGGCTCACCGACGTGATCGTGCGGATGCCGTCGATGCCGTTGATCTGCTCCTCCAGCGGCTCGGTAATCTGCGAGTCGATCACATCGGCGTTGGCGCCGGTGTACGAGGTCGCTACGCTAATCACGGGCGGATCCACCGCCGGATACTCCCGCACGCCCAAAAACCAGAAGCCCACGACGCCAAAGATGATGATCATCAGTGACATCACGGTCGCAAGCACCGGGCGCCGAATGCTGAGGGAGTAGAGACTCATGTCGATTGTCGATTTGCGAATGGGGAGTGACGACGGATCATTCGACACTCATCATTCGACTTTTTCAATTCGGACGGGGAGACCGGGGCGCAGCTGCTGGATGCCAGAGGTAATCACTGTATCTTGCAGCGCCAGCCCGCTCGTGACTTGCACGGTCGAATCGGTGCGCACGCCAATCTCGATGGACTGCGGCTGGGCCTGGCCCTTGCGGACGACGAAGACCTGCTGCCCGCCCAACTCGGGAAGCACCGCAAAGGCCGGCACGGTGAGTGCATCCTCGATCGTGTCGAAGACCACCGTGATATCGGCGAAGGCGCCGGGGCGAAGGGTGGCATCCGGATTTGCAGCGCGAGCCCGCAGGCGCAGCGACCGCGTGCTCGCGTCGATCTGCGGCTCGATGGCGTACACGCGCCCGGTGTACGTGGCCTCCGAACCCCGCACGGTGAACGAGATCGGCGCGCCCGGCTGCAAGCGGCTCGAGTACTTCTCCGGCACCGAGAGGTCAATCTTGATCGGGTTGATGCTCTGCAGCATGGCGATGCGCGTCTGCGGGGCAATGTAGCTCCCCTCGCTCACATTCCGTAGCCCGATCGTCCCGCTGAACGGCGCCCGCACCTCCGTCTTCTCGATGCGCGCCTGCACCAGGTCCAGTTCCGACTCCAACACGTTCACTTCGTTGACCGTTTGGTCGAACGTCTCCTGGCTCACGCCCCCCTCTTCGAGCAGGCGCTCCTGCCGCTCCATCCGGTCGCGCACCAGATCGAGGCGATATTCCAGCCGCTGTTTCTCGGCCTGCAGCTCGGCATCGTTGATCGTGAGCAGCAGCTGCCCGGCCTCCACGCGGCCGCCCTCCTCAAACTGGATGCGCGTCACCTTGCCCGCCGCTTCGCTCGTCAGCTCCACCGACTCGTTGGCGCGGAGTGTCCCCGTCGTGAAGATCCGATCCTGCACCGCGCTCGTCTTCACCACATACGCATCGACCCCCAGCGGCTGCGGGCCCGATCCGCCGCCTGCGTCGCCGTTCTCATCCGAGGAGCCAATCTTGGGGATCGCCAGCCCAACGAGAATTACAGCCGCTACGCTAAAGCCCAGGATACGCTTCCAGACCGATCCGCCTGAGGACGTGGAGGCGCCATCGGACGGCGCGGGAGATGACGAAGAGGAAGACATACGAAGCCAAGCGGATGGGTGAAGTGAACGACATCGATCCAGCGCATATCACAACGCCCACCTCCCCGGATGATCCCGCCCGTGTCACGAAGTGCACAAGTGCGTACGGAAGTGCATCGGGGGAAGTGCGCTGTTGCGTCCATACATACACAGCACCGAGAGAGCGGTTCGATCGGTGTATGTGTGTGACCTGCAATCACCCATTTTGTTACGATCCCGCCGGAATTCCTATATTGATCGAACTGAAACGCCTGATGTGCTCTACAGCGCAGCCGAACCCGCTTTCCGATGGCCACCCCCTCCGTTCTCGATTGGATCCGCACGCTCCTTCGCACGATGCCGTGGCGAATGGGAGCGGCCGGATGCGCCGTGCTGCTGATCGGATCGCTGGCATGGCCGCTGCCCGATACGGTTTCGTCTGACCGCGCGACCATCAGCCTCCGGATCACCGACCGTGCCGGCCACCTCCTGCGTGAGATCCGCCCCGATGGCCGCGGGCACCCCATGGCACTCGACGCCATCGCCCCGGCCGCCATCGACGCCCTGCTCGCTACCGAGGACCGGCGCTTTTGGAGGCACCCCGGCATCGATCCGCTGGCGCTCGTCCGGGCCGCATGGACCGACCTGCGCCACGGCGCCATCATCAGCGGGGGCTCCACGATCACGATGCAGGTGGCTCGCCTCCTCCGTGCGAAGCGCGACCGCGGCTGGATCGACAAGCTCGCGGAGATGCACCTCGCCCTGCGGCTGGAACTGCGCCGCTCGAAAGCGGACATTCTCGCGCTGTGGCTCAACCGCGTGCCCTTCGGCAACCGGGCGCGCGGCATCGAAGCGGCGGCGCAGCTCTACTTCGGCAAACCAGCGCGCGACCTCACAACCGCCGAGGCCGCCTACCTGATCGGCCTGCCGCAGAGCCCGAGCCGCTACAACCCATTCCGCCACCCCGATCGCGCCAAGACCCGGCAGCGGCGCGTCCTCCATGCGATGGAAGCCGCCGGTCACCTCACCACCGACGAGCACCGCCGCCTTGCCGCGCTCCCGCTTGACCTCCAGCCCCCGGAGCAGACGTTCCGTGCGCCCCACTTCACCCAGCACGTGCCCCAGACGCTGCCGGCCGACGCGCCGCTCACCGAACTGCGCACGACGCTCGACCTCGACCTGCAGCATACGGTCGCGTCGATCGTACACGGGCATATCACCCAACTGGCAGATCGCTCAGTGACGAATGCGGCGGCGGTGGTTCTCGACAACCGGACCGGCGCCGTCCGTGCTTATGTGGGTAGCGCCGACTTCTGGAACGCCCGCACCGGCGGCCAGAACGATGGCGTACGGATGCTCCGTCAGCCCGGCAGTGCGCTGAAGCCGTTCACCTACGCCGCGGCCCTCGCCACGCGCCGCTTCACCCCGGCCTCCATCCTGGCCGATACTCCCCTCCAAGTCCGCGAAGCAGGCGGCGCCTTTTCGCCCGAAAACTACGACCGGCGCTACCACGGTCCGGTGCCCCTGCGCGAGGCGCTGGCCTCAAGTTACAACGTGCCTGCCGTTCGGATGGCGCGGCGCCTCGGCCCCGAAACGGTGCTGCACACACTGCGCGATGCCGGCTTCGCCTCGCTCGACCAGCCCGCTCCGCACTACGGCGTCGGTCTCACGCTGGGTAACGGCGAGGTGCGGCTGATCGAGCTGGCGCAGGCCTACGCCGGCCTCGCTCGCGGCGGCTCGCTGCCGCCCCTCCGCACGACACGCTGGCGCCTCACGGCCGATGGCGACACCCTCCGCACGGCTTCCAATGCGCCGCGCTCCAACGGCATCGCGCCGTCCGTCGCCTATCTGATCACCGACATCTTGCAAGACCCCGAAGCGCGAGCGCCTGCCTTCGGACGCAGGAGTCCACTGGAGCTGCCGTTTCCGGCGGCGGTCAAGACGGGCACCTCGAAGGACTACCGCGACAACTGGACGGTGGGCTACAGCCCCAAATACACGGTGGCCGTGTGGGCCGGCAACTTCGACGGCTCACCCATGCGCTGGGTAAGCGGCGTGTCGGGTGCGGGACCGATCTTCAACGCGATCATGCGAGAAATCGGCTCGGGCGGCGCTTTCGAACGGCCACCCGGCATCGACACGGCAACCCTCTGCCCGGCGAGCGGGCAGCGCCCCAGCGCCCACTGCCCGGCCCCACGGCGCGAAGTTTTCCTCACCGGCACCGCCCCCACGGACACGTGCACCGTCCATCGCCGCGTGCGGATCGACACGCGCTCCGGGCTGCGAGCCTCAGCGAAGACGCCGGAGCAGTTCGTTCACGCCAAGCTGTTTACCGTTCATCCGGAGCGCTTCCACCCGTGGATGCACGAACACAACATGCCGCTGCCGCCGGAAGCCCCGCACACCGCTGTCACGCGCCCCGCCAGCGACACGGAGGCCGTGATCACCGACCGCCTGCAGATCCAGTACCCGGACGACGGCACGACGTACCGCCTTGACCCCGTTCTCCGCACCGATCATCAGCAGATCCACCTGCGCGGCACGGCGGCCGCCATGCTGCACGACGTGCACTGGACCGTCGATGGCACCCGCCTCGATTCCGATTACCGCGACGCACGTTGGCGCCTCCGGCCCGGCACGCACACGCTCATGCTCCGTGCCCTCCGCCCCGGTGGACAACCCGTTCAGAGTCGCCCGGTTCAGATTCGGGTGTTCGAGTACCAGCGCGCAGAAACCGCATCAGCGCAACACTGATTTCCATGTTGGATTTTCAAGAACAAGACAAAGACTTCGTAACGTTCGTGTCAATCGCTCCAGATGGCTGCACACTGGCAGTTTTCGTTCGTTCGTTAGATAGGATACACGACTAACAATCCTGTCACGCAACGCAGAACTCGCATGAGCACCAACATCCTGAAACGTCCCGTAGACACGCTCTCCTTCGCCAACGGCGACACGATGCCAATCATCGGCCTCGGCACGTGGAAGTCGGCGCCTGGCGAGGTGTACGACGCGGTCAAAACCGCGCTGCGCGTGGGCTACCGGCACGTCGACTGCGCCCCCATCTACGGCAACGAGGCCGAGGTAGGCCGCGCGCTGCAGGAATCCTTCGACCGCGGCGAGGTCGACCGCGAAGACGTGTGGGTCACCTCCAAGCTGTGGAACGACAGCCACGCGCCCGAGGACGTGCGCCCCGCCCTCGAAGCGACGCTCGACGACCTGAACCTCGACGTGCTGGATCTCTACCTGATCCACTGGCCCGTCGCGCAAAAGAAAGGCATCGACATGCCGCAGTCGCCCGATGAGTTTCTGTCGCTGGACGAACGCCCGATCCACGAAACGTGGGCCGCGATGGAGGACCTGGTGAAGGCGGGGCTGGTCCGCCACATCGGCGTCTCCAACTTTAGCGTGCCCAAGCTGCGCGCCCTCATCGACACCGCCGACCATACGCCCGAGATGAATCAGATCGAGCTGCACCCGTATCTGCAGCAGCCGGAGATGCTCGACTTCTGCGACGAGGCCGGCGTGCACCTGACGGCCTACTCGCCCCTCGGCTCGTCGGACCGCCCCGAGGCAATGAAATCCGAGAACGAGCCGTCGCTGATGGCCGACCCAACCGTAAATGAGATCGCCGACCGCCACGACGCCTCGCCCGCGCAGGTGCTCATCAGCTGGGCCATCCACCGGGGCACGGCCGTCATCCCGAAATCCGTGACACCCGCGCACATCAAGGACAATCTGGCGGCCACGGAGCTGGACCTGACCGACGCCGACATGAATGCCCTCGCCGAGCTGGATCGCGGCTTTCGCTACGTTAGCGGCGACGGCTGGGCGATAGAGGGTAGCCCGTACATAATGGAGAACCTGTGGGACGAATAATCGCCTGCAATCCCCGGCTCACTCCCACGGATCGATAGCCGTGCCATCGTCGATGACGTCGTCGGGGTGGGTGATGACGGGCTCGCCCTCGTCCAGCCCCGACGTGATCTCGGCCTGCAGGCCGCTGCGGTGACCGATCCCCACGGCGCGCTGCTCGGCTTCACCATCGTTATCTACAAACACGGCCCAGCCGCCGTCGGCCCGGAAGAGCGCGCTGGAGGGGACCTGCAGCACGTCGTCGCCGTCCCACACGATGAAGCGGGCCACGACGCGGTAGCCGTCGCCCAGCCGTGACCGCGCGCCTGTCGATGGGTTCTCATGCTGATCGCTGCCCGCTCGCTCCCCCTCGCTGGTCCCGGTGATGTCGGCCACGACGAAGACGCGCTGCTCCTCCACCCCGAGCGCAGACACCTTGGTCCGCCCTGTCGGCTCCACCGTGCGCACACGGCCGTCGAGCGGGGGGCCGCCCCAGCGCTCGAACTGCACCGGCGTCCCCGACTCGATCTGCACGGCGTCGGACGAGAGCACGTCGATGACGACCTCCAGTTGCTGCGGATCCCCGAGGTCGAGGAGCGGCTGGCCGGGCCTGACGACGCCTTCGCTCTCGTGATGCACACTCAGCACGCGCCCGTCGATCGGCGCGGGGATGCGAACGCGTTCGGTGGGTGTGTTGCCGTCACCACTGCTGGCTCCGGCGTATCGAATCGCAGTACGCGCAGCCTCGACCTCGTACTGGGCCACGTCGACGGCGTGATTGGCGGCCGTGCGGCGCGCTTCGGCCTGGCGGGCCTCTGCGGCGGCGCGGTCGAGCTGCTGCTGCGTGGCGGAGCCGGCGTCGAACAACCCCTGCACGCGCTTGTACTCAGCCACAGCATACTCGGCCTGAGCGGATGTGGCATCGGCCTCCTGGCGGGCGGCCTCCAGGCGCGCTTCGGCGGCGGCCACGCGGGCCTCGGCCTCGGCGCGGCGGCGCGGATCGAGCACGTCGGAGCGCATCGGCTCCAGCGTCAGCAGCACCTCGCCCTGCTGCACGGCGTCGCCCACCTCCCACGCGACGCGCTGTGCGTAGCCAGCCACCGGCGCGGTGACCACGTACCGCTCGCGCACCCGCGTCTCGCCCTCCTCCTCGATCACGACCTGCATCGGCCCGCGCGTCACGGGCTGCGTCTCCACGCGCACCGGCTGCGGCATGAAGCCGTACACGATGGCTGCGATAACGGCGAGTGCTACCGCCCCGATGCCGATTCTCTTGCGCCAGTTGGTGTTGTTCATGGCGACGGCTATTCTCTCGTTTTGAGGACTTCGATGAGGTCGAGCCGCTGGATACGGCGGTGCACGATGGCGCCGGACAGCACGGCGGAGACCACCACCACGAGTGCGCCGAGCGCGTATGCACTGGGCTGCACGATGAGCGGGATGCGGTACATCTCGGTTTCCATCAGCCGCAGCAGCAGCGCCCCGAACGCCCGCCCGATGACGAAGCCCAGCGGGATGGCGGCGAGCGTCAGCACGGCGAGCTCGCCCAGCAGGATGTACCCCACCTCGCCGCGCGTGAAGCCGAGGATGCGCAGGCTGGCCAGTTCGCGGCCGCGCTCGGACAGCGCGATGCGCGCGCTGTTGTACACGACGCCAAACGCGATGGCCCCGGCCAGAAAGGTCACGAAGAAGGCGAACGTCAATTGGTTCTGCCCCGTCGTCTCGTAAAAGTTGTTGATCACCTCCTGCCGCTCTGTGATGCTGGCGACGCGCGGCATGTCTTCCAGCGCGTTCACGACCTCGTCGTCGTATCGCTGGTCGAGCATCAGGTGGGCGCCCGAGATAGCCGGCCCCTCCTGCAGCAGGCGGTTGAGCGCCCGCCGCTCCATGTACGCGCCGAGGCCCATGTACTGCTCCACGAGCCCCGCCACGGGCACCGTATGAACCGGGCGGCTGCCCTCCAGGACCTCGACGGTCAGCGAGTCGCCCGGCTGCACCCCCAGGATGTCGCCGAGGTGATCGGCCAGCACCAGGCCCTCGGGCGGCAGGCGAATGGGATCGAGGTCGGTGTCGAGGAGGCGCCGGAGCGTGCCGGCCGGAGGCAATCCGCTGATGGCCACCTCGCGGCTTCGGTGCGCATGGTGCAGGCGGACGGGGACGGCGCGGAACGGCTCGGTGTACATCACGCCGCGCATCCCCTGCAGGGCGTACTGCGCGCGGGCTGAGGTCGGCTCGACGAACGTAACCGTCAGATCGTCGCGCTGCGCCTTGCGGTACTGCATGTCGATCATGTAGTCGAGCGACCCCGAGGCGAAGCGGCCCAGGATGACGACCGCACAGGCGAAGGCGATGCCGATCGTCGTGAGCAGCGCCTTTACCGGGCGCCGCTCCAGGTGGCGCATGATCATGCGGCTCGACTGGTCGAAGATCCGCTTCAGCCCGATGCGCTCCACGATGGTCTCGCGGTACGTCTCCGGCGGCTCGGGGCGCATGGCCTCCGCCGGAGGCAACAGCGCCGCGTCGCGGACGGCCCGCAGCGTCCCGGCGATGGCGGCGCCCGCGCTCACCCCCACCGCAATGATCACCACGCTCGGGTTCAGCACGTATTCCAGGTACGGGAAGCGGTAGAACTCCATGTAGACCGATCCGAGCCCCTGCCCGAGCCAGACGCCCATGCCGATGCCCGCGACTACACCGAACGCGGTGATGACCAGCACCATCTTCACGAAGTGCCCCCCGATGGCTGCGTTGCTGTAGCCGAAGGCCTTCAGCACGGCCACCTGCTCGCGCTGCGTGTTGACGAGGCGGTTCACGACGACGCTCAGCAGGAAGGCCGCTACCCCCAGAAAGATGAGCGGCAGCACGGTGGCCATGATCTCCAGCTGCCGGAATTCCTCCGACAGGAAGTTGTGCGAGAGCTGGTCCTCGCGCGGAATCGCCCCGCGCCCACCGTACGGGTCGATTACGGCATCCACGCGGTCGATCACGGCCTGCGGATTGGCGCCCGCGGCCAGCGTGAGCGTCACGTCATTGAACGCGCCTTCCATGTCGTACGCCGTGGCCAGGGCGGCCCGCCCCATCCAGATCACGCCAAACCGGTCGAAATCGGGAAAGACGGCGCCGGGTGCCATCTGAAAGATGAACTCCGGCGAGATGGCGATGCCGACGATGCGCAGCGTCTGGTAGCGCCCGTTGATGACGGCGTCCAGCGTGCCGCCCGGCTTGAGGTCGTGCGCCTCCGCAAAACCGTCGCTCACCACGATCTCGTCGTCGCGGTACGGCTCGGGCCGCCGTCCTTCGATCAGGTACAACTGGTTGAGCCGCGGCGGGTGCGCATCGGGGATGGAGACGAACTGCCCACGCACCGGCTCGTCGAACCCCGGCACGGTGAGGTTGGCCATCGCCACGACGCGCGTGTGCACCTGTTGCACGCCGGACACCTGTCGAAGGCGCGCCCCGACGTTCTCCGGCGCGCGCTTGAGCGCGGCGAAGACCTCGGCAAACCGGTGCTCCTGGTAGAACATTGCTCGCGTCTGCTGCAGCGAGTCGAGTGTGCTGAGCGACATCACGAACGTCGCCACCCCGCAGGCCATGACGAGCGCAATGGCCGCCGCCTGCCCGCGCAGGGCCCACACGTCGCGCCAGAGTTTGCGGTTGATGGCGTTCATTTTAGTTCAGGATTCGAGGTTCAGGGTTTGCGGTTTAGATGTATAGACGACATACCAAGTGCAAGTGACTAAAAGCGCCGGAATCACGCACTGAGATAGGCAATACCTAACCCGCAAGTCATTCCCGACTCCAATCGGGAATCCAGCAGGCACAACGACGGGACTGGATTCCCGCCTGCGCGGGGAATGACTACTAAACGGTGTTCCGCACATCTTCCCATCGCCCCTGATTCTCCATCATATCGTATCACCGTTTCGCCTCTTTCCCCACTCTTTCTTTCCCCACCCCAAAAGCGTCACCATGTCATCTCATGCGGGGCCTTCTTCGATGCGTTGTGCTCCACGTCGGCGATCTGCCCGTCGCGCAGGTGAATCACGCGATCGGCCATCTCGCCGATGACGATGTTGTGCGTGATGACGGCCGTCGTGGTGCCGAGCTCGCGATTCACGCGCGCCAGCGCTTCGAGCACCACGATGCCCGTCTCGGAGTCGAGTGCGCCGGTGGGCTCGTCGCACAGCAGCACGGCCGGATTCTTGGCGATGGCGCGGGCGATGGCCACGCGCTGCTGCTGCCCGCCCGAGAGCTGCGCCGGGAAGTGGTCCATCCGATCCTCCAGGTCCACGATGGCGAGCGCCTCCTCCGGCGTCATCGGATCCTCCGCAATCTCGGTCACGATGGCGACGTTCTCCCGCGCGGTGAGGCTCGGGATCAGGTTGTAAAACTGGAAGACGAAGCCCACGTGGAACCGCCGAAACGCGGTCAGCTCGCGGTCGGTGGCTTTCGTCAAATCCTGCCCGTGGTAGAGGACGGTGCCCTCGGTGGCCGTGTCGAGCCCACCGAGGATGTTGAGCAAGGTCGACTTGCCGCTGCCCGAGGGGCCGAGCAGCACGACGAGTTCGCCGGCGTACAGGTCGAGCTCGACGCCCCGGAGGGCGACCACTTGCACCTCGCCCATGTCGTAAATCTTCGTCAGACCGCGCGCCTGAAAGACGACGTCGGCAGCTCCATCCGGCAGGTGATTGGCGAGGGGTTCCATCACGGCCTCCGCGGGTCGGCTCCAAGGGCGCGGCGGAGGGCGGAGCGGGCGATGGCGTAGTCGGCGCGGGCCTCGGCGTGGCGGAGCTCGGCCCGGCGGAAGGTGGCTTCGGCGGCGAGCAGCTCGGCGGTAAGCGCGGCGCCCTGCTGGAACTGGTTCTGCAGGTTGCGATAGGCGGCCTCGGCTTCTCGGCGCCCTTGCTCGGCGACCTGCACAGCCTCGATGGCGCGGCGCACGGCCAGCACCTGCCGCGTGACGTCGAGTCGAACGGCCCGGCGCAGGTCCTCGCGCTGCGCCTCGGCCCGGCGGCGCTCGGCCTGCGCCTGATCCACCTGCGCCCGCGTACGGCCCCACGTCCACAGATCCATCGATAGCGCGACGCCCGCCTCCCACGTGCCGGCGAATGCATCTTCCTGCGGGACGATCAGGGGATTGGGCCGGGCGTAGGTGTACGTACCCTGCAGGCGGACATCGGGAAACCAGCCGGCCCGCGCCGCGCCCACGCTGGCATCGAGCGCCTGCACCGTTTCATTCAGCGCGCGCAGCTCCGGTTGCTGCCGGAGAGCCCGCGCCGTGAGCGTCGACAGGCTGTCGGCCAGCGGCTGCACATCCACAGTACCCACTGGCTCGATCCGCGTGTCGAGCGAGATGCCCATCCGCTGGTTCAGATTGAGACGGGCGATGCGCACGGCGTCGGCGGCGTCGAGCTGTTGCAGGCGGATCTCGGAGCGGCGGGCCTGCACGGCGAGCACGTCGCTCTCCAGCGCCATCCCCTGCGCGCGGCGGTTCTGCACGTCGGCCAGCTGCGCCTCGGCCTGCTCCAACGCTTTCGCGACTACATCGCGCGCGGCGAGCGCTTTTTTCAGCTGCCAGTACGCTGCGCGGACCTGATAGGCGACCTCGCCTGCCGTAGCCTGCGCCTCGTGGCGGGCCGCTGCCTCTTCATGGCGCGCCGCGCGCACCTGATTCGTGAGCCGGCGCCCCGTGAACAGCGGCTGCTGCACGCTCGCCTGCAGGGTGTACCGGTCGCGGATGGCCGGTGCGATGGTGATCGACTCGCCGCCCGGCTGATCCGGCAGCGGAAACGGAATATCGAATTCGGGAATATCGCTGAGCCGCCGGTACTGGCCCTGCCCGCGGAGCTGCGGCAGCCGCGCCGTCTGCGCCTCCCAGTGGCGCGCCTCGGCCCCGTCCACCTGCGCCTGCGCAGCGTGCACCGATCGGTTGTTCTCCAGCCCGATCTGCACGCATTCCTCGGGGGGCAGCGAGCGGATATCCTGCGCCTGCATCGGGAGCACGCCCAGTCCCATCAGCCCGAGACTCCACAGAATCGCTCCCCACACGATGGTATGCCTCTTGCCAACGCTTCGCATCTGGCGCCCCTTCCTCATTGATGCTTTGAACGACGTGATGGTAAGGTATTCCGTGGCGCGATCAATTTCAGCCCTGCGGGGCCGCGCTGGTGTAGCAATATCCCGCCTTCGGGTGACCGGGAATTCCCCACGCCAGAAGATAGACACAAAGCCCGCTATGTCCTATACTTTGGGTGACGTAGCCTCGCTCATCAACCGTCTCCCTCCCGTGACTCATCCATTTCGACTGCTTTGTGCTGCGGCACTTGCCCTTACCCTCATCGTCGGATGCGATCCTGCGGCCGAGTCCCCCTCCACCGCCTCAGCGCCGGAGGGCGTCGGCGAGCCCGCCTGGGTGAATGACGCCGTGATGTACGAGGTGTTCATCCCCGACTTCTCGGAGGAAGGCACCTTCCACGGCGCGATCGACCGGCTCGATGAGCTGGAGGCGATGGGCGTCACCATCCTCTGGCTGATGCCCATCCACCCCGTCGGCGAGAAGCGGGCGAAGACGGATATCGGCGCGCTCGGATCGCCCTACGCCGTGCGCGATTACCGCGGCGTCAATCCCGATTACGGCGGCGAGGAGCAGTTCCGCGCCTTCGTCGACTCGGTCCACGCCCGCGGCATGCACGTCATCATCGACTGGGTCGCCAACCACACCGCGTGGGATCATCCGTGGATCGAGGCGCATCCCGAGTACTACACGGAGGGGCCGGTGGATGGCCGCTTTACGTATCCGCTCCTCGACGGCGACACGACCGACTGGACCGATGTGGTCGACCTCAACTTCGAGAACGAGGAGATGCGCGGCAAGATGATCGACGCGATGCAGTACTGGGTCGAGGAGTACGACATCGACGGCTTCCGCTGCGACGTGGCGCATCAGGTGCCGCTCGACTTCTGGGAGGCCGCCATCGACTCGGTCGAAGCCGTCAAACCGGTCCTGATGCTCGCCGAAGCCGCCGAGCCCGAGATGCACGAGATGGGCTTCGACCTCACGTATGCGTGGCCGTTCTACGGCACGCTCAAGCGCGTCTGGGAAGGCGCGCCGGTCCGTGAGCTCGTCACGCAGGTCGACACCACGCTGGACGGCCTGGCGCCGCGCGCTCGCCGGCTGCGCTTCACCACCAACCACGATGAGACGGCGTGGGATGAGACGCCCCTCGAGCTGTTCGGCGGCGCGCAGGGCTCGCAGGCCGCCTTCGTCTTGGCGACGACCATGCCCGGCGTGCCGCTCGTCTACAACGGCCAAGAGCTGGGCGTGGAGGACACTGTTTCGTTCTTCGCTGCCACGCCGTACGACTGGTCGCAGGCCGAGAACAATCCCATCACGACGTTCTACTCCGATTATCTCAGCCTCTACCGCAGCAGCACGGCCCTGCGCCACGGCGCGCTGGAGGTGCTGACGCCCGATGCCGAAGACGCGCTGCTTTACACGCGCTCGACCGAGGACGAAACGATGCTCGTGGCCGTCAACATCCGCGATCAGGCGGCGAGCCTGGAGGTGCCTGCAGACTATCAGAACGAGAGCTGGACGGATGCGCTCTCCGGCGAATCCGTCACCGCCAGCACGCTCGACCTCGGCCCCTACGGCTACCGATTGCTGCGCGCGGGTCAGTGATCTCAACGTAGATTCCAACAAAACCAAACTTGTCATCCCGACCAACGAGGAGGGATCTCTTTGAAACGGTTCCAATCGTACTGGAGAGATTCTTCGTCAAGCTCAGAATGACAGCTATTTCTCGGTTTTGTTAGGGGGGATCTTAACGTTTCAGGCAACGGAAGCGGTGCGATCGGGCTCGGTCGCACCGCTTTTTTTTGTGACCGGAACAGCCGCGCGCTTTCATCTGCCGTCCGGCGTTTCGTAGCTTGAGTCTACCTCATGCCCTCTCCGGCCACGCCGATCCGCTATGCGCCGCCTCGCTCTCCCCCTCTCGATCGTTGCCCTCGCCGGGCTCTTCGCGATTTTCGTCAGCGCCTGCGGCGGCGACCCCGACGCGCCCCACACCGTCACCGTCGAAACCGTATCGCTCGACGCGCCCGCTGGAACGCGCAGCTACGTGCCCACGCTGGAGGGCCCGCTCCGCATCCTGAGCGCCACGCCGAGCGGCACGCTGCGGTCGATGGACGATCGCCAGCCCATCACGGTCACCTTCAGCCAGCCGATGGTGCCGCTGGGCGATGCGCCCGCGCCGCCGGAGGGCGTGCTCACGACCGATCCGCCACTCACCGGATCGCTCCGCTGGGACGGGACGCAGACGCTCGTCTTCACGCCCGAC
>CAYUVF010000005.1:0-102474 GCA_964448045.1 uncultured Rhodothermales bacterium
AACGCCAATACGTAGAGATCGGGCGGATGGGCCAGTGCAACCTCGGCAATGCCATCGCCATCGAAATCGCCAGCACGGAGCGATCCGTTCTTCGACACATTCCCAGCGACAGGAATCCGATGGCTTAGCTCAAACTGATCGTCGCCCGTGGTCGTCCAGAAATAGTACAACCCCAGCGGCGGCTCCCGACGTCCATCACTCCGCAGAATCTTCAGATTCTCGGCGTACGTCACGAAGTCTCGATCGCCATCGCCATCAAAGTCGCCCACGGCGAAGCGGGTACCGGCATTGATGCGGTTGGTCTCATAGGTCCAGACGACCTCGAACGTATCGTTACCACGCGCCTCGTACAGGATCCAGTCGCCGTCGCTATCGCCCACGAGCAGATTCATACGGCCGTCATCATCGAAATCGGCCACGGCTACCTCCGGCTCTTGAAACCGATTGGCGTCCACCAGCGGATCGGCCCCTTCGGCGCTCGTGGGATTCTCCAGGCGCGCGACCTCCCGATACGCCGAGCCGTCGTACTCCAGCACCCGCCACTGCCGCTGATTATGGGCGATAATTTCGCCGCGGCCGTCGCCGTCGAGATCCGTCAATCGCGCGCCCCAGACCGCATCCTCGGCATCAGGATCCCGAAGTCCCGTCGTATCCTGAAAGATAGGCGTACGCGGAAACGCCTCGCCCTCGGCTTGCTCCAGCAGCAACGTCGCGCCGCCAACCTGCGTGAGCAGCTCCTGCCGCCCGTTGCCGTTGGAGTCGCCCGCGTCGCGCGGGATGACGTTCGCCACCAAGCCGCCCACGCGGCTAAATCCTGAGCCCTCCCATTCGTACGCCCGAAGGGTATCTCCGACGGATCCGTTCTCATACGAGTTGAAGATGAGTTCCAGCAAGCCATCTCCGTCGAAATCGGTGGCTGAGCGGAGGACAAACCCATGAGGAACCGAGAGCGTTTCATCGGAGAACAGGGCGGTGTTGAGACGACTCGGCGGAAGCGTGATCGAGGTATCGATCCGCGTTTCAAGCCCGGAGTGGTTGACCGCCGCGATCGCCACCTGCACCGCTCCCCCCGCTCCACTCGCATCGGCCCACTGCAGGCCGTGGCGCGCGTTGGCCACCTCTGAGGAGACCGTGTGTGACGTGCCACTGGACGTGATCGTCATCGTCAACCTCGTTCGGTCGTCGGTTTGCACGTCGGCAACGATGCCCCAACGCCCCTCCACCAGCCCGGCCGAGAGGACCGGAGCGCTGATTTTAGGGGGCGACCGATCGACCACGACGCGCCGGCGATCTTCGACCGTCGCGCCATCGCGCAGCGTCGTGACCAAACGCAGCGCGTACGATCCTTCTGGAAGCGCACCGGTAGCCCATTCCGCAAGCGGTTCGCGATACGCTTGCTGCCGGATGGGCCCGGCGATGCGCGTCCACGGCTCTGCCCGCTGATCCAGATCCTCGGTCCCTTTTGCATAGTAGAGGCTGAACGACCGAAACGACGGATCGACCGCCGATCCCCGAATCGGTGTCACTGCGGTCGAGGTTCCTGCATCATGCCCCGGATGCGTGATCTCGGTGCGGGCGGGGAGCGCCTGCCGGAGCGCTGTTGCCACATCGAGGCGACCGGCCGCCGTGCGGTGATCCCAGCCCACTTCGCGAAGGTCAACGGCCGTGGCTGTGAGGATGCTGCGGATGGCCGCCGCCGTCAACGACGGCTTCAACGAGCGCAGCAGCGCTACGGTACCGGTAACCATCGGGGCGGCGACCGACGACCCGCTGCGCCGCCCGTAGAATCGATCGGCCGGTGATTGCGACTCGGTATTGGGCGCGGGCTGGAGAGTAGTGTAGATCGCCGTCCCCGGAGCACCGAGATCAATTCCCACGCCGTATTCGCCTCGAAAAGCAATATCAGTTCCGTCTGCATTCAACCACGAAACGGAGATGACCTCCGGATAATCCGACGGGTAGTGCGGATCGTCACCGCCGTTGTTTCCCCCGGACGCGACAACCACCGTACCCTGACGCACTGCATATTGGATTGCCTCTTCGAGCAACGGGGCAGCATAATCCCGCCCGAAGGACAGGTTGATCACGTCTAAGCCCATGTCGGTCGCGTAGAGAATGGCTGCTGCGATGTCGTCCGTCGCCCCGCGCCCGTCGCCGGCAAAGGCGCGCAGCGGGACCAGGCGGGCATCCGGCGCAACGCCTGCGATGCCCACGCCGTTACCCCGCGCCGCACTCATTACTCCGGCGACCAGTGTCCCGTGCCCGCTGAAGGGACTGCGCGGATCGGGCGACGGGTCGGGGTCGCGCTCACGAAAATCGCCGCTTTCCACCTCCTCAGGCCGGTCCACGAAATCGTAACCCAGGACATCATCCACGTAACCATTCCCATCATCATCTCGACCATTGCGCGTTTCGTCCGGATTCAACCAGAACTGATCCGCGAGATCAGGGTGGTCGAGAAGCACTCCCGTATCAATGAGTCCAATCCGCACCGAAGGATCACCGGAGGTAATCGGCCAAGCAGCACGGGCTCTGATCACGTCGAGGTGGCCGAGGCTGTCGGCCAGCGGATCGGCGGCCAGCGGATCGGCGGCGGGTCGCGGATGGGCCGAGCGGTCGAGCTCGTACGCGTAATTCGGTTGGACGTAGCGTACGTCCGGGCGACCGGTCCATCGCGCACGCAGGCGCTCCCAGCGGGCGGAATCCGGGACACTTAACACGAAAGCCGGAAGTGATGCGTTCGACTTCGCCACCGATGTGGGTACGACAGAACGCACGGATTCGACCGCCGCGAACAGCGAATCCATCGCGGCGGTCTTTGCTGAGGGCGAGCGCAGCGCCTCCAGAAGCGCCGTGGCTTCATCTGCTGGGCGCACGATGAGCTCCACCTGGGCCTGCACACGCTGCCCCCCTCCCAGTACGAGCGCAATGAGGTACCAAACGGTAATGCAATAACGGAAATTCATAAGCGCTCCTCCGATTCATCGCCGCTTACAGGGTAATCAACTCCTTCGGCGACGTCGTGAGGTTCTCAATCCCGCCGTCGCGAATCACCACCATATCCTCGATCCGTACGCCGTAGGATTCGGGCACGTAAACGCCCGGCTCGATCGTGACGATGCTGTTCAGCGGAAGCTCGTGATCGACGTGGTGCGAGAGCCTGGGCCATTCGTGCACTTGTAATCCCACGCCGTGACCGAGGCCATGCGAAAAGTAACCACCCAGCCCAGCCTCTTCAATAATCTGACGAGCAACCCCGTCCAATGTCTTGCCCGACATCCCCGCGTGTGCCGCATCGAGAGCCGCCTGCTGGGCCTCCAGCACCACCTGATAGCCCCGCTGCGCGGCGTGTGAGGGTGTCCCGATAGCCACGGTGCGTGTCATATCCGAGGCGTAGCCGTCGACGAACCCGCCCATATCGATGACTACGAGATCGCCCGCCTGAAGCGTCCGGCTCGTCGGTCGTGCATGGGGCAGCGCGGCGTTGGGCCCCGAGGCCACAATAGGCTCAAACGCCATCTGGGTGGCACCGCGTCGCAGGTGCTCGTACACGATCTGCGCCGCCACTTCCTGCTCAGTCATCCCTGCTTCCAGCCCCCCACACAGATCATCGAACACCGCATCCGTGATTTGCTGCGCCCCACGGATGGCCTCTACCTCTTCGGGATCTTTGGCCGCCACCTGTTGCGTCAACACATCGGAGGCCGGCTGCCAATCGACCGCAGGCATCAGATCCCGCAGGCGCTCCAGCGTACTGACGGTGACGTGATCCGACTGAAAGACGACCCGATCGGCTTCATCGAGAAGCTCCTCTTCGGCGATATACTCGAACAGATTGTAGCCGGGGATGCGGACCTCGGCACCCTCAACTTCCCGATGGGCCTGTTCGGAGTAGCGACCGTCGGAGAGAAAGTCGGCACGGTCGGCAAGGACAATGAGCACGCCATTCGATCCCGAGAATCCGCAACTCCAGCGAATATCGGGCAGAAACGTCAGCAGGAGCGCGTCAGCATCCAAGGACTGGAGGCGCTGCTGGACGCGGGCGATACGATCAGTCATGGTGTTACGATCGGGCACTGTAGTTCGGCGGCTCCTTTGTGATCTCGATGTCATGCGGATGGCTCTCGCGCAGGCCCGCCGCCGTGGTGCGAACGAACTCGGCATCCTCGTACAGCGCATCGACAGTCGCGCAGCCGCAGTAGCCCATTGCCGCGCGGAGGCCGCCCGACATCTGATGGAGCACCTCGCCGAGCGTCCCGCTGTATGGAACGCGGCCTTCTACGCCTTCAGGCACCAGCTTGTTGATGTTATCCTCCACATCCTGAAAATAGCGGTCTTTGCTGCCAGCCTCCATCGCGCTGACCGAACCCATCCCCCGGTAGCTCTTATACTTGCGCCCCTCGTAGAGCACGGTTTCGCCGGGGCTCTCTTCCACTCCGGCGAAGAGGCCGCCGATCATCACCGTGCTCGCTCCTGCAGCCAGCGCCTTTGGGATGTCGCCGGTTTGCTTGATGCCCCCATCGGCAATGAGGGGCACGCCTTCCGGATGGGCCACGCGGGCGCAGTCCATTATCGCGGAGAACTGAGGCACGCCCACGCCCGCCACGACGCGGGTCGTACAGATGGATCCCGGTCCCACGCCCACTTTAATGGCATCGGCGCCGGCATCAATCAGATCGCGGGTAGCCTCGGCCGTGGCGACGTTGCCGGCGACAATGTCGACCTCTTTGCCGAACCGCTTGGCAATCCGCTCAACCGTATCGAGCACGCCTTCCGAGTGGCCATGCGCGGTATCGACAGCGACAAAATCGACACCGACTTCCACAAGCGCGGCGACCCGATCAAGCACATCCGGCGTGATTCCGACCGCAGCCCCTACGCGCAGGCGTCCGTGCTCGTCTTTTGCTGCGTTCGGATGCTTGCGACGCTTCCGGATGTCTTTGAACGTGATAAGCCCTTTCAGATAGCCTTCGTCGTCCACGACCGGCAGCTTCTCAACTTTATGGCGCTGCAGGATCTGCACGGCCTCATCCAGCGTGGTGCCAACCGGAACGGTTACCAGGTTATCCGCCGTCATCATGCTGTGGATGGGCGTGCTGCCATCCAGCTCGAAGCGCACATCTCGGTTCGTGACGATGCCTACGAGCTTGTTGTGCTCATCGACCACAGGCACACCGCCAATCGAGTAGCGCGACATCATCCGTCGCGCATCGGCGACCGTATCGTGGGGCGATATCGTGATCGGATCGAGGATCATCCCGCTCTCCGAGCGCTTTACCCGCCGCACCTCGGCCGCCTGCCGCTCAATCGGCATATTCTTGTGAAGCACCCCGGCGCCGCCTTCCCGCGCGATGGCAATGGCGAGATCAGCCTCGGTGACCGTGTCCATCGCCGCCGAGAGCACCGGCACGTTCAGTTCGACGTTGCGGGTCACCCGCGTTTCAGTCGACACTTCGCGCGGCATCACCGACGAGCGCGCCGGCACGAGCAACACGTCGTCGTATGTCAAACCCTGCGCGCGAATTTTTTTGGCGGCGACGCCATCCGTGGTGGGAAGTTCGGATTGGTTAACTTGCATGGCTGCGTTGGACCGTTAGTTGAGATTTACACGCTCGCGGAGTGTGGCGACTTCGTTCGGGTGGAGGCGCCGCCATTGCCCCCGATCAAGATGGCCCACGGTCAACCCGGCATAGCGGACGCGCTCCAGCAGCACGATGTCGTGCCCAAATGATCCGAGCATCCGCCGCACCTGCCGGTTGCGGCCTTCGTGGAGCTTGATGAGCACTTCGGTTTGCTTCCGCGGGTTCGGATACGCCACGTCATCGGCCGCGGCCTCGCCGTCGTCCAGCATCACGCCGCGACGAAGTGCATCGATCTCGTGCGGCTTGACCGACTCGCGCGTCCGTACAAAGTAGGACTTGCCCACTTCGTAGCGCGGGTGCATCAGCCGGTGCGCGAGGTCGCCGTCATTCGTCAGCAGCATCACGCCGACGGTATTGCGATCGAGCCGCCCGACGGGAAACAACCCCTTCGGATTTTGTCCGCTGGGATCGACCAGCTCGATCACCGTCTGCCGGTCCTTCTCGTCGTCCGTCGTGCTGATGGTGTTCTTCGGCTTGTTCAGCAGGATGTACTCGTGCGCCTCGGGCGAGATGACTTCGCCATCGACTTCGACACGCTGGCCTTTCTGGACGCGAGTACCGTGCTCGGTCACGACCTCGCCATCGATTTTCACGCGCTCCTGCTCCACCAGGTCGTCGGCATCGCGGCGAGAGCAGACGCCCGAGCGCGCAATGTACTTGTTGATCCGCATCCCGGGACGGTCGCTGGACGTATGCGGATTGTTAGTCGAGGCCATGGTGCGCGGGGTATGCGGTGTTTATCGTGCGCTTATTTTTGGTTGTAAACGATACGACCCGATGCGGTGCCGATGGTAGCGTTCATTCTCTATGAATCAGATTTGGGTTCGTCGGCGTCGCGGGGATCCGTGCCATTGGCCTGCCCCTCCAGCTCCGACTTGAGCGTTAGCAGTTCGGTCTTTTCCTCATCAAAGGCCGGTTCATCGAGCAACTCCTCCACCTCGCGGAGCGTCGGCAAATCGTCGAGACTGCTCAGGCCGAACTGCTCCAGAAACTTCCCCGTTGTGCCGTACAACAGCGGCCGCCCCAGCGAGTCGCTGCGACCGCGCACATCTACAAGGCTCAGCTCCATCAGCCTGCGAATGGCGTAATCCGAGTTGACGCCACGCACGAAGTCGACCTCCGGCCGGGTGACGGGCTGGCGGTAGGCCACGATCGCCAGCGTTTCCATCAGCGAGCGGGAGAGGCTCGTTTCGCGTTCCTGCCCGAACAGGATTTCGATGTAGGGCTGCAGGGTGGAGCGCGTCGCCATCCGATAGCCGCCGCCCCATTCGTGGATTTCCATCGCGCGCCCGGCCTCGGCGTACTGCGCATTCAACCGCTCCACGACAGCAGCCACCGTCGTGGCCTCAGGGGCAGCCTGCCCGGTAACCTCGGCGTAAATTTGGGCGATGCGCGACGGCGCGACCGGGTCGTTGGCGGCAAAGATCAACCCCTCAGCTACTTGCATCAGATCCTGATCTTCGGGAACAGGTTCGGGGGCTTCTGATGGCTCAGTCATGGCAAATCGAGAACGTCAGAGGGCTCAAGAAGGGTGCGACGCGGCGCCGTTGGTCGAGACGCCACGGGAATCGAGCTCATCGAGCCGGGCTGCGAAATCATCGCTCCGTTGCACGCGAAAATCCGTCCGATTTGACTCGATGGTCAGGCGGATGTAGTGCAGGCGCGTCAGCTCCAAAATGGCGAGAAATGTGGCGATGATAAAGGCTTTCGGCTGATTGCCGACCAGATCGGAGAACGGCACGTTGGGCTCCGACTGGATGCGCTCCAGCACGTAGGTTTGCTGCTCTTCGACGGAGTACTCAAGCGGCTCGACTTCGTGGGTGGGCGCGTCGTCTTCCGGCGCCTCAGCGAGTAATTGGCCGAGCGCCTGCACGAGATCGTACACCGAGGCATCGACTTCAACCTCGTGATCCTCGGCCACGTCGTCGCGCATCGACGAGGCTTCTCCGCGGGTGAAGTGCTCGGCCCGGCGCTCTCGCTGGGTCTCCAGCTGGCTGGATGCTTCCTTGAACCGGACGTACTCCATCAACCGTTCGACGAGTTCCTGACGGGGATCGATCGGCTCGCCCTCCTCGTCAACCTCCGGATTCGGCAGCAGCATCCGCGCCTTGATATTGATCAGCAGCGCGGCCATGTAGATGAAGTCGCCGACGCCGTCGAGGTCGATCTCCTCCAGCAGCCGGACGTACGCCAGGTACTCATCCGCGATCCGGGCAATCGGGATGTCATAAATGTCGATCTCGTCCCGCTTGATGAAGAACAGCAACAGGTCCATCGGACCCTCAAACTGCTGCAGTTGAACGCGGTACATGGGAGTTCTGGGGGGCAGGTCGAAGGGGGGCAGGTTGAACGCTCAGGGGGGTGGGCTACAAAATCACGTTCTTGCTTCTATTCCTCCGCTCATTCACTCTTCCGTTTACCCCCTTCCCGTTCAAACCAGTCGACGGTGTGGCGGAGGCCTTCCTTGAGGCCCACGTTGGGCGTCCAGCCAAGCCGGTTGCGGGCCCGCTCGAAGCCGAGGACGCTCCGCTGCTGCTCTCCGGGTTTGCCCGGTCCGTGCTTCTCTTCGATCTCGGCCCCCGTGAGATCGCGGAGGGTGCGAAACAGCGTGTTGACGTCGGTTTCTGTGCCGGTGCCGATGTTGAAGATGCCGGAACCATCGTAGTACAACGCCTTCAGGTTCGCCTGCACCACATCGCCCACGTACACGTAATCCCGGGTCTGCTTTCCATCGCCATTGATAACGGGCTGATCGCCGTTCAGCATCCGCTCGGTGAAGATGGCGACAACGCCCGCCTCCCCGTGCGGATTCTGGCGGGGGCCGTAGATGTTGGCGTAGCGCAGCGCAACGTAGTCGATGCCGTACTGCTTTTGGTAAAAGTACAGGTATTTCTCCGTCGTTAGCTTGGTGATGCCGTAGGGCGACACCGGTTGCAGCGGGTGGCTTTCATCCTGCGGGACGAAATCGGGCTCGCCGTAAATGGCGCCGCCCGTCGACGCGAAAATGACTTGCTCCAGCCCGCTTTTCCGACCGGCCTCCGCCAGATTCAGAAAGCCGCGGACGTTCACATCGGCGTCGAAGCTGGGATCGGCGACGGAGGCGCGCACATCCATCTGCGCTGCATGATGCACCAGTACCGGGAACTGCTCCCGCTCAATGAGCGCTGCCGCCTGATCGGAGCGGATGTCGTGCTCGTGCAGCGTCGCCGCCTCGGGCACGTTAGCGCGGCGGCCCGTCGACATATCATCGAGCACATGTACCTCGTGTCCCTCGTCGATCAGCGCATCCGCAACGTGGGACCCAATAAATCCAGCGCCCCCGGTAACTAATATTTTCATGGTAGATCTGAGGTGTGTAAAAGTCGGACGATCCCCCGATGCGCCAAAGGCGAGAGCCCCAAGGGCCCCCGCCTTTGAGCAGCAGGACAGGTATCAGGCAAGCAGGGCCTTAGTTCTTCTGCCCGTTCTCTTGCTTCTCGATGAAGGGCTTGCGCGTGAGGCGCAGTTTGCCATCGTCACGGACCTCCAGCAGGTTGACCATGACTTTGTCGCCGACCTGGACGTAGTCTTCCACGTTCTCGACGTAGCCGTAATCCAGCTCCGAGATGTGGAGCAGACCCGACTTGCCCGGCATGATCTCGACGATCGCGCCGAACGGCTTCACCGAGCGCACGGTGCCCTCGTAGTTTTCGCCTTCTTCGGGCACGGCGATGATCTGCTTAACGCGCTCCACCGCGGCTTCCGCGCCTTTCTGATCCTTCGCAGCGATCGTCACGTGACCGACGCCGTCTTTCTCGTCAATCGAGATCTGCGTGTCGGTCTCTTCTTGAATGCTCTTGACGATCTTACCGCCCGGACCAATCACAGCGCCGATGTGCTCGGGGTCGATCGTAATCTTGGTAAGGCGCGGCGCATACCTCGACAGATCGGGACGCGGGGCAGACAGCTCGCGATCCATCGTGTCGAGAATTTGCATGCGGGCCTGGCGGGCCTGCTTCAGCGCTTTGAGCAGCGTCTCGCGGGGCAGGCCATCAATCTTGATGTCCATCTGGCAGGCCGTGATGCCGTCACGCGTACCCGTGATCTTGAAGTCCATGTCGCCGAGGTGATCCTCGGTACCCAGGATATCTGTCAGGATCTGGGTGCGCTCGCCATCGGTGATGAGCCCCATCGCGATGCCGGCCACCGGCTTCTTGATCGGCACCCCGGCGTCCATCAGCGCGAGGCTGCCGGCACACACGCTGGCCATCGACGAGGAGCCGTTGGACTCCAGCACCTCGGCGTTGACGCGGATGGTGTAGGGGAACTCGTCCTGGCTCGGGATGACAGCACTCAGCGCACGCTCGGCAAGGATGCCGTGGCCAATCTCGCGGCGCTTGGGCCCGCGGAGGAAGCTGGCTTCACCCACGCAGAACGGCGGAAAGCGGTAGTGCAGGAAGAACGGCTTGTCGACATCGGTGAAGACCTCATCGACGGGCTGCACGTCTTTGCTCGTGCCCAGCGTCACCGAGCCGATCACCTGCGTTTCGCCGCGGGTGAAGATGGCCGAGCCGTGGACGCGCGGCAGATAGTGCGTATCCGTCCAAATCGGGCGAACCTCGTCGAGGGCGCGGTCGTCGAGGCGCTTGCCCTCGTTAAGGACGCGCTCGCGAGTCATCTTCTTTTCGAGGATGCCGACCGCATCGCGAATCTCGGATTCGAGGTTCTCTTCCATCCCCAGGACTTCGTCGCCAAGGCGGTCGACAGCTTCATCCTTGATGGCACTGATGCGATCGTAGAACTCCTGCTTCTCGTACGGCTGGCTGACGTGCTCGCGAATCTTGTCGCCCACCACGTCTTCGACCTGGCGAACCAGATCATCGGGGACGGTGAACGTCTCGTAATCGAAGTCCGCAGCTCCACCGGCTTCGCGGACGAGCTCCAGCTGCGCCTGGCAGAGCTTCCGGATAGCCGCGTGCGCCACATCGAGCGCATCGACCATGTCCTCCTCACTGATCTCATCCATCTCGCCTTCCACCATCACGATGGCGTCTTCCTTACCGGCGACGATGAGATCGAGGTCACTCTCCTCGGTTTCTTCCATCGTCGGGTTGACGACGAACTCGCCGTCGACAAGTCCGACGCGCACTTCGGCAATCGGGCCGTCGAAGGGGGCGCCAGACATCATCAGCGCGGCCGAGGCCCCCACGCCGGCGACAACATCGGCATCGTGCTTCTCATCGGCCGAGAGGACGTAGTTGACGAGGTGGGTGCTGTAATAGAATCCGTCGGGAAAGAGCGGACGGATGGCGCGGTCGATCAGCCGCGCGGTGAGCGTTTCTTTGTCGGTCGGGCGCCCCTCGCGCTTGATGAAGCCGCCAGGGACTTTGCCACCGGCCGCAAACTTCTCCCGGTAATCGACCGTGAGTGGGAAGAACCCTTTGTCGGGGTTGGGGCTGTCCGAGAACGTCGCGGTCGAGAGCACCATGGTATCTCCCAGGCGCACGACGACCGACCCATTGGCTTGCTTCGCAAGTCGCCCCGTCTCAATCGAGAGGGTCTTACCGGGGGCGTATTCGATGGTTTTGATAGTTGCTTCAGGCATATTCGTCTACGTCAAATTCGGTCAACATCATCAGCGGATAGGCAGCGCAAGGCTGCACAACGAGATCGTCTCGGTACATACACGAACGGCGGCGCCCCGTTGATCGGAATGCCGCCGTAGAGACGTGCTCTATTTCCGGAGTCCAAGTTCTTTGATGAGCGTCCGGTAGCGCTCAATTTTGTTGTTCTGGAGGTAGTTCAGGAGCCGGCGACGCTTTCCGACGAGCTTGAGCAGCCCATGCCGGGTGGAGTGGTCTTGCGGATGCTCCTTGAGGTGATCCGTCAGCCGGTTGATACGCTTGGTGAAAATGGCGATCTGCACCTCCGGCGTTCCTGTGTCGTCGGCGCTCTTTCCAAAGCGGTCGACGAGTTCTTGCTTCTCTTCCTTTGTAATCATCGAGTGTGTTAGAACCTCTTTAGATTATACCATGCTAAAGAAGAAATCCAGGCCTACGCGCCTCCCGATGGGAAGCAGCTGATCCATGATCAGTCTAAGGCTTGAATGACTCTTTTACAATGGTCTTCATCTCGGGAAAGTTGCGCGACCAGGTCATCAACTGAGTCGAATTTCTTCTCGTCTCGCAATCTTCGCAAGAATTCTACACGTACCGTCTGCCCGTACAAATCCCCCTCAAAGTCGAGCAGATGCACCTCCACCGTGACATCCATCCCCTCGAAAGTGGGGCGCCGGCCGATGTTCATCATCCCCGCGTGCACTGGCCCCTCAGCACCGATCTGCACATGCGTGGCGTACACGCCGATCTGCGGGACAAGCTTGTTCGGATGGTGAATGTCGAGATTCGCCGTCGGATAGCCGATTTGGCGGCCGCGCCCGGCGCCTTTTTCCACCGTTCCGCTCAGCACGTAGGGCCGCCCGAGCAGCTCGGAGGCCCGAGTCACATCGCCTTCCTTGGCGAGCAGCGAGCGGATCTGGCTGGACGAGACCACGTCGTGGTTGACCTCCTGCGGGGGAATCACGTCGACCGAAAAGCCGTGCGCCGTACCCATCCGCTCCAAGAGCGCACGGTTGCCCTCCCGGTCTTTCCCGAAGGCATGATCGTATCCGATGACGATCTCTTTCATGCCTACCTGCTCCAGCAGTACTTCTTCGACGTATTCGGTTGCCTGCAGATTGGCAAACGCTTCCGTGAATGGGAGCACGACGAAGCGGTCGATGCCCAGCGCGTCGAGAATGCGGGCGCGTTCGTCGATTGTGGTCAGAAGCGGAACAGCGTCACCATGCACCACCGCCCGCGGATGCGGATCAAATGATACGACCGTGCTGGAACCATTCCGGGCCACCGCCCGGCGCTTGAGGTACTGGAGAATAGCCTGATGCCCCCGGTGAACTCCGTCGAAGGTCCCGGTCGTCACGACGGACGTCTCGTCACACTCGATCTGATCTGAGCCAACCTCGTATCGCATGATTATCCGGTTTGCGTAAGCGCCGCCTCCAGTTGATCGATCGCCCAAGCATCCTCCACCTGGTATGGACCGATGGCGATCCGGCGCAGCGCAGTCAAGTGCGCTCCAACGCCCAGCTCTTGCCCATAGTCGTGCACGAGGCTGCGGATATATGTGCCTTTTGAGCATGCAACACGAAAGGTAACCTCGGGCCCGTCGCGCTCAAGCAACTCAAACGTCTCGATCGTCACAAGCCGCGGCGGCCGTTCAACGGTTTCGCCGCGGCGAGCTTTCTTATACAGCCGCTCGCCTTCCACCTTGACAGCAGAGTACATCGGCGGACGCTGTTCGATGGTGCCGAGGAAAGACTTGCGCGCCGCTTCGAGCATCGCATCGGTGATGGGCTGCCAGTCGTGCCGCTCACGAACTTCCGTCTCGGTGTCGTACGAGGGCGTGACCTCACCCAGGCGCAGCGTACCGATATATTCTTTCGGCAGCCCCATGAAGCTTTCCATGCGCTTGGTAGCCCGCCCAACCAGCAGAATCAGCAGACCCGTGGCGTGGGGATCGAGCGTGCCCGCATGCCCGACCTTAGCTTCCGCCCAGCCCCGAACGTCGCGCACCATATCAAACGACGTTCGCCCGTACGGCTTGTCAATCAACAGCACGGCTTCGTCGAACGTGTCCGGCACATCGGGGGTACCGAAGACATCGTCCTGGGGATGGGTCTTGGAACGCGCAGAGGAGCGAGGCACAGGGGAAGAGAGCGGCGAAGTGGCACTCAAGAATCGGCGTTGCGGCGCTTGCGCTCCTCGCGGATCCGGTCGAAAAGCTTCTCCATCTTCTTCGCTTTCTGCAGCGATTCATCAAGGAAAAACTCAATCTCGGGGATCGTCCGCACCTGATGGCGGATCCGAGAGGCGAGATAATCGCGGACCTGAGGCGTGAGCGCTTGAAGCTGCTTGAAGGTCGCCTCGCGCTGGGGCTTAGTATCCCCCATGACACTGGCGTGAATGTACGCCGTCGAGAGATCCGGCGTAACACGGGCGCGAGTGACCGTCACCATCGGATGCAACTGATCGGAGAATTCTTTCTGCAGAATATCGGCCACTTCACGCTGGACCAGTTCAGCGACCCGTTCGGTGCGAATACTCATGGGAATGGGGAATGACGAGGTACGATTGGGGGATGGAGAGCGACGAGGCCGATAGACCCATCGGCATTCGGCAACTCGCAGTGTGTCCTCCGATCAGACTTCGAGGGTCCGCTTTTCCTCGACGATCTTGTACGATTCGAGGTTGTCGCCTACCTTGATATCGTTGAAGTTCTGGACGGATATGCCGCACTCGTAGCCGCTCTGGACCGTCTTGACGTCTTCCTGGTAACGCTTGAGTGAGCCGATCTGGCCCTCGTAGACAACCACGCCGTCGCGCACCACGCGGATGCGATGATTCCGGCTGATTTCGCCTTCGAGGACGTACGATCCGGCCACCGTACCCACATCGGGCACCTTGAAGATCTCACGCACCTCGGCCGTACCCAGCGTCTCTTCGTGGCGCTCGGGTGAGAGCAGACCTTCCAGCGCATCGCGAACGTCTTCAATGGCGTCGTAGATGATGGAGTAGGTGTGGATGTCGACCTCCTCCTGCTCGGCGGCCTCGCGCGCACCAGGCGTGGGTCGCACCTGGAAGCCAATGATTACAGCATCCGAGGCGCGGGCGAGCATGACATCGCTCTCGGTAATCGCCCCGACGCCGCTGTGAATGATGCTAACGGCCACCTCGTCGGTCTTGAGCTTGAGAAGCGCATCGGCCAGCGCCTCGACGGAGCCGCCCACATCGGCCTTGACGATCAGGTTGAGCTCCTGGAACTCGCCCTCGGCCATCTTGCGACTGACCTGTTCGAGCGAGACCTGGCTCTTGCGGCGCAACTCCTGCTCGCGGTGAATCTGTTGACGCTCGGTGGCGATTTCACGGGCTTCGCTCTCCTCTTCCATCGCGACGAACTGGTCGCCCACTTCGGGCTGACCATTCGCACCCAGAACGAGGGCTGGCATGGAAGGACCGACGGCCTCAACCCGATTGTCGCGCTCATCGAACATGGCCCGGACACGGCCGCTGTGCACACCCGCGACGAACGGATCGCCGACCTCGAGGGTGCCATTCTGCACGAGCACGGTGACGACCGTACCCCGGCCTTTCTCTTTCCGGCTCTCGATGACAATGCCGTTCGCCAATCGGTTCGGATTCGCCTTCAGTTCGAGGAGTTCGGACTGCAGGGTGACCTTCTCCAGTAGGTCGTTGATGCCCTCGCCTGTCTTGGCCGAAACCATGGAGCACTGGGCTTTACCGCCATACTGCTCAACCAACACATTATGTTCGGCGAGCTCCTGCATGACGCGTTGCTCGTCGGCCTCGGGCTTGTCAATCTTGTTAATAGCAACAACGATTGGGACTTCGGCTGCCTGGGCGTGGTTGATGGCCTCCACGGTCTGCGGCATGACGCCGTCATCGGCAGCTACGACGAGGATAACCACATCGGTAGCCTTAGCGCCGCGGGCACGCATGGCAGTGAAAGCCTCGTGACCCGGCGTATCGAGGAAGGTGATGTCGCCATCGAGATCGGTGAGCTCGACGTTGTAGGCGCCGATGTGCTGCGTGATGCCCCCTTCCTCGCCGGCAACTACGTTAGCACTACGGATGTAGTCCAACAGTGAAGTCTTGCCGTGATCGACATGTCCCATAACGGTGACCACGGGCGCACGATGCTCTAACTCGTCGGGCGCATCTTCTTCGACTTCGAGTCCGCCACCGGTGTATTCCTCGACGAATTCAACTTCGTAGTCGTACTCGTCGGCGATAAACTCAATGGTATCGCGGTCGAGGCGCTGGTTGATGGACACCATCATACCCGCATCGAAGAGCGTGGTGATGACTTCGTTGACGGGCTCGCCCATCAGATTGGCCAGCTCCCCGGTCGAGACAAACTCGGTGACGCGGAGGACGCCTTCCTGCTCTTTGCGGCGCTCCCGCTCTTTGCGGCGCTCCTCGGCATGACGTTCACGGCGGCGGCGGCGGCGGCGCTGGCGAGCACGACTGGCCCCCTGCTCCAACTCCTGAAGCGTCTCCTGAATGGTCTGCTCGACGTCTTCTTCGTCGACGCCTCGCTTCTTCTTGCGCTTCGACTTTTTGGACTTCTTCTTTTTCTGCTGCTGCTTCTTCTGTTCCTGCTTCTCTTTCGATTTCTTGTCCTTGCTCTTGCGCTTCCGCTTGCGCTTGCGGCGGCGCTGCTGGAAGCTGGACAGGTCGACTTTGCCCACGACCTGGGTGCCACTCAACCGATAGCGGTTGGCCTTGAGGGTAGACTCGTCTTCTTCCTCTTCCTCCTCTCCGTCAGTCGCCTCGACATCGGCGATGTCTTCTGCTTCGAGGTCATCCTCGGTGGGGTCGAACTCGTCTTCTTCAGCTTCCGCCTCCTCTGAGGCATCGGCTGCCGTTTCCTCGGCTTCGGCGTCGTCGGCTTCGGCTGTTGCAGCCTCGGCCTCATCGGCTTCATCAGCTTCATCGGCGGTTTCAGCTTCTGGAGCTTCCGCTTCAGTCGCTTCAGCCTCTGGAACCTCATCAGTTTCAGCGGCGTCGGCATCCGCTTCGACTGCGGCCGGTTCGGTTTCCTCATCGGCCTCGGCGTCGGTACCTTCATGCGCCGCAGGTTCAGTCGTGGACGCTTCAGCCGGGGCCGGCTCCTCCTCATCGGCCGCTTCGGGCACCGTATCAGGCGTTGCTTCATCGGTCGCCTCAGCAGGCTCGTCTTCAACCGTCTCCTCGGCAACCCCGTCCTCCGATGCAACGGGCTCAGACGCAGGGGCGGCCGTTTCGTCTTCAGCCGCCTCGGGTTCAGCCGCCTCGGGCGCACGCTCGGTATCGTCGTCTTCTTCAACTGCACTGGTGTCGGGGAGAGGCTCTTCCTGATCGTCGGTCTCCTCATCGAGGGAGGCAACTTCGCTGCGGTCGACGCCATCGTCGCTGGTCGACTCCGATCGCAGCTCACGGACCCGGGCCGCAGCCTCCGCATCGTCGGCGTACTCTTTCAATAGGACAAAGTACGCCTCCTCATCCGTGATGGACGCATTGATACCCTTGCCAGAGAGCGCATCGGCATAGCCCTCCTCCTCGAGAAAGTCGACAACACGGTCGGCCGTGATGTTGAGCTCTCGGGCGACTTTGAACAGCCGTTTCTTTTTGAATTTCTCGGTCGTGGCCATGTAGCGGGTTCGTAATTAGACATTTTCTGATGAGCTCGTCACGAGCTCAAGGGCACTCAGGATTCAACTTGTTTCTCTTCGGGATCGGCAACTTCGGCTTCTCCCTCGGCTGCCTCGTCATCCCCAACGAGTTCAGCGGGGGTGTCGTTCGCTTCGGGCACCTCCTCGGCAACCGGCTCTTCAACGGGCTGATCGTTGGTTGGCTCGTCATCGGTGGCGGATGCCTCCATAGCGGGATCGTCCAGCCCCGCCTCTGCACCATCGGCGTCTTCGACCGACAGGTCTTCACCATCTTCATCAACGGCTTCCGCTTCTTCGGCTTCCGCTTCTTCGGCTTCCGCTTCTTCGGCTTCCGCTTCTTCGGTCTCTTCGGACGGCTCAGCGGACGCTTCCTTCGGGGGTTCGATGGTAAACTGTCCGCGCTCCAGCTGCTGCGCAATCCCGGGGCCTTCTTCGAATTCGGTCTTAATAATATCTAAAACGCGCCTGGCGGTGTCACGGTCCAGTCCTGCGCGGCGGCCCAGCTCATCCACAGAGAGTTCAAGGACGGCCTTCCCTGTGTCGCAACCGATGTATTTGAGTTTCTCGATGGTCTCATCGGAGAGCTCGTCGCCAAACTCCTCAATATCGATGTCTTCCTCGTCAGCCGGAATTTCGCGGTAGACGTCGATCTCGAAGCCCGTCAGCTGTGAGGCCAGGCGGATGTTGACACCGCCTTTCCCGATCGCCTGGCTGACTTCATCCGCAACAACCTCAACCCGGGCACGGGGCGGATCGGCATCGGTGTTGAGCTTAACGCTCACCGGCTCCGCGGGCGAGAGCGCCCGAGAGATGAGCTGCTTGGGATCGTCTGACCACTGCAACACATCGATGTTTTCATTGGCGAGCTCGCGCACGACGGCGTGGATTCGCACGCCCTTAACACCCACGCAGGCACCGACGGGATCGACGCGCTCGTCGTGACTGACCACGGCCACTTTGGCCCGATCCCCCGGAATCCGAGCAATCTTTTTGATCTCTACGATGCCGTCGTAAATTTCGGGCACCTCGACTTCGAAGAGGCGCTCCATGAAAATCTCATCGGTGCGGCTTACGACGACCTGCGGATCACTTCCGGCATCGCGCTTGACCTCTTTCACGACCGCACGGAGCATGTTACCCTTGCGATAGTGATCACGCGGAATCTGCTCGTTGCGGGGCAGCACCAGTTCGGTGCCCTCATGCATCAGCAGCGTTTCGTGGCGCCGCACCTGATAGATTTCGCCGACGACAATCTCACCGATCAGCTCGGAGTACTCCTCGTAGATCTGCTCCTTCTCGATGTCGCGAATCTTCTGCCGGAACGTCTGCCGCCCCATCATGACAGCGCGACGCCCGAAATCGGCAATGTCGAGCTCGCTGGCTACTTCGTCGCCGGCCTCGAAGTCTTCATCGATTTCCTTGGCATCGTCCACCTCGATCTCCGTCACTGGATCTTCGAGGTCCCAGTTATCCACGACCTCCCGGATGTGGAGAATCTGGATGTCGCCCTGCTCGGGGTTGAAGATGATCTCAAACGAATCATCGGCCCCATACCGTTTGCGAATCATCGCACGGATGACATCCTCAACGATGATCTGCAACGTATCGCGGTCGATATCCTTGGCGCGGGCGATTTCCCCAAACGAGGAAACCAAGTCTGAACTTCGCATAATCGGTCGGTCTTGTGAGCAAACGTGCAGTGAGCGGGCCGGCGAGCGTCACCAAGGCAGCTCAATTTTGGCGCGCTCGATGGCACTGTACGGAATCCGTGACGAGCGGTCGGGAGCGGCTTCTACCTCGATCGCCTCGTCATCGGCATTCGTCAGCGTCCCCACAATGGTCTCAGTCGTACGTCCATCCTTTGTATCATATTTAACGCGAATATCGCGGCCGACGTTCTTCTGAAACTGCGGTGGGAACTTCAGGGGGCGCTTGACCCCCGGCGAAGACACCTCCAGCCGGTACGCTCCGTCGATCTCATCGTCCATGTCGAGCAGGAATCCAACTTCTTCGCTGATGGTGGCCAGGTCATCGTGGTTCAAATCGCCTTCGCTGTCCACGAAAATCTCGATGACGCGCGTGCCTTTATGGCCGCGCACCTCGACATCCACGAGGAAGTAACGGGCCCCAGTCAGCACCTCTTCGGTGACCGAGCGGACGTACGCCGCGATGCCTTCTATCGATTGTTGAACCCGGCTGCTCATACAGTAAAACGGTCTGCAATTGCCTCGTTGCAAAAAACGCTCGACCCCGACGTTGTCGAGACGAGCGCCAACGAAACCCGACTGTGTTCCAACAGAAAAGGGCGGCATTGGGAGCCACCCTTCTGGGCACCACAATCGGTGCGCGCTAATCCTGACGCACGCAGTAGGGAAAAACGCACCCTCCCCCCTGATGTTTCCAGAAACGCGGCCACCCCCTACTCGGGCTGGGCAGCCGGCGTTTCGATGTCTTGCATCAGATAGGCTTCGATGAACGGCTCCAAATGGCCATCCAACACCTTCTCGGCGTCGCTGACCTTCGTTTCCGTCCGGTGATCGTTGACCATCGTGTACGGATGGAGCACATACGAGCGGATCTGACTGCCCCATTCAATCTTTTTCTTTTGATCTTCGAGCTCTTGCTTGGCCTGCTCCTGTATCTCCTTCTCGGCCTGATAGATGCGGCTTTTCAGCATCGTCTCGGCGCGATTGCGGTTCTGCAGCTGGCTGCGCTCGGCCGTGCACTCGGCCACGATGCGCCGCTCGTCGCCATTCGAGAGCGTCCCGTTCCAGATGAGCCGCACGCCCGTCGCCACCTTGTTGACGTGCTGGCCGCCGCTGCCCCCGGAACGAAACGTCTGAAACTCGATCTCGCCATTGCTCAGATCCACCTCGATGTCATCATCCACTTCCGGATAGACGAACACGCTCGCAAACGAGGTATGACGCCGGCTGCTGGAGTCGTACGGCGAGATGCGCACGAGGCGATGCACGCCCGACTCGGGTTTTAGATAGCCGTACGCGTACTTGCCTTCAATCTGCAACGAGGCGCTTTTGATGCCAGCCACATCTCCGGGCTGATGCTCCAGCAGCGACACATCGAAGCCTTGTTGCTCGGCCCATCGCGTGTACATGCGCAGTAGCATCTCGGCCCAATCCTGGCTCTCGGTACCCCCGGCCCCCGGATTGATGGTCAAAATCGCATCCCGCTTGTCATCCGGATCGTCGAGCATGCTCCGGAGCTCCAGGTTTTCGAGATCGGCCTCCAGCGACGCCGCCTCAGCCTGGATTTCGTCGTTCAGATCGGCGTCCTCCTCTTCCGCGAGCAGCAGCAGCGTTTCGATATCTTCGGCTTGCTGTTTGAGCTCCTCCCACGACGCGACCCAGTCCTGTTCTTCGGCGATGCGCTGCTCCACCTGCCGCGCCTCGTCCGGATCGTCCCAGAACCCCGGCTGCATCCGGCACTGGTTCAACTCCTCAATGATGGTCCGACGTTCTGCAACGTCAAAGATAGCCTCCGAGCGCATCGACGCGCTCGATGAGGCGGTGCAGATCGTCGTCAGTGTATTTTTTCATTGCAATAACGGATTCAGGTTCGCCAGCTATCGGGCGGGGATTAAGCGATTTATGCGGCTTCTGGTACCGTCGGGCGCCGATCAAACAGCCGGCCCAACAGGCCTCCCGTGAGCCCACCAAGGGCTCCCAGCAACGCCCCGATGCATACCGTGGCCCCAACGACCAAGGCCGGAGGGGAGTTTCCCATTACGCCCCCCACTGTGTTCAGCATCACCCCCGTAGCCGGAGCCGCCGTGAGGTAGCTGAAGACCACCCAGGCCGCCCATTCCAGCCCCACCCCAGCCGCCCCAATCTTTAGCCCCGGTGTCGGCCGAGCGATCCATCCCCCAGCGGCGAGCCCCGCCAGTACCGTCCACCCCCATCCGAGCGTACTATGCAGGAGAAGAGCCAGCACCGAGGTCAACAAAATCCTCATAAGCAAAGCTTAATTTTTACGTAAGGTGATGTGTCAAATAGGCCTCCAATAGAAGCAATTAGACCGACTTGATCAAGCATAATGTCATGCTTGATGCGCTTGCGCGAAGGCCCGGATCCGGTCGACGGCCACTTTAATATCCTCCAGTCCTGTAGCATACGAGCAGCGCACGTACCCCGCCCCGCTGGGCCCGAAAGCATCGCCGGGGACGCAGGCCACCTTTTGGTCGTGCAGGAGCTGCTGGGCAAACTCCTCAGATGACAATCCGGTGGAGCGAATATCAGGGAAGCAGTAGAACGCACCCTCCGGCTCGAAGGTCGGCAGCCCGGCATCGTTGAGACCGTCGACAATATATCGGCGGCGTTCATCATACGCCTGCCGCATCTCCTCCACTGCATCCTGCGCCTCCCGCATCGCCGCGACGGCGCCCACCTGCCCCATCGTCGGCGCGCTCATCACCATGTACTGATGCGCTTTGTACAGACCTTTCAGGATGGACTCGGGCGCGCAAGCATATCCGATCCGCCATCCGGTCATCGCGTAGTTCTTCGAAAATCCGCCGAGGAGCACCGTCCGCTCCCGAAGCCCGTCAATGGAGGGCAGGCAGACGTGCCCGCGATCGTAGGCGGTACCGTAGATAAGCTGGTCGTAGATTTCATCCGAGATGACGAGCAAATCGTGCTCGATGACCACCTGTGCAATCGCCTCCAGCGTATCGCGGCGCAGCACCGCGCCGGTCGGGTTGTTCGGGTAGCCGAGGAAGAGCGCTTTCGATTGGGGCGTGATCCGCTCCTCAATATCGGCCGCCGTGACCTGAAAGTTGTGCTCCACTGAAGTTGGCACGGAGACGACATCGGCACCGGCGAAGCGAGCCGTCGGGCCGTATGAAACGAAGCAGGGCTCCGGGATCAGGATCTCATCGCCCGGATCGAGCAGTGCCAGCATCGTGCACTGCATCGCCTCACTCACCCCCACCGTCACAAGAATCTCATCGTCGATGTCGTAAGCAACTCCGTAGCGGGTCGACAGATACTCGGCGATGAGCTCACGCAGCTCTTCAAGTCCAGCGTTCGAGGTATAACTCGTCCGGCCATCGCGCAGGGCCTGGATGCCGGCTTCGATGACCGGATCGGGCGAGACGAAATCGGGTTCGCCGATGCCCAGTGAGATCACATCATCCATCGTGGCGGCAATCTCAAAAAACCGGCGGATGCCACTGGGCGGGACGGAGCGGATTCGCGCGGACAGGCGCTCGTTCTGCGCAGTGGAGGGAGACGTCGACATAAAAACAAGCGAATCAATCGAGAAGATCGGCGTGGTAGCTGTGGTATGGTATCATAGGAAAATTGAGTCAAAGGTTCAGGGAAGAAGCGGTGCAATAGCGCTGAGCGTGCGCTCGCTCTTGAGAACCCTCGGCGTAGGCGATATACTGGGATGATGCTCCGGCTTGGTCGACCCGACCCGCCTGTGTGAACTGATTTCCCGACACGAACTCGGAAACCCATGGCAGATTCGTTTCAAAACTACATCGACGGCTCCTGGCGCGACGCCTCCGCGGGCCAGACCTTTAAGAGCACCAATCCCGCCGACGTAAACGACACGATCGGGACGTTTCCCGACTCGGGTCCGGCCGATATTGACGGCGCCGCCGAGGCCGCCCGCGCCGCATTTGACGACTGGCGCCTGACACCCGCCCCCGAGCGCGGCAAGATCCTTCAGCGGGCTGGCGATATTCTCACCGAGCGGAAAGCCGACATCGCGCGGGAGATGACGCGCGAGATGGGCAAACCCTTCTTTGAAACGAAAGGCGACGTGCAGGAGGCCATCGACACGGCCTACTACGCCGCCTCGGAGACGCGCCGCCTCTTCGGCCACACGGTGCCGAGCGAACTACCCGACAAATTTAACATGAGCATCCGGCGTCCCGTGGGTGTGTGCGGCATGATCACGGCCTGGAATTTTCCCGTTGCTGTGCCGTCTTGGAAAATCTTCCCCGCACTGGCTGCCGGCAATACGGTCCTCTTTAAACCCAGCGAAGACGCCCCCAAGAGCGGCATGCTTTACGCGCAGACGCTGATCGACGCCGGAGTCCCTGCCGGGGTGCTGAACCTCGTCCAGGGCGGCGGCGCAGCCGGTCAGGCGCTGGTCGAACACCCTGAGGTCGACGCGATCGCCTTCACAGGTTCGACCGCTACCGGGTCGTCCATCGCCGAGACATGCGGACGCCTCCACAAGCAAGTGTCGCTGGAGATGGGCGGCAAAAATCCCATGATTATCATGGCCGACGCCAATCTGGAGCTCGCGCTCGACGGCGTCATCTGGGGCGCCTTCGGCACCACGGGCCAGCGCTGCACCGCCACGAGCCGGCTCATCTGCCACGAATCGGTCCACGACGAATTTGTGCAGATGATCCAGGATGAGGCAGAAACGCTGGTCCTGGGCTACGGCAATGACGAGGGCGTCGATGTGGGACCGCTCATCAATCAGGCGGCGCTCGACAAAGTGAGCCGCTACATCGATATCGGCCAAAATGAAGGCGCCCGCCTCATCATGGGCGGCCAGCGCGCCACCGGCGAGGGACTGGACGACGGGTTCTTCTTTGAGCCAACCCTCTTCACCGAGGTCGACCCCGAGATGCGGATTGCGCAGGAGGAGATCTTTGGCCCCGTGCTTTCCGTCTTCCGCGTCAGTTCCTACGACGAGGCCGTGGAGGTCGCCAACAACACCGATTACGGATTATCGTCGAGCATCTACACGCAGGACGTCAAGAAATCCTTTCGGGCCATGCGCGACCTCGAAGCCGGCATCACTTACGTTAACGGGCCAACCATCGGCGCCGAGGCGCATATGCCCTTCGGTGGGGTTAAAAATACGGGCAACGGCCACCGTGAAGGCGGATGGGAGGTGTTCGACTTCTTCACCGAAACGAAGACCGTCTACGTCGACTACTCCGGCCAACTTCAGAAAGCGCAGATGGACAACGTGGACGATTAATCGGCCTCTACCGGCTTCTGTTTTTCACGGCCCGCAGGTCCCCGCCTGTGGGCCTTTTTGTTAGCCGCCTCTGGTATCAGATATTCCGTGCGGTGGGGTCGAAATCGTAGTCATGCCGGTTGCAACCCGACGGATCGAACACTTGCACGTAGCGCTCCAGTAGATCTTGTGCCTCCAATTTGCGCTGAAACAAGTTTGGATTCAGCCGAAAGTGCATGTGCGTCGCCTCCCGCTCCTCGATGCAGCGGCTGCACCACGGTTTGCCCCAAAACGGATTGCCCAAATCACCGTGCCCGATGTAAATCGGCACCCAGGTGTGATGGGGGCTGATGCGCGCGAAGATAAAGTTGCCGATCAGGCCCTTGCGCGGCCGCTCCGAAATCGGCAATACGTGATAGGGATAGCGCTTACCACTGTCCCCTCGCCAGTGAACTCGATTGATCTTGCTCGACATAGATCGTTCGCGTGTGAATGGATAGCGCTACCGCCCCCCGACCGTTCTTTAGCCCGCCATCTCTTGTTTTCGGCCTGCCGGACCCAGGGCTTAATTGGCCCTTCGCATTTCCCTGGCGTTTGTTAACTCCCCGCAAGTTTTAGCATCCGAGCATTGATCCTACGGGCCTGCTTTCGGATACTGCTTCTAACCCGCTCGCCCCTCGTCCACCACCGTGCCCGTCCACTATGCAAACTGTCTCTGCCGATAAAGCAGTCTCCATCATCGGCTCCGGTGACCGCGTGTTCGTCCACACCGCCGCCGCCGCACCGCAGGTGCTCGTCGACGCCATGACCGCTCGGGCGGATGAGTTGGAAGCCATCGAGGTCGTCCACCTGCATACCGAGGGCGAGGCCCCTTACGCCGATCCGGAGTACAAGGATACGTTCAAAACCAACGCGCTGTTTGTGGGCGGTAACGTGCGCCAGGCCGTCCGCGAGGGCCGCGCCGACTACATCCCAGTCTTCCTCAGCGAAGTCCCTGGCCTCTTCCGCCGTGGCATCATGCCGCTGGACGTGGCCATGATTCAGGTCTCCCCGCCCGATCGGCACGGCTTCTGCTCACTTGGCGTCTCGGTCGATGTCACCCCCGCCGCACTTGACATGGCCAATCACGTCGTCGCTCAGATCAATCCGCAAATGCCCCGCACCCACGGCGACGGCCTGATTCACACCAGCCGGATTGACTACGGCGTGGAGGTCGACCGTTCGATCCCCGAAGCGCCGCGACCAGACCTTTCCGACGTAGAGCGCGCCATCGGAGAGAACTGCGCCAAGCTGGTCGATGACGGGGCCACCCTGCAGATGGGCATTGGCGCTATTCCCGATGCGGTACTGGCCACGCTGGGCGACCATCAGGACCTCGGCATCCACACCGAAATGTTCTCCGATGGGATCATCGACCTCGTCAAGAACGGCGTTATCACCGGGGCGAAAAAAAAGACCCACCCTGGCAAGATCGTGGGCAGCTTCACGATGGGTACACGGCGCCTGTATGACTTCATCGACGACAACCCGCTCGTGTCGATGCTCGATGTGGCGTACGTCAACGACACCGCCGTCATCCGCCGCAACCCGAAAGTTACTGCCATCAACAGCGCCATCGAGGTCGACCTGACCGGTCAGGTCTGCGCTGACTCCATCGGCACGTACCAGTATTCGGGCGTAGGCGGGCAGATGGACTTCATGCGTGGCGCCTCGCTCTCGGAGGGCGGCAAGCCGATCATCGCGCTTCCCTCCACCACGAGCAAAGGCATCTCGCGGATCGTGCCGTTCCTGAAGAAAGGCGCGAGCGTAGTCACCACACGGGCACACGTCCACTACATCGTGACCGAGTATGGCATCGCGAACCTGTACGGTAAGAACCTCCGCGAGCGCGCGAAAGCGCTCATCAACATTGCCCACCCCGACCATCGCGACGCCCTCGAAGAAGCGGCCTACGATCAGTTCAACACACTTCAAACGTCGCTCGACTGATCGGTGGCAGCAGGCCGTTCGATGTCGAGACGGCGCACCTTCGCCTCGGGGACGTGCCGGTCGACGATGAAGCCGACCAGGCTCACCCAGGCCGCGGCGCGGTCGAGTATTCCGCTGTCGTGGGTAATGACGACCCCGTTTTCGACCGCTGCCAGGCGGTCATCCGGCGCGTCCTCCTGCTGGACCACCCACCGCCATTCTTCGCTCTTGGCCGCATCCAGCAGACGCGCCCGCAGGCGGCCGGTATTGGACACGTGCGCATCCAGATGCCACGTCACCACACCGGCGCCCAATGCATCAAGCGTAGATCCCATCAGCCGAATCGCCGATTCGGTTTCGACAACGAGCCGATAGGTGCCATGCAGCGTCTCGATGTCGCGGTAGCACTCATCGCGCCCGACGAACAGATACGCCCCACCCAGGGCGCTCTCCAGCGCAATAAGCACGTTGAACCCGTCGATGTGAACCGGCCGCCCGCCAATGGCAGTCACCGGCCGCTGTGCCTCGCCGCGACGCGCGGCGGCGACATCGGAGCAAGCGGAGCGGACGAGGGCGTTGCGCTGCCGGCGCGTCAACTGGTAGCGATCGCCCACGAGCTTCAGCGCGGCGTTGTCGCCATAGCCTCGGGTACGGAGCCACGCCAGGTCGCGGGCCGCGTCCCGCAGCTCCGGCATGGCCGACTGCGCAAACAGCGCATCATCCTCCGGATGTGGACCCCGATGCGAGCGCGTGTCGGGCATGGGAATTGTTCGGGCTTTTGAGAAGTTGGAGGCTGGTATATCGGGCGCGTGGTTTGTGTCTACAACCGATCCGACCGTACCCGCCGGCGCTAATCGGTCTTTCGCGCGCACCCGGAGCTCACAGCGGCCTCCTGTACGGCTTGACTCACAAGATCGACGACGTGCCGGTCGAATACGCTGGGGATGATGTAGCCGGACGCCAGGTTCTCGGGCTCGATGTCGCGGGCAATAGCATAGGCCGCCGCCAGCTTCATGTCATCGTTGATATCGGTCGCCCGGCAGGCCATCGCGCCCTTGAAGATGCCCGGAAAGCAGAGCACGTTGTTGATCTGATTGGGATAGTCGCTGCGCCCGGTCGCCATGACAGCCACGTGTGGATAAGCGAGCTCGGGACGGATCTCCGGCTCCGGATTGGCCATCGCAAACACGATGGCGTCGTCGGCCATCTGATGCAGATCCTCCACGTCGATGACGCCCGGCCCCGAGAGGCCAATGAAGACATCGGCGCCCGCGATCACATCGTGCACGGACCCGGTTTCCCCGTTCGGGTTGGTCTGTTCGGCGTATCGGCGCTTCGCCTCGGATAGATCCGCCCGATCGCGCGTCACCGCCCCCTGCCGGTCGACGCCCACAATATGCTCGACCCCGAGGGAGCGCAGCATCTCCATCACGGCAGTCCCGGCCGCGCCGATGCCCACCTGCACCACCTTCACCTCTTCGGGCTTTTTACCGACGAATTTGAGCGCATTGATTAGCGCTGCTGTCGTCACCACGGCCGTGCCGTGCTGGTCGTCGTGAAATACAGGGATGTCGAGCCCGGCTTTCAACCGCTCCTCAATCTCGAAGCAGCGCGGGGCGGCAATATCTTCGAGGTTGATCCCGCCGAAGCTCGGCGCCATCCGCTTGACCGTGTCGACGATCGTCTCGACATCCCGGGTGTCGAGGCATACCGGAAAGGCGTTCACGCCGGCGAACTCCTTGAACAACTGCGCCTTCCCCTCCATTACCGGAAGCGCCGCCTCCGGCCCAATATCCCCAAGGCCCAGCACCGCCGTGCCATCGGTCACCACGGCCACCGTGTTGCCTTTAATCGTGAGCGTGTACGCATCCTCCGGGTCTTCGTGGATCGCCTCGCAGACGCGCGCAACGCCGGGCGTATACGCCATCGACAACTGATCGCGCGTTTCGATCGGGACTTTACTGCGGATGTCCAGCTTCCCTCCGAGATGCAGCAGGAACGTCCGATCCGAGATATTAACGACGTCGACGTGCTCCAGCGCATTCATCCGCTCCCGAATCCGATCGGAAAATTGGTCGTCGTGAGCGTTGATCGTGAGGTCACGGACAATGGTATCTGGGTGGACCTTCACGATGTCAATCGCGCCAATGTTACCGCCCTCCTCGCCGATAATCGATGTGGCCCGGGCCAGGGTACCCGGAATGTTGTCGAGGCGGAGGCGAACAGTGATGGAATTGCTTGCGGTCGGGACGTATTCGGTGGACGGTTCCATGCGTCGTGCTTCGTCGATGAGGAATCGGAGTGAGGTTGAACTACGGGGGTGCTACGTACAAAAAGAGGGCGACAACCCAATGGTTGCCGCCCTCTGTTACCAATAAGCGTTGGAAGTCGCTGCTTGGTTACTGATTGTCGAGCTCATCCAGCGCCTCGGTGATCTGCTCGGCATAAGCCGGACCGATGCCCTTGATGGTCGTCAAGTCATCGATCTCGCGCAGTTCAGCGAGGGTGGTGATGCCAGCGTCTTCGAGGCGGGACGCGAGCGGGAAGTCGCCGGGGAAGCCCGACTCCTCATCGGAATCGGTGGCTTCTTGGGTTTCCTCATCCGCGACTTCGGCCTCCTCGGCTGCTTCAGCCAGTTCAGCATCGGTCTCCTCAGCGTCGGTGTCGGCTTCCGCATCGGCGGGAGCCTCTTCGGCGGCTTCGGTAGTGTCCTCAGCTTCGTCGGTTTCATCAGCCGGCTCCGTCTCGTCAGCCACTTCGGCTTCACGGGCCTCGACTTCTTCAGCCGCTTGGCGCTCGGCCTCTTGCCGCTCGGCTTCCTGCATCTGTCGCTTGAGATCGCCCAAGCCACTCAGTTCGCCGAGCGTGGTCGGTCCGGAAGCGGACTCGTCGTCCTGCGTCTCTTGGAAGTCGCGGACGGCTTCTTGCTTCTCGCGGCGTTCGCGCTGCTTCTCACGGCGTTCGGCCTGGCGTTCGGCGTGGCGCTCGGCGCGGTCCTTAGCCGTTTCGCTGAGCACGATGTCTTTGCGGCTCTGGTCGAATCGGATGACGCGCAGCTCCAGTTCGTCGCCTTCGGCGTACGCCTGGTGGAAGTTGCGCGGGCCGTTCTTCAGCTCGCTGCCCGGCACGAAGGCTTCGACACCCAACGGTAGCTCCACGACGAGACCTTTGTCCTCGACGCGAACGACCTCGCCGGTCGTGTCGCTGCCCTCCGAGTAGGCATCGGAGAACTGATCCCACGGGTTGGTCTTGACCTGCTTGTGCCCGAGAGAGATGCGCTTGCGGTCCTCATCAATGTTGAGAATAACCACATCCATGTCCTGGCCGCGGTCGACCATGTCGCCTGGATGACGGACCTTCTTCGTCCACGAGAGATCGCTGATGTGAACGAGGCCGTCGATCCCAGGCTCGATCTCGACAAACACCCCGAAGTTGGTGATGTTGCGGACCGTTCCGGTGAGTACCGTTCCTGGAGGATACCGATCGGTGATGCCGTCCCAGGGATCGGGCTCCAGCTGCTTCATACCGAGGGAGATCTTCTGCTCCTCCTCGTCGATATTGAGGATCTTCACCTTCACCCGCTGCCCCAGCGACACCATCTGGCTCGGGTGCTTGATGTGGCGCGTCCAGCTCATCTCGCTGATGTGGACGAGCCCCTCGATCCCTTTCTCCAGCTCCACAAAGGCGCCGTAGTTGGTGATCGAGACGACCTTGCCTTCAACGGTTTCACCTTCGTCGTATCGCTCGCCGATGTTCTCCCACGGATGCTCCTTGAGCTGCTTGAGCCCGAGGGAAATCCGCTGACGCTCCTGATCGTAGTCGAGCACCACGACGTCGAGCTCTTCGTCGAGCTCCACGACCTCACTCGGGTGTGAGACGCGCCCCCACGACAAATCGGTAATGTGCAGCAGCCCGTCAACGCCGCCGAGGTCGATGAACGCCCCGAAGTCGACGATATTCTTGACCCGGCCGCGCAGTACCTGCCCGACCTCCATCTGCTCGAGAATCTTCTCACGCTGCTCTTCGAGCTCTTCCTCGATGAGCGCCCGGTGCGAGACAACGATGTTCTCGTTGGACGGGTTGAGCTTGACGATCTTGAACTCCATGCGCTTGTCCAGGTACGCATCGAAATCGCGTACCGGGCGCGCATCGATCTGCGAACCGGGGAGGAACGCTTCGAGACCGTCGAAGAGTTCGGCAATCATGCCGCCCTTAATCCGGCGTATGATCGTGCCTTCGACAATCTCTTCATTTTCGTAAATTCGCTCGACGCGTTGCCAGCGGCGCACGCGGTCGGCTTTTTCCTTGGAGAGGACGAGCTGCCCATCACGGTCCTCTTTCCGCTCCAGGTAGACTTCAACGGTGTCGCCGCGCTGGAGGTCTTGGTCGAACTCCCCGCGCGAAACGATGCCGTCGCTCTTGTAGCCAATGTCGATAACGACATCTTTCTCCCCGACCTTGAGGATGCGCCCCTGAACGATGTCACGCTCCCGCACGTTAATGCTCGTCTGATCGACGAGCTGGCGGAACTGCGTGTAGACCGGATCTTCGGTGCGCTGGCGCTCGGTTTCTTCGAGGTCGTCGAGCGATACGGTCTTGCCGACGACGTCGCCGGTGAAGCCCGGCTGTTCACCCGAACGCTGCAGTTCATCGAGCGTGACGGAGGTAGCCGGCGTTTCAGGCTCGGCCAGCTCGAAGTTGGCCTCTTCGGCCTTGGGGAAAGGCAAATCTTCGGAGGCCGCTTCGACAGCTTCCTCCAGAATGCGATTGACCACAGCGGGGGGCGGCTCCCGCTCCTCGGTCGAGGCCGGTTCTCTACCCTCATCGGATGCGCCCTCATCGGGTGTGGCGTCTTCAGTAGCATCGACGGATTCAGCAACCGGGGTTTCGGGGTCAGAAGCGTCGGTTGCCTCGGGCGCGTCGCCCGCATCCTCGTCATCAGCAGCCGTGGCGGCCTCCGGTGATTCCTGCGTTTCAGAAGTGGACTCCTCCTCCACCTGATCCGGAGCCGTCTCGGTCGCTTCAGATGCGTTGTTCGACGCTTCGGACGCTACGTCTTTTTCCTCCGCGGTTTTTACGTCTTGTTGATTGTCTGCCATATAATTTTGTTTGTGAGCAAGCTGGCCGCCCGGCGGCCTCCCCCCGCGCAACCAGCATACTGACGTCTCGGCGTACTCCCTCGTACAGCGTGCCGACAACGTTTGGGTTAATAGTTCTCGATGTCGTGATGATGCGCGGAGCTTCATCGAGGGCTATCCGGCAATGGAATAGTGAAGCTCCCTGTTCGGAAAATTTTTTAATACGTGAGTGCAGACTACGTTCCAGCAGCCTGCCGCTTTCGGGCCCGATCGACGACAAACTCCACCTGTTCTTCGATTGATCGGTCGGTGGTGTCGAGCTCGATGGCGTCGTCGGCCTTGCGGAGCGGAGCGATATCGCGCTCGCGGTCTTTCCGGTCGCGCCGCTTGATCTCGTCCAACACCTCTTCGAACGCGACCAACTGCCCCTGGCGCTCGTACTCGCGCTGACGCCGGCGCGCACGAACCTCGGGATCGGCGACCATGTAGATTTTCAAATCGGCATCGGGGAAGACGACGGTGCCCATGTCGCGTCCATCGAGCACGACACCGCCCTCGGCCGCTTGCCGCTCTCCCGCAATCCGCCGCTGCTCGCGCATCATCTTCTCGCGGACGGCGCGGAGCGTGCTTACCTGGCTGGCCATCTCGCCCACCTTCGCCGTCCGGATCGCCGCAGTCACGTCTGCCCCATCCATCCGCACGCGCATCGCATTATCCGCGTACGCCACGTCAATGCGGAGGCCCGGCAACAGCTCGGAGGCCGCCTCAGCCGTCGGAGGGCGCTCGGCACGCAAGAAAGCAAGCGCCACAGCGCGATACATGGCGCCGGTGTCCAGGTACAGGTAACCCATCCGCCGCGCTACCGCACGGGCCGTGGTGCTCTTCCCCGAACTGGCCGGTCCATCGATGGTGATAATCATGCGTCAACAGGTAAGGGGATACCTCCGGGAGATGGTATGTTCAAACGATGAAATTACAATCGGTTTTCTGTAGAGAAGCTGCCGTTCACGAGTCATCGGCTTCCCTGCCGACGTTTTTTCGAGCGATGGTAATGGACTGCGGATAGCGAATCGGGCCGATGGTCGTCTGCACCGTCGGCTGGGCTTCGAGCTTGAGATCAGCCTCGTAGCCCTCGGCGCCAGCGACGGCGAGCGACAGATCGACGAGGTCGCGCACGTTACGGCCGAAGAAGCGCACGAGGTCAACCCGAACCGGGATAGCCACATCGCGCGGCTCGCCGGGCGGGAGGACGGTCGGGCTATCGAAAACGCCCGCGATGGTTTCTTGCTCGTTGAGAAAGAGCGTCCAATCGAGCTTCACCAACCGCGCCTGCACCGCGTTGTCTGGTGGATTTTCGGCCGTGACGTGCAGCGTGAAGTCCAGCGGGAGCTCGCCTGCATTGACGGCCTGGCTGAGCTGGAGCATCTGGTTCACGCTCAACCGCTGCCGATCCCGAAGCTGCTCCAGGGGAATGCCGGCCAGATCTGCCTCGGTTACGCGGTCGATCGCAAACCGTACGTCTTTAAGCGCCGCAACTTCGCGGAGGGTCTGGCAGCCGGCCGCCGTCAAGCTCAGGACGAGCGCTATCAGTCCCCATCGGTACCATTGGTCAGTACGCATCGGCACAAGTCATCGATGAAAAGAAGGGGCCCGGCGGGACCCTTTGCACGACTGTTTCATTGGGTGAACCGATGCCCATCACGCATGGACTTCGTCCCTGTTTCCAATGCGCAAACTCCGCCACAGCGAGATCTCCCGCCCGGCCCCCGACGAAATCGAGACGCTGCCGAAGCATCCGGTTGCCGGGGTGATCGACAACGTCCGCTCTATATATAACGTCGGGTCGATGTTTCGCACGTCCGATGCCGCGCGAATCGAGCATTTGTATCTGACTGGCTACACGGGCACGCCCGATCACAAAGATTTGCACAAAACGGCCCTCGGGGCGCAGGACACGGTTCGATGGAGTCACCATGACACCGTGCTACCCGTCCTCGCCGACCTCCGCGCGCAGGGCTACACGCTGGCCGCGCTGGAGATCACGGATGATCCGACGCCCCCCCGCGACGTGCCTGCCGAGGCGTTTCCGTTGGCCCTCGTGGTGGGTAACGAGGTCGAAGGCGTGCGCGATGCCATCATCGACACCGTTGACATCGCCCTGGAGATTCCGCAATATGGCGCTAAACAGTCCCTGAACGTGGCGGTGGCGTACGGCATTGCCGTCTTCGATTTGATCCGGCGCTACCGGACGCTTCACGGACCGCTATCGGCGGTCGAGCGTACCACGTCATAGCTAAATCACTCCGACTTTTTGGGGCTCGCTACCCGTCGCGATCAATCGACCTCTCGACTATGGACCCCCTCCCCCTTGGCGACGCCACGGATACGCTGTTCGCGGAGTTTCCGCCGACCTCCACCGATGAATGGGATGCCAAGATCCAGGAGGATCTGGGAGGTAAGGATTACGAAAAGGTCCTCATCTGGGACAGCATCGAAGGCGTGCGCCTCCAGCCCTACTATCGCCGTGAAGACCTCGATACGGTGGAGCACCGCGATCTCCTTCCGCTTGCCGATCGCACCGAGGCTCCGGCCAATACCTGGCGGATCCGTCAGGATATTGCGAATCCAGATCTGGAGGCCGCACAGGAGCACGCCGCGACCGCGCTCGGCCGCGGGGTGACGGATCTCGGCTTCATCGTCCGGCCACGCGACGGACATCTTCACGGCGTTCCGATCCAGTCGCAGGACGACCTGGATCAGCTCCTCGCCGAGATCCCGCTGGAGGAAACGCCTCTGCACTTCCAGAGCGGGGCCGCGGGGATCCCGCTGCTGGCCATGCTGCTCAACACGGCCAATCGGCGGGGCGCGGCGCGCTCCGCCCTCACCGGCTCAATTGACTTCGATCCCGCCGCGGGGCTCCTGAAAGAAGACCTCCGCTCCCCAGAGCGCGCCTACGATCTTGCGACTCGGTTGGCTGATCAGGCGAAGCCTATGGACGCCTTCTCGACGCTTGCCATCGACATGCGCCCCTATCACGCCGCGGGCGGATCGGCCGTACAGCAGCTCGGCTTTGCGCTGGCAGCGCTCAGTGAACTCCTCGCGCAGGCGACCGACCGCGGCTGCTCGGCAGACGCCGTGCGGCGCGCGCTTCACCTCATCGTGCCGGTGGGTACCTCCTTTTTCGTAGAGATCGGGAAATTGCGGGCGCTTCGCCTGCTCCTCCCGCAGGTTCTCGAAGCGTACGAAGCCGAGGGCGCCCTGCCCCTCCTCCAGGCGACAACGGCGTGGCGTGACCAGACCGTCTACGATCCGCACGTGAACATGCTGCGCGCCACCACCGCCGCCACTGCCGCTGTCGTCGGCGGATGCGATGTGCTCACCGTCCGCCCCTTCGATGAGGCCTTCGAAGCGCCCGATGCGTTCGCGTATCGGATCGCCCGCAACACACAGCTCATCCTGAAGCACGAAGCCCACTTCGACGTCGTGGCCGACCCCGCAGCGGGCGCCTACTACGTCGAGCAACTCACCGATCAGCTGGCCGAAAAGGCATGGGCGCTCTTCCAGAACGTCGAGGCGCAAGAGGGGCTGCTTGCGGCGCTCCGCTCCGGATGGGTACAGGAGCAGATTTGCTCCGTGCAATCGACCCGGCAGAAAGAAGTAGCAGAGCGCGAGCGGGTCCTTGTCGGTACGAATCACTACCCGGACTTGGACGAGGCCCGACGTGCCGCCCTCCCAGACGAATCCGATGATCCGCCACTTCAGCACACGAACGTGAGCTTGGATCTGCACGATGCCGCCTCCCCCCTGGCCACGATCCGGCAGGCGGTCGATGAGGTGGCTACACTGGGCGATGTGGTGCACGCGCTGCGCGCTGGCACATCGGAGATCGATTCGCTTCCGCTGCAGCGCACGGCCGAGCCGTTCGAAACCCTCCGCCTCCGCACCGAAACCTACGCGGCCGAGCAGGACAGAGCCCCCACAGTGTTTCTCCTTCCCATCGGGCACCCGTCGTGGCGAAGTGCCCGCGCCACCTTTGCGCGCAACTTCTTCGGAGTCGCTGGTTTTGATATCGTCGAAAATCTGCGCTTCGACACGCCCGAGGAAGGTGCCCGGGCCGCTCTGGAGGCCAATGCGGATGTCGTCGTCATCTGCAGCTCGGATGCCGAATACGCCGAGGTCACCCCGCCCGTTTGTTCGACCCTCCACGACGCCGGATCAGACGCGCTCATCGTCGTGGCTGGCTACCCCTCCGATCAGATTGTCGCACTCGAAGAAGCCGGCGTGGACGGCTTCATCCACAAGCGTTCGCCGCTGCTCGATACGCTGGCCGACTACCAGCAGCGCCTGGGCATCGCGTAGCGCCCTCAGCATGCCGCTCCCGCTTGACTCCTCACCGACGCCGCATCCGCCATGCGCCCTGATTTCAGTCAGATCGAGTACACGCCGCAGCAGGCCAAGAACGATACGCCAAGCGACGAAACCGCCTGGACCACCCCGGAGCAAATTGCCGTCAAGCCGGCGTACACGAAAGCCGATTGGGAGTCCCTGGACCACCTCGATTATGCCGCCGGGCTCCCGCCGTACCTCCGGGGGCCGTACAGCACCATGTACAACTTCCGGCCGTGGACTATCCGCCAGTATGCGGGCTTTTCGACGGCGGAAGAATCCAACGCGTTCTATCGGAAAGCGCTGGCGTCCGGGCAGAAGGGGCTGTCGGTCGCGTTCGATTTGGCGACCCACCGGGGCTACGACTCCGACCACGACCGGGTGACGGGCGATGTTGGCAAGGCGGGCGTCGCTGTAGACACCGTCGAGGACATGAACATCCTCTTTGACAGCATTCCGCTCGATAGGATGTCGGTATCGATGACCATGAACGGGGCCGTGCTGCCCGTGATGGCGTTCTATATTGTGGCCGCCGAGGAGCAGGGCGTGGACCATGCCGAACTGACGGGCACCATCCAGAACGACATCCTCAAGGAGTTCATGGTGCGCAACACGTACATCTATCCGCCCAAGCCGTCGATGCACATCGTGGGGGATATCTTTGCGTACTGTGCCGATGAGATGCCCCGCTTCAACACGATCTCAGTGAGCGGCTACCACATGCAGGAGGCCGGAGCGACAGCCGATATCGAGCTGGCGTACACGCTGGCCGATGGGCTCGAATACCTCCGCACCGGGCTGGATGCCGGACTTGACATCGACGCGTTTGCCCCACGGATCTCTTTTTTCTGGGGGATTGGCATGAATCCCTTCATGGAGATCGCCAAGATGCGTGCCGGACGGCTCCTCTGGGCCAAGCTCGTCAAACAGTTCGACCCGGACGACCCGAAGTCAATGGCCCTCCGGACGCACTGCCAGACCTCGGGCTACAGCCTCGCCGAACAAGATCCGTTCAACAACGTCGTGCGGACCACCATCGAGGCGCTGGCAGCGGCGCTCGGGCACACCCAATCGCTTCACACGAACGCGCTCGACGAAGCCATCGCCCTGCCGAGTGAGTTCGCCGCGCGCATCGCTCGCAACACGCAGCTTTATCTCCAGGAAGAAACCGACATCCCGCGCGCCATCGATCCGTGGGGCGGCTCGTTCTACGTGGAGAAGCTCACCGATCAGCTGGCTCGCCGCGCCTGGGCGCTGATCCAGGAAGTCGAGGCAGAAGGCGGCATGACGAAGGCAATCGAAAAGGGTATTCCCAAGCTGCGCATCGAAGAGGTTGCCGCCCGCAAGCAGGCCCGTATCGATACCGGGGACGACGTCATCGTGGGCGTCAACAAATACCGGCTCGATGCCGAGGAGCCGATCGAAACCCTCGAGGTCGATAACGAGGCCGTGCGCCGTACGCAGATTGAGCGGCTCGACCAGATTAAGGCCCACCGTGATGATGCCGCCGTACAGGAGGCCCTCGATGCGCTCACCCGGTGTGCTGACACGGGCACGGGGAATCTCTTGGCCCGAGCCGTCGAGGCAGCCCGCAAGCGTGCAACCCTCGGCGAGATTTCGCAGGCCCTGGAGACTGTCTTCGGGCGGCACCAGGCCCAAACCCAAGCTATTTCGGGCGTGTATGCCTCCGAAGCCGGCTCTGACGAGCGCTTCGAGCAAGCACGCGAACGAGCCGACGAGTTCGCCAAATTGGCCGGCCGCCGCCCGCGCATCATGGTCGCCAAGATGGGCCAAGATGGGCACGACCGCGGCGCAAAAGTCATCGCCACCTCCTTTGCCGATCTCGGCTTCGATGTCGACATCGGCCCCCTCTTCCAGACACCCGCCGAGGCCGCGCGTCAGGCCGTCGAAAACGACGTGCACATCCTTGGCGTTTCCAGTCTTGCAGGCGGTCACAAAACGCTCGTTCCGCAGGTCATCGACGAGCTCAAGGGCTACGGCCGGGACGATATTTTGGTGGTCGTAGGCGGCGTCATCCCTCACAAAGATTACGAGTATCTGTACGACTATGGCGCGACCGCTATCTTCGGGCCCGGCACGGTAATCGCCGAGGCCGCCCAGAAACTACTTGATGTGCTGATCGAACGCTTCACCACGGAAACCCCCGCGTAACAACTCTTCGACGTGTTGCCCATCGGGACCTCGCCTGCATGTCCAACCTGAACCCCAACCTCGACCGCCCCCTGAATGCCACCCGCCCCCACGAGCGCTCCGTAGAGAACTTCGTTGAAGGCATCTTATCGGGTGACCGGGTGATGCTGAGCCAGGCCATCACCCTGGTTGAAAGCACGCGCACCGATCATCAGGAGAAGGGGCAGGCAATCATCGACCGATGCTTGCCCCACACCGGGGACTCGATTCGGGTCGCCATAACGGGCGTACCCGGCGTCGGCAAAAGCACATTCATCGAAGCACTCGGCACCCGGTTGATCGATGACAATCATCGGCTCGCCGTCCTCGCGGTCGACCCCACCAGCGAGCGCACGAAAGGCAGCATCCTCGGGGATAAGACGCGCATGGGCGCACTGGCTTCAAGCGACCAGGTCTTCATCCGCCCCTCCCCCACAGCCGGATCGCTGGGCGGCGTCGCTCGCAAAACACGCGAGACGATTTTGCTCTGCGAAGCTGCGGGCTACGACACGATCTTTGTCGAAACTGTCGGCGTCGGCCAATCTGAAACCACCGTCCACTCGATGGTCGATTTCTTTCTGTTGCTTGCCCTGGCAGGCGCGGGTGATGAACTGCAAGGCATCAAACGCGGCATCGTCGAAATGGCTGATGCCATCGTCATCAACAAGGCCGACGGCGCGAACAAAGACGCGGCCCGAAAGGCGCAGTCTGAATATCAGAACGCGCTTCACCTCTTTCCCCCAACCGAGTCCGGCTGGTCTCCCCCTGTGCTCACCTGCTCGGCTTTGACGGGCGACGGGATTAAAGCGGTCTGGGACACGATCCACGCGTACCGGGAGCATGCCGACTCCACGGGCTATCTGCAGGCGCGCCGCAGACGGCAATCGCGCTACTGGATGCATCAGACGATCGAGCACCGCCTCAAAGAAGACTTCTTCGGCCACCCTGAAGTGCAAGACACCATCGACCAGATCGAGGCCGAGGTGCTCGACGGGGCCATTAGTTCATTCGCCGCAGCCGAGCGTCTGATCCGTCTCTACCGCTCCGACGCGTAGAAGGATCTGATCGGGCACGTTATCCGCTCAAGAAAGACACCCAATAAAAACGCCCCTGCCCGCCACAGGCCGACAGGGGCGCATCCACACACGCATGCAGGGAGAACAACATGGAGGAATGCTCTCTGCTACATGCATGATATATATTTATCCTTGCAATAACGGTTCCAGCCAGCGTTTTGAAACCAATAAAAACGCCCTCTCTGAAAAACAGAAAGGGCGTTCTGCAAATCATCCAGCCTGGCGTGGTAGGCCCGGAGGGATTCGAACCCCCGACCCGCGGATTAAGAGTCCGCTGCTCTGCCAGCTGAGCTACGGGCCTGTTGACATGGCAAAGTAGTCCTGGCGTAGCACCATGACTACCTGCACCGGTGGAAGTCATAACAAACACTCACGGAAAAGTTCTGAATGGTCTGTGATGGTTTAGCAAAAGCAGGTCGAGATCAGGCCCTCATCTGATCAACGCATCGCACATTTAACTCGCGGCGTAACAACAGTGCACCTTCAGGGACGTAGCATTTTCCTCAATCGTACCGGATCTTCAGCCCCGACGCCAACGACTTCCCATGTCACTCAACCGCTCTGCCACCATGTCGGCACTCCCGCAGCCCCTCGTTCTTCTGCTCTCCAGCCTGCTGATCGCCTGGGGCATCGGGTGTGCGCAGCCGGAGGATGCCCCCTCCGAGCGCGACTCGCCATCCGTCGTACCCGAAGCACAAGTTGAGCGAAAGGTAGCCGAGGCTCGTAACCGGCTGACGCAGCGTGAGGGCGGCCGGCTGGTGCTACGCGCGATCGAAGCGCACGGGGGACTCGCCGCCTGGTACCGTGCACCGACGAGTTCGTACACGTGGGAATATGCCAACGTCGGGGCCGACCTGCACTTCAAATCGTTTCTCGTGGCCGATAACCAGACGCGCCGCGTCTACCATGACCTGATGAGCGTCGGGCCTTATGGCGATCCGCGGCCGGTCGATGCACACTTTGCGTGGGATGGCACTATCGCCTGGATGGCCCCCGATACCATCGAGCGCCCCAATCCGCACTTCTGGGCTACCACGGGTTACTACTTCGAGCAGATCCCCTTCCTTCTGGCCGATCCGGGCCTGACGTATGAGCGCCTTCCCGACGAGACTCTCGGCGACACCACGTACGAGCTTGTCCGCGTCGGATATCAGGAGGGCGTGGGTTACTCCGATGACGACACCTACACCCTGTACGTCCATCCGGAAACCGGTCGCGTCGATGCCATCCGATACACGGTGACGTACGGCCAAGACGTGCCCTCCGACGCCGATCTGCCGGAAACGCTGTTTACATACGAGGACTACGTGACCGTTCACGGCCTCACCGTACCCACGCACTTTAAGGGGTACGGTTACGGGGATGGCGAGCGGGGCGACTTCAAGAACGAAGCCTGGGCCGACAGCATCTCTTTCCGCCGCCCCTTCGACGCCTCGAAGCTGACCCCGCCCGAAAACGCCCGGATCGTCGAGCCCCCGCCGGTCGGCAACGGGGAATGATCGGAGGTCTCCCCTGATTGCCTTGAAACGCCGGTCTTCGTGGGCTCTTTGCGGCACGGGCGAATCAAGCTGAGGGCGCGTGCTTAGCACAGGTTGTACCCACCCTCCTGCCCGTCTTCGCCCCCACGATATGGATACCACCGAGTCTCCGATCAGCATCCAATCGGGGCTGGCATACATGGTCGGGGCAGCGTTCTTCTTCAGCTTGATGAGCCTCTTCGTCAAGCTCGTGGGCCAGCGGCTGCCCAGCCAAGAGATCGTGCTGGTGCGCAGCGTCGTAACCCTGCTCTACAGCTACCTGGCCGTCCGATGGGCGGGCGTGCATCTCTGGGGATCCAACAAGAAACTGCTGTGGCTGCGCGGGCTGCTTGGCTTTTGCGCGCTGAGCTGCTTCTTCTTTGCACTGACAAAGCTGCCCCTCGCCGACGCCACCGTCATCCATTACACGAATCCGGTCTTCACCGCGCTGATTGCCGCTGTCGCCCTGAAAGAATCAATCTCTGGTGGCGAGATCATCGGTGCGCTGCTGAGCCTGGTCGGCGTTGCGCTGATGGCTCGGCCTTCCTTCCTCTTCGGCACGGGGCCCGGATCGCTTCCCCTCCTCTACGTGGGCGTAGCGCTCGGCGGCGCGCTCTTCTCCGCCGCGGCGTACACGACGGTGCGCAAGCTCCGCGAGACCGAGCATCCGCTGGTGGTCGTCTTCTATTTCCCGCTGGTTGCCACCCTTGGCTCCGGCCCAACGGCAGCTCTGACGGAGGTGCATTGGCCCCTGTGGTGGGAGTGGATCGTGATGATCCTGGGCGTAGCCGGATGCGCCCAAATCGCGCAAATCCTGCTGACGAACGGGCTCCACAGAGAGCGTGCGGGCCGCGCGATGGCCATGACCTATCTGCAGATCGTCTTCGCCGCAATCTGGGGGATGCTCTTCTTTCAGGAGTTCCCGGATCTGCTCAGCATCATCGGCGCGCTGCTCGTAATCAGCGGGACGCTCGTGGTGGCACGGCGCTGATCCATGGCCTTGCTTCCATGGCCTTGCTACCGGTGAGATGTTCGGCGGCGACGCTTGAATAGCCGGCGTACGGCCAGCACAATGACCATGATGACGGCAGCCAGCGCAACGAACGGCGCCACGATGGCCAACAGCGTCGTGACGACCGATGCGATGGCTTCGCCCGTCGACACGAGGAAATTGCCCAGCCCACCCGTGCCGGCCGACGACGCCCCGCGCGTCACCACCGTTCCGCCCTGCACGAGGCCAGCCGATCCACCGCCCGCGATGACCGCCAACGTCCACTGCGCGAACGGCGGCAGGTCCCCGAGGACCGATGCGCTCGCCAGTACCCCCGCGCCCACGGCAGCCGGACTCGCGATCGCGTCCAACGCGTTATCGAGCCACGGGACGTAATACGCCAACACTTCCACGCCCGTTGCCGTCCCGAAGCCAATCAGCGCGGGCATCGTACCCATCCACGCGAACTGCTCCGCCAGCTCCAGATAGCCGAGCATCGATGCGCCGCTCATCATTAAAAGCGGGACGAACACCCGGAAGCCGCAGGCCGCGCTCAGGCCCACGCCGACGGCAATGCTGATTAGCGGCAGATCCATCAGGCTTGGGGGTCAGACGTCCAGTTCATCGACATCGGCAGCGTGCTGCATGATGAACTCGAAGCGCGCCGAGGAGTCGCGCCCCATCAAATCAGTGATCGTTTCCTCGGTGACGTAGTGCTCGGTGTCGGGGATGGTGACCTCCAACAGGCGGCGCGAATCGGGATCGAGCGTCGTCTGCTTCAGCGTCTTCGGCATCATCTCCCCGAGGCCTTTGAACCGCTGGATATCCGTTTTGAGGTTACGGCCGTCTTGCTGGATTTCGTTCAGGATGCGCTCCTTGTCGGCGTCGTCGAGCGCCCAGTGGGTGTCCTTGCCCGCATCGATGCGGTAGAGCGGCGGCTGCGCGATGTAGACGAATCCGCCGGTGATGAGCGGACGCATGTAGCGATAAAAGAACGTCAGCAGGAGGGTAGCGATGTGATGGCCGTCCGAATCCGCATCCATCAGCAGGATGATCTTGTGATAGCGGAGGTTGGACAGATCGAGCTGGTCGCCGAGACCGCAGCCGAGCGCCTGGACGATGTTGGACAGCTCCTTATTGTTCTGAACGCGCTTGAGCGTCGCCTGCTCGGCATTGAGCACCTTGCCGCGGAGCGGCAGCACGGCCTGATGCTCACGATCGCGCGCCTGCTTCGCCGAGCCGCCCGCCGAGTCGCCCTCCACGATGAACAGCTCCGACTCCGATGGCGTCGTCGAAGAACAGTCGGCCAGCTTCCCCGGCAGATTGAGGCGCCGGCGCGACCGCGTCGACCCGCGCGCACTCTGCGCTGCCGACCGGCTCGCGCGCCGCGCCTTCGCCGCCTGAATGACGCGGGTGGCAATGGCTTCACCCGTCGAAGAATGCGTGTTCAGGTACTGCTCCAGCTCCAGCCGCAGCGCCCCCGCCACCAGCGACCGCGCCGACGGGTTGTTCAGCTTGTCTTTCGTCTGCCCCTGAAACTGCGGATCGACGAGGAAGAGGTTCACGATGGCAACCAGTCCCTCGCGGATGTCATCGGACTGCACTTCGAGCCGGCTCGGGATGAGATCGTGCGTTTCCATGTACGACTTCACCGCACTCCGCACGCCGCTCTTGAAGCCCTGCTCGTGCGTGCCGCCGTCCTGCGTGGGGATGCCATTCACGAACGTGTGAATCTGCTCCTTCGGCGCCTCCGTCCACTGAAGCGCAATTTCGAGCCGGTTGGCCTCGTCCAGATCACTGTTGTTCAGCGTGAAGATGTCCTCGTGGATGGGCTGCACCTTCAATTCGTCGATCAGGTACCCCAGATACTCGGCAATGCCACCCTCGTGATGAAACGCGTGCCGGGCATTGTTGACCTCATCGGTGAAGATGATGCGCAGGTCGCGATTCAGGTAGGTCTTGACTTCCAGCGTTTCCTGAATCCAGCCGACATCAAACTCGACCGACTCGAAGATCTCCGGATCGGGACGAAAGGTGATCGACGTGCCCGTGCCCCGGACGCTATTTTTGACTTTCTGGACCTTATCCTGCGGGATGCCCCGCTCGTAGCGTTGCTCGTAAGCTGCGCCGTCCCGCTTCACGCGGGCCACCATCTCTTCCGAGAGCGCATTGACCACCGAGGCGCCTACGCCGTGCAATCCGCCGGAGGTGATGTAGTTGTTCGAGTCGAACTTGCCGCCAGCATGCAGCGTCGTCAGGATCACCTGGAGCGACGACACCTTCTTGTCCGGGTGCTCGTCGACGGGGATGCCGCGGCCGTTGTCGGTGACGGTGATGCTGCGGCCATCGGCGTGCAGGGTGACCTCAATCTGCGAGGCATAGCCGTTCGTTGCTTCATCGACGGCGTTATCGACCACCTCCCAGAGCAGGTGATGCAGGCCCGGCTTGCCCGTCCCGCCGATGTACATGCCGGGACGCTTCCGGACGGGCTCCAAGCCCTCCAGCACTTGAATGTCTTTGCCTGTATATGTCGTTGCTTCAGCCATACGTAGGGAGATTCTCAGATACTACTCAGTGAGAGATACGGAGGAGCGGCGCACCACGGAGCGCAGGAGCCGCTCGAAATCAGCTTGCGTGACTCCGGCGCCGCGCGGCCGGATGCGATAGAGCCGGTGCCCGGCACAGCTCAGAATCCGATCTTTGCGGCAGTCGTTGGCCCGGCGCTCGGGGGCGTCGTGGTGCGCGCTGTCCAGTTCGAAGAAATACAGGGGCCGGTACTGCTCGTGCTGATCGAAGATTACGCAGTCGACGATGCCTTTGAAGAAAAACGTACGCTCATCGGCGGATAGCTGGTCGCGAATTGCCTCGTAATCGATCAAGCTGCTGAGAGCGACGTTCGGGTAGGGCGTGTACATCGGAAAGGCCGCCCGCGCCGCCCGAAAAAACGCCTCTTCCTGGGCCGACTTGAACAGACTGACCCTGTGATCGACCTCTGATGCCGGATCGTTGACCGTCAAGCGAATCCGCTCTGGCTGATCGTGCTCGAGTTGGCGCCGCACGACCCGATCCATCTCGTCCTCATCCCCCGCTCGGCCGCCTTTCAGAACCGCTTCGCACGCCGCCAGGTCCGGCGCAAATCGGGCGACCTGCTGGGCAGCCTGTGCCTCATTGCGCGACCGATGCCACTCCACGAGTCGCTGCACCACCCGCTCGAAGCGCGCCTCCGGCAACCGGTGAAAGCCGCCGCTATGCAGGAGCAGCCACTTTTCCAGCGCGTTGGCCGTGGACGTCTCGTCGACCGATCCGTTCAGCGCCGTGAAGAAAGCATCTTCCAGCGTGGCGACGGCCTGCCGCGCGACAGCATCCCGCATCACTGCCTCCGGATGCTGATGCACCAGCGCCAGCCCCTCGGCCCAGTCGCCGTCCTGGGCATACCGATAAATGCGTTCGGGATCCAGCATGAAGTGTCAATCTACTCGTCCAATCTCACTTCAATCGGCTCGGGGAAGACCTCGGCGAGGTGGCCGCGCCGGATGATCAGCTCGCCCTTGTTGCCGCGGTTCGTCACGTCGAACTTGGTGGTGCGGACGATTTCATCGCGGCCGCGGTTCGTCTGCACATGCAGGCCCTCACGCGCAGCGTCAGAGATCGTGAAGCCGAGCACCTCATCGTCATCCTCCAGGCGGATGGCCCGAACACCCTTCGCAGCCCCCTTGTAGACGGAAATCTGGTAGACGGGGAAGATCAGCGCGCGGCCGACACGGGACGCGAGACATACGTTCTCGTATCCGGCAGCGATGAACGCGCCGGTGACCTCATCGCCGTCGTCCAAGCGCATGTATTTGCGCCCGGTGACGGTGGAGGGCTCGGTGTAGCCCTCGACGGTGAACCGTACGGCCTGCCCCTGCCGCGTGATCGCTACGACGTACGGTTCGCCATCATAGTCGGATTCGCCATTGGCCGAGAACAGCTCGGCCTGCTCCTCGGCGTCGGGTGGGACGGGATTGGGCATGACACGGTCGTCGAACACGACCACGCCCACGACCTGCTCTTTGTCGTCAAACGAGAAATACTTCTGGATCGGCTCGCCGTAGCCGGTCGTGCTCGGCAAGTCGACGACGCGGGTGGTGTAGCAGCTGCCAAAGTTGGTGAAGAATGCGGCGGTGGCGCGGGTGGAGCCGCCCACGACCCAGCCGACCTCGTCGCCATCCCGCACGCGGATGCTGTCGACATCGGTGTACGACCCCTGGCGCTTGACCCATCCGTCGCGGGTGACGATCACGTACACGTCTTCGTCGAGGATGTAATCCTCTTCCGTGTACTCGATCTGCGCATCGGGGCCAGCGATCTCGGAACGGCGTGCATCCGCAAAATCGTTCTTGACGGCACGGAGCTCATCGCGAACGATCGTCCACCGCGCCGATTCATCATCGAGCAGAGCACGGATTTCGGTCGCCCGCTTCTCCTTTGCCTCCAGCTCCTCGCGGATGGCCTCAATCTCCATCTGCGAGAGGCGGTACAGCTTCGTTTCGAGGATGGCGTCGGCCTGTGTATCGTCGAGACTGAAACGATGCATCAGCCGCTGAGCGGCGTCCTGCTTGTTCTTCGACGAGCGGATAATTTTGATCGCCTCGTCGAGCGCATCGAAGATCGTGGCGAATCCTTTGAGGATGTGGATCCGCTTCTCCAGTCGCTCCAGTTCGTGTTCGAGCCGGCGGACGACGACCTCCATCCGAAAATCGAGGAAGTGCCGCAGGATGGTGTACAGATCGACCTGCCGCGGCGCGCCCACATCAGCCTTTTCGGTGGGGACCAGGCACGTCAGGTTGACGTGGAAGCGCGTTTGGAGTGGAGTGTGCTTGAACAGATACGCCATCGCCGCCTCGGCATCCGAGCCGCGCTTGAGCTCCAGCACAATCCGTACATCATCGGTCGATTCGTCGCGCACGTTCGAGAGCTGCGGGACCTCTTCATCGGCAATGTGGTCGCCGATCTTTTCAACCAGCTTGCTCTTGTCGACGCCGTATGGGATGGACGTGATGATCGCGCGGGTCTTGCCCTGCATCTCGTACTCGCCGCGCAGTTCGATCGTCCCCTTTCCGGATTCGTAGATGTCGAGGATCTCCTCCTCGGTGTTGAGGATGCGCCCGCCCGTCGGAAAATCGGGGCCCTTGATGTGGTTCTGGACGAGCGTCGAAATCCGCGCGTTGGGCGATTCGATCATGTAGATGCACGCGTCGATCACCTCACCGAGGTTGTGCGGCGGGATGTTCGTCGCCATCCCGACGGCGATGCCGCTCGCGCCGTTGACGAGCAGATTGGGCACCTTCGATGGCAGCACGATGGGCTCGTCGAGCGTGCCGTCGAAATTCGGCCGGTAGTCGACGGTCTGCTGCCGCAGCTCCTCCAGCATCTGCATGGCGAGGGGCTGCAACTTGGCCTCGGTGTAGCGCATGGCTGCTGGGCTATCGCCATCGAGCGAGCCAAAGTTACCGTGGCCGTCGACGAGCGGCATCCGCAGCGAGAAGTCCTGTGCCATCCGCACCATCGCATCGTAAATCGCCGAGTCGCCGTGCGGATGGTACTTCCCCATCGTATCACCCACGATCGTCGCGCTCTTGCGGTGGCGCCGATCCGGATAAAGCCGCAGGCTATCGAACATAGCATACAGGATCCGGCGCTGGACGGGTTTTAGCCCGTCGCGGATGTCCGGCAGAGCGCGGCTTGTAATAACGGATAATGCGTAGTTGAGATACCGCTCACGCGTCGTCTCGTGCAGCGGGATCGTTTTTGTTACCGGCATCTTTTCTTTTCAATAACGGATTTCTTTGCGGTCAAAACAATGATAATATACAGGTCCGCCACCGTAGTGTCAGGGGATCGGCAGATGGCGATGTGAGAATTTCAAATGACCCGAGACTTGCACCGGCGATCAAACCCGAGGTTCATTCGCTGCGCAAAGTGCCATCCGCCCCCTCAGTACGCCAGCGTGAAGTAGTCCTCTTTACGATCGGCATGGGCGCGCAGGACGTTCGCCTCGGCCATGCTGAACAGCGTCTGCGACGCGCGATACAGCGGGATGTTGGCCAGCTGCGCGTACTGCTCTACCGTGATGCGACCGTAGTCCTTAAGATAGCGCATCAAGAGCGATTCCTTCTCTCCAAACCGCAACGTCGCCTGCGGCTGCCGATCTTCCTCGCGCATGATTTGCACCGATTCCGGACTCGCCTCTACGCTCCGCTCATTCACACGAACGTACGGCGTGAGATCGCCTTCCTTGGACTCCAGAAAGTGCGGCTTTTCACGGCTTTCGGGCACCTCCACCAGAAGGACATCCCGATCAGCCGGCGTCAGGATCCGTTCCGCCGAGAAGTCTACTGGGGGCCGGCAGAAGGTGGTATTGGCTTTGCGGAGAACGAACAGCTCCTCGGCGGCGTCATCGACGCCTACAATGGTGCCCGCATCGTTAACGCCCAGCAGCACCCGTCCGCCATGGGTGTTAGCCAGCGCAATGAGCTCCTTGGCGATGCGGGCCGGACGCGGCACCTTATGCTTGAACTCAAGACTCACGCCCTCGCCGAGCGCGACGAGCTGTTGCAATTCCTGAAATGTCATCGTAGGATCTGGCGGTGAGGGGGTGTCGCGGGCATGACGGGGCGCACGAGTCGCCCAAGACAGCGCAAGCCTCACACCTCATCCTCGAGAACATCGGGTAGCCAGTGCTCCCGCTTGGCCTCACGAGTCATCAGGTCGTGGACGGCCTCCTCTGGATCTTTTCCTTCGAAAAGGATCGCATACACCGCTTCGGTGATCGGCATCTCGACCTGCAACTGCTGGGCCAGATCGTGTACCGACTCGGTGGTACGGACCCCCTCGGCAATCATGTTCATGCTCGATTCGACTTCTTCCAACGACCGGCCCCGGCCCATCTGTTCGCCGAAGTGCCGATTGCGGCTGTGCTCGCTCATGCACGTCACCACGAGATCGCCGATGCCCGCCAATCCGGAAAACGTGGAGGGATCGGCACCGAGCGCGATGCCGAGACGCCGGATTTCGGCAATGCCGCGGGTGACGATGGCAGCCTTGCTGTTGTCGCCGTAGCCGAGCCCGTCGCCCATACCCGCCGCGAGCGCCAGCACGTTCTTGACGGCACCGCCCACTTCGACGCCAATGACGTCGGTGTTAACGTACACCCGCAGCCGATCCGTCATGAAGATGGCCTGGATCGCCTCGGCAGACGCCTCGGTGGGCGCAGCAGCCACGACCGTCGTCGGGCGTCCTTCCGCGACCTCTTCGGCGTGGCTCGGGCCGTGTAGCACCCCGATCCGATCGTACGGGACCGCCGGGAGCACCTCGTCGAGCACCTGCGTAGGCACCTTCAACGTGTGATTCTCGATCCCCTTTGCCAGCGATACCACGAGCAGGTCCGGGTGGGCGAACGGAGCGAGCTTCTGCGCCACCGAACGGACGGACTGCGAGGGAATCGCGATCGCCCATACGTCCGCCGACTGGGCGGCTTCTTCGAGATCGGAAGTGATCCGAACGGTGTCCGGGATCGTGACTTCGGGAAGATAGGTGGGATTGTGCCGGGTCGCGCGCATGCGCTCGGCGGCCTCGGGGCGGCGCGCCCAGAGGGTGACCTCATGTCCGGCTTCGGCCAAGAGGACAGCCAGGGCCGTGCCCCAGCTTCCGGCCCCGAACATGGCAACGTGTTGAGCCATCTTGAGCAATAGCAGTTAATGATAGCGGGAGGTCCCGCAGAAGAACATACACGGATCTCTGCGTCCCGCGTCTTATCTCGACGAAAGAGCGGCTCTTCTACTTCGGGGCGCTCCGCCTGAGTCAGCCGGTCGGACAAACGCAGGGGGCCGCTAAATTTCGCCGCGGCCCAGCATCCCCTCTGCTGGACTGAACGAGCCAACCCGGTTTTCGTTGCCTTGCATCAATCGCTTGATGTTGGAGCGGTGAGCAATGATGATCCCGAGCGCAATTACCGCACTGAAGACCAGCAGGCTGGGATCCAGATCGATGTCGAAGAGGTAGCGGCGGATCGCCACAACCGAGGGGAACGTGATTGCTGCGGTAATCGATGAGAGGGACACATACCGCGAGCTAAAGAGCACCACGGCAAAAACGCCGAGGGTGATGACCATCGTCAACGGCGTAATAGCCAGCAGCATGCCCGCCGCGGTATTGACACCCTTGCCGCCCTCGAAGCGCGCCCAAATCGGATACATGTGGCCGACGATGGCGCCCAGGCCTGCCAACAGGCATACCACCGTCTGCGCCTGCCAGGGCAGCAAGCCCCAGTGCGGAATCGGATCGATGGGGTTGTTGATAAAAAAGGGCGCGACGACGCCGGCTGCGAGCACCCCTTTGCCGAGGTCGACGATGGTCGCCGCCACCCCGGCCTTCCAGCCCAGCACCCGAAAGGCGTTCGTCGCCCCTGCATTTTTGCTCCCGTAGTTGCGCAAATCGACCCCATACATCAACCTGCCAGACCAGAGACTGCCCGGAATGGACCCGAGCAAGTAGCTTATCACAAGAATTACAGCAACCGAAATCATAGTATCAGTATGTCGGGTGGAACGGCACGCGAAGCGGGATTGGTAGGGCTTCCAGAAGGATTAAGCCGCCAAAATCGCCGCCATTCAATCATGTATTCAACCCACTCAATCTGTCCGAATGTTCCACTCGGATGGGCAATCGGCGTCAATCTGTGGTCACGGTGCCGATGAACGTAGCGGCGGCATCCTGTACTGCCAGCACTTCCTGCGCCGCCTCAACGTCGTTTTCTGCGACAATTGCGATGAGCCCAATGCCCAGATTGAACGTGCGGCGCATGTCGGCCTCGGGCACGGTGCCCCGCTCCTGAATGAGATCAAATATCGGGGGGCGCGTCCAGGCGTCGTAATTAACGGTAAAGTCAAGCGCTTCGGGAACGACGCGGCGCGTATTGCCGGGGATGCCCCCACCGGTGACGTGCACCAATCCACGAGCGAGCCCCGCGTCGATGAGTGCACGGATTGGCCGCCTGTACGACCGGTGTACCTGCAGGAGCGCATCGCCCACGGACTGCCCTTCCAGCTCGCGCGGCGTATCCGTCACTGAAAACGACTCGAACAGCACCTTGCGCGCCAAGGAGTAGCCATTGGTATGAAGGCCCGTGGAAGGAAGGCCCAGCAACACATCCCCCGCCTCAATGGCTGATCCATCGATGATCGCCTCCTTCTCGACGATGCCCACGATGGTGCCCGCAAGGTCGAACTCGCCCTCGGCGTAGAGATCTGGCATTTCCGCCGTCTCGCCGCCCACGAGCGCACATCCATTCTGCTTGCAGGCCGCGACGAATCCGCTCACGACCGACTCGGCCACGCCGGGCTCCAACGCCCCGGTCGAGTAATAATCAAGGAAGTAGAGCGGCTCGGCCCCGCATACGGCGATGTCGTTGACGCAGTGATTAACGAGGTCTTGCCCGACGGTGTCGTACCGCCCGGCGCGGGCGGCCACTTTGACCTTGGTACCCACCCCATCGATCGATGAGACGAGCACCGGGCGCTCGTAGCCATCCAAGTCGAGCTCAAAGAACGACCCGAATGCCCCGATATCGGTCAACACGCCCGGAGTGAACGTTTCACGGACCATCGGCCCGATACGGCGAACCGTTTCGTCGCCCGCTTCGATGTCAACCCCGGCGTCGCGATAGGTAGTCATAGCAGCTCCATTGTGAGAAGAGTCAGGCGCGCATCTGCATGGTACAAAGGCGCCCGCATCGAAACATGCAAACTGTGTGAACCTGCAGTCAACCGCGCATGGTGGCTTTGCCGAAGATCGCTTGCAGATACACCTGCGTCTTGCGGAAGAGCGGCAGCTTGATGGGGGCGCTCCACAGATCGTACTCGCGCCGCTCGACTTCGCTGAGCATCTCTAATGCCCCGAGCCACCAGCGCTTCAGCACAAAGCGCAGGCGCCACTCCTCAACAGTCGGGATGAGAGGCTGGCCCTGCCCCATGGCGTCACGCGCACGAACGGACTGTTTCCAGAGCAGCCGCCGCACGTTATCATCGAGGCGCCCATCACGCAACTGATCAATGCTCACGCCCGACTGCTCCAGATTGTCCACCGGAATGAACAGCCAGTCGCGCTCCAGATCACGCGGAAGCCGGATCAGGCGCCCAACGAAGAAGAACCCACGCGCCAGCTCATCGAGCTTGCTCCGATTCCACTTCTGATCCATCCCGGCCAGCCCCCCCAACAGGCGCCCATGCGCCACCACCCAGTGGCGAACGAAGCGGTTAAGCGCGGGCGTGTCGTCGAACCGGACGCGCCCCTGCAGCTGCTGCGCCGCGTCGATCTGATCGGCCAAGTGCGTGCGCGAGAGATCGTGTTCGGCGCACACCCGGTACGCCGGCTTCCAAATATCCTCTCGCAGCAGGCGCAGGGGCTTGCCCTCCCGAGCGCGGGCTTTCTCCTCTGCAAAAAACGACGCATCGACCGCAGACTGCCCGTTTCGGGTGACCGGCGGCGCCTCCAGCAAGCCGCTGTGCCAGTCCCAGAGCGCTTGCACGTGAGGGCGCAACGCACCGGGCCAGTCGTCGTACAGCGGGCGCGGCAGATCGGCCGGCGAAGAATCGGACATGGGCAGCAACAGGGCTAAATCTGGAAAACGCACAAAACGGGGAAGCCGGTTGCCCAACTTCCCCGCGTGCGGTTGATCGTGTGCGACGGTAGGCCGATCAGGCCTGCGCAAACTCCTTCTTGACGACGGAAATCTGACTCCCACTGAGCACCATCTCCAGCTCGCGCTCGGAGAGATCGTGCGCCATCGTGTAGGTCGTATCCTTCGTCACGTTGCGGACCTCCACCTCGTGCCCGCTTCTAATCTGATCGCGCAGGTCGGTGAACTGCAGCTCGTCGCCCTGATCGATGTCGTCGTAATCGGCGTCGTTCTGGAACGTCAGCGGCAGAATGCCGAAGTTGGCGAGATTCTGCCGGTGGATCCGGGCGAAGCTCTTGACGAGCTTAACGCGCGTGCCGAGCCAGCGGGGCGCAATCGCGGCGTGCTCGCGGCTGGAGCCCTGGCCGTAATTGGTGCCCGCCACGATGGCGTGGCCGGTGTCATCGACCGCCTGGCTCCGCTCAAAAAAGCGCTCATCGACCTGCTCGAAGACGAATTCACTGATCTTCGGGATGTTGGAGCGATACGGCAGGATGCGCGAGCCGGCGGGCATGATCTCATCGGTCGAGATGTCATCGCCCAATTTGAGAAGAACCGGCACCGTCATTTCATCGGGCAGCGCGTCGAATTCGGGCAGCGAGACAACATTCGGGCCCTTCTCCAACTCGACGTCTTTCGCCTCTTCGACCGAGGGCGGCTCCACGAGCTGATCGGTGTTGACGATGATGTCTTCGGGCTCTTTGACGTGCGGATAGCTCATCCCAAAGAGGTCTTCGAGATCACGCGGATCGGTGATTTTGCCCGTCAGCGCCGAGGCGGCGGCCGTTTCGGGACTCACCAGATACACGGCATCTTCTTTCGTGCCTGAGCGGCCGGGGAAGTTGCGCGGCACCGTGCGGAGCGAAATCTGTCCCGTCGCGGGCGCCTGGCCCATCCCGATGCAGCCGTTGCAGCCCGCCTGATGGATGCGCGCGCCGGAGCGGGTGAGCATCTGCAGATGGCCGGTGTTCATCAGGTTTTCCAGAATCTGACGCGACGTCGGATTCACATCGAACGAGACGCGGTCGTGCACCTGCTTCCCATCCACAATCTCAGCGGCGACGGCAAAGTCACGGAAGCCCGGATTGGCCGACGAGCCCACGTACGTCTGATAAATCTCTTGCCCCTCAACCTCGCGGACCGGTACAACGTTACCCGGGCTGCTGGGTTTGGCAATCAGCGGCACAAGTTCGGAGAGATCGATCTCCTCGTAATGGTCGTAATCGGCATCCGGATCGGCCTTGATCTCCGACCAAGCGTCTTCGCGCCCCTGCGAGCGGAGAAAGCGCTTGACCTCGTCATCAGACGGGAAGACGGTGCTCGTGGCGCCGAGCTCGGTGCCCATGTTGGCGATGACGTGGCGGTCCATGCAGCTCAGGCTGTCGAGCCCCGGGCCGTAGTATTCGATGATGCGCCCGACACCGCCATCCACGTCGTGGCGCCGGAGCATCTCCAGAATCACGTCCTTCGCGCTGACCCAGTCGGGCAGCTCGCCGGTGAGCTTGACGCCCCACACTTCCGGCATCCGAATGGTGTACGGCTTGCCGGCCATCGCCATGGCGACATCGAGGCCCCCGGCCCCAATCGCCAGCATGCCAATGGCACCGGCCGCCGGCGTATGGCTATCCGAGCCAATCATCGTCTTGCCCGGCACCCCGAAGCGCTCCTGATGCACAGGATGACTGACCCCGTTGCCGGGCCGGCTGTACCAAACGCCAAACTTTTGGCACGCGCTGCGCAAGAAGAGATGATCGTCGGGGTTGCGGAAATCCGACTGGATGAGGTTGTGGTCCACGTACTGGGCCGAGAGCTCGGTCTGGACGCGAGGAATGCCCATCGCCTCGAACTCCAGCATCACCATCGTGCCGGTGGCGTCCTGAGTGAGGGTCTGGTCCATTGTCAGGCCAATTTCCTCGCCCGGCTGCATCTCCCCCTCGACGAGGTGGCTTTCAATGAGTTTTTCTGCGACGTTTTTGCCCATGAGTGTTGGTGCGTTTCAGTTGAGCGTGCGTTCGGTCGGGGTCAAGGCCAAACGAGCACAGCCCTCGCCCGAAAATGTGATTCCATTGCTACATGCTAATTACTCTGGTCGCCCGCTGTTTCGGGGCGCTGCGTCCACGGCGGATCGGTTTTATTGAGGAAGGCGTCAATGCCAGCCTGGCAGTCGTCGGTCCCGCGGGCAAAGGCGTTCATATTGGCGGCGTAGTCGAGGGCTTCGTCGAGACCCATGCCGGGCACCTGCGCCATCATCTTCTTCGTCAGTGCGACGGCGGATTCGCTCGTTTCGTACGCGAGCTCATCGGCCAACGCGCCGACCGCGCCATCCAACGCCTCGGCGTCGACCACCCGGCTGATGAGGCCGATCTTGGCCGCTGTCGCTGCGTCGATGAGCTGCCCGCGCAGGAGCAAATCGCGCGCCTGCGCCTCGCCGAGCTTTCGCAGCACGAATACCATCACAATCGCCGGCACGAAGCCGATCCGCACTTCCGTAAATCCGAGTTTGGCCGAGGTCGTCGCAATCGAAAAGTCGCAGACCGCCGCCAGCCCCGATCCGCCCGCGATGGCATGGCCGTTGATCTTGGCGATGATGGGTTTGGGATGCTGATAGATGGCGGCAAACAGCTCGGCCAGATGCTTCGAATCGGCGTTGTTCTCCATCGGGGAAGCGTCGCGGAGGGCCCTGAGCGCGGCGAGGTCAGCGCCTGCGGAGAAGGTGCTCCCCGCTCCGGTGAGCACGATCACGCGGAGGGCGTCGTCCTTGGCCGCCTCGGCGAGGGTATCTTTCAGCGCGCCCACCAGTTCGGCGTTCAGCGCGTTGCGCTTGTCGGGCCGGTTGAGGGTGATGGTGCGGACGGGCCCGTCGGTGGTGACGCGCAGCAGGTCGTTGGCGAAGTCGGTCATGGCAAGGTGTCGACGCAGTGGGTATCGGTTTGAGAATCAGGTGGCAGATCCGGCGAGATAGAATCGGTAGATTGGCCAGAGGGTGATGACGGTGTCGAGGGCGCGCGGCACAAGCTGCGGCCCGCAGGCGAGCACGTCGTCGCGGTCGAAGTAGCGGCGCACCCAGATGGCTTGGGCGCGCTCCAGCTCCTCGGGTACGGCGCCGAGCGGATCGGTGAAGCGGTGCATTGTCTTCGATTGGCCAGCGCCGACGCGGAAGAAGAAGTTCCACGCTCCGTTTTCCAGCAGCGGATTCACGAGGCCGAGGTAGCGACCGGGCTCGGAGGCGATCCGCTCCTTGGCCTGCTTGACCAGATCCTTCGCGTACCCGCCCACGAAGAGGCCCACCGCAAAGCCATCCGGCGAAATCTTGTGGGAGATCTGCACGTCTTCGAGCCGCTTTCGCCCCGGCCGGTAGAATGACATCCACAGGTTGTCTTTGCAACCGCCCGCCCCAAAATCGTTCTTCAGCAGGCGGCTGAACACGTTTTTCTCGGTTTCGAGGCCGAGCCGGTTCGGGAGCACCCAGTTGACGACGAGATCATTCCGATAGCCTTTGAACGGCTCCTTGAGAAGGTCCGTCACCCCGGGCTTTTCCTTACGGTACTGCTCGATGTGCGGATGGGCGCGCAGCCGATCCAGCATGGCGAACACTTCGGGACTCCATCCCTCGAACGCCAAATCGAGCGGCTCCGGCACCGTAAAATCAGCGGCTGGGATGCGCGGGGGATGGACCTGAGTGGCGTGGGATTCGAGCATGGGAGGAGGCGAGTCACGGAGTCAGATCAAACACTTGCGTTCAAAACGGGGCACACATCAGGCTGTTCGTGCCGCTGCTTCAATCAGCCCTCTCCCCGCAGAAACGCCTCGGCCTTCTCCACCAGCGCTGTATTGCCGATGAACAGCGGCGTCCGCTGATGCAAATCATTGGGCTGGATCTCCAGCGTGCGGGCCGACCCGGTCGAGGCTGCGCCCCCGGCCTGCTCCACGAGAAAAGCCATGGGATTCGCCTCGTACATCAGCCGCAGCTTCCCCTCTGGGTTCTGCAAGGTCGCCGGGTAGATGTAGATGCCTCCCGTCAGCAGATTGCGGTGAAAGTCGGAGACGAACGAGCCGATGTACCGCGCTCGGATGCGCTTGCCGCTTGCCGGGTCGCGGCGCTTCAGCCAGCGCAGATACGACTGGAGCTCGGGATCGAAGTCCTCGAAATCGGCTTCATTGATCGAGTACATCCGGGGCTCATCGGGGATCTTCAGGTTGGGATGCGAGAGCATAAACTCACCGATGGATGGGTCGAGCGTGAAGCCGTTGACGCCATCGCCGGTCGTGTAGACGAACATCGTCGAGGAGCCATAGGCCACATACCCGGCGGCAATCTGCTTCGTGCCGGGCTGCAGGGCCACCTCCAGGACGCTGGTGGGGTCGTAGTCTTCCGGCAGATTGTACACGCTAAAGATGGTGCCGACCGAGGCATTAACATCGGTATTCGATGAGCCATCGAGCGGATCGTAATAAACCGCGTAGCGCTCTTTCGTCTCCCGATTCTGATTCATATGAATGGTCTCCGCCTGCTCTTCGGAGCCGATCAGGCAGCATTCGCCCCCTTTGCGCAACGCCCGCTCCAGCTCCCGATCCGCAATGACGTCCAGCTTCTTTTGCATCTCCCCCTGAACATTGATGTCGCCCTCCTCGCCCATCACGTCAAGGATGCCAGCGCGGCGAATATTACGATTGATGATTTTGCCCGCCACGCTGATGTCGCGGAGCAGCCGGGTGAACGATCCCGTCGAGTGCGGAAACCGATCCTGCCGGTCGAGGATGAATTGCTCGAGGGTCATGAAAGAATCCAGCGCACCCGAGGTGGGTGGAATTTCATGCGAATCGTGCATGGCACGGAGGAAGGTAAGGAAAGAGTGCGCGATCCCCGGACTGGCGGGGCTGCAACCTGTTCGTGAGGGGCCCGGCTCCTCACGAACAGGTACCAAATTTAGTTTACGGATTAGGCGGATAAGACTTGAACTTCGCATCTCTTTCGACGATCCTATAACGCGAAGATACCGTGAAGCCTCGTCTAATCCCTCCTATTCTGATTCAATAGCCCACCCCAAACTGGAAGCGCTTCTCGGTTCACTGCCTGCCCGCATATTTTCCTGTTTCAACCAACCTGCCCCGTCATGCAATATATCCTCGCCCTCGACCAGGGTACGACCAGTTCGCGCGCCATCATCTTCGACTATCAGGGCGAAATCCAGACGGTCGCCCAGAAGGAATTTGAGCAGATCTTTCCCCGGCCGGGATGGGTTGAACATAACCCGAGCGAGATCTGGTCTTCCCAAATCAGTGTGGCTGCGGAGGCGCTGAGCCGCGCTGGCATTGCCGCTGAAGATGTCGCTGCCATCGGCATCACGAATCAGCGTGAGACGACGATTGTCTGGGACCGGGAAACCGGCAAGCCCATCCACAACGCGATCGTGTGGCAGGACCGCCGCACCTCGTCAATGTGTGACCGCATGAAGGATGCTGGACATATCGACCTGTTTCAGCAGAAGACGGGGCTCATCATCGACGCTTACTTCTCCGGGACCAAGATCAAATGGATCCTCGATCACGTCGATGGCGCCCGCAAACGAGCCGAAAACGGCGAGCTGGCCTTCGGTACGGTCGATTCGTGGCTCGTATGGAAGCTGACGAACGGCCAGACGCACATCACCGACGCGACCAACGCCTCTCGTACGCTCATCTACAACATCCGCGAGGGCCACTGGGACGACGAGCTGCTGAACATCCTCGATATCCCCCGCTCGATGCTTCCCGAAGTCCGCTCCTGCAGCGAGGTCTACGGCACGACCCAAACCGATGCCTTCCCGACGTCCATCCCCATTGCGGGCATCGCGGGCGATCAGCAGGCGGCGCTCTTCGGGCAAATGTGCACCTCGCCCGGCATGGGCAAAAATACGTACGGCACGGGCGCTTTCATGGTGCAAAACACCGGCTCCGAAGCCGTCAAGTCGGAAAACAATCTGCTGACGACCATTGCCTACGAAATCGACGATGAGGTCGTGTACGCGCTGGAGGGTAGCATCTTTATCGCGGGCGCAGTCGTACAATGGCTCCGGGATGGATTAAAGATCATCCGATCGGCTCCGGAAGTCGAGAAGCTGGCGCGTTCTGTCGATGACAACGGCGGTATTTACATCGTTCCGGCATTCTCGGGCCTCGGTGCGCCGCACTGGGACCAGTACGCCCGCGGCATTATCACCGGCATCACACGCGGTGCCTCCAAAGCCCACCTCGCGCGAGCGGCGCTGGAGAGTATCGCCTATCAGGTGGCCGACGTGCTCGATGCTATGGAAGCGGATTCCGGCATCGAGGCACCAGAGCTGCGGGTCGATGGCGGCGCGGCCGCGAATGATCTGCTTCTCCAGTTCCAGGCCGATGTCCTCGGTATTCCCGTAGTTCGCCCCCAGACGTTAGAAACGACAGCCCTCGGCGCCGCCTATCTTGCGGGCCTTGCAGTGGGCTACTGGGACAATCAGAAAGAAATCCAGAACCAGTGGCAGGTCGATCGTAAGTTTACACCGTCGATGGCGCCCGAGCGCGTCAAAGAATTGCGCGCGGGTTGGGACAAAGCCCTCGACCGCTCGAAAGCCTGGATCGATCCCGAGGACGCCGCAGCCGAGGCCGAAGAGGTCGCTGCCGAAAAAGCCAGCACGTAATCGCTGCGCTGTCCTCATTTTCACCCCATTTCACGCCAACCTATCCGACCTATGCAACGCGAAGCCGGCAAACAAGCACTTGAAGCCCACGAAGGCCCTTGGGACTTTATCGTTATCGGAGGGGGAGCCACCGGTCTGGGCACCGCCATCGAGGCGGCATCCCGCGGGTACGACACGCTGCTGCTGGAGATGCACGATTTTGCGAAGGCGACCTCCAGCCGCTCCACCAAGCTGGTTCACGGGGGGGTTCGCTATCTTCAACAAGGTAACGTGTCTCTCGTCCTGGAAGCGCTGCAAGAACGCGGCCTGCTGCAGCGCAACGCCCCTCACCTTGTCCATAACCTCGCCTTCGTCGTGCCCAACTACGACTGGTGGGAAGGGCCGTTCTACGGCATCGGAATGAAGGTGTACGACATGCTCGCCGGGCGCCAAAACTTTGGCCGCTCGAAACACCTGAGCCGCAAAGAGACGATGGAGCACCTGCCCACAATTGAGCCGGAAGGGCTCCGCGGCGGGGTGATCTACTATGACGGGCAATTTGACGACGCCCGCCTGGCCATCAACATGGCCCAGACCTTCGTGGAGCAGGGCGGCACGGCCCTCAACTACTTCAAGGTGACCGATCTCACGAAGAGCGACGACGGCGTCGTAAATGGCGTCGAGGCCACCGATCAGGAGACGGGCGAGGCGTACACGCTCCATGCGCGCGCGGTAATCAACGCCACCGGCATCTTTACCGACTCCATCCGTAAGATGGACGATCCGTCGGCGTCCAATACGCTGCGCCCCAGCCAGGGCACCCACATCGTGCTCGACCGCTCCTTCCTCCCCGGCGACGCCGCCATTATGATCCCGAAGACCGACGACGGCCGCGTTCTCTTTGCCATTCCGTGGAACGACCGCGTCGTCGTGGGCACCACCGATGAAGAGGTCGATGGCCCCACGCTGGAACCGCGTCCGATGCGCGAAGAGCTCGAATTTCTCATCGAGCACGCTGGACGCTATCTGGTGAAAAACCCCACGGCCGATGATGTACTTTCGGCCTTTGCCGGGATTCGCCCGCTCGTCACCGATCCGACGAATCCCTCATCGGGCGACACCTCCGAGATCTCGCGGGAACATGTCCTCCACATCTCGAAGAACGGACTGGTGACGATCTCGGGCGGCAAGTGGACCACCTACCGCAAGATGGCGGAAGATACCATCGATCAGGCCGCCGTGCTGGCCGATGTGGAGCCCAAGCCCTCCGTCACCGAGCACCTCCACATCCACGGCTGGCACGAACACGCCGAGCAGTTCGGCGACATGGCCCACTACGGATCGGATGCGGTTGCGGTGCGCGGCCTGATGCGCGACCGCCCAGAGTTGGCCGAGCAGCTGGACGAGCGGCTGCCGATGCGGGCGGCACAGATCGTGTGGGGCGCACGCCATGAGATGGCGCGGACCGTCGAAGATGTGCTGGCGCGGCGCACCCGGTCGATTCTTTTCGACGCGCAGGCCAGCATCGATATCGCACCCACGGTGGCCCGCCTGATGGCTGAGGAGCGCGGCCTCGACGAGAGCTGGCAAGAAGAGCAAGTGGAGGCCTTCACCGAGCTGGCCCAGGGCTACCTCGTGAACCAGGCCCTCTCGGCGGCCTGATGGCCGGTTGAGGCGGGACCATCTGCGGCCGAAGTAAGCCAGTGCTATACCGTGTTGACTACTATACTGTACTATACCGTGTTGACCATAATGCCGCGATCTTCCAGCGCCTCAACGTGATGCGCTTCAACATTGGTATCGGTAATGACGCGGTGGATGTGCTCCAGCCCGCAAATTCGCCGTAATCCGCGACGCCCGAACTTGCTGGAGTCGGTCACCACGATGGTGCGCTGCGCCGTCCGGATCATCTGCTGGTTGAGCCGAGCCTCCAGCGAGTTTGTCGTCGTCAACCCGAATTCGACATCGAAACCGTCGACCCCAAGAAAGAGCTTGTCGCAGGTGTAGCCCTCGAGCATTTCCTCGGCGTGCACCCCAACAGCCGACTTGGAGTTGTGGCGCACCATGCCGCCAAGCATCAAAATATCGACCCCCTTTCGTTTCGCAACCACCAGCGCGACGTTCATCGCGTTGGTGATGATGGTTAACTCGTGCGTATCGGGCAGATGCTTGGCAACCTGGGTCATCGTCGTACCCGGTCCCATGATGATCGACTCCCGGCGGGAGACCAGCGCGGCAGCGGTCTTACCGATGCGCCGCTTCTCTTCCGCAAACTCGGTCTCCTTTTCATCCAGTGGCCGCTCCCCTACGTAGGGATCGCGCAAATTCGCTCCACCATAGGTACGGTACAGGAGGTCTCGGTCCTCTAACTCCCGCAGATCCTTTCGTATGGTGACCTTAGACACACCTAACTGATCGCTCAAGTCGGTCACCTTCACGTGGCCCGACTCGCGGAGTTGCTCCATGATAAAATTGTGCCGCTCTGCTGGGGTTTGGGACGCTTCGGCCATGCTGGATACAGTTCGTGATCGATACGTTCGAAGTCAAACGTATGAGATACCATATCGATTGACAACCTATCCGTCGCTATGAAAGCCATCTAACGGGATACTGATGGGGAACTACATCCATGGATTGGAGAAAAACCCAACAAATCGAAATGCATCGATCATAACACAAACAAAACGAAATATTATGGACTGCTATTACTTTCGATACGAATCGACTTAATAGCATTATAATGAAGATAATATTAAAATAGTCCCAAAACAACACTTAAAAGGGGATACATCTTAAGATTATTTGCAGAAAGCGCTTCCAAGTCGTAAGATGATATTGCGATTCGGAACAAAACGGTAAGCAGCGCTCGACAGTACGAACCTCGCTCGACAGTACGAACCAAAGTATAACGGTGGCTATGGAATATATTCTTTCTCTCGACCAAGGAACGACCAGCTCACGGGCGATTGTCTTCGACCATCACGGTGAAATCGAAGCGGTCGCCCAGAAGGAGTTCGAACAGATTTTCCCCGAGCCAGGCTGGGTGGAACATGACCCCAAGGAAATCTGGTCCTCGCAGAGCAGTGTGATGTACGAAGCGATCATCCGCGCTGGCATCCGTGCTCGCGACGTGGCTGCGCTCGGCATCACGAATCAGCGTGAGACGACGATCGTCTGGGACCGGGAAACCGGGGAGCCGATCTACAACGCGATTGTGTGGCAGGACCGCCGCACCTCCGGAACCTGTGACCGCCTTAAAGATGCCGGGCACATCGACCTATTTCAGGAGAAGACAGGGCTCATCATCGATGCCTACTTCTCGGGGACCAAGATCAAGTGGATCCTCGATAACGTCGACGGCGCCCGCGAGAAAGCCAACGAAGGCCGTCTGGCCTTTGGGACGGTGGACTCCTGGCTGGTATACAACCTCACCGGCGGTGAAAAGCACATCACCGATGCAACCAACGCCTCCCGCACGCTCATCTACAATATCCACACCGGCGAGTGGGATGATGAGCTGTTGAACATCCTCGACATTCCCCACTCGATGCTTCCCGAGGTGCGCGACAGCAGCGAGGTCTACGGCCATACTCATGAAGACGTCATGGCGGCCTCTCTCCCCATCGCGGGTATCGCGGGCGATCAGCAGGCGGCGCTCTTCGGGCAGATGTGCACCTCCCCCGGCATGGGCAAAAACACGTACGGTACCGGTGCCTTTATGGTGCAGCATACCGGCAAGCAGGCCGTCAAGTCAGAGAATAATCTGCTGACGACGATTGCCTACCAGATCAACGACGAGACGTACTACGCGCTGGAAGGCAGCATCTTTATCGCAGGCGCGGTGGTGCAGTGGCTCCGCGACGGCCTGCATCTCATCCGGGAATCTTCGCAGATCGAAGCCCTGGCGCGGGAGGTCGACGACAACGGCGGCGTCTACCTCGTCCCCGCCTTTACCGGACTCGGTGCCCCGCACTGGGATCAGTATGCACGCGGTGTGCTGGCCGGTATCACGCGTGGCGTTTCCAAAGCTCACATCGCCCGCGCTGCGCTCGAAGGCATCGCCTATCAGGTCGCCGATGTGATCGACGCCATGGAGGCCGACTCGGGCATCGAAACGCTCGAACTCCGGGCCGACGGCGGCGCAGCAGCCAACGACCTGCTCCTCCAGTTCCAGTCCGATATCCTTGGCGTCCCTGTGGTGCGTCCCAAAACGCTGGAGACCACGGCCCTCGGTGCCGCCTATCTCGCCGGATTGGCTGTCGGTTACTGGGAAGATCAGGAGGCGATCAAAGATCAGTGGGAGGTCGACCAGCGCTTTACCCCGTCTATGGACGACGAGCGCGTGGCTGAGCTCCGGAAAGGGTGGAACCAGGCCCTTGACCGTGCCAAAGCCTGGGAGGAGCCCGACAAAAGTGGCGCCCCGGTGTAACTCACACCGCCCTCTCACTCTCTTTGCATATAAACCGCCCTCTTGTAATGATTCGCGACGACATGATCGCCCGCATTCAGGACAAAGCATCGTGGGATATCGCTGTGGTGGGCGGGGGCGCCACCGGGCTCGGGGTTGCTATCGACGCGGCAACACGGGGATACAGCACCGTGTTGCTGGAAATGTCGGACTTCGCCAAGGCCACCTCCAGTCGCAGCACCAAGCTCGTGCATGGAGGCGTGCGCTACTTGGAGCAGGGCAATATCTCCCTGGTGCTGGAAGCGCTTCAAGAGCGGGGTCTGCTTCGACAGAACGCCCCCCATCTTGTGCGCGACCTCACCTTCGTGGTCCCTACCTATTCCTGGTGGGAAAAACCCTATTATGGCATCGGGCTGAAGCTCTACGATATGCTGGCCGGATCGCAGAGCTTCGGCCGATCGGAGATTCTCTCCCGCACCGACGCCCTCGCCCGCGTCCCGAGCATCAATCCCGAGAAGCTGGGCGGCGGCATTCTGTACCACGACGGCCAGTTCGATGACGCCCGCCTGGCCATCAACATGGCCCAAACGGCCGTCGAGCAGGGCGCAGTGCTGGTCAACTACATGAAAGTAGAGGCGCTAACTAAAGAGAACGGTACCATAAACGGCGTCGTCGCGCATGATCTGGAAAACGATGATGAATATCAGATCGAGGCGGATGTCGTGATTAACGCGGCGGGGATTTTTTCGGATGATATCCGGCAGATGGACGACCCCGATGCGCCGAGCCGCATGCGGCCCAGCCAGGGTATCCACGTCGTGCTCGATCGCTCGTATCTGCCGGGCGAAAGCGGCCTGATGGTGCCCAAAACCGATGACGGACGGGTGCTATTTGCCCTGCCCTGGAACGATGTTGTCATCGCAGGCACGACCGACACGCCAGTGGATGGCCCCCGCCTCGAACCCCGCCCCATGGATGACGAGATCGACTTCGTACTGGAGCATCTGCAGCAGTACCTGGACCGGTCGCCCACGCGGGATGACCTGCTGAGCATTTTCGCTGGCATCCGTCCGCTCGTCAGCACGAGCGACTCCGGAGACACATCCGACATCTCGCGCAACCACGAGATCAGCGTCTCCCGCGATGGCCTCCTGACCATCGCCGGTGGAAAGTGGACGACGTATCGCAACATGGCTGAGGAAACCGTGGACCGAGCCATTGAAGTCGGCGCGCTCCCCTATCAGCCCTGCGAAACTGAGGCGCTTCATCTGCACGGCTACCACCAAGACGCGGATCAGTTTGAGCCCTTCCACCGCTACGGCGCCGACGCGCCCCGCCTGCTCGATTTTATGGATCAGCACGACGAGCTCAGCGCGCCGCTCCACCCCGATTACGACGTCCGGAAGGGCCAGGTGGTGTGGGCTGCGCGCCACGAGATGGCGCGTACCGTCGACGATGTCCTCGCGCGCCGCACCCGCATGCTGCTCCGCGACGCACAGGCCAGCGTCCAGATGGCCCCTACCGTAGCCGAGCTGCTGGCCGGCGAGTTCGGCCGCAGCCCCTCGTGGCAGCACGAGCAGGTCGAGCGCTTCCAATCCATCGCGGATGAGTACATCGCCCAGACCCCAGCCACGGCCTGATTGGGCGTTCGATCCCCGCCTCACCCGGTGCGTCTCTATCGCCACCGCACCCTCGCACTTACCCCTCACCTATTTACGATCACACCATGAAAACCATCTACCGATCCTTCGTAGCTACGCTCGCGCTACTTGGCATGCTTGCAATGGCCATGCACACCCAACCCGCCGTTGCGCAAGACAGCGACGGCGACTTTCCAACCATCGATTTTGCCGTCAACGTGATGCAGTCGGCCCAATACTTAGGGGTCGACGACACCAATCCATTGAAACGCCCGGACCTCGATGAGGATCACGTGGGGTTTCATCGCATCCGGGCGGGCCTGAACCTGTCCGTACAATTTCACGAACGCGTCAGCGCGCTGGTGATGATCGAGTCGGAGCCGAACGACTTCGGCGGACTCGACGTGTCGTCTCAGTTCGAGCCGCAAGTAGACTTTGCCATTATGGACATTCAACTCACGGACGAACTGATCTTTCGCGCTGGCACCCCGGTTACCGGGCTCTTCAAGTTCCGCGGCTACTCGGACGGGCCTGTCGTACAGGGCAACCCGGTCATCGGGAACTCCCCAGCCGATATCATCACGGCAGGACAGGGCGTGAAGCTCATTGGAAACTACGAGAGCGTAGGGTTCGACCTCACCGTGAACCGGGGCTTTGGGGAGTCCTTCCACTCTGGTGGCACGACGGGGGTTGACCTCATCGGCAACCTCACGATTCAGCCCAGTGAACAATATGGCCTGGGGCTCGGCATTGGCGCGGCAACGGGCAACAAGCTCCTGCAGGCGGCCGCGGGCGACGGCGAAAACTACAACCTTACGGGCGGGGCCAGCGCCTCGCGCGAGACGCACGCTGCCATGCCGGGCGAACTGATCATCCAGGGCGATGCCATGGCGAACGTATCCAATTTAAAAGTGAGTGCCTGGGGCGGCTTCGCCACCGGCCAAATTGCCGGCCAAACGCAGAACCCGGCGGTAAATGGATTGGGCGATGACGCTCAAGCCGCTTACGCAGGCGTGAACGCAAAGCTCGACGTCTCCCCCTCCGTATTTTTTGGACTGCGAGGGACGCTCGTCGCTAACATTTCGGACGAAGACGACTCAAGCGTTTCGAGCGCCGACTTTTCCGAAAGTTCGTCCCTGAGCCGCCTGGAAGCCAGTGTTGGTTTCACGTTCTTCGACGCCGCGATGCTCAAAGTGGGCGCCGTGCGCCAGGTCGAAGGCGCCAACTCCTTCGGGCAGATCGGCAATAATTGGTACGGTGCCGCAGCCGAGCTCTCGTTTGCCTTCTGAGGCGGGATCGTGGGTTTGAGGGCAATGGACTCACAATAGCCCGGGAAACGCCAAAGCTGTTCCTACTTCCACCATCAAAGGAGGAGACGTGGAGTCTGTAAAAACAGTCGGCCGTCCCCTGGTAACTTTGTTCAGAGTGCAGTACTTCAAAACGGACCCGGCCGTACACTACACCGGCTTTCGGCCGTACACTACACCGGCTTTTATTGTTCGCAGGCCGCTCGAACCGCTTCGAAGTGTCTAGTTTATTCGGATGGTTCCCCCTGCACGACGGTGTTGGACCTTCCAACCGGAGTCGGTCGCATTCTCAGCGGCTCCCACCTTCGGTATCACCTACCACACGCAGTATTGGAAGCCCCCTGCTTTTTCTGAACTCGTTTTCTTCACCACGGATCTTTTAATGCTATGGAAGCTCTACTTGAGGTAAGCTGGATATACTTGATTCTCGCAGCTTTTGCCGGAGGCGCATTCGGTGCGTCCATCGGCGCGTTGCCTGCGTTTGTCTTTACCGGGATTATGGTTATTGCCGGCGAGGCTGGCGGATTAGGCGGCGTAACGGGTCAAATTGCTTTTGGCGCCGTCTTCGGTCCACACATTTCGTTTGCTGGAGGCGCTGCAGCGGCGGCTTACGCCGCAAAGAAAGGCTATATGGAAACAGGATTTGACTTCCACGAAGGGAAAAACATTACGTACGCACTTGGAACCCGGGTCGACGTACTGGTCGTCGGAGGCCTTTTTGGCATTTTGGGACTCGTTATCACACAGATATCGGTGGGCTTTAGCTTACCCTGGGATGGAATTGCAATAGCAGTCGTGTTGTCAGCAATTCTGCACCGCGCCTTTCTCGGATACAGCATCATCGGTAAAGTTCAGGGCGACGGCATTCTCGATATGACTCCGTTCGAGCGTGAAGAGAAAAAAGCCTTTGCAGAGGGCACGGTCATTGATCATGCCAAAGAACCGACCGAGCGTTTTGCGGTTGAACCCTGGCTCCCGCATCAGTACAAATGGGGATCGGTTGCCTTTCTCGGAATTGTGGTCGGGATACTGGGCGCCTTTATCGCGATCACAACGGGAAGTCCGTTTCTGGCATTCGGCATCAGCGCGGCCAGCCTCCTCTTCCTAAACCTCGGACGTCGCGGAATTTCCGGTCACGCACCACATTACCCTCCCGTCCAGCACCGCCGCGCTTGCGTACTTCGCAACGGTTGGTCAACCCATCGACGGAGGGGGCATGCTGGCCGATTTTGGTGACGGAACCGTATTTACCGGTCTTCTTGTTGGCGCAGCGTTCGGACTTGTGTGCGCGCTCTTCGGTGAGTTCTTTCAGCGGATCTTCTACGCGCACGGCGACACCCACGTGGACCCGCCCGCCGCCGCCATCGTCTTCGGCACCTTTCTGATTGCCCTGCTTTACTTTGCAGGCGTATTTAGCACGGGCATCTGGATTCCAGGTACGGTCTAAGAGCGAAAGCTGTACTCCACATCGCTAATCGCTTTCCAGGAGGCGGGCTTTGGCCCGTCTCCTGGTTTGTTTGTAGACCGGTTGCCAAGAGACGCTACAGACGCTACGCATCAACCGCCTGCTCTCCATCCCTGGCGGTGCGCTCATCGCCCTGTAAAAAGGCCTCGGCCCGCTCGACCATCTCGGGGCTGCCGATGAACAGCGGCGTACGCTGGTGCAACTTCTCCGGGGTCTTCTCCAAAATGCGCTGGGTCCCATCCGAAGCGCGGCCCCCTGCCTGCTCCACAATGAAGCCCATCGGATTGGCCTCATACATCAGCCGCAGCTTGCCTTCCGGGCTGCTCTTGGTAGCCGGATAGAGATAGATGCCGCCCTTCAGCAGATTCCGGTGGAAGTCGGTCACGAACGAGCCGATGTACCGCGTCTTGGCCGGCCGGCCCGACTCCGGGGCGTCTTCCTGAAGCCAATCGAGGTAGTTGCGGAGCCCCTCTTCAAAGGAATGATAGTACCCGCTGTTGACGGAGAAGATGCGCCCCCGCGGCGGAATGGTGATTTGTGGATGCGACAGCAGAAACTCACCGATGGAGGGATCGAGCGTAAAGCCGTTGACACCGTGGCCTGTCGTATAGACGAGCATCGTCGAGGAACCGTACACGATGTACCCAGCCGCGACCTGCTCCGTCCCCGGTTGCAGAGCTGCATCCAGCTCGGGCCGGTCCTGCTCATACTCATCGGGCAGCCGGTAGATACTGAAAATAGTCCCGACCGATACACACACGTCGATGTTAGAGGATCCGTCGAGCGGATCGAGCAAGACGATGTATTTGCCATCGCCTTCGCTGTGGGTACTCAGCGGAATGGCTTCAGCATGCTCCTCAGAGCCGATCAGGCAGCACTCTCCCCCGCGACGAAGCGCCAAGACGAACTCTTTATGTGCGAGCGCATCCATCTTCTTTTGCACCTCACCCTGCACGTTCGTTTCACCGGTATCGCCGTAAATGTCTACCAGACCTGCCCGGCGCATATCGCGGTTCACGATCTTTGCAGCCAGACTGATGTCCCGCAAGAGCCGGGAAAACGCACCGGTTGAGTGCGAAAAGCGGTCCTCCTGCTCCAGGATGAACTGCTCCAGCGTCTTGAATTCTCCAAGTTCTGTGTCCATAAAACTGCCGCGGCCGTTGGAGTCTGTCATAGCTCGTAGCGTTTGTTCAAGAAAGTAACGCGGGTGCCTGGAGGGCGCACGGCTTAAGATATGAAACGAGGGGATCGATTTCGAGAATGGACGACCGGATTCAGGATTCGATGTCTAATCGCTCCAGATCGATTTGTGCCAGAGTGCGGCGGGTGCGGGGCGCAGTTGTGCGCGTCGCCTCCAGATCGCGGATGCACCGGCGGAGTGCGGCGGGGGTGTCGACATCGTACCAGCGCGGCAGCACCGTAACCTCGGCCCCAGTGCGGGTCGCGCGCGCCATGGTTTCGCTGAAAACCTCCTCGTGGCTGTAGCGCATGTCCTCGAAGAGCTGTGGATAGTAGATATTCATGCCCAGGAGATAGTACCCTCCATCGGCGCTCGGGCCGATGCTGATCGCGCCAGGCTCGCGTAGCGCGACGAACGCCTGCTCGATGAAGCTCGACGGCAGCGTGGGATGATCGGTGCCGATGAGAGCGACGCGTTCGGCGCCCTCGTCCAGCGTCTCGCGCACAGCATTCCGCATCCGCGCGCCGAGGCCGTCGCCTTGCTGGACGCGCACGGTGAAGTGCTCCGGTACCCAGCCTGTGGTGCCATGGGGTGCAGGCGGAGCCCAGTATAGACGTACCCCCAGGTCCAGGGACGCGTACTGCTCCAACGCATCGCGCAGGAAGGCGTCGTACAGTGCCGCGGCGTCTCCCGGCGTCAAAACCGGAGTGAGGCGCGTCTTGACACGACCCGGCGCGGGCGGTTTGGCGAAGACGAGCAGTACATCGGCGGGGGCCTTCTCCGGGGGGGACGCGGCATCGGAGCGACTCATAAGATGGGGGGCTGGGTGAACGAAGTGCCGGTCTATTCTCGCATGCGCTCGACGATCGCCGCCAGCGCTTCGACTGCGTAATCGACATCCTCGGCCGTCGTGGAGCGGCCCATCGAGAAGCGCACCGCCGCCGAGGCTATCTCACGCGGCAGGCCAAGCGCCGTGAGGACGTGGCTGGGCGCGAGAGCCCCGCTCGTACAGGCCGATCCGGCCGAAGCCTGCACGCCCTCCATATCCAGATTCAGGATCAGCATCTCGCCGTCGACGCGCGCATCATCCTGCGCCGGAAACGCCAGGTTGACGATATGCGGGGCCACGGGCTTCGCACCGAGCGGCGTGTTGATGATAAGGGGATCACCCACGGCATCCGTTACCCCATCGATCAGCCGCCGCTGTAGAGTACGGAGGCGAGATTGCTGGTCTTCAGCCGCATTGACAGCCCGCGCCAGCGCTTCGGCCATGCCGACTGCGCTGGCCACGTTCTCCGTCCCCCCACGCCGCTCGCGCTCCTGCGAGCCGCCCTGCACCAACGGATCGAGCTCGACCCCGCCGCGCACGTACAGCACGCCGATGCCCTTTGGGCCATAAAACTTGTGCCCGGACATCGAGAGCAGATCGACGCCCAGCGCATCGACATCGAGTGCGTACAGGCCCGCGGTCTGGACCGCATCGGTGTGGAGCAGGACGTTGTGCTCGCGACAAAGCTCGGCGATCTCGGCGATCGGGGTCAGGACACCGGTTTCGTTGTTGGCGTGCATCAGCGACACCAGCCCGACGTCATCGGTCAGCGCCGCGGTAAGCTGATCGGGCGTGATCGCGCCGTGGGCCTCAGGCGTCAGGATGGTGACGGGCCACCCTTCATCCTGAAGCGCCTCGGTAGGTCGTAGCACGGCCTCATGCTCGGCGGCGGAGGTGACCAGCCGCGGCCGCTGGCGCTTGTGCCGGGCCTGATGACGGAGCACCCCCTTGATGGCGAGGTTATCGGCCTCGGTACCGCCGCTGGTGAAGACGATCTCACCGGGCTGCGCGCCGATCAAGCCGGCAATCCGCTCGCGGCTCTCCTCCATCGCGAAGCGCGCCTTCCGCCCGAGTGCATGCACGGAAGAGGCGTTGCCAAAATGATCGGTGAGATACGGACGCATCGCCTCCAGCACCTCCGGATCGAGAGGCGTGGTCGCCGCGTGATCGAGATAAACCCGGTTCATCGGAGCCTGTCGGATTGATCGAACAAAACCAGGGATCGAAAGCTGGGATCGTACTCAACGCGCCGCCCCCGATGCTGATTCCTGTATGGGGCTTCTGTGATTTTGCCGATGGGGCACGCCCCGCACGAATCCTCGAAGCCGATAGCAGGTTCATGACGATCCGGGCTGGGCCTCGAAACCATCCAGGCCGCCGCCTGTGTTGAGAGTGATGACACGGCGCCCATCCGCCACCCTGCATGATTTCTCACACCCACCGACCCGTGTTGCAGCATGGATAAACTGGTCATCCAGGGGCAGCAGCCCCTCCGGGGTACGCTCCCGGTCAGCGGATCGAAGAATACCGCGCTCCCACTCATGGCCGCGGCCTTGCTCGCCGATGGCACCTCCACCATCGACCACGTCCCCAACCTGCGGGACGTGCGCACCTTTGCCAACGTGCTCCGCGTTTCAGGTGCCGAGGTCACGTTCGATCCGGCCGCCCATCAAATGACAATCGACGCTACGCGCATCAGTCATCCGGAGGCGCCGTACGAGCTCGTCAAAAAGATGCGGGCGTCGTTTTACATGCTCGGGGCGCTGGTGGGCCGATGTGGGCAGGCGCGCGTGTCGCTGCCCGGCGGATGCGCCTGGGGCCCTCGGCCCGTCGACCTGCACATCAAAGGCATGCAGGCGTTTGGAGCCGAGATTGAGCTCGATGAGGGCTATGTCGTCGCGACCACTCCCAATGGGCAGCTCGATGGCGGATCGTTCCGGTTGGACCCCTCCAGCGTCGGCGCCACAATCAACCTGCTTCTCGGCGCCGTGACGGCGCGGGGGGGCTCGCGCATCGAGAACGCTGCGCAGGAACCCGATGTGGTGGCGTTTGGCCGAGCGCTGCAGGAGATGGGCGCACAGATTGAGGGCCTGGGCACGCGCACGATTGAGATTCAGGGCGTCGACGCGCTCCACCCCCTCTCCTTTTCCAACACGCCCGATCGGATCGAGCTGGGCACGTACATGATCGCCGCAACCATTGCGGGCGAGCCCGGGTCGCCGGTCCGTATGACCCACGCCGAGCCGGAGCACCTCGGCCATGCGTTCCGCGAGGCGTTTGCGCATACGGGGGCTCACGTCGAATACGGCGATACCTACGTTGAGGTCGCCGCGCCCGAGACGATCCAACCCGTGTCCATCACCACCGGCACGTATCCCGGCTTCCCCACGGATCTCCAGGCGCAGTGGACCGTGCTGCTTGCCTGCTCGGACGGGACGGGCACCGTCACAGATACCATCTACGACGACCGTTTCAAACACATCCCCGAGTTGCAGCGCCTGGGCATCCAGGCCCGCGTGGAGGACAACACGGCCATCGTGGAAGGCGGCCATCCGATCAAGGGCGCCGAAGTGATGAGCACCGACCTGCGGGCCAGCGTATCGCTCGTCCTGGCCGGTATGGTTGCGGAGGGCACCACGCACGTCCGCCGCGTCTATCACCTCGACCGCGGGTACGAAAACCTCGAAGGCAAACTGCGCGATGCCGGCATCGACATCCGCCGTGCGGAATATGACGAATTCGCCGAGCCGCACCCCCAGGAGGCCACATAACTGCTGCTGACTCTATCGTCAAAATTGGGCGCTCAGCTGCATCCGAAAGGTGTTGATGACAGGCGCCTCCGCCGGTGCGCGACCATCGTACGATAGCGTGGCACGCAGGTAATCGTTAATCCGGTACTGTCCGTCCAGACTCCACAGAAAAGACGTGCCCGCCCCGCGCCCCTCGGTGAGTTCGAACTGCGCCAGCCCGACTGCCTGTCCATCGAGCTCGATATGGGCTGCTTCGATCCGGCCCGTCACCTGAAAGCGGCTCGCCTGCGCATACCGCACGCTTACGGGCACTTGAAGAATGTGCGCGCGCCGTGCGCCTGCCGCATCCGTCTTTCGCCCCACCACGGCGCCCCCAGTAATCCGCCACGGCGGTTTGGGCCGGTACGTCACCTCCGGCCGCACCTCCACTTGATCGATATCGTAGCGACGCGCGTCGGCGAACGCCTCGCTGTCGAGCCGGTCGGTGCCCACCTGGGCGGCGAGTTGGGCGGACCACCGCGCCGCCGGACGGATGCGCCCCTCCAGGTGCCACGTGTTGAGAAAGCGGGTCTGCTGCCCGGCTGCACGCTCGCTCAAACCCCGAATCTGACTGAAGGAGAGATCGAGCCCGTAGTGGGGCGTGCGGCGAAACAGGTAGACATCCTGCTCGATGCGGAGCTGACCGTCCAACGTCGTCCCCGGCTGGCGAAGGTCATTAGGATTTAGCAGATAGATCTGCGCGATATTCGACTTTCGGCTTTTCTCGCGTACCTCCAGCGTGGTTTGCGTCGTTGCGTGGGCCAGCCATCGCTTCCAGGTCGCCTCCGCGCGGCGCCACTGCCGACCCGGATCAAGGTGGAGGCGCAGGCGCGTCTCGACGTTGATGACCGGCGTCAACGAATCGGAAGGCACGAAGCGCTGAACGTACTCGCCCTCGTTGGGCGTCGTCTCCGGCACAAACTCATCGATCTGGATGATCCCATCGCCATTGCTATCGGTCCACACGTATTGCCCCAACTCCGGGCCCGTCCGCACATACAGCTCCTGTAGCGTAGGCGTCCGCTCGGTCAGCGCATCGTAAAACCCGTCGACCTCAACGGCCCGCCCGAAGGGTTTGGCACTGGATTTCAGTTGCAGAAGGATCGACTCGGTATCTTTGCGCTGCTCGTTTACGCGGAAGTAGTCGGTCACCTCGCGAACGCGATAACCGATGCGCGCCTGCGTTCGAAAGGAAGAGGCCGGATCGTAGGTGACATCACCCCGCATCGTCCACGCCGTCGCGGACTCGCGCAACGCCCCAGCAGCCCAGTCGCGCTCGGTCCGATACGCGAGAGATCCGCCCGCCTCCAGTGCGCCGGACTCGTACTGCACGCCCGGCCGGTATTCGAGGAACGAAAAGGAGGTTCGCGCCAGGCTGTCCGTCCCGCTGACCGTCTGCCTCCTCCGTTCATGATTGACCTCAAGGCGTGGTGTAAAACGAGCATTCAACACCCCCTGCTCGACTGATCCGCGCTGCCGGAGCCAACGGCCATCAAGGCTATTTCGAGCATCCTCGCTGGTGATGTATTCGAGTTGATACGCAACCGTTGGCCCGTGCGCCTCGGCCGTCTGGAGCTGGAGGGTCCGACGGCGTCCAGTGAACTGCTCGCCCCGTTGCAATCGCCCCCATTCACCCTGCACGAACGACTGCGGCGTCACGTCCCATCGGATCTCGGCTTGGTCGATGGTCTCCTGCGCCGTCCGCTCGGACGGATCGAACCCGCGCCGTGCGAGATTCCACTTCCGCCCAAATTCAACCGGACGCGTGCGATTGAACGTGGTGAAATGAGCACTGCGGCGCTCTCGCAAAGCCCGCGCAGAAAGAGCCCCCAGCGCCGTCGTCCCCCACTCTACCTCCGTCGGCTCGACACGGAGCCCCAACCGATACGCCTCCCCCTGATCGTTGGCTTCGTCCAGATCGGAGAGGCGGTTCTGGTCGTTCAGCGACCGCGCCCACTCACCGATAAGCTGCACCCCCTGCAGCGGCTCGATGCGTCCATTCATATCAAACAGACGCTGCTGGACGGGCCGGGGGAGTCGCCGTACCGGCGCATAGTCGCCTTCGCCCGGCCCGCGATATTCGTACAGGATTCCATTCACCGAGCGCCCGACGCGCTCATACGCGCCCTGCCCCGCACCGACACGGGTAAAACGTACACGAAACACGGCCACGCTGTCGGGCGGAGCGACATCGAGCGCCACGAAGACCGTATCGGTCGATCCATCGGGAAGCAAGCGGGTGGTGCGGCGATACTGGACGAAGGGCGCCTCGGGATCGAACTCCACCCGCTGGGCCCCAGTGCGGATGGCTTCGTCGTCACCGGCCCGGGCGAGCAGCGTCGAATCTGCGCCGGAGAGGTCAAAGATCTGGCTGAACGTCCGGCTGTCGGCCTCGCGCAAAAACGTCGCGCCTACCTGCGCACGCGGCTCTCCGCGGGCACCGGTCCAGAAATCCGCCTGGGCCTCCGCTCCCACCAGCGTCCGGCTGAACGTCGTCGTGCGATACTCAAACTCGACGCTGATCCTCCGGTCATCGGTGATGAGGCGGTTCGACGTAAACGTGATCTCGGCCTGCGCATAATCGATAACGTAATCGTTCGTTTCGCCCCGGGTCATTCGCTGGCCATCGAGGTAGACCCGTTCCGATCCGGCAATGACAATGATGAACCGCTCGCCCTGCGCCCCCTCCAGCCGATACGGCCCCTGGACGCCGTCGATCGGTTCGATCTCTTGCGTGCGGAACTGCCCGCGCGTAGTCGCCCCCACGGCCGTCACCGAACCGCTCGCGAGACCGGGCACAGCGGGGCCCAGATCGCTCGTAGAGAGAACGGCCCCCTGGAGCTTCCGGGTAAACTGGCCAAAGGTGGACTGCTCGAAGCGCGCCTCTACATCGCCGAGGCGTGCAGTGCCCTCCGGGGCGTCGACGGCGATGAATACGCGGTCGAAATCGCTCAGCCGCTGCGTAGTGCCCTCCGGCTGGATCGGCGTGTTGGCATCGGTGAGCGCAGCCTGGATGCGCACGTCCTCGGCAATGTCCCCCGCCAGTTGCATTTGCAGCCCCGACTCTACGTTCAGGTCGCGATTGGTTCCGCCCACGAATCCGCGCGAAATCGAGCCGCGCCGTTCCAGCGACAGCCCGGCAAACGGGTCGAGGCCCGTGCGGCTGGAATCGACCGTCGTCTCCTCGACGACAGCCCCGCGCCGGGCAGTCCCCGACTCATCTGCCGGGGTGATGCGACGGCGCCGATAGACCTCTTTGAACGCGAAGGGATACGTTCGATAGCGAACGACCAGCTGGGCTTCGGCGTCGAGGCGGCGCGGCTCCAGCCAGAGGCGCCCATGGCGGTAGTCGATCCGGTACGCTGCGGTGTCGAGCTGTGCGCCGTCGAGCCAGACGCGCTCGGATCCTTCCAGCACAAATGGCCGCAGCGCATAGGGCGGCGGTTGGAAGACATCAATCGTGTCCTGATACGCGCCCAGAGCGCTCCAATCGGTGGCGAGATGATCCTGCGCCTGTACCGCAGTCGCACCCCCTCCGATCAGAAGCATCCCGGCGAGCACCCATCCGATAATGGATCTCATGGAGTTCCCTCGTCCAGAGATCGATTCCCCAATCGACCTCAAGTGATACTTCAGTACAAATGGAGTAACAATATGAGACCCAGAAGATCAGTTCAGTCTGTTTAACAGAAAGAGTGAAACCGGATCAGGTGACGAGTGGACTATCGATCCCACCGCAAAAGCCGGGCCGTCGTCAGCAAATAGGTGATGCCGGCGTGACGAGCGACGTCTACAAGCGATTCGCCTAACCGCAACGCGTAGACCTGTTGCAATGTCCCACGTAGCCCAAAGACGAGAATTCGATGGGGATGGATTACCCACAGGCGTTGGCCCATCACCGCGATGTTAACCGCGGGGGCGATGGCACCAGGCGCCACCATCTGCAGGACATTACCGAACGCATCGTAACGCAAAACGGCGTCGTGCCCCCGATCCGCGACCCAGAGCTCATCATCGGCCCCGAGGGCCATTGCGAAGGGCTCGATAAGCGTCCCGGCGCCGTCCTCGTACCCTCCGATGACGCGCTGAGCTCGGCGGTTCTGCTCCCACTTCAGCACCACGTTTTGGGCGGCGTCGAGCACGACCAGCTCATCCGCATCGGTGAGGGCAACGGCGACGGGCTCGCCATCAGCCGGAGACGTGGTCGCGGCCCGGCGGCGGTCGTACGACGGGCGCGGATCGGTGGCGGCGCGTGTGACGGGCACGACTTCGAGTAGTCGCAGCGCCTTCGAGAAGCGCTGAATGCGACTGTTCCCGGCATCGGCGACGACGATCGTCAATCCGTTGGTCGGATCGACGTCGGCGGGGGCGTCGAAGGCACCAGGAGCCGTGCCCGTGCCCCCCAGCACATCCGTCACCGTTCCATCGGGACGCAGACGAACGACTACATCGGATCCGCGGTCGACTACATAGAGCGCCCCGGTGGGATCGACCGCCAGAGCGTGCCCCTCTTCAAACGGGGCTACCTCGTGGACATCTGCCCGAGTAACGGGCGTCACGTTCGGCGCACGCGCCGGCTGCGCGGCCGCCGGGCTAAGGCCGAGCCCCAGGATCAATCCAATGAGAAGCGGAATTGTTTTCACACTCTTACACCTGGTTATGCCATGCGCGCCCGTCCTTTCTGCGCAATATCCGTTCGGAAGGTCTTCCCGTCAAACTCAATCTGTTCGACGCCGTCGTAAGCGCGCTCAATCGCTGTTTCGAGGTCCGAGCCGGTGGCTACGATATTAAGAACGCGCCCGCCATCGGTGACGAGCGTGCCATCATCCAACGTCTTAGTTCCTGCGTGGATCACCGAGACGCCCTCCAGCTCCTCCGCCGCTTCGACACCACTGATCGGGAACCCCGTTTCGTAGTCGACCGGATAGCCGTCGGAGGCGAGCACCACGCAGACGGCGAAGTCGCTGGCCCCCTCGATGCGCACGCCGCGCAACTCGCGCCGCGCCAGTTTCTGAAAGACGTCAACCAGATCACTCTCGACTAACGGCAAGACAACCTGCGCTTCGGGGTCGCCGAGGCGGCAGTTGTACTCCACCACCTTCGGCCCCTCTTCGGTGATCATCAGACCACAGTAGAGGATACCGCGGTACGGCTCGCCCTCATCGGACATGCCTGCAAGCGTCGGCTCGATGATCTCGCGGCAGATCTGGGTCAGGATGTTGCCGCTCACGACGGGAGCCGGCGCGTAGGCGCCCATGCCGCCCGTGTTCGGCCCGGTCCCGTCCTCGCCGATGGTTTTGTGATCCTGTGACGGCGCGAGGAGCACGTAGTGATCTCCGTCGGTGAGAGCAAAGACGCTGGCCTCCTCGCCCTCCATGTATTCCTCGATGACGACGCGATCCCCCGCTTCGCCAAAGGTGCGCTCCCGCAGCATCTGGTCGAGTGCATCGCGGGCCTCGGACTCCGTCATGCAAACGAAAGCGCCCTTGCCCCCGGCCAGGCCGCTCGCCTTGACCACGACGGGTGCCCCCATCGACTCAATGAACGCCACGGCGTCATCGTATTCATCCGCGTGGAAGCTCCGAAAATCCGCCGTCGGGATGTTGTGGCGATCCATGAATGACTTGGCGAAGGCCTTGCTGCCCTCCAGGAGCGCCCCCGTCGAGGTAGGCCCTACAATCGGCAAGCCCACGGCCTCAAATCGATCGACAAGTCCCGAGACGAGCGGTTGCTCCGGCCCCACGACGGTCAGGTCGATGTACTCCCGCTGGGCATACTCCACCAGCCCATCGAGATCGTTGGCCGACCGGTCGATGTTGGTACCGAGCTGAGCCGTGCCCGGATTGCCCGGGGCAAAATAGAGCGACGGGTTTTTCGGGCTCCGCGAGAGCGCCCGAGCAATCGCATGCTCGCGACCCCCACTTCCGATAACCAGAATACGCATGACCGTGACGAGGAGCTGATTAAAAAGCCGGTGTATGCCGAATATACGGCGGAGCGGAGGACTCTTTCATATCGTTTGCCCCGATAGCCCCCAACATTTCATCGCATGTTATTTCAAGGTTATCACTGCATGTGCGGAAATGCACGCGCACTCGTATGTTAAATCACTCGCTTTATTTCCCGATCGGTTGAGCGTCCCATGCGATCCACATTTCTTTCTTTTACGTTCGTGCTACTGCTGATCGCGCCCGTGCTGATCGCACCCATCGCCGACGCGCAACCCACCAACGCACCTACGTCCGATCCTACGCTCGATATCCAACCACGCATCTATCCGCTGGCGCTGTGGGGGACGCAGTCCGGCTTCGGATTGGGCGCCGGACTCTCGGTACACCACCTGGGATGGACCGGTTCGCACGCCCTCCTCACGGCCAAACCTGCTGTACATCAAGGGCGGTACACCCTCAGTTTTGCCACCCACGATCCGTACACCTCGGCCGGGTACGGGCTGATCGACCTGCGCTACGACACCAACGGGAACCAGTGGTACCACGGCATCGGGCCGGCTTCGCAGGAACAGAACCGCGTGGGCCTCGATCGGACGACGATGGCGGCTCGGTTGCGCCTCGGCGGATATGTCGCCGGTCGGGCCCTCCTCATCCAGCCGCTAATCGGCGTCCTTCACCATCAGACGCATACAGTGCGTGATGAAGATGACGGGGCGCAAGACCGACTGGATCCGCCATCACGCCGCGCCCTGAACGCCGCCGCGGGTGAACTTCCGGGCACCGAGGATCGGCAGACGGGCCTCGTGTATGGGCTGACCGTCGCGGTCGACACGCGCGACCGGCACACCCTGCCGAGGCGGGGAATTCATGTGCAGGCGCGGGCTCGTCGGTACGAAGAGCTGCGCACACCCGATTTACGCTTCGACCGCTACGGGATCGACGCCGCAGCCTATCTTCCCCTCTCTGGGTACCATCGCTTATCGATACAGGCCCGCACGACCATTACCGATCCGCGAGGCACGGCACCCCTTCCGTTCTACCTACTTCCTCGGCTCGATGCGCAGACGATGCCCGGCTTTGCACGGGATCGCTTGTACGGCCCCGACCGCATCCACCTGCGCCTCGCGTACCACTTCCCGATCCTGCAATTTCGGGATGCGTTCCTGGCTGAAGGAACCGTTACCGTGGATGCGGGCAACGTATATTCAGACTTGGCTGACGAGTTCACGTTTGACCTGAGCTTCGACGACGTAACCGAATCGAATCAAACGAATTACCCTCTTCGACCGGGCGCATCAATGGGGCTACAGATTGCTCCTCTGTTCAAGGACACCGTTTTATTCGAGGGGTCACTCGGCATCAGCCCGGAAGGGACGACGCTGATTCGATTGGGGTTTGCAACGGACCTCCGCGCCCTTCGCCTGCCTCCACTTTAACCGAAGGCCGCCATGAAGAAGAGTGTATTATGGGGCATGAAAGGGCTGCTCGGCTGTGCGGCGGTGGGCTACCTCGTCCACATGATTGAAGTGGACGCTCTATGGACCGCGCTCAAACGCGTCGATCCATTCTGGATCGCGGTGGCCGGTGGACTCGCCCCCCTCGTGGTACTCCTCGATGCTGTGGTCTGGCGCCGCCTGCTCACGCCTGTTCTTCCCAATGCCTCCTCGGCCTCCGTCCTCCGCGCCGTCCTCCGCGGATCGGCGTTGGGGCTGGTGACGCCGGCACGCCTCGGCGAATTTGCGGGCCGGGCCCTCTCCTTTCCCGAGGCCGATCCGTGGACGCTGAGCGCGACTGTGTTTGCACAACGGGTGATCGACATGGCGATCTGTGCTGGACTGGGACTGGCAGCGTTGGGAATGGCGCTTCATGCCGGATGGCTTCCCACCCGTCCGCTCTGGCTCGGCCTAACCGCGAGCGTCGCTGCCACGTGTGGGATGCTCCTGTGGAGCATCACCCATCCCCGGCAGACGTCTCATCTGATCCGTCGGCTTGCCCCCAACTTCGGCGGTCTGCATCGACGTATTAAATTTCTCGAACAGATTGCCCCTCGAACGGGCCGCCGGGTACTGCAAACGGCCCTCCTCCGGCAGAGCCTTTTCTGTGCCCAGTTCGCATCGCTGGTGCTCGCCTTCGGCCCCGTCGTGGCCCTCCTCGATCTGGCCGCCGGCATCCTGTTGGTCTTCCTCGCCAAATTTCTGATGCCCTCCGTGACGCTGCTCGATCTGGGCGTGCGCGAAGGCGCAGCCGTGTTTTTCCTCGGCGCCGTGGGCGTCGGTCCAGCCGCAGCCTTCAACGCAGCCCTGCTGTTGTTTGTGCTGACCGGCGTGCTCCCCGCGCTTGCAGGCCTACCCTACGCGCTGCAGCTCCGCCTCAATCCATCAGCCGCCGTCTCGAGCTCCTCGGCCTGAGTTTACTTACGTGCAATCTTGTATTTGAGCTTTGATTACGTAACCTCATGTCAATCAAAGGATAACGTGTCTATCGGTCGACGTATTATTCCACGCATCGCCACGCATGGAGCGCGATGGATCAGGGGCTTCTTTCCCGATCTGCTTTGGCGTATCGATACGGAAGTGCCCGTGGCCTATTTGACGTTCGACGATGGCCCTACGCCCCAAGTCACTGAATCTCTGCTCGATACGCTGTCGGCCTACGACGCAACCGCAACCTTCTTTTTGATTGGTGGCCACGCTGAGGAGCATCCGGAGCTGGTTCGTGCGATTGATCGGGCGGGCCACCGTATCGGCAATCACACCTTCACGCACCCTCACCCGTGGCAGACGCCTGACGTGCAACTCATGGACGAGTTGAACCGGACGACAGAGCGGCTCCAGCGCCTCACCCGTAGGCCCATCCGATGCATGCGTCCACCCTACGGCGAAGTTACAGGCGCACAGCGAACCTGGTGCGCCAAACACCAGCAGCGGATGGTCATGTGGGATGTGATGCCCGGCGATTATCTGCAAACCGCCACGGCCAACGGCGTGGCGCGCTTCGTGCTTAAGCACATCCGTCCGGGTTCCATCGTCGTACTTCACGATAATCCGATCTGCGAGCATGTAACCCCGGCCGCGTTGAAGACGATCCTGCGACGACTGACTCGCGATGGATGGCAGTTCGAGGCGCTCTAACGACGCTCCGGTGCGCGAGGCGCCTTCTGCGCCAGATGCGCCTCCGCCCAGTCCCGCTTCTCCCGGGGCACCATGAGGTACTCCCGCTCGCCGTCGTCTTCGGGCGCCAACGCCTGTACGGGCTGAAGGGACGCAGGGCAGGCGCGATAGCACTGGTAGTCCGCCGCGTCGAAGATCTGCTCAAGCTCGCCCTCGATGCGCCCGGGGAGCACTTCGCAAAAAATGATGGGGCGGTCGGTGCGGAGCACGTCTTCGGCGCCCCGCAGCACCCGATGCTCACTGGCCTCGGTGTCAATCTTGAGCACATCGATGGGCTGACGCAAGTGGGCACGCGCAAACTGATCGAGCGTCCGGGTGTCCACCTTAAACGAGCGCGTGAGCGGCGTCCGGCTGGAGAGCTTCTCGTTGAAGCCCGCCGTGGCCGTCAGGTGATGATCCAGATGTTCGAAGGTAGGGTCAATCGCCACGTGAAATGTCTCGGTGCCCGCTGTGTCGGAGAGCGCCACAGGATGCGCCTCAATCTGATCAGTGGACCCATTCAGCCGGATATTGCGGCGCAGGTAGTGGAAGGCGCCCGGAAGCGGCTCGAAGGCGTGCACCCGCACGTCCGGATTGCATGCAGCAGCTACAACCGCGTAATATCCGAGGTTGCTCCCCACATCACAGAACGTCTGGGCCGATTGGAGGAGCGGAAGAAAGCAGCGCATGGACCCCCATTCGTAGGCCGCCGCGCCCTCAAAAAAGAGACGCTTCGCCATAAAACTGGTAGGGTTCGTCGCCAGCCGGATGCGCGTGCGGGGCGCCACCTCCACCGTAAACGTGCCGGTGATGCGCGGGTGATAGTCGTAGTGCAGCCACGGTGCCAGCGGACGCATCAAGTGCCGCACCGCGTAATTCACCGGCGGCCAGAAAAGTGGGTTCATGTGGGAGTCCGTAAGGAGGTACAGTACATGCGAATCAGTCTACCGGGCGGTAGAGAACGGCTTATCGCTCACCGAGCGTTCGCAGTGCTCCCACGCAGTCATGAAGATACATGTTGGACTTCTCGTGATCAATGGACGGCTAATTCATCAAAGAAGGGTAGAAAAGGATTCTTCCAATGAAGCACACGTCTGTCGCGGAACCCCTGTAACGATTCTATGCTTTTACTATCGCATGATCGCCCGAATCGACCGTTCACCACATCCTGCCACGACATGACGAATCGCTCGAACCCCGATCCTTTGGGGGCCCGGAACACCTTCAATACCGGCTCCGGAAGCGCGTACCTGTACCGACTCGACCGGCTCGAAGACGAGGGCTATGACCTCCAGCGCCTGCCCGTCTCCATCCGCGTACTGCTCGAAGGCCTCCTGCGCAACTTTGATGGCGTGGGCGTGAAGGAGGAGGACATTCACCGCCTGGCCGGCTACGATCCGAAAGATCCGGCCGAGGAAGAAATTCCCTTCATGCCCTCGCGCGTGCTGCTGCAGGACTTCACGGGCGTACCCGCCGTGGTGGACCTCGCCGCGCTCCGCTCCGCCATGGACCGGCTCGATGGCGACCCGACCATGATCAACCCGCAGGTGCCGGTCCACCTCATCATCGACCACTCCGTGCAGGTCGACCACTACGGCATCCCGCAGGCGCTCAAGCTCAACTCCGAGATCGAGTTTAAGCGCAACAAGGAGCGGTACGAGTTCCTGCGCTGGGGCGCCGAGTCGTTCGAGAACTTCAGCGTCGTCCCGCCGGCGAGCGGCATCTGCCACCAGGTGAACCTGGAGTACGTGGCCCGCGGGGTGTGGACGCGCGAGACGGACATGGGCATCGACCTCGCCTACCCGGATACGCTCGTCGGCACCGACAGCCACACGACGATGATCAACGGGCTGGGCGTCTTGGGCTGGGGCGTCGGCGGCATCGAAGCAGAGGCCGCCATGCTGGGCCAGCCGATCTACATGCTGATGCCCGAGGTCGTCGGCTTCAAGCTGACGGGCGAACTCGCCGAGGGCGCCACGGCGACGGATCTCGTGCTCACCGTCACCCAGACGCTCCGCGAGTACGGCGTAGTCAGCAAGTTCGTGGAATTCTTCGGCCCGGGCATGGAGACGCTCACCATCCCCGACCGCGCGACGATCGCCAACATGGCGCCCGAGTACGGCGCCACGATGGGCTTCTTTCCCATCGACGCGGAGACGCTCGACTACATGCGCCGGACGAACCGGAGCGAAGAGCAGGTGCAGCTCGTCGAGCGCTACTGCAAGGAGCAGGGCCTCTTCCACACGCCGGACACGCCCGACCCCGAGTTCCTCGACGTGCTGGAGCTCGACCTGGGCGACGTGGTGCCCAGCGTGGCCGGCCCGAAGCGCCCGCAGGACCGCATCATCGTCCCCGAGCTGCCCGGGGAGTTCACCGCCAGCCTCACCCGCGAGGCCGGCCCGAAAGGCTTCGGCCGCGATCCGGCGGACAATAACGCCACCGGCACGTACGACGACGGCGTCCACGAGTACGACCTGACGAATGGCGACGTCGTTATCGCCGCCATCACGAGCTGCACGAACACGTCGAACCCGTCCGTGATGCTCGGCGCGGGGCTCCTGGCCAAGAACGCCGTCGAGGCCGGGCTGACGATCGAGCCGCACGTGAAGACGAGCCTCGCGCCTGGCTCAAAGGTGGTAACGGACTACCTGAACGAGGGCGAGCTCCTCCCCTATCTCGAAGAGCTGGGCTTCAACGTCGTCGGCTACGGGTGCACGACGTGCATCGGCAACTCGGGGCCGCTGCCCGAGCCCGTCGAGCAGGCCATCAAGGACGGCACCCTCATCGTGAGCGGCGTGCTCTCGGGCAACCGCAACTTCGAGGGCCGCATCCATTCGCTCGTGCAGGCCAACTACCTCGCCTCGCCGCCCCTCGTGGTCGCCTACGCGCTCGCCGGCACGGTCGACATCGACCTGACGAGCGACCCGATCGGCCAAGACGCCGAGGGCAACGACCTCTACCTGGAAGACATCTGGCCGTCGGCGGACGAGATCAAGGCGATGATCGAGGACGTCGTGAAGCCCGCGTTCTACAAAGACGAGTACGAGGGCATCGAGACCTCGAACGAGACGTGGAACAACATCGAGATCCCGCGAGGCTCGGTGTACGACTGGGACGAGGGCTCGACCTACATCCAGGAGCCGCCGTTCTTCACCGACCTCACGCCCGAGGTGCCCGAGATCGAGCCGATCGAGAGCGCCCGCGTGCTCGTGAAGGCCGGCGACTCGACGACGACCGATCACATCTCCCCTGCCGGCTCGATTCCGGAAGACTATCCGGCCGGCGAGTACCTCAAGGAGCGCGGCGTGAAGCAATACGAATTCAACTCGTACGGCGCGCGGCGCGGCAACCACGAGGTCATGATGCGCGGCACCTTCGCCAACATCCGCATCAAGAACGAGCTGGTGCGCGACGAAGACGGAAACGTCGTCGAAGGCGGGGTCACGCGCAACTTCCTGAAGGACGGCGAGATCACGTCGGTCTACGACGCGGCGATGGACTACATCGACCACGACGTCCCGCTCGTCGTGCTCGGCGGGAAGGACTACGGCATGGGCTCCAGCCGCGACTGGGCGGCGAAGGGCACCATTCTGCTCGGCGTGAAGGCGACCATCGTGAAGAGCTATGAGCGCATCCATCGCTCCAACCTGATCGGGATGGGCGTGCTGCCGCTCCAGTTCCAGGACGGCGAGGGCCCGGACACGCTCGGCCTCGACGGCACGGAGACGTTCGACATCCCGCTCGACAACGACCTCAAGCCCGGCCAGGCCGTCGAAGTCACCGCCACGAAGACGGACGGCACCGAGGTCACGTTCACGGCCATCAACCGCTGCGACACGGACATCGAGGTGGAGTACTTCCGCCACGGCGGCATCCTCCACTACGTCCTCCGCGACTACCTGAGCCAGTCGCCCGTAGCGGCGTAGTGATCCATCCACATCGCGTGAAACTAAAGCGCCCTACCTGGTTTCACAGGTAGGGCGTTTGTATTTTGGTGGACGCTGATACGGCGGCACGCGGAGAAGCCCCACGGACTCGCTCTTAAAGTTTCCTATAACGGAGATGAGTTTATAGATGCGGATCGAACGGGTGGCCCTAGTCGGGAGGTTGAGCCGATCTTTGGTCGTGCTGCTGGCCCTGCTGACGGGACTGAGCGCCTGTGTGCCCACGCAACCGGAGGCCAATGAGCCCGCGGCCGAAGTGCAAACACAGCCCGCCGCCACATCGCGCCCTCCCCCAGTGGCGGACCGATCGCCCCTCATCCCGCCGCGGTTCGAGACCCTCACCGTGTCCGACGGGCTGGTTTCGAACGAAGCGAATGTCTTCCTGCAGGACCGTCAGGGCTTCCTCTGGATTGGCACCTTCGGGGGGCTGAGCCGATTCGATGGCGCCACGTTTACAAACTTCGTTTACGACCCCGCGGACCCTACGAGTCTTGCCGAGAATAAGGTCAATAGCCTCTTCGAAGACCGAACCGGCTCGATCTGGGTCGGGACCAACGGCGGGCTGGACCGCTTCGACCCCAAGACGGAGACGTTCACGCACTATCGCCATGACCCCGCGGACGCCACGAGTCTGAACCATAACGTGGTTCGTGCGGTCGTGGAGGGGGCAGCCGGCGCGATCTGGGCCGGAACGCGCGGTGGCGGTCTGAATCGGCTCGATCCGGCGACCGGGGTGCTGACACGGGCTCCGCGTGCGATTATCGACCCGGAGGCGATCGAGGAGGAAGTGTTCGCCCTTCTCGCGAGTAAGGACGGTACGTTATGGGTCGGCGGCACCGACGGGCTCGCGCGCTACGATCCGTCGACGGAGACCTTTTCGGTCGTTCGGCGTGAGGGCGGTGATCCGGAAGCGGCTCCCCTTCCAACCATCTACAGCCTGTGCCGCGATCAGAATGGAGTGATTTGGGCCGGCAGCCGCACCGCGGGCTTATTTCGATACGACCCCACGTCGCAAGCCGTCGTCCACTATCCACACGACCCGGCGGCGCCCGGCGCCATCGGAGACCCCTGGGTCCTCTCGATCATCGAGGACGCTACGGGCACCCTCTGGGCGGGCACGAACGGGGCAGGACTTCACCGATACGATCGGGCGTCGGACACATTCACACGGTTCACGTACGATCCTGCGAACCCGGAAAGCCTGCGCGACAACAACGTATTGTCGCTGTTTGAGAGCCGGGACGGCGTGCTCTGGGTAGGCACGTATGGCGGACTCGCGCGGCGGTACCCGCTCTCCCGGCACGTCGCCCGCGAGAGCGTCCGAGCGGACGATGCGCGCAGTCTCCGCTCCAACGCGGTCACGGCGTTCGCCGAGGATGCATCAGGCGCATTATGGGTGGGCACTGACGGTTCGGGGCTCAACCGACGCGAAACGTCAGCAGCCGGCGATTTTATGCGGGTGCCCTACGAGCAGCGCCGGCCCAATTCGCGTGCGGCAACCGATATCCTCTCCCTCACGCTCGACGATGACGGCGTGCTTTGGGTCGGCGCCGTCGGCGGCCTGTACTGGCGCGACCCCGACACGGGACGCTTCACGCAATTCCTCGACGCCGGGATCGACGCCGGCAACCAGGACGTGGTCGTGTACGACGTGAAGGCCACCGGTCGGCGAGTGCTTGCCGGCGCGGGCGTCGAAGGCGTCCTCGACATTGCGTTGGCCGAAGGCCGCACGGCGCGCGCCAAAATTGCCGACACGCCCGTCGTGGTCACCGCGGTGCTCCGCGACCGCACGGGAGAGATCTGGGCGGGGACGTACAATGTCGGATTGTGGCGCGTAGTCACGAGAAGCGGCGCGCCGCCCCGTCTACAGCGCGTCCTGCTGGCGCTCAGCTCCCAGCAAATCAACACCCTGTACGAAGACCGCACCGGCGCCATCTGGATTGGGACCGGCGACGGGCTCAACCGGCTGGTCATCGACGGGGCGGATACCACCCTCACGCGCTTCCACCGCGCCAACGGGCTGCCCGACACGGTCATCAGGGGTCTCATCGAAGACCGCCAGGGCCGCCTCTGGATCGCGACCTCGACGGGCCTGTCCTGGCTCGACCCCCAGACCGAGACCTTCGTGTCATACGACGCTCAGGATGGCATGGTGACAGGTGGGCCGCTCTACCGGAGCCCGCGCACCGGGCGAATCTACGTTGGCGGCAACTTCGGCTACGCGTCCTTCGACCCAGAGGCGCTGACGGTCGAGCCTCCACCGCCCGCGCCCGTGTTGACAGGACTGCGAATGAGTGGGGACCCCGTGCGGATCGGGGCCGACGGGTCGCCGCTCCTTCGCGCGCTTTCCATGACGGATGACCTGCGACTTCGCCACCACGACCGGGTCATGACTTTGGGGTTTGCTTCTCTCGACTTCCGTGCGCCGAGCAAACACCGCTACGCCGTGCGCCTCGATGGCTTCGACGACACCTGGCGAGCGGTCGGTACGCAGCGGCACGCCACGTTTACCAACCTCAGTCCCGGCCCGTACACGTTTCGCGTACGCGCAGCAGGTCGGGATGGGGTCTGGGGACGCGAATCGGTCCTCGGAGTGACCATCGTACCGCCCTGGTGGCAGACGTGGTGGGCCTACTTCGGCTATGCGCTCCTCGCCGCCGGGCTTGTGACGGCGGTGTACCAAGACCGACGGCGCCGCCTGCAGCTACGTCATCGGCTGGAGATCGAGCAAATCGAAGCCGCAAAGCTCCGGGAGCTCGACCACGCCCGCAGTCGCTTCTTCGCGAACGTCAGCCACGAGTTCCGGACACCTCTCACGCTGACCCTCGGGCCGCTCAACGACATGAAGGCCGGACTCTACGGCCCGCTCGACGCCCCGATAGCCCAGCAGGTGGATCTTGCGCGCCGCAATGCCGGCCGCGTGCTCGATCTCATCAACCAGATTCTCGACGTGGCCCGCCTCGAAGCCGGTCGGTCCCCGCTCCATGCTCGGCTGCTCGACCTCGGTCCATTCGTCGAAGGCGTTGCGCAGCCGTTCCAGACGCTGGCCGAACGCAGGGCGATGACCTTCGAGGTCGAGCTTCCCCCCGCCCCCATTGAGGTCTTCGCCGATGCGCCGCAGTTGCAGAAGGTCGTTGCTAACCTGCTCTCGAACGCGCTCAAGTTCACCCCCGAGGGCGGAATTGTCCGTGTATTGATCACATCCGAGGATGGAGCGGCGCATGTGACCGTCCGCGACAGCGGCCCCGGCATTCCGGCGTCCGACCTGCCCCACGTCTTCGACCGGTTCTACCAGGTTAGCGAACCGGCGCAGACGCAGATGGGCACAGGCATTGGGCTGGCGCTGGCGAAAGAGATCATGGATCTCCACGGCGGCACGCTCGCCGTGGAGAGCGAGGAAGGGTTCGGGAGCACATTCACCGTCACGCTGCCGCTCGGACGGGCGCATCTCGCCCCGGAGCAGATCGACGAGGCCGCTGAGCCATGGACGCCGAGCACGACACTACTCATCGCTGAACCCGACGAGCACGGCATCCCCGCGTTCGCCGGCGAGAATCCAGCTGCCGACGTCACGACGATCCTCGTAGTGGAAGACCACGCCGAGGTGCGCGCCTACGTCCGCCGCCACCTTGAAGCCACTCCGGAAGGACATCCCACCTACCGTGTCCTCGAAGCCGCCGATGGCGAGGCCGGGCTGGCCCTTGCGAAAGCGCGCCTGACGGACCTTGTGCTCTCCGACGTGATGATGCCCAAGCTCGACGGACTGGAACTGTGCCGTGCGCTCAAGGCCGACCCCGAGACCGACTTCATCCCCGTCATTCTGCTCACGGCGAAGGCCGCGCCCGAGGATAAGATTGAGGGGCTCGGCGAGTTGGCCGACGATTACCTCACCAAGCCGTTCGACCCGGCCGAACTGCAAGCCCGCATCGCAAACCTGATCACCGTGCGTACGCGGCTACGCGACCGGTTCCGTAAGGAAGGGATGGTGCTCGTAGGGACCGAGGATGCTCCCGCTCCAACGCGCCTCCCCGCCCCGGAGGCCGTACCGTCCGCCGCCGACGTCTTCCTGATAGAGGTGCGCGAGGCCGTCGGGGCGCACCTCAGCGACGAGACGTTCTCGGTCCAGCGGCTGGCCGACGAAGTAGGGGTGAGCCGGGGGCACCTCCACCGGCAACTTAAAGCTTTTGTGGGGCAGACGCCCACTGACCTGATCCGAATGGCGCGGCTGGAACGGGCTACGCACCTGTTAGCGAGACGGGCTGGAACTGTCAGTGAGATCGCGTATGCCGTCGGGTTTAAGAGCATCGGGCACTTTTCGGATAGCTTTATGGAAGCGTATGGGTGTCGGCCGTCCGCCTATGCCGCCCGCAAGGGAGCGGCCGAGGATGAGGCGTCGTAGCGGGGAACGGGCAAGGGAAACGGGTGCGCAGCATGGAGACGCTCCAGCCTTCGTCCACCCGACTGCTGGAGACAAGACGCAAGGAGACAAGACGCATACAGTGATGTCACCATCTCTTCTGTCTGCGTCACATGTGACGTGCGCAGAACACGAGGGGACGTGGGCAGAACGACGGAACGCATACGCGGGGCTATATAGGGAGCGAGGCGCCGACCTTCTCGGTCAGGCACCGCTAATCCAAACTCTCTTAAGGCCCGTTATGAACCGTTTTGAACAAAGTATCTGCTTTCTTCTGCTGTTTCTCTTTATCGCTCCCTCGAGTCTATGGGCCGCATCTGGTCTTTCGGATTCGGAGCCCCAAATGGGCGAGGATCCGCCCACGCTCGTTGGCCATCTGCGCACGGAACTCCGCGCGGGAACGACCACCCGCCAAGAACTGGCTCTCATCGACGTAATTCGTCTCGGTAGCTGTTTTACTTCCTGTACGGTACAACTCCAATCGCTGGGCAAACAAAGTGTCCGCGTGCAGATCGATAACCCCACTGGATTGGGCGCACTCCTGGACCTGAGTAGCCTCAGTCCCGATCTACTCAAACTCTACCACACTGGCACGACAGATGGGCTCCGTTTGCTGGCCCTGTCCGCCATCATGGGCCATGGCAGCGAGGAAGTCATTGAGTCGCTGATTAGTACGCCTTCGTCGCAATCGGCCCGCGTGCGTGAGCTGACCCAACGGGTCGTCGCTCACTACTTTTTCGAGGTGTACCCGGAGCTGCTGCGTGAGGGACAAAAGAGTCACTCCGTATCGCTGGAGGAGATCGCCGAGCTTCGGGTAGAGCGTAAGCGCCAAACCCGCAGGGCCGCACGCCGGGCTGCCAAGCAGGCCCAACAGGCCGCTACGCAGGCCGAGGAAGCCACGGCGCCGTCGGGGCAGAACGACTGAGTTGCCGCCGGAAGCACCTACGCCGCGAGGGGGTGCCCCTTGAGGCCCGTGGATCGATTCCACGGGCCCTCGTGGCAGCTTCATCGGCTCGATGAGGCCGGTTTGCTTCACCTTGTGAACGTTCTAAGCCGTGCCTAACCGATCCCACGCTATTGTCCGCCTTCGACATGTCTCTACCATTCACCGTGCTGATCGCCGACGACGATGCGGATATGCGGCTCTACCTGACGGGTTGCCTGAATGGCTTGGGCCTCCCGAATCTCACGATCTCGGAGGCCGCCAACGGGCGGGAGGCGCTCCACCTCGCTCATGCCCTGGTACCTGCACTTGTCGTCAGCGATATGCTGATGGTTGGTCTGGATGGCGTGGCCTTGTGCCGGGCGCTCAAAGCAGATCCTCGAACGGCCGCCATTCCGTTTCTCCTGATCAGCGGCGAAACGCGCGCCCCGCTCGACTGCGCCGACGCCTTTCTGGAAAAACCCTTCGACGCCGCCGGGTTGCGGGCACACGTCGAGCGCCTGCTTCCCCGTCCCGCCTAATGGACTTCTTGCCTCCTCCAACCTTCGCCCACCGTCATGCTCCGATTCTCCGCCCTGCGCGCCTGTGCCATCTGCCTTGCGCTCCTCTGGACCGTCCCTACCGCTGCCCAGGAAATCGTCTGGACGCGCTTTGAGGACGTCCTGGTGCAAACCTCTGCCGATCACGACTATGTGTGGGGGGTGAACAAGTCCAACGAGATCTTCCGCCGCCCCATCAGCGGCGGGGAATGGGAGAAGATGCCAGGCCTCCTCGTGAACGTCTCTGCCACGGGGGCAGCAATCTGGGGGGTCAACCGTGGCGGTGAGGTCTTTATGTGCAGAAAGCCCTGCGACAGCGGGGCGTGGGAGCGCGTACCTGGACGCCTGTCGCAAGTCTCCGGCGGCCCGCAGTACGTCTGGGGCATCCAGCAGCCCGGCGACAAGATCTTTAAGCGCTTCGTCGATGGATCTGGCGAATGGCGTCAGGTTCCGGGTGGCCTGAAGCAGGTCTCTACTGGGGCAACCAATATGGTGTGGGGGGTGAACGGCGCCGGTGAGATCTATCGCTGCGCGAAGCCCTGCGATGCGGGTGGGCTCGCCTGGGAGCGTGTAGTGGGCGCCCTCTCGCAGGTATCGGCCAATGACCGCGAAGTCTGGGGCGTGAATGGCGCCGGCGATATCTATCACCTACCGAAACCGTGTCCGGAGGGAATGGAGGAAAGCAATGGGCTGTGCTATAGAAGTTGCCAGCAGGATTGGGCCGGTGGTACGTACGGCGACGGTCCGGTGTGCTGGCAGCACTGCCCGGTCTTTTCAGCGGGCCAGGCCATTGGCCAAACCGTCCCCTACGACTGCGGCATCGGCTGCGCCCGTGATATAAACGCGTGTGCATCGGTTCTTTTGGATATGGTCAACGCGCCAATTAATCTCGCGCTCAATATTATCAGCTTCGGTACTTCCGGGGCAGCGACGAGTGGTGCGACAGCAGCGACTGGCGGTGCGGCGGCGGCGACTTCAGGCGTTACCAAGGCTGCACTGGCCAGTACACAACGATGGAATGCTCTGATGAAGGCCCTTGAGCAGGCCCAATCAATCGCTGAAACAGCGGCTAACGTCCAAGAGGTATTCGGCCAGGTCGAAGCATTGGAGACTGAGTTGGACCGATGGGTTCAAGACGCAGGTGCAAACTTCTCTGACTTCACCAGCCATCGAATCGAACAGGTCATTGACCAGCAATTCCCCAACCCAGAGGACCGCATCTACATCAAGCGGAAGTATGCCCTGTTCCACTTCAACAGCCTGCTCGAACAAGATGGCTGGCGACTGGGCAAGTTAATTTCCGGGTACGCCGGCTACGAGCCCAGCGGCATTGTTGCCCTGATCGACGCCTTCGTGCAACCGATGTGCAAAGTGGGAGCCAACCCATTCCCGAGCGTGACCACCCTGCCGCGGCACCAGCGAACGCCCGACCGATCCATCTCGGCCACCCTGCGATGAAAAGCCTCATGGCCTTCGCGGGTGAGGGCGTTGTGAGTGAGCTGCTCACACGCCCTCGCCGTCAGCAATATGCTGATGCCCGGTCTCGATGGCCCTGGGCCGGGCGCTCAACGCAGGCCCTCGAGCACTTGCTCCCCGCCCCGCCTATTGTGCTTCTTCCGTCCTCCAACCTTCGCTGACCCTCATGCTCCGTCTCTCCGTCTTGATCGCCGCCTTCGTCGCGCTCGCACCGGTCCTTGCCGCGCAACCCATCAGCGACAGCGCGTTCGTGGCCCGGATCTACGCCGACCTCGCCCGGGGCGACGTCGCGGCCGTCGCGGCGGTCCTCGACGACCACGTGCTCTGGATCGAAGATGCACGCAGCCGTCAAGCCAAGCAGCACTTTGGCCCGGGCACCGTCGCCCGGTACGTGTTACAGCCACAGATCGATGCCGGGATCGTCGATGTGCCCGGAACCATCGCCACGTCCCGCGGCCGCGTGATGGTCGTGGGGAGCACTCGGCGGGGCATGCCGGGGACAAGACGGTTCAGCCCCGCACCCTTTTACCACGTGTGGCGAGTGGTCGACGGCCGTGTCGTGAGCGTCGAGCGGTCTGCCAATCGACCCGTTGACGCACACGCCATTGAGCGCAACACCCCCAACATCTAATTCGCTTTCATCTTTTTATCCTTTTTTCCTCAACCGACCCCAACAACCATGAAACGCGTTCTCCTGCTTTCTCTCACCCTCCTCTTCATCACGGCTACGCTCGCACTCGCGCAGAAGATGCCGATCACCACGACCTCCGACGACGCCCGCATCCACTACGCCCAGGGCGTGCACGCCACGGGAAACGTCGACTTCGACCGGGCCCGGTCTCACCTCGACGCTGCGCTCACCGCCGACCCGAACTTCGCAATGGCTCACCTTTACCGATCCGTCCTCTCTGGGGGCGACGATCGGACTGAACACATGCGCCATGCGACAACCCACGCCGCGCGGGCGTCCGAGGCCGAGCGCCAGATGATTGAGTCGTACGCGGCCAACCTCAGCGGCGACCATGACCGCGAGGCTACGCTCCTGACGGCCCTTGCGGAGCGCTACCCGAACGATCCGATGCCGATGTTCTGGTGGGCCAACACCGAGGCCAACCGGGGCAACAACGCCGAGGCGGTCGCGGCCGCCCGCCGCGCACTCACCGCCGATCCGTCCTTCGCCCCGGCCTATAACCTGATCGGCTACGCCGAAGTCGCGCGTGGCGACATGGCGGCCGCCGAGCAGGCCTTCCGCGAATACATCCGTCTCGCACCCGATGAGGCGAACCCCTACGACTCCTTCGGCGAGTTCTACCTGGGCCAGGGCAAGCTCGACGAGGCCGAGGCGCAGTACGAGATGGCGCTCACGAAGAACGCGCTCTTCGAGAACGCCCGCACCATGCTCGCCCGTATCGGCATCGAGCGGAGCAACCGTCGCTTCGAGCAGGCCGTCGCCAATGGAGACGCCGACGCCGTCGCGGCGCTCTACACGACCGGAGCCGTGGCCTATCCACCCGACGCGCCGCCCGTCCGGGGTCGGGAAGCCATCGGCGAGCTGTTCGCCGGCTTCGTCGATGGCGGCGTCGATGGCGTGGACCTCGAAACCCTCGAGGTGCGGGCGATGGGCGACGTCGCCCACGAGATCGGCACGGGGAGGATCTCCGTCGGCGGCGAGGCCGGGGATCCGTTCAGCTACTTCGTCCTCTGGGTGAAGGACGGAGATACGTGGCGGCTCCACCGCGACATCTGGAATTCGAACGGTCCGGAGACGACGGCCGCAAACTGATCGACGCCCTCCCGCCGCCGGGCCTCCACACAGGCGCCCGGCGGCTTTTTTCTTCCCGCATCCAACACCTGCTCCCTATGAAACACATTCTCTTTTTCTCCTTCTTGGCGCTCACATTGGTCGCCTGTCAGACACCGACCGCCGAGTCCGAAGAGCCGTCGCCTCCCGTGACCAACGCTGCTGATTCGGGATCCGACCGCGCCGCCCTTGAGGCAATCACAGCCGCCTACCAGACCGCCATCCGCGCCGGCGACCACGCCACAATCGCGTCGCTCCACGCCAACGACGCCGTCATCCATCCGGCCAACCGTCCCCCCGAGCGAGGCCGCGAGGCGCTCGACGCCTACTTCGCTGCGAACGACAGCGAACCGCAGAATCTCACATTCACGACCGATGTGCTCGTCGTCTCAGACGCGGGCAACATGGCTTACGAAGTCGGCACAACGACGGGGGGCGGCGTGACGGGCAAGTACCTCACGGTCTTTCGTCGCACGCCGGAGGGGTGGATGATCGTCGCCGACTCATGGAGCGACAACGTCCAGCCAACCAGCACCAATTGAGTCATCATCCATCCAGTGGTGTTGTACGCCGCTGTCATTCAACCAACCCAACGAGGGGACATCAAATGGAAACCCTTATCGCGTTTCACGAAGTCAAGGACGGAGATCACTGGGCCAAGGCCTGGCATGGTGGAGCAGGAAGCCGGCAAGAGATGTTCGGCCAGATCGGAGTGACGACCCGCATCTTTAGGGACCCGGAGCACTCTAACACGACGGGGGTCCTCCTCGAGGTGCCGGACATGGACCGATTCCAGGCATTCATGGCGACCGACGAAGTGGCGCAGGCCATGAAAGAGGACCGGCTGATGGTCGGCACCATGCGGGTGTTGAGCGAGATCACGCCGTAGCGGACCGGGAGTCCGGCTCGCTCTTCCTCCGGCACCGTCGAGGCCACGCGCTAGCCGCTCGTAACTCCATCTGGCGCATCTTTGATGCCGCCCCGTACGAACCTGCCGTCCTCGAACGGGCTACGCTGCTTCAACGTCACGACCCTCTCCACGTATCACACTGACTGCCATGGGACTCTCCATCATTGGAGCCGGCTTCGGTCGGACAGGAACTGCATCATTGAAGATCGCACTCGAAAAGCTCGATGCGGGCCCGTGTTATCACATGAGCGAGGTGTTTGCCCGCCCCGATCATGTCCAACGCTGGCATCATGCCGCGGAGGGAAACGTCGACTGGGATGCGCTCTACGACGGCTTCCATGCGGCGGTCGACTTTCCCACGTCGCTCTATTGGCAGGAACTTGCCGACCACTTTCCCTCCGCCAAAATTATCCTCAGCACGCGCGATCCGGAGCGCTGGTATGCGTCGACGCAGGAGACCATTCTCAGTCCGGAGTGGTGGTCCTTTGCGCAGAATAGTCCGTTCGGATCGATGTGCGCAGTGACGATCGGGCGCTACTTCGACGACAGGATTCATGACAAAGACCACGTAATCGCCCGGTACCGGCAGCACGTCGAGACAGTCCAGCAGTCGATTCCGGAGGACCGGCTCCTCGTGTTTGAGGCCCGTCAGGGATGGGATCCGCTGTGCGCATTTATTGGACTGCCGGTCCCCGACGGGCCGTTCCCCCACGCCAACTCGGAAGCCGAGACGAAAGCGCTGCTTCGCGGCATCATGGCGTCTGCCGCCGACGCTCCGATCGGTTCGACAGGGATCGACGATGGGAATGAGACCTTCTCCTCGGACCGGTATTGAGCCGGTCATCAAGTCATTGATGAGCCTCGCCTCCCTGCAGTGGAGTGTCTCTCGTGACGCACTCGCTGATTGTGGTGCTGCTGATCGGGCTGCCCTGGTTTGCGGCGGCCGGGTGGAATCTCCTGAGCGCTGGGCAGTGCGTATGCGGCGTACGTGGCGCGGCTCTCCGGGAGCCGGCCTGATTTGGTGAACCACTGGCGGGGCTCGCTCAGAGCTCCGCCTTTCAACTTCCTACCACAAGGAAAATCCCATGAGCACACCAGACTACTTCCACGTGCGACCGGAGGTCGAGAAGGCCTACGGGTACACGCACGCCGTGAGGATCGGCGACGACATCAAGGTCTCCGGCGCGGTCAGCATGGACGACGAAGGGAATCCGACCGCCGTCGGCGACCTGGAGCAGCAGATGAAGAACGTCTACGCCGACCTGCACAAGGTGCTGGAGCACTACGGCTGCACGTTCGGCGACGTGATCGTCGAGAACGTCTTCACGACGGACATGGCCGGCTTCCTCGACGTGGCCACATACCGCAGCACCATCTACACGGAGCACTTCCCGACCGGAAGCTGGCTCGAAGTGAAGGGGCTCGCCCTACCGGAGATCCTGATCGAGATCGAGCTCGAGGCCTACGGGCCCGGATCGTGACCGAGGCGGCCACGGCCGGCAGCGAACACGCCCCGCAGCTACCCGCCGCTTTTCCATCCATACGAATCCCATAAACCCATGCAACAGACCATCGTCATCACCGGCTGCAGCTCCGGGTTCGGCTACGACCTCGCCCTGAAACTCGCCCGCCGCGGCGACCGCGTCTATGCCACCATGCGCGCGCCCGGTGGCAAAAACACGGACGCCGCCCAAGCCCTGCGTGACCTCGCCGAGGCTGAGTCGCTGGACCTCCGCATCCTCGACCTCGACGTGACCTCCGACGCCTCCGTCGAGGCCGCCGCAGCGGCTGTCCACGACGAGCCCGGCACGGCCGACGTCGTCGTCAACAACGCCGGGCAGATGTTCGGCGGGATCACCGAGGCGTTCTCGGCCAATGAGTTCGCCCGCCAGCTCGACGTCAACGTCGTCGGCGTACACCGCGTGCTCCGGGCGTTCTTGCCCGCGATGCGCGAGGCTCGGGCAGGCCTTGTCATCAACATCAGCTCGACCGCGGGCCGTGCGGCGATTCCATTCTTTGGGATCTACCACGCCTCGAAATGGGGCCTGGAAGGGTATACGCAGGCCCTCCGCGGCGAGGTGGCCTCGTCGGGCGTGGACGTCGTGATCGTGGAGCCGGGGCCGTTCGAGACGGAGCTGTTCCCGAACCTCGTGGCTCCCAAGAACGCGGACGACCGCACGGCAACCTACCCAGCCATCGTCCACGAGACGTTCGAGGGGATGAGCCAGGCCTTCCAGGGCTTCTTCACCGATCCTGACGTGCCGACCGACCCGGCCATCGTCGTTGACGCGATCGTCGACCTCATCGCGATGGAGCCGGGCACGCGCCCGTTCCGCACGTGCCTCGGCATGGACCTCGGCGTCCGCCACCGGAATGCCGTTCTCGACCCGCTCGACACCGGTCTGCTCGAATCGATGGGCATGACCGAGTTCGCGACACTCGCAGTTTCGACACCCAGCGCGAACGGCCAGGACAACGGCCATGTCACGTTCGTCTTCGAGCAGTCCGCCACCGGCCCTGGCACGTTCGCCGGGACGTTTGAGGCCTCCGGCGCGATAACCGACGCGGGCACGACCGAGGATGCGCTCGACGTATCGAGCCCCGACGGCACTAATCCGATGATAGCGACGTTCCGCCGCACCGTCGTTGGCAAGCAGGGCACACTCATCCTTACGGGCGACGCATCCGTGGATCTCGCCGACCCGGCCTTGGCATTTGTCACGGGGGCATGGCAGGTCGAGAGTGGGACGGGCAACTACGCCGGCCGCACCGGTTCCGGCCGGATCTCCGGTACGGCCAACTTCACGCTTGAACAGCCACGCGGTACGCTCCACTACGCCGGCACCCTCGACGGCGCCCTCGACGGCGCCTGATGAGCCCCTCCGCCCGAACTCCAAGCCTCACGCGCGGGCTGACGCTCGTCCCGACGGCGGCCATCGTCATCGCCCGTCGTCATCGGAACGGGCGTCTTTGTTAAGGCGCGCGTGATGACGTGCAACGTCGGTGAGCCGGGGCTCGTGCTAGCGGCCTACGCCCTGGCCGGGGTGCTGACACTGTTCGGCGCGCTGGCCTATGCCGAACTGGCGACGATGATGCCCGAGTACAACCACCTCGGGGCCGCCTACGGCCGACGCTGGGCATTTCTCTACGGCTGGACACAGACGTTCGTCGGGACGGGGGCTGGCGGGGCTGCGCTCTCGATCCTGTTCGTCGTCTTCCTCAACGATTTCGTGGGTGGGACACTGCCACCGTGGGCCCTCCAGGCCATTCCCCTCGTCCTCCTGGTCGTACTCGTCGCGCTCAACCTGGCCTTGGTGCAAGCATCCGGCCGCATCGCAACCGCGCTGACGGCGGTCAAGATCGCTCTCGTGCTCGGGATCGAGGCAGGGGCGTTCATGCTCGGCGACGGGTCATGGGGCCATTTCGCACAGTCCGGAGCGGCAGCCCAAAGCTGCGGAAGCGACCTCAAGCGCTACGTCTTCATCTCGAGCCTCGCGGCGTACGGAGAGGGGCTGGATCTCCCCGAGGTGCCAGAGGCGGTGGGCGAGGCGTTTAACGTCGGGCACGTCGAGCCTACCACGCAGCGCCGCTTCGTAAAGGCGCTGGCGCGGGCCGCAGGCGCAGAACCGACGCTCGTCTCCATCCCTCGGTCCACGATCCACGCCGGGGGCGGCCAGCCTATGGGCGAGCCCCTCGATATGCAGCCCCTCACCTCGGTTGTGGACAAGGCGGCCCGGCTGCTGGACTTCGAGCCAACGCCTCTCGACGAGGCGCTCCGCGTAAGCTTCGCCGGATACCGCGAGCAGCCCCGCCGCCCCGTCGACTACGCCTTCGAAGACCGTCTCTTCGCCGCGGCCTGAGCCCCGCAGCCGTGTCCACGCACGTCGCGTGTCGCTCTCATCCAACGGCATGCGCCGTCAGCGGGCAGACCCGGACGTAGGCGCGGCTGCGTAGCCATCCGTTCTGCGGACCAACACCCCCACCATTTGTCTCACCCATCCATTCCCTTGCTCATGAAGACGTTCATCCTCGTGCTGGCGCTTGCCCCCGCGTTCATCGCGCCGGTAGGTGCCCAAGACCTCGACGCGGACACCAACGCCTCGCCGGTCACGCTTCGTGCGGCCGAATCCTACGCGGTGGAGTCTGCCGACGGGACGCGCTACGATGTCCGCGTGGCCTTCCCAGACGGCTACGACGAAAGTGGCGACACCCGCTATCCGATCCTGTACGTCACCGACGCCAACGGCTTGTTTCTGATCACAGTCGAGGCCCAGCGCTTGCTCAACGTGTTCGGGGAGGTGAAGCCTATCATCATCGTCGGAGTGGACCGGCCCGCGAGCGTGCTCGGGGAGATGCTCGCTATCCGCATCGCCGACCTCACGCCGTCGTCGATGCCCCGTGTGGTCTCTGTTGAGATCGAACGAAGAGGGATGCTTTTTTCAATCGCCCGCTGTATCTTTACAAAGCTTGACATATTGACTCGTTTTATAGCTTCGCCTTTTCGACCATGAGTTGTTTTTCTGGACGCTGGTTGTTTCTCCTGGTTGGCATCATCCTCGTCACGGCCGGATGCGGGAGCACGGGTGCCGTCTCCTCCTCTGCCCCACCCGACGAAACATCGGACCTGGAGGCGCTCTACTGGGCCCGGCAGGACAGCGCCCGAGGCGACTTCAGCGAGGCCGATGTCCGCTTCATGACCATGATGATTACTCACCACGCACAGGCCGTGGTCATGTCTCGGATGGCGCCCGATAACGGCGCGAGCGATCAGGTCCAAACACTGGCCTCCCGGATCATCAACGCCCAGCAGGATGAGATTGCCACCATGCAACGGTGGCTGCGCCGGCGCGATCAGCCCGTGCCCAAGATCAATATCGACGGCACCGCGCTGACCGTGAATGGCAAGACCGTCCACGGCATGGACATGGCCGGCATCCTCACCCAGGCGCAGATCGACGAACTCAACGCCGCCCGGGGCGCGACCTTCGACCGCCTCTTTCTGACGTACATGATCGAACACCACCGCGGCGCCGTCTCCATGGTCGACACACTCTTCAGCACCGATGGCGCCGCGCAGGATGAGGCCACCTTCCGACTGGCCTCCGACATTAACGCCGATCAGAAGACCGAAATTGCTCGGATGGAGCGCATGCTCCAAGCGCTGCCGGGGGCCGATTCGTGAGGCCTTCACCCGCACGCTGATCGCTGTTTCGACGTTTCCCCATCTAACCTTGTACCGCTATGCAATCTGTTACTCCGGCTCGCCGTTTCCACACGCGATCCGTCCTTCACGCTCTGGCAACCGCCCTGCTCATAGTCGGGCTCATTGGCCTCTCGGCCTGTTCGCCGAAACCCATCACCTCAGACGCCCCCTCGGGACCAACGCTGGAACCCGTTTCGATGGCCTCGCCTCCCAGCCCCGACCCGCGTGTGGGCCTCGATGCGGGCCTGTTCGACGCCGAGGAGGCCACCTGGAACCTGAATGTGCTCTCGAAGACCCCACCGCCCGAAGCGTTCGTCGGCGTCACCAACTCCGACCTGGCCTTCAAAGGCAACTACGCCATTCAGGGTAACTACAACGGCATTATGATCTGGGACATGTCGACGCCCACCGAGCCCGAACTCGTCACCGAGTACGTCTGCCCGGCTTCTCAGAGCGATGTCTCCGTCTACGGCGATCTGCTGTTTGTCTCTGGCGAAGGCCTCGGCGGGCGGCTCGACTGCGGGACGCAGGGCGTGGATGAGCAGGTCAGCGAAGAGCGGCTGCGCGGCATCCGGATCTTCGACATCAGTGATATCCGCAATCCCGAGTACGTCTCCAACGTCCAAACGTGCCGCGGCTCGCACACGCACTCCGTACTGAAAGACCCCGAGGACGACGAGAACGTCTACGTCTACGTTTCCGGCTCGGCGCCGGTGCGGCCCGAGGAAGAGCTCGCCGGATGCTCAGACGCCATGCCCGAAGACGACCCCAACTCGGCCCTCTTCCGCATCGAAGTGATCCAGGTGCCGCTCGACCGTCCCGAAGATGCCGCTATCGTGAGTTCGCCGCGCATCTTCGAGAACCTCGAAGCGCCTCCGCGCCACGGGCTCGCCCCCGCCGACCGCGCCGAGATCGAAGAAGCCCGCGAACAGGGCGATTTCGTCGTGGAGATTCAGGGCCGTCCGCGCGTGCTCCCCTCCCAGGCTGCCGCTCAGCTCTTGAGCAATATTGTCGCCCAACGCGGCGGCAGCGGACCCCCCACGGCGGCCGACAGCAGCCGGCTGCGTGAAATTCTTCCCCAGATGATTGCTGAGCGCTTCGGCAATGCGGATGAAGAAGGCCGCTCCGGTCCCACGCAATGCCACGACATCACGCTGTATCCCGAGATCGGGTTGGCCGGCGGCGCCTGCGAAGGCTACGGACTGCTCCTCGATATTCGCGATCCGGACGCCCCGCGGCGCATCGACGCCGTAGCCGACTCCAACTTTGCCTACTGGCACTCGGCCACCTTCAACAATGATGGCTCCAAGGTCCTCTTTACCGATGAGTGGGGCGGTGGCGGCCAACCCAAGTGCCGCGCCTCGGATCCCATGGAATGGGGCGCGAACGCCATCTTTACCATCGACGACGGCGAGATGGATTTCGCAAGCTACTACAAGATGCCCGCTCCTCAGACCGAGCAGGAGAACTGCGTAGCTCACAACGGCTCCCTGATCCCCATTCCGGGGCGCGATGTGATGGTACAGGCGTGGTATCAAGGCGGCATCTCGGTGTTCGACTGGACCGATCCCTCCAACCCCGTCGAGATCGCGTTCCACGACCGAGGGCCCGTCGATCCCGATGAGATGCAGATGGGCGGCAGCTGGTCCGTCTACTGGTACAACGGACTGATCGTGAGCTCCGAGATTGCTCGCGGACTCGATGTCTTCGAGCTGACGCCCAGCCCCTACCTCTCGGAGAATGAGATTGCCGCGGCGAATACCGTGCAGTTTGAGTACCTCAACGCACAAGGCCAGCCGCAGTACACCTGGCCGCCGAGCTTCGCCCTCGCTCGCGCCTACGTCGACCAGCTCGATCGGAATGATGATCTTCCGGCCGACCGCATCGCCACCATCCGGCAGCGCCTCGCTGAAGCGGAGACCGCGGACGGATCGGACCGGCGCGACGTCCTCTCGGCGCTCGCGACGACGATCGGTGAGGATGCCGATAATGCCGGAAACGCCCAAAAAGTGCGCCGGCTGGCTTCTGCCGTTCAAGATCTGGCGAATGCCTTGTAATTCTCCCTGTAGACACCCCTGACGCCCATCAGGCTATTTCCTTCCGCTTTAC